>NZ_JBFTOL010000002.1:0-446147 GCF_056397945.1 Stenotrophomonas sp. 05L413
GCCACATCAGTGCCGCGGATCTGCGTGCCGAAACGCTCGGAGATCGCCAGACCAGCGGCGTCGTCCTTGGCGCTGTTGATGCGCGAACCCGACGACAGGCGCTGGATGGTGGTGGCCAGGGAGCTGCCGCTGGTGCTCAGGTTACGCTGAGCATTCAACGACATCGTGTTGGTGTTGATGACTTGTGCCATGAGGAAGGGTCCTTGAGCAGTTGCACGTGAGTTGGGTTAGCCGCCCCTGACGTGCTTCAGGGGCGTCGCATGTCAGCGCTGCAACAGGCTGAGCACGTTCTGGGGAACCTGGTTGGCCTGGGCCAGCATGGCGGTGCCGGCCTGCTGCAGGATCTGGGTACGGGTCAGTTCCGCGGTTTCCTTGGCGAAATCGGTGTCGCGGATCCGGCTCCGCGAGGCCGACAGGTTCTCCGAGGAGGTCTGCAGGTTGGCCACCACCGAGGTGAATCGGTTCTGGATCGCGCCGAGGTCGGCGCGGACGCTGTTGACGGATTCCAGCGCCTTGTCAACGATTTCCAGGGCCTGCTGGGCGCCTTCGGCCGTGTTCACATTCAAATCCTTGACGAAGCTGGCGGTTGCGCCGTTCAGGCCGCCGCCATCTCCACCGGTGGAGTCCGCCAGTCCGACATTTGCGAAGGTGGCTGCCACCGGGACCGCGCCGGGAACCGTCGATACCGGACCGGCTGCAGCGAGTTCGAAGGTCTGACCCGCTTTGACCGAGCTGAGGCTGATCACACCTGCATCGACCTTTGCCAACACACCTGTTTCGCCGATCTTGCTGTTAATGGCAGCTGCCGTCGCCGCGGAGATCGACTCGCCCGCTTTCACCGTGATGTCGCCGATGTTGACCTTGACGGCAGTGCCGCCCGGGGGGGTGACTTCGATCTGCAGCTGAGAATAGACAGAATCGACGGTGGCCTTGTCGTTCGCAGCGAGGCTGGTACCGGTGTAAACATTGGCGAAGGTTGCCGCACCGAGCGAGTCTGCCTTGGCATTGACCACGCTGTTGATCGCGATCGACTGCCCTGCGTTCGCACCCACCTGGAACAGCTGGCTGGTGAAACTGCCGTCGAGCAGCTTGGTGCCGTTGAAGTCGGACTGCTTGGCGACGCGGTCGATTTCGCTGACCAGCTGGGTCACTTCGGCCTGCAGCGCTTTACGGTCGCTGGAGGAGTTGGTGGCATTGGAGGCCTGCACGGCCAGCTCACGGATGCGCTGCAGGTTGTTGCCGACTTCGCTCAGCGAACCTTCGGCGACCTGGGCCAGCGAGATGCCGTCATTGGCGTTGCGGATCGCGACATCGGTGCCGCGGATCTGGGTGCCGAAGCGCTCGGAGATTGCCAGGCCAGCGGCGTCGTCTTTTGCGCTGTTGATGCGCAGGCCCGACGACAGGCGCTGGATGGTGGTAGCGAGCGAGCTGCCGCTGGTGCTCAGGTTGCGCTGAGCGTTGAGCGACATCGTATTGGTGTTGATTACCTGTGCCATGGGTCGTCTCCCTTATTGGAATCCCGGTGGTGAATGGAACGAAGCGCCGCCGTTTTTTTGTTTTTGGCTGTGTGCTTCGCTGTTGCCAAATCAATAACGGCGCTTTGTCAACAACCTTTAGGCGGAGATTCACGCGGATCTGCAGGGGAGGCGGAGGCGGCCCGATTTCACGCCCCAAAACGAAAAAGGCCGCGATGCTCAAAGCATCGCGGCCTTCAGGCCAACCCGGGTTGCAGGGGGGTCAGCGGATCATGTTGAACAGCGACATCGACTGCATCTGCGAGAACAGCGTCTGGGCCGCCTGCAGGGCGGTCTTCTCCAGCTGGTACTGGCTCAGTGCATCGGCGTAGTCCAGGTCGCGCATCTGCGAGAGGGTGGTCTTGAGCGTGACGACGTTCGATTCCCGCATGTCCGAGGCGTTGTCCAGCGCCTTGAGCTGGGCGCCGCCGGCGGCGCGGGAGTCGATCATCCGCTCCGAGGCGCGGGCCACGTCGCGCAGGCCGCTCTGCAGCAGGTTCTGCTGGGCTGCCTGCTGGGCGGGGGTACCGGTATCCATCTTCAGTGCGCCGATCAGCGAATCCAGGGTGCCGAAGATGTCGCGGCTGGACGCGGGGCTGACCTCGACGATATCGCCCGCGGCGGGCGCACCTTCGATGTGAAGGCGCACGCCGTTGACCACCAGGTCGTCGCCGGTCTTGAGCGTGCCGCTGGACACCACGGCGCCACCGGCATCCAGTAGGTCATAGCTGTCGGCGCCAGTGAAGCGCACGCTGAAGCCTTCTCCATTCCAGCTGCCGTCGCTGTCGCGGGTGATGTTGGTCAGCACGGCGCTGCCGGTATTGCCGGGGCTGGCCTTGCCATCCACATGCCCGTCGCCGGTGACGATGCGCATGAAGATCTCGCTGCCGGGCAGGGCGTCCTTCACGTAGGTGTCCGGGCCAACCTCCACCTCGCGCTGGTTCTGGTCGCCGTTGTAGACGATGCGGCCATCCACCTGGCTGAAGGGCGGGCTGCCGTCATCCGTACCACCGAAGAGATAGCGGCCGGTACCGTCGGTACTGTTGGCCACCGCGAGCAGATTGCCGCGGATCGCTTCGATTTCCGTGACCATCGATTGCTTGTCGGCGGCGGCCAGGCCCGGGTTGTTGGCGTAGATGGTCAACTCGGTGATGCGGCCCATCATGTCGCCCACCTGGGCCAGCGCGTTTTCCTGCAGCCCCAGCCGGTTCTGCACGTTGCCGGCGTTGAGCTGCATGCGGTCCAGCGAGGCCAGGGTGCGGTCCAGGCCGACCGCGCTGCCGGCCGAGACCGGATCGTCCTTGGCCGACACGATCTTGCTGCCGGTGGCGATCTGGCGCTCCAGATGGTTCATCTTCGCCTGCGAGGCGAGCATCAGGGACACCGACTGATTGAACATCATCCCGGTGGAAATGCGGTTGTTCATCGCGAGACGGCTCCGAGGATGGTCTGGAACATGTTGTCGGCAGTGGAGATCAGCTGCGAGGCGGCCTGGTAGGCCTGCTGCAGGCGGAGCATGTCCGAGGCCTCCTCATCCAGGTTCACGCCGGAGATCGAGTCGCGCGCGGCCTGGGCCTGGTCGGTGATCACCTGTTGCGCCATCAGCGAGTACTCCGCAGAGCGTGCGGCCGCGCCGACCTGGGTGGTCAGGCCGCCGAGCGCGCCGCTGAGCGTGACCGTGCCCGCATTGAAGGTCTTGGCCTGCTCGACCTTGGCCAGCAGCAGGGCATTGCTGTTGTCCGAGGAACCGGCCGGGGTCGGCCCGATGTTGAAGGTGTCGCCGGTCTTGGGCGCGCCGTCGAGGACAAAGCTCCAGCCGTTGGCGGTGATGGTCTGGCCGGCGGTGTAGGTGCTGGGGGGGCCGCCATCGATGGTGTATTCGGTGGCACTGATGAACACGATCGCCGCCGGATTACGCAGGGCGGCGTTGTCCGGGTCGGTCACCTTGACCCCGGTGAGCTTGCCGGTGCCGGTGTTCGCCATCGCGGCGGTGCCCTTGATCGGGGCGGCGGCGGCGATGCGCGAGGTATCGGTGATCGCCACGGCCATGCTGCCGGCCACGCCTGCGGTGGGCTGCAGCAGGAAGCGGTCGTCCTTGGCCGGCGTGCCGCTCATGACCAGCGCTACGCCGTTGAGTACCAGCGGGTCGGCTGCGGTGCCGGCGCCGGTCATCGGGATGGCGGCGCCGGTGTCGGCGCGGGTGGCCTGCCACTGGGTGCCATCGAACTTCATCACGATGTTCTGGCCGTCCAGCTTGGAGAGGTCGCCGAAGCTGGCGCTCATGCTGGCGGTGCCGACGTTGGCGCTGTTGGCGGTGATGCGTGGGTTGCCGATGGTGAAGAAGTCACCGCCCATGTTGCCGTACAGATCCGCGCCCTGGCGGTGGACGTCGTTGAAGCTGCTGGCCATGCCGATCGCCAGCTTGCCCAGTTCGGCCTGGGCCGGGGTCAGCACGGTGTCGCGGAACTCCAGCAGGCCACCGATCTGGCCACCGAGCGTCTTGCCCTCGATGGTGATCTTCTGGCCCTGGCTTTCCAGCGCCAGCTGCAGCCGCTCGGGCTGATAGGGATCGGTGACGGTGGTGACCTTGGAGGCCGTGGTGCCGACCACCAGCGCCTGGCCGCCGGCGGTGTAGACGTTCATCAGCCCGCCGTCCTGCATCACCGCGGTGCCGCCGGTGTAGCCGACCAGATTGGCGATCAGCTGGTCGCGGCGGTCGAGCAGATCCGGCGCGGCGGTCGCGGCATTGCCGCCGATCGACCCATTGAGCTGGGCAATCTCCTGGGCCAACCGGTTGATCTCGGTGGCGCCGGCGATCAGGCCGTTGTTGACCTCGCCATTGAGGTTGTTGAGCTGGGTGTTGAGCTGCTGGAAGCGGTTGGCCAGGGTCTTGCCGCTGTCCAGCATGTTCTGCCGGTCGGCACTGCCGGAGGCATTGGAGGACAGCCCGCTGACCGAATCGAAGAAGTTGGACCACACCCCGGCGACGTTGGTCGCCGTGTCGGAGAACATCGCATCCACGCGATCGGCCATGGTCGAGAGCTGCTTCAGGCGCGCCAGTTCACCGCTGCCATCGAGCAGCCGCGAGATCGCCAGCTGGTCCGCCACCCGGCGGACGTCGGTGATGCGGGTGCCATTGCCCACGTCGCCGTACCCGTAGTTCTGCGGGTCGGCCGTGGCGAAGTCCACCTTCTGCCGGCTGTAGCCCGGGGTCTTGATGTTGGCGACGTTGTGGCTGGTGGTCGCCAGGGCCCGCTGGAAAGCGAGCAGGGCGCTGGTGCCGGTGGAGAGTACGCTGGACATGGATTACCTCAACGACGGATGACACCCAGCCCGGTCGGGCTGGCGGTGCTGGCAAAGGTGCGGCCCAGGCGCTCGCCGGCATCGCTCACCGCCGCGACGGCGCGCTCGATGGTCGGGCCGCCGGCGATCGCGGCGATCTTGGCCGCGTAGGTCGGGTCGGTGGCGTAGCCGGCGCGCTGCAGCCCCTGCGCGAAGCTGCGCACGTTGCTGCCGGCCTGGAGGGCGTTCTGGTAGCGCGGGCTGGTCTTCAGCAGGCGCACGTAGTCGGCGAAGCTCTCGCCGACCGAGTTGTAGGCGCGGAAACTCGCCGTTTCGTTACGGCGCACGCCGTTGACGTATTCATGGGTGCCGCTGGTGGCACGTTCGCCCTGCCAGCCGTTGGCCTTGATCCCGAACAGATTGTGCGAGCTGTCGCCACCACTGCGCCGGACCAGCTTGCGGCCCCAGCCGGTTTCCAGCGCGGCCTGGGCGACCAGCGCCTTGGCATCCACGCCGAGTTCGCGTGCGGCCTGCTGGGCATGGCCCCAGATGCTGGCCACGAAGCCTTCCGGCGTGTGCGGGCCGAGCTCGGCGGCAGCCGTGTTGGCCGCCAGGGTATCGGCGGCGCTCGGGCCGGTGGCCGCAGTGCGGTTGACGCCGGTCCAGCGGTCATCGGCCATGGCCCAGTGGGCGCTGGCCGGATCGGTATCGGCGACTGCCGCGTAGGGATCGCTGCGGCCGATCGCCTCATGCATCTGGCTGCTTTCACGGCCGGCAATCAGGTCCAGGGCACGCTCCATCGGCTGCAGCACGGCCGACGGCTCACCACCGCCGAGCTGCTGCAGCAGGTCAACCTCGCGCGGCGCGGCCGGTGCGGTGCTGGCCGGCAGCGGCATGGCGGCGGCCGGTGCATTGAGTTGATAGGCACGCAGGGCGGCCGCCGGGTTGAGCGTGGTATCGACCGGCTTGGCCGTCTCGCCCTCGGCGCCACCCAGCTGGCGCGCGATCATGCTCGACAGCCCCAGGCCACGGCCGCGGGTCATCGCATCGGCGATCTTCTGGTCGTACATTTCGCGGAACATGGTGTTTTCGCCGGGGAACAGCGAATCGCCGAAGCTCGCTTCACGCATGCTCTTGATCAGCATCTGCGCGAACTGGCCTTCCAGCTGCCGGGCGACCTTGTCGACCTTGGCGGGGCTGTTGGGCTGGGCGGGATTGAGTTCCAGGGCCGGTTGAATACGCATGTCAGATCACCTCGAGTTCGGCGCTGAGCGCGCCGGCCTGCTTGAGGGCTTCCAGGATGGCGATGAGATCGCCCGGGGCGGCGCCCACGGCGTTCACCGCGTGCACGATTTCATCCAGCGTGGTGCCGCCGCTGAACTTGAACATGCGGCTGCCATCGTTGGTCGCGGTGATGGTCGACTGGGGCGTGACCGCCGTCTGGCCGCCGCTGAAGGCGCCCGGCTGGCTGACATTGAGGTTCTCGTTGATGGTCACGGTCAGCGAGCCATGCGAGATCGCCGCCGCACCTACGCGCACCTGTGAACCGATCACCACGGTGCCCGTGCGCGAGTTGACCACTACCTTGGCCGGCGCGCTGCCAGGGGTGAGTTCCAGGTTCTCGATGCGCGCCAGCAGGCCGATGCGTGCGCCGGGATCGGACGGCGACTGCACCGACACGGTGACGCCGTCGATCGCGCGGGCAGCGCCTTCGCCGAAGGCGTTGTTCAATGCCGCCACCATCCGCGAGACCGTGGTGAAGTCGTTCTTGTGCAGGTTCAGGGTGATGTCGCCACCACCGCTGAACACGTCCGGCAGGGCACGTTCGACGGTCGCGCCGTTCGGAATGCGGCCGACGCTGGGCACGTTGACCGAGACGCGCGAGCCATCCTTGCCCTGCACGCCGAAGCCACCCACGATCAGGTTGCCCTGGGCAATCGCATAGACCTGCCCATCGGCACCGCGCAGCGGCGCCATCAGCAGCGAGCCGCCGCGCAGCGAGACCGCGTTGCCCACCGAGGAAACGGTGATGTCGATCGGCTGGCCGGGCTTGGCGAACGGCGGCAGTTCGGCATGGATCGCCACGGCCGCCACGTTCTTCAGCTGCGGGTTGACGTTCGCGGGCACGTTCACGCCGAGTTCGCCGAGCAGATTCTTCAGGCTCTGCACGGTGAAGGGGGCCTGGCTGGTGCGGTCGCCGCTTCCATCCAGGCCAACCACCAGGCCGTAGCCGACCAGCGCATTGCCGCGCACGCCGCCGACCTGGGCCAGGTCCTTGATGCGCTCGGCGGAAGCAGGCGCAGCCAGCGCGAACACGGCCAGCAGCGCCACGATGGCGCGTGTCGTGTAGCGCGACGCCGCGCCCCATGACCAGAGGGCGCCGGTCGGCTCGAGGCGTCGCCACGCGCCCGGATCTGACCGCGCCGCCTCTGGGCACGCTTCGGCGCTTCGCTGACGGCAAATGAGGGAGAGGAAGAAAGTCATGTCAGGCTCAGTACGGCGCCAGCGCCGAGTTGAAGAAGCGGCTCAACCAGCCCATCGCATTGGATTGGGCGATCGCACCGCGGCCGCCGTAAACGATGCGGGCATCGGCAACACGGCTGGAAGGAATGGTGTTGTCCGGGAAGATGTCCGCCGCGCGTACGATGCCCTGCACCTGCACCAGCTCATCGCCGCGGTTCAAGCGCAGGTTCTTGGCACCCTGTACCACCAGGTTGCCGTTGGGCAGGCGCTGGATCACCGTGACGGTCACGCTGCCCTGCAGGCGGTTGCTCTGCGCGCTGGTGCCCTTGCCGGTGAAATCGCGCGAGCCGGCGGCACTGGCACTGAGGATGTCCTTGCCGCCCAGCGTGACCGGGGCGCCGAAGATCGTCGGCGTGCCGATGCTCAGCTCCGACTCTTTCGAGGTGGAGGTGTTGGCGGTGGTCTGCGCGGTGGTGCTCTCGGTCAGGGTGATCGTGAGCAGGTCACCGACATCGCGGGCGCGCCGGTCCGAGTACAGCTGAAGGCCCGGGCCGGCAGCGTAGATCGCCCCGGCGGTGGCCTGGGCCGAGGGCGGCATGATCGGTTCGACCGGCGCCATGGCCGGGTAGGGCCGGACATCGCCGGCGATCACGCAGCCACTCAGGGTGGCGACGATGACGGCGGCGGCGAGCAGGCGGAGGGTAGGAGCAAGACGCGACATGGCAGGTTCCCGGATCGACCGATCAGACGTTCTGGTTGAGGTAGCCGAGCATCGCGTCGGTGGTGGAGATCGCCTTGGCGTTCATTTCGTACGCGCGCTGGGTTTCGATCATCGAGACCAGTTCTTCCACCACGTTGACGTTGCTGCCTTCCAGCGCACCCTGCACCACGGTGCCCAGGCCGTTGAGGCCGGGGTTGCCGTTCTGCGCCGGGCCGGAGGCGGTGGTTTCCAGGAACAGGTTTTCACCGCGGGCCTGCAGGCCCGCCGGATTGACGAAGTCGGTCAGGGTCAGCGCGCCGATTTCCACCGAGGCGGCGTCGTCGGCCATCTTCACGCTGATGGTGCCGTCGGTGCCGATGGTGAGCGACTGCGCGCCTTCCGGAATCTGGATGCCCGGCTGCACCGGGTAGCCGCTGTTGGTGACCAGCTCGCCATCCTGGTTGCGCTGGAACGAGCCATCGCGGGTATAGGCCGAAGAACCATCCGGCATCTGCACTTCAAAGAAGCCGCGGCCGTTGACCATCACATCCAGCGCGCGGCCGGTCTGCTGCTGGCTGCCCTGCTCGAAGTTCTTGGAGGTGGCGACCACGCGCACACCGGTGCCCAGCTGCAGGCCCGAGGGCAACTGCGTCTGCGCCGAGGAAGCGCCGCCGGGCTGGCGGACCTGCTGGTACAGCAGATCTTCAAAGCTGGCACGGTCCTGCTTGAAACCGGTGGTGTTGGTGTTGGCGAGGTTGTTGGAAACCACCGACATGCGCGTCTGCTGCGCATCCAGTCCGGTCTTGGCGATCCACAATGCCTGGTTCATGGCGTCATTCCTGTGTTGTAGCGGATGGCCGCGTGGTGCGGCCCTTGCGAAGGGCAATGCATGGCGCGTGCCAGAACCGCGCCGGGATTACGTCACCGGCGATGGTCAGCCGCCCAGGCGCAGCAGGCTGTTGGCGCTGCGGGCGTTGTCGTCGCCGTGCTTGATCACCTTCACCTGCATTTCGTACTGGCGCTGCAGCTGGATCATCTGCACCAGCGCACCGGCGGCATCCACATTGCTGCCTTCCAGCTGGCCGCTTTCCAGCGACTTGCCCTGGGCCTGCACGAACGGCTGCTGCGGATCGGTGTTGCGCATCAGCCCGTCCAGGCCACGCTCCAGCCGTGCGTCGTCGGCCTGCACCACGCGGATGCGACCAACGTTGGCCATCGTCTGCGGGCCTTCGCCCAGCGGAATGATCGAGATCGTGCCGTCGTTGCCGATGTCCATCGCCTGGTGCGGAGGGATCGCGATCGGATTGCTGTTCTCATCCAGCACCGGATGGCCGCCGGCGGTCACCAGCTGGCCATTGGGCGTGATCGAGAGCGCCGCACCCCGGGTATACGCCTCACCGGCATTGGCGCCGGGTGCCTGCACGGCCAGCCAGTTGCCGGCCTGCAGCGACAGATCCAGCGGGTTGCCGGTGATCTGCTGGGCGCCCATGCGCCGGTTGAAGCCGGCGTCCACGTGCAGGGCATCCACGCGCGAGGCGTAGCCGGTCCCCTTGATCGGGAAGGCCTCGGTGTTGGCGAGCGCCTCCTTGAAGCCGGGGGTGTCGGTGTTGGCCAGGTTGTGCGAGAGCGTGCCCTGCGCCTGCAGGGAAGCGCGTGCACCGGTCATCGCGACGTAGAGTGCCTTGTCCATCGGTGTAATCCCGTGTTGCGGTCAGTGGCTCATCAACGCAGGTTGATGATGGTCTGGGTGATCTGGTCCTGCGTGGAGACCATCTGCGAGTTGGCCTGGAAGTTGCGCTGGGCAGTGATCATGTTGACCAGCTGCTCGGTCAGGTCGACCGTGGAGGCTTCCAGCGAACCGGCCTGGATCTTGCCCAGGTTGGAGCTGTCCGGCGAACCGGTACGCGGGGTGCCGGAGGCGAAACTCTCCACCCACAGGTTGTTGCCCTTGGCTTCCAGGCCCTGTGCGTTGTTGAAGGTGGTCAGTGCGACCTGGCCCAGCGGCTTGTCATCGCCGTTGGAGTAGCGCGCGTAGACGATGCCTTCCTCGGAGACGGTGATCTCGTTGAGCTTGCCGGCCGCGTAGCCGTCCTGCTGGGTGTTGCGCAGCGCGAACTTCTCGCCGTACTGGGTGGAGCCGCTGAGGTTCAGCGACATCGACAGCACGCCGGCGCCGGTGGTCGGGGTGAACGGATCCATGACGATCTGGCCGTTGGCCGGCTCGGTCAGCGCGCCGCTGTCGGAGAACTTCAGCAGCGTCGGCGTACCGGCGGCCTTGCCGTCCACGTAGTTGTAGACCTGCCACTCGTTCGGGTTTTCG
The DNA here is from genome assembly GCF_056397945.1 of Stenotrophomonas sp. 05L413. NCBI lineage: Bacteria > Pseudomonadati > Pseudomonadota > Gammaproteobacteria > Lysobacterales > Lysobacteraceae > Stenotrophomonas > Stenotrophomonas sp. 05L413. Next base: position 10,280 of record NZ_JBFTOL010000002.1, read on the forward strand.
GTCTTCACGAAGTACGAGGTCTGGGTGTGGCTCACGCCCAGCGAGTCGTACACGGTGATGCCGCCGGTGGAGTGGCTGTAGCTGTTGGAATCGGTCGGGTCGAAGGTACCAACCGTCGGTTCCTTGGCGTTGGCCGGCAGGGTGAAGCTGACATCGACCTTGCCGGTCTGTTTGGGCGGGCTGTCGGTGGTCAGCAGCTGCAGATCGGTCAGGCGGCCGGCATCGAAGTTGGTGCCGTCGGCATTGGGCGCGAACACCTGCAGGCGCGCGCCCTGCGGGTTGGTCACGTAGCCGGCCTGGTCGGTCTGGAAGTTGCCGGCGCGCGAGTACACGCGGGCACCGTTCATGGTCAGGGTGAAGAAGCCCTCGCCGGAAATGGCCATATCCAGGCTGCGCCCGGTCTGTTCGTTGTTGCCCTGCGAGAACTGCTGGGCGACGTTGGTCAGGCGCACGCCCGAGCCGACCGCGTTCTTGGACAGGCCATAGCTGGTGGCCGAGAACAGATCGGCGAACTCGGCGCGCGACTGCTTGAAGCCGGTGGTGTTGACGTTGGCGATGTTGTTCGCCGTGACGTTCAGATCGGCATTGGCTGCGTTGATGCCGGACAACGAGACGTTGAAGCCCATGGGATGCTCCTGTGGATGCGGGTAAGGCGGCTCAGCTGATGCGGAGCACGTAGTCGATCGGGGCCGTGCCCAGACCCTTGAGGTTGAGGTACAGGCCGTCCGTGCCGACCGTGACGCTCTCCACCGGGGCCTGCACGTAGGTGTTGAGCTTGGTCTTGGTGCCGGCGGTATCGGTATGCGAGGCGGCGATGGTGTAGGTGCCTTCGGCCATGCGGTTGCCGTTGGCGTCCTTGCCGTCCCAGTCGAAGGTGACTTCGCCGGAGGCCTTGGCTTCCACGCTGATCTGGTTGACCTTGACGCCGTTGGCATCGGTGATGTCCACCGTCACGAAGCCGGCGCCGGGGGCGGCGACCATGCCGGTGACATCGCCGTCCTTCTCCAGCGCGAGCTTCTCCGACGGCACCAGCACTTCGTGGCCGACCAGGGCCGCGCCGCGCAGGATCTGGTCGCTGGACATCGAATCCTGGAAGCCCTTGACCGTGTTGTTGAGGTCGGTGATGCCCTGGACCTGCGACAGCTGCGCCATCTGCGCGACCATCTGGGTGTTGTCCATCGGCTTGAGCGGATCCTGGTGACGCAGCTGCTCGGTCATCAGGCGCATGAAATCGGCCTGGTCCAGGGTGCTCTTTTTCTTGCTGGTGTCGCTGTTGGGCGCGTTCAGGCCCAGCGCGCTGTAGATGTCGCTGCTGTTCTGGCCAACGCCGTTGGTGCTGCTCATGGGAGGGGATTCCTGAGGTAAGAGGGTCAGCGACCCATGGTCAGCGTGGCCAGTGCCAGTTCCTTGGCGGTGGTCAGCATCTCCACGCCGGCCTGGTAATTGCGCGAGGTCGAGATCAGGTTGACCATCTGCGCGACCGGGTCCACGTCGGGCTGGTAGATGTAGCCATCGGCATCGGCCAGCGGGTGGCCCGGCTCGTAGCGCTGGATCGGCGCGGCGTTGCTCTGGCTGATTTCCTTGACCTGCACCGTGGTGATGTTCGGGTCGGTGCGGCTGGTCACCGACTGGAAGATCGGCTCCAGCGGCTTGTAGACCGCATCGGCCGAACCGGCGACGGTGTCGGCGTTGGAGAGGTTGGAGGCGATGGTGCTCATGCGCACGGACTGCGCCTGCAGCGCGGAACCGGCGATATCGAAAATGGGCAGATTGCTCATGGCTTATTGCCCCGTGATCGCGGTGAGCATGGAGCGCACCTTGGATTCAACGAAGCTCAGCGAGGCGCGGTACTCCAGCGCGGCGCGGCCGTAGGCGGCACGTTCGGCATCCGGGTCGACGGTGTTGCCGTCGATGCTCGGCTGCACGCCTTCCTTGGCGATCTGGAACGGGTTCAACCCGCCGCCGATCTCATAGTGCTTTTCACTGGTGGTCTTCAGCAGGCCGTTGCCATCCAGCCCCTGGGCATTGCGCAGGGCGGCATCGAAGTCCAGGTCCTGGGCCTTGTACCCGGGGGTGTCGGCATTGCTCAGGTTGCTGGCGATCAGCTTCATCCGCTGCTCGCGCAACGGCATGGCCTGGGCATGGACACCCAGATAGTTCGAAATCAGATTGGGCATGACGCACTCCCACGGGACGATGCCTGGGGCAGTGCAAGCGGCGTGCCAGAGGGGCGCCAGAGGGGAGGGGCCGGTGCCCGGCGGCATCATTCACGCCGGGAAAATCCACCGACCCGCAGGGCCGGGTAGATCCACGCCATGCGTGGATGCCGTCAACCCACCGGAGGAAGGGCCCCGACACCAGGGCCGGCCGCCCCTTACGCCGCCATTGCGACCTTGCGCAGGCGGTCCAGCAGGAAGTCCGCCAGCTCATGCGGGGAGTACTTGGCCACGAAGGCGTTCGCGCCGACCCGTTCGACCATCGCGTTGTTGAACACGCCCGACAAGGACGTGTGCAGCAGTACGTAAAGGCCGGCCAGCCCCGGGTGACGCCGGATTTCCGTCGTCAGGGTGTAACCATCCATCGCCGGCATCTCGATATCGGAGATCACCATGGCGTAGCGCTCGGCCGGGTTTTCGCCCGAGGCGTGGATCTGCAGCAGGTGGTCCAGCGCCTGCTTGCCGTCTGAAAGCAGGGTCGCCCCGACCCCCAGCTGGTCCAGCACGCTGCGGATCTGCTGGCGGGCCACGCGCGAATCGTCCACCACCAGCACCTGCATCGGCGGGGCATCGGGAGGCAAGGCCATGGAGGGGTCCAGCACCGCTTCGCCACGGATCTCGGCGATGTCGGCCAGCACGCTTTCCACGTCGATCACCTGGATAAGCTCACCCTGGAAGCGGGTCACCGCCGTCAGGTAGCTCGATTCGGCACCCAGTTCCGGGGGCGGATGGATGTCTTCCACCGCGATGTTGACGATGCGTTCCACGCCGCTGACCAGGAAGCCCTGGATGGAGCGGTTGAACTCGGTCACCACCAGGTAGCCCGGCGCCTTGTCGGCATCGGGCTCACGCTCGGGATGGCCGATCGCCAGGCCCAGGTCCAGCACCGGCACCGAGCGGCCACGCACATCGGCCACACCGGCGAACTGGCTGGGCAGCCCGGGCACCTGGAACAGATCCGGGCGCCGCAGGACTTCCTGCACCTTGAACACATTCACGCCAAAAAGCTGACGTCCCCCCAGCCGGAACAGCAGCAGGGCCAGACGATTGTGGCCGGCCAGGCGCGTACGCTGGTCGATGCGGTTGAGCAGGTCATGAGACATGGGCTTGGTATCGGCGGGAGCGGCGGTGACTTGAGCGCCGCGTAGAGGGCGGTTCGGCATGGGGCTTGCATCGTGCTGCGCATGTTCCTTGCCCATGGAGTGCCCATGCGATCTCTTGTCTTTGCCGCGCTGCTGCTGGCGGCGCCCGCCTGGGCGGCCGGTGGTTGGCAGCCGGTGGATAGCATCCGCCAGGCCGCGCTCGGCACCTTGCCGGCCGGCAGCGAGGGCGACACCACCCTGGATTCGGCGCTGCGCCTGCCTGCCTGCGGTCAGCCGCTGGCGGCCCAGCCGACCGGCACCAGTACCGTGGAAGTCAGCTGCCCGGATGCAGGCGGCTGGCGCCTGTTCGTGCCGGTAAAGGTGCGTCGCAACCAGACCGTGCTGATCCTCAATCGGGGCGTGGCCGCTGGAGAAACCCTGTCGGCGGCCGATATCACTACTGGCCAGCGTGATGCGGCCCGGATCGCCGGCGCCGCATTGGCCGATCCGGCCGCCGCCGTCGGCCGCGTGGCGCGCAGGACCCTCAGTGCTGGCAGTCTGCTCTCGGCCAATGACCTGGTCGCGCAGCGGCTGGTGCGCCGGGGCGACAGTGTCGCGCTGGTGTCGCGGCGGGGCGGGGTGGAGGTCCGGGTGGCCGGGCGCGCCATGGCCGATGCCGGCGAGAATGAGCGGGTCTCGGTCGAGAACCTGTCGTCCCGCAAGATCGTGCAAGGCACCGTCGCAGCCAGCGGTGACGTTTTAGTGACGCGCTGAACACGATTGTGAATACGGGCCACATTTCCCGTAAAACCTGCAATATTCCCCTAAAGATGGCGCCCGACCGGCCGTTATCCCTTGTGAACCGCATTCCCAGGACAACTCCATGAGCCAGAAAATCGACGGCAACCTGCAGGCCACCGCCCATCTGCGCAGCGTCGCTCCCGGCAACAAGCCGAGCGTCAGCACCGATGCCCCGGCCCGCCCGGTGGAAGCCGCTGACAGCCTGCGCCTGACCGGCGAAGCCACCAGCCTGCAGGCGATGCAGCGCGAACTGTCCACGGCTCCGGCGATCGACGCGGCCCGTGTCCAGGCCGTGCGCGACTCGCTGCAGAACGGCACCTACAAGATCAATCCCGACGCGATCGCCTCGCGCATGCTTGAGCTGGACCAGCAGCTGCAGGGATGAAGCTGGCGATGAGCGAGCCGCTGCAGCGCCTCAGCGATGCCTTGGACGTCGAACGCCAGGCATTGGTCGAGCATGACGTGCAGGCCCTGATCCGCGCGACCGGCGCCAAGCTGGAGGCGTTGCGGGCACTCGAAGCCGCGCTGCCGCTTGGCCAGGCCGAGCGTGTGCAGGAACTGGCAGAGCGCAACCGTGCCAATGGTGTACTGCTTTCACGGCGCCGCCGCGAGGTCAACTGGGCATTGCGCCAGCTCGGCCGCAGCGAAGATGCCGCGTCGTACGATGCCAAGGGCCAGTCGCACACGCTCAACACCCGGCGGCCGCTCGCGGTCGCCTGATCTCCCCATCTGGCGGCCCCAGGCTGCCGATGTGAACGTCACCGCGTATATTGAGCGCCTGTTTCCCGCCGCCTCGATGTGACCGTGACCGTAACTTCCGCCCTTGTCACCGCCCCGTTGCCCCCGCATCCGGTCCTGCTTGCCCTGTTTGAACGGATCAAGGAGGGCGTGCTGCTGTTCCGCGAGGATGGCAGCGTGGCCCTGGCCAATGCCGCCGTCAGCGAGATCCTCGGCCAGGCCGAGCGCGATGCCGAACTGACCCCAGCGCAATGGCTGCGCCAGTTGCTGCCACCGGATGCGCTGGAACAGGCGCGCCTCAACGGCCACTGGAACGGCAGCCTTCCGGTCGGCGAGCGCATGGTCATCGCCCATGTCTACCATCACGACGATGGCGGCCAGCGACACTATCTGGCCTTGTTCCGCCGCATCGAAGGCCAAGAGGATTACGAGCGCGAGCTGCAGCAGCGACATGCCGAACTGCGCCAGGCGTACCTGCGCCTCAACGGTACCCAGGAAAAGCTGCTGCAGTCGGAGAAGATGGCCTCGATCGGTCAGCTCGCCGCTGGTGTGGCGCACGAGATCAACAACCCGATCGGTTATGTGCACTCCAACCTCGGCAGCCTGCAGGAATACCTGCGCAGCCTGTTCACCGTGATCGAAGCCTACGAGCGCGCCCTGCGGGCACCAGATCCGAAGGCGTTGATCCCGGAAATCGATGACATCCGCCAACGCTTCGACATCGATTTCATCAGCCGTGATCTGCCGCAGCTGATGGCCGAATCACGCGAGGGCATCGAGCGGGTGACCCGGATCGTGCGCGATCTGAAGGACTTCTCGTATTCCGGCCGGGATGAGTCGTGGAAGCTGGTGGACCTGCACGCGGGCCTGGAATCCACGATCAACATCATCTGGAACGAGCTCAAATACAAGGTGACCCTGCACCGCGAGTTCGGCCAGCTGCCGCTGGTGGAGTGCCTGCCGTCGGAGTTGAACCAGGTGTACATGAACCTGCTGCTCAACGCCGGCCACGCCATTGCCGACCGCGGCACGATCCATGTGCGCACCGGCGTGGACGGCGACACGGTCTGGGTGGAGTTCGAAGACACCGGCGGCGGCATCTCGCCGGACCTGCGCCAGCGCATCTTCGATCCGTTCTTCACCACCAAGCCGGTCGGCAGCGGCACCGGGCTGGGGCTGTCGATCTCCTACAGCATCATCAACAAGCACCATGGCCGCATCGATCTGGAGAGCACGCCGGGCGTGGGCTCCAAGTTCCGGCTGGTGCTGCCGATCAAGCAGCCGCGCTGAGCCGGCAGCGGTCGCGCCGGCCGCTGGCCCGCAGTCGCGGGCTTTCAGGCAGCCTCAATCCGCGTCGACTGCCGGCAGCGCTGGCGCCGGTGCCGTGTTCGCCCGGCGCTGCTCCTCATGCGTGCGGAATGCCTGGTGGATGTGCTTGCGCAGCTCATCATCGTTCCACGGCTTGGTCAGGAACCGGTAGATCGCGCCACGGTTGATCGCGTCGGTCACGGTGTTGAGGTCGGTGTAGCCGGACAGCACCAGGCGGATCGTATCCGGGTAGAGCATCTTCACCCGGCCCAGGAACTCGGTGCCGCTCATGTCGCTCATGCGCTGATCGGACAGGATCACCTGCACGTCGTTGATGGCCAGTAGATCAAAGGCATCGCGCACGTTGCCGGCAGCCAGGATGCGGTAACCGTCGCGGCGGAACAGGCGCACCAGCGAACGCAGCACGTTTTCTTCGTCGTCCAGCAGCAGCAGCGTGCGGTCCGGACGGGTTTCTGCGAAGGCCTCCGGACGCAGGTAACGGCGGCGCAGGGTCATGCCGGCGGCATCGGCCGACATCGGCTCACCGAACAGATAGCCCTGGAACACATCGCAGTCGTTGCGGCGCAGGAAGCCGAGCTGGGCCTGCGATTCCACGCCGTTGGCGATCACGGTCATGCCCAGCTGGTGGCCCATGGCGATGATCGCGCGGGCGATCGCGGCCTCGCGGTTGCCGGCCGGCGCGCTCTTGATGAAGCTGCGGTCGATCTTGAGCTTGTCCACCGGATACCGGACCAGCGCGCTGAGGCTGGAATCACCGGTGCCGAAGTTGTCCAGGCTCAGGCTGATGCCTTCGTTGCGCAGGTTGACCAGCGTCTCGTGGACGAAGTTGACGTTGTTGGTCAGCGCGCTTTCGTTGATCTCCAGCGTGAGCATGTGCGCCGGCACGCCGGCGGCCTGCAGCAGCGACATCACCTCGGCGAAGAAGTTCGGGCGCAGCAGCTGCAGCGTGGACACGTTCACCGCGATGGTGAAATCGTCGAAGCCCTGGTCGCGCCACAGCTTGGCCTGTTTGAGCGCGCCTTCCAGCACCCAGGTGCCGATCTGCACGATGATGCCCAGGCGTTCGGCGGTGCGCATGAAGCGCTCCGGCACCAGCATGCCCAGCGTGGGCGATTGCCAGCGCAGCAGTGCTTCCATGCCGACCACGTGGCCGTCGCGGGCGCTGACCAGCGGCTGGTAACGCAGCTTGAGCTCGCCATTGGGGATCGCGTCGACAATCTGGCGCGCGATGATGCTCTCGCTGTGCGCGCTGGACGGCGTATCCACGGCGTGGATGCGCACCGCATTGCCGCCTTCGCGGGCGGCCTGGTACAGCGCGTCTTCGGCGTGGTCGAGCAGGCGCGAGACACCGGTGGCGTGCTCCGGGCACAGGCTCACGCCCAGCTTGCCGGTCATGAACAGCGTGTACGGCAGCACCGACAGCGGCAGCTCCAGTTGCTGGCGGATTTCCTCGGCCAGGTCCTCGGGCAGTGGCATGTCGGCCGTACGCGGCACGGCCAGCAGGAATTCATCGCTGCCGTGGCGCCACAGCTTGCCGCGCCCGCGCAGGTGGTGCTGCAGGCGCTGGGCGACCAGCACCAGCGCCTGGTCGCCGACCTCGGCGCTCATGTTCTCGTTGACCGAAGCGAAGTGGTCGATATCCACGTGCATCAGCATCAGCGGCGTGCCGCCGGAGGCGGCCTCGGTCACCATCGCCTGCAGTTCGGGGTTGCCGGCGCCCAGGCGGGGCGGGGCGTCCTCGATGCTGACCAGGGGCAGAGAAGGGTTCCACATGAGCTCAGTGTTCCAAGGTGTCGTGAGCCGTCGCGCCGGTGGCGCGGTACGGCAGGTAAAGGTCGATCAGGGTACCGGCGCCGTGCGCCGATTCGATGCGCAATGTGCCACCCACGCTCTGCGCGCGCTCGCGCATCACGATCAGTCCCAGCCCGCGCGGGCCGTCCGGGTCGAAGCCCTCGCCATCGTCGCGCACCTGCAGGTGCAGGCCGTGGTCGTCCACATCGCGCAGGTGCAGGTTGACCTGGCTGGCGCGGGCATGGCGCAGCACGTTGGTCAGGCTTTCCTGTGCGATGCGGAAGCACGCCTGTTCGATGTCGCCGGCCGGGCGCCGGGGCAGGGACTGGATGTCCGGCAGCAGTTCGATCGCCGCCGAGCGGAACAGCACGCCGGCCTGCCAGCGCAGCGCCGCTTCCAGACCCAGCGCATCCAGCTGCGGGGGGCGCAGCAGGGTGGAGATGTCGCGCAGCTTGCCGACGGTCGCATCGGCCAGCTGGATGATCTGGGCCAGGTCTTCATCGCGGCGGGCGGCGTCCTGCTCGTCCTGGGCGGCGTAGGCAGACAGTTTCATCGCGGTGATCGCCTGGCCGATATCGTCGTGCAGATCGCGCGAGATCGCCCGGCGCTCGTCCTCCTGCAGCGAAAACAGCCGCCCGGCCATCGCCTGCAGCTCACGGTTGCTGGTTTCCAGCGCCTCGCGGATGCGCTCGGGCTCGCTGAGGTCGCGCACGATCAACAGCTTGCAGTTGCGCCCGCCGTAGCGCACATCGCCAACGGCCAGGCCGGCCTGGAACGCCTGGCCGTTGAAGCGGCGCATGCCGATCACTTCGCCAGCCCCCGCGCTCTGCAGGGGCAACTGGGCGAACAACTGCGCCCGCACCCGGGGCAGGTCGTCGTCGGTGACGAGCGCGGCCAGCGGCTCGCCGAGCAGGGTGTTGTGGCCGTAGCCGAACTGGGTGGCCGCGCAGGCATTGGCGTACAGCACGTGCTCCTCGGACAGGATCACCACGCCATCAGGCAGTACCCGCACCAGCTCGCGGAACTGTTCTTCGCGCTCACGCAGCAGGCGGCGCGACTGCTCGCGTTCGGTGACGTCCTGCAGGGTGCCCAGCACGCGCGGGCGGCCGGCGTCGTCCTGGCCGCTCTCAGCGCGCAGGTGCACCATCAGGGCGCGCCCGTCCATCGCCAGCAGCGGCAGCAGCACATCGATCTGCACGGGCTCGCCGGAGCTCATTTCCTGCAACAGCTGTTCGCTGAGCGCCGCCGTGGCCGGATCGGCCGGCACCAGCAGCTCATCGAACCGGTGCCAGTGCCGGGCTTCGGGTGCGCGCCGCCCGAGCAGGCGATACACCTGATTGGCGTAGCGGCCCAGGCCGGTGGCCGGATCGATCTCCCATGCGCCGATGCGCGCCATCTCGTGCGCTTCTTCCACCCGGGCCAGCGCCTGGTCGCGGCGCAACAAAGCCTGGTCTTCGCGGGTGCGGTCGATCGCGATCAACAGACGCGCGCGGCGGCCGCCGTAATCGATGAAGTTGCTGCGCATTTCCATGCGCCGGGTGCTGCCGTCGCTCAGGCGCAGATCGGCGGTGATCACGCACAATTGCTCGGGATTGGCGCGGATGTGATCCAGCTTGGCCTCCAGCATGGCCTCGTGGCCGGGCGGCCACAGCGCGGTGATCGGCATCGCGGTGAAGGTCTCGCGGCTGAAGCCGAAGAAGCTGGCCGCGGCCGGGTTGACGTCCAGGATGGCCAGCGACTCCAGATCGTAGACCAGGATCGGACCGGGATTGCCTTCGAACATCTGCCGGTGGCGCGTTTCCGAATTCTCCAGCCGCGCGTGGGTGTGCAGCACGTGCTGGGCCAGCGGGCGCAGCAGCAGATAGATCAGTGCCGCGCTGGCGACCACGAAGAACGTGCCCTTGAGGGTCTGCCACTGCGCGGCCGTCTGCAGATCCGAGGCCACCACCTTGACCGCCGCGTCGCTGCTAAGGATCCACACCATGGCCAGTACCAGGTAGGCCACGACCACACGCCAGCGGTCCCGGCGCAGATCGCGTGCCAGCGGGGTCTCGGCAGCGGGTTCGGAAGGGCCTGGCAGGTGGGTCGACATGGGGCAGGGCGGGGCCAATCGGACAAGGCGAGTGTCATCTTACCTGCCCCGGGCGAGGATGCAGGACGCCAGGGAACTCAATAAACCGCAATCTCCGCCGTTAACGATTGCGTTCCCCGGTTGTCGGGTGCGTTATCGGAGTTACAGGGCGTGGACCAAGGGATTATCGCGAGTCTGCTGCAGCACCCATTGGCCTCGGCGCTGGTGATCCTCGACCGTGCCGGTCGCCCGATCGCTGCCAACCCGGCCGCGCGTGAGCATGGCCTGCCTGCAACGGTCGCCGCCTACGGGGAGGTGCTGGAAGACCTGCGCCTGCTCGCCGCAGATGGCGGGCTGGTGCCCTGCCAGCTTCCCGGCGGGCCCGGTGGGCGTTTCGATGGCTGGATGCGCGCCGTGCACGATCCGGATGGGCACCTGCTGGCCTTCACCCTGAGCGTGCCCGAGCCGGTCGCCGCCTACGCGGGCAGCCGCTGGGAGGTGGCCCTGGACCATGCCGGGCACGGGCTGTGGGACTGGGACCTGCCCACTGACAGCGTGCGCCGCTCTCGGCGCTGGGACGGCCAGCCCATCGAGGAGTCACACAGTCACGCCAAAGGTGTCAGCGCGCTGCTGGAGAACGTCCACCCGGACGATCAGCCAACGGTGCGTGTGGCGATGGATGCCCACCTGCGCGGCGATAGCGAGGCCTATACCACCCAGTTCCGTGCCCGCCACCCCAACGGGGAGTGGCGCTGGGTGCTGGACCGCGGCCGCGTGGTCACCCGCACGGCCGACGGCCAGCCGCTGCGCATGGTCGGTACCCACACCGACATCCAGGCCCAGAAGCAGATGGAAGCCCAGCTGCGCGAGCAGCAGGTGCACCTGCGCGAAGCCCAGCGCATCGCCAGCATGGGCAGTTGGTCGTGGGATCCGGAGGCGCGCCAGTTCTGGTGGTCGCCCGAGTTCCGGGCGCTGCTGGAGACCGGTGACGCACCGCTGCACGGCCGCCGCCACTGGCTGCGTCAGCTGGAGCCGCACTCCCGCGGCCGGCTGCGTGGCGCCTGGCGCCGGATGTGGCGCGATGGCGCGGCCACCACGCTGGAGCTGGAGCTGATCCGTGACAACGGCGGCGCGCTGCACCTGCGCGTGTGGATGCAGCCGTTGATCGGGCCGGACGGGCGGATCCAGCGCCTGCTCGGCCAGGTCCAGAACATCACCGAACAACACCAGACCGATGCGCTGATCCGCTGGCGCACCGAGCTGCTCAACCGCGTCTCCGCGCTGGGCCGCATCGGCGGCTGCGAGATCGAGGTGGGCACCCGCCACATGCAGTGGACCGAGGAGTGCTACCGCATCCACGGCCTGCGCAAAGAGCCGATCAGCCTGGACCAGGCGCTGAGCCTGTACACCCAGGACTCGCGCGACGCCTTCGAGGCCGCGCTGCTGCGGATCGCCGAAGGCGGGCTGCCCGAGCAGCTGGACCTGTGTTTCTACCGGCAGTCCGGGCTGCGCATCTGGGTGCAGGTGCTGATCGAACTGGACCGCCGCGACGGCCTGCCGACCCGCTTCGTGGTGCTGTTCCGTGACATCACCCGCGAGCGCGAAGCCAACGAGCGCATCGAGCTGCTGGCGCATTACGACCTGCTCACCGGCCTGCCGAACCGGATGCTGCTGCGCGAGCAGACCGCCGACGCCATCGAGGTGGCGCGCGATCGTGGTAGCCCGCTGGCGATGCTGTTCATCGATCTGGATGGCTTCAAGACCATCAACGACACCTTCGGCCACGCCACCGGCGATGCGCTGCTCAAGGCGGCCGCCTCGCGCCTGCACCAGAGCCTGCGCAACAACGACCTGTTCGGCCGTTTCAGCGGCGACGAGTTCATCGTGGTGCTGCGCGACCTGGCCGCCCCGGAAGATGCCGGGCATGTGGCACGCAAGCTGATCGCCTCGCTGGCCGAACCACTGCACCGCGGCGAGAGCACGCTGAAGGTCGGCGCCAGCGTCGGCATCGCGATGCTCGACGACAGCCGCCAGGATTTCGAATCGCTGCTGCGCGCTGCCGATGCGGCGATGTACGCGGCCAAGGAAGCCGGGCGCAACACGTACCAGTATTACAGTCAGGACGCGCTGGCCAAGATCCAGCGCAAGCTGGAGATCGAGCACGCGCTGCTTGGCGCGATCGAACGCGAAGAGTTCACCCTGGCCTACCAGCCCCTGATGCATGCCGAGAACGACCAGCCCCCGGCGATCGAAGCGCTGCTGCGCTGGCATCGCCCCGGCATCGGCTACTGCAGCCCGGCCGAGTTCATCCCGATTGCCGAAAAGTGCGGCGAGATCGTCCGGATTGGCGACTGGGTGCTGGCCGAAGCCTGCCGCCAAGCCGCCGCGTGGGATGCTGCCGGCCTGCAGTTCGATCGCGTGGCGGTGAACGTTTCAGCCGTGCAGCTGCGCGACCGCGGTTTTGCCGAGCGCGTGATCGACATCTGCCACGCCCACGGCTGGCCGCCGCAGCGCCTCGAACTGGAGCTGACCGAGTCCGCCCTGATCCGTGACACCGAGGTGCTGCGTCATTGCTTCGATGTGCTGGAACGCCACGGCGTGCCGTTGGCGGTCGACGATTTCGGCACCGGTTTCTCGAACCTGCATTATCTCAACCGCTTCCCGGTCGGCCGGCTCAAGATCGACCGTAGCTTCGTGCAGGGCATGCTGCACGATGCCGGCACCGCCGAAGTCACCCAGGCGATCGTGCACCTGGGCCACGCGCTGGGCATGAAGGTCGTGGCCGAAGGCGTGGAGACCGAGCAGGAAGAGGCGATGCTGCGGCGCCAGGGCTGCGATGAGATCCAGGGCTACCTGTACTCGCGGCCGCTGGCGCCGCGTGATCTGGCGCAGTGGTTGAAGCTGGGCACCCAGACGCCGCCACGCGAGAGTTATGCGGCGGTGACGCAAAGCGTTTGAGGGCGGCCGACGTCGGCCTGTGCGGGTGCCCGCCTGACCTGACACGGTGCGTCAGGCGGGGGTGCCAACGGCGTCGCCAGCCTCACATCCATTGAACGCGGCAAAGCGGTGGAGCGCCCACCTGCAATCGACCCTCCCCGCGGCGGGCCTTGCAGTCGATCCTCGCCACCAGCGTGTCTCACAACGGGATGGGCGGGCAGCAATAGCCGAGCGTACGTTTACGTTCGGCTGTGCAGCATTCGATCCGGTAGTAGTCGCGCATCGGCAGGCTCACGCCAGGCAAGGCGGGAGGATATCCATGTTGAATGCCTTTCGCGGATCCGCGACGGAGCAATTGTGCGCCGGTAACTGCGTCGATACAGGCGGATCGGGGAGGCGTGGCGGATGCCGCGCCTTCAGCGCACAGCAGCACCAAGATCATCACCGCTCAAGCCCAGATCCCACGCCAGGCCGGCGAGGGCAGGGTCGATGGCGGGTGGCAGTGCGGCAAGGGCGGGCGAGGGTCGCTTGGCCAGCTGCGCCAGCTCCTGCTGGGCAAGCTGCTCCAGCCGGGCGATCAGGGCGCGGCCCTGCAGTGGCGCTGCCGCAGCGGCAGGTGCGGCAGCGAGCGTGACGGCGTCACTGCCCGGCACCGCCGGCTCCAGCTCGGCGGGGACAACAGATGCAACGGACAGCATGGACGCGTTCAACATCAGGTAATCATCTGCAGCCAAGGCGGGTAGTGCAAGCACAACGGCCCCGGGGTAAACCGGGGCCGCAGGGTGTGCCCGGAGGGGCACGGTGCCGCTGGATCAGAACAGCTCGACCGCGCCGGCGGCCATGCTCTGCTGGGCAACGGCCTTGTGCGGCGGGCGCTCCCACTCGGTGCGCATGTCGCGCAGGCGGGTGCCGGTGCGCTGCAGGGCGGTCACGACTTCTTCGTCGAACACGCCGCCACTGCGGTGCAGCAGTTCCTGCAGGGCCACCGCTTCGCGGTTGATCGCGGTCAGGCGATCCAGGTGGGTGTGCACGCCGCCCAGGGCCTGGGTGGCGATGTCCTCGAACTGCAGGGCACGCACGGCTTCGGCGACGCTGCTGTCGATGGCGCGACCGCACTCGGAGATCTCGCGCATGCCGTCACCCAGCGATGCGTTGATCTGGGCCACGTTGTCCAGCATCTGCGCCGCCTCATGGCGCGCTTCGCGGGAGCGGTCCATATCGCGGGAGGCCATATGCGAGACGGTCTCGCGCACCTTGGCGATGGCGTCCTTGGAGCTGTGGGCCAGCTTGCGGATCTGCTCGTTGAAGGTGGTGGAGCGCTCGGACAGATTGCGGACTTCATCGGCGACCACCGCGAAACCGCGGCCGGCTTCACCGGCACGCGCGGCCTCGATGGCAGCGTTCAGGGCCAGCAGGTTGGTCTGGTCGGCGATCGACTTGACGTCTTCCAGCAGCGCGAAGATGCCATCCAGGTGCTGCGCCATCTGGTCGATGTGCTGCACGGTGGTGCTGCTCTGGCCGCTGACCTGCTCCAGCGCCTCGACCAGCTGCTCCATGCGGTGGCTGGCATGCTGGGCGAAACGGGCCACGTCGACGCCGGCGCCACCTTCGTCACCGGCGCGGTCGACGATGCGGGCCAGGGCCTGGCTCTGCTGGCGCGACTTGCGGTTCATGGCATCGAAGCTGCTGCCCAAGCCACCGACCGCATGACGGATCAGATCGCGGGCACGTTCGACTTCGCCACGCGAGCCCTCGATTTCGTTGCCGACAAACGAGCGCAGCTCGGTCAGCAACTGGTCCTGCTCGCGCAGGATGCGGGCCTGCTCAGGCGAACGCTGGGTCTGGGCGCGGGCGCTCCACCAGGCAAACCCGAGCCAGCTGAGCGTCATCGTGCTCAGGATCGCCCAACGCAGGGCGGCGGGCCACTCGAAGCCGATGGCAAAGGGAAGCAGAAGGGTCAGGACCAGGGGGGCGGCCAGACGAATGAAGAGGCGTGAGTACATGGACGTTCTCGGGGAGGTGCACGGATGCTGTATCGGCCGTACCCCGGTTTGCTTTAGCCGTCCTCATGATTTTTCCGCCCGTCGATACGCACTTGCCTCGATCCAAGGGGCACAACGCTGGGCCGCCGATCCCCTCGGCGGCCCCTCCACGGCGGCTCAGCGGAGCTGGCGCGCGACCGCTTCGAGCATTGTTTTGCGGGAGAACAGGAAGTCCCAGTACTGGCCGCCGGTCTGGCGCCACAGCACCGCCGAGCGGACCGCCGCCAACAGCAGGGCGCGGATCTCGGCGACCACGCCGGCCTGGCCGAGGTAGTGCGGATTGCCCTGGACCATCACGCGCGGCTTGAGGTTGCTGATGGTGTCTGCGTACAGGCCGCCCAGCGCGGCGAGCACATCCGGGTGGGCGCTGTCGCCGAGTTCGCTGGCCTGGGCCTGGGCGCGCTCGATGCCGGTGCTGACCTTGGCCACGATCTCGTTCTCACGCACGAACCGGCGCTCCAGCTGCAGCACGGACAAGGCCAGGCGAGGCAGGTGCTCGTCCTGCCCCTGGCTGCTCAGGTAGTTGTGCAGCAGGCGCAGGCCCGGGGCGACATTGCTGGCGCTGCCGTAGATCTCCTGCGGGCTGGCCGCGTCAATGCGGAACACGCTCTCCACCGCGGTGCGGACCACGGCGGCTTCGGAGTGGCCGGTTTCGGCGATGCGGCGGACCTGCTGCAGGGCCTGGGCGATGCCGGCCAGAGCAAGAACGCGGTCGTCGACGGAAAAACTCATGCAGCAGATACCTCGAAAGGAGAAGGGGTGGCGCGAAGGCGCTGTTCCAGGGGGGCATCGGTGGCGGCGATGACGGCGCCGCCGAGGCAGACCTCATCGTCATACAACACCAACGATTGACCGGGGGTGACGGCACGCTGCGGGCGGGCGAAGCGCACCTCCAGGGTGCCATCGTCGCGCACCGTGACGGTGCACGGCTCGTCGGGCTGACGGTAGCGGGTCTGGGCGGTGCACTCGAACCGGCGCGCGGGCGGGGCGCCGGCGATCCAGTGGGCGGCCTCGGAGTGCAGCCGGGTGGACTGCAGCCACGGGCTCTCGCGGTCCTGGTCCACGTAGAGCACGTTGCTGGCGACATCCTTGCCGACCACGTACCACGGCGCCGCCGGCCGGCCTCGCACGCCGCCGATGTTCAGGCCCTCGCGCTGGCCGAGCGTGAAATAGAACACGCCGGGATGTTCGGCGATCAGGGCGCCATCCGGATCGCGGATCTCGCCCGTTTTCGCCGGCAGATAGCGGCCGAGGAACTCGCGGAAGTCGCGTTCGCCGATGAAGCAGATCCCGGTGGAATCCTTCTTGGCGTGGGTCGGCAGGCGCGCGTCGCGGGCGATCCGGCGCAGGTCGTTCTTCTGCAGATCGCCGATCGGGAACAGCGTGGCGGCCAGCTGTTGCTGGCCCAACTGGTGCAGGAAGTAGCTCTGATCCTTGCTGCGGTCGGCGCCGCGCAGCAGCGCCCAGCGGCCGCCGACCTGCGCGATGCGGGCGTAATGCCCGGTCGCGATGCGCTCGGCGCCGAGCTCACGCGCGGCATCGAGGAAATGCTTGAACTTCACTTCGCGGTTGCACAGCACGTCCGGATTGGGCGTGCGGCCGGCGGCGTACTCGGCCAGGAAGTGCTCGAACACCCCTTGCCAGTACTCGCTTGAGAAATCGCGGAAGTGGAACGGGATGCCGAGCAGGCCGCAGACGGCCACGGCATCGCGGCGGTCATCTTCGGCGCGGCAATCGCCGCTGCCGTCATCGGCCCAGTTCTGCATGAACAGCCCGGCTACGGGCTCGCCCTGCTGGACCAGCCGCCAGGCCGCGACGGAGGAGTCCACGCCGCCGGAGACGCCCACCATGATGCGCGGGGTGCTCATGCAGCCTCCTTGACGATGCAGAGCGGGTGGCGCTGGCCTGCCAGGTAATCGGCGACCACCTGCCAGACCAGCGGGCTGCGCAGGCGGCCGGGATCGGCCTTCAGCTCGGCCGGGGTCAGCCAGAGCGCGCGCAGGATGCCGTCGTCCAGCGGCCGGCCGGGATCGTGCGACACCGGTTCGGCCGCGTAGGCAAAGCGCAGGAACGGCGTGCCATCCGGGGCGGTCCACTGGTAGGTACCGATGAAGGCGCTCAGGCGCACCGTCCAGCCGGTCTCTTCCAGCGTTTCGCGTACGGCGGCCGCCGCCAGCGATTCGTCCGGCTCCAGGTGCCCAGCGGGCTGGTTCAACACCTGGCGCCCGTCGGTCGCCTCCTCGACCAGCAACAGACGCCCATCACGCACCACCACGGTGGCCACGGTGACATGGGGCGTCCAGCGCGGTTCCTGCACGGCATTCACCTCAGTATTCGTCCTGCTCGGTCAGTTCGAGCTCCATCGCATCGGCGGTGCGGACGGCCGCATCGATGGCGTCGCTGAGCTGTTCCGGGGTGGCGGTGGCATCGACCTTGACCACGAACATCGCCAGCTGGTCCTGCTTCACCCAGGCACCCATCTTGGCATCCTGCGAGTCTTCGAGCAGGCGGTTGGCGACGGCGGCGGGGAACTGCTTGCCCGGCGAATTGTAGGCCGGCGACCAGATCTCACGGATCTTGTGCTTGCCGAATTCCTCGACGGTGGAGCGCACGAAGGCCAACTGGCTGCGGCCATCATCCATGTCGAAGACCATCTTGTAGTCGCCGTCTTCGTCCACCTCGTAGGTGTACTTCAGCGTGTCCAGGGCACGCCCGACCGCCTTGTCCGGCTCGGCCGCGTGGGCGCCGGTGGCAGTCACGGCCAGCAGCAGTGCGGCAGCAATCCTTTTCATGAAATCCCTGTGAAGGTCTGGTTGGAGAGTGCAGATTGTGAAGGGCGGCAGGGGGCAACGTCCAATCCGGGGGCTGGAGCCCTATAATGTGGGGATGCCCCGCGAGACTTCCCACGAAACTCATCACGACCATGGCGTGCTGCTTGAGCCTGCACGCCCTGAGGTCGCGCCGCCGCCGATGTACCAGGTGATGCTGTTGAACGACGACTACACCCCGATGGATTTCGTGGTGACGGTCCTGCAGCATTTCTTCTCGATGGATCTGGACCAGGCCACCCAGGTGATGCTCCACGTGCATACCCGCGGCCGCGGCGTGTGCGGGGTGTTCACCCGCGAGGTCGCCGAATCCAAGGTGGCCCAGGTCAACGAGTTCTCGCGCATGAACCAGCATCCGCTGCTGTGCACGATGGAAAAGGCCAGCGGCTGACGTTCTGGCGGGCCTGCACTGGGTGTGCCCGCGATCCGCACTGTTCCACCCACAATGACATCCGGCCCGCAGCGGCCGGCGTGCCCCTGCGCCGGGCCTGTTGCCAAGCCCGTCCTGGCGGTCCGGCCATGGCACGCGCGCCACGCCCTTCTCCGCGCCACCGGCTGTTGCTGCACCACCCTTGGCTGGCCGTGACATCGCCATCACGGTGAAGCTGCCATTTCGTGGCCGGAAGTTCGTGCATGATGGAGGCTCGTCGAATGGACGGGCGCGATCAGGCAAGTGCTAACGCCGTCTGAACGCACTGATCCGCTAGGGTGATGGAAATCGTGAAGGTTGGCCGCATATTGTTCCTAACTGCCGCCGGAGTTAATCATGTTCAGTAAAGACCTCGAACACACCATCGGACAGTGCTACAAGCGCGCCCGTGAGGCCCGGCATGAATTCATGACGGTGGAACACCTGCTGCTGGCACTGCTCGACAACCCGTCCGCCCAGGCCGTCCTCAAGGCCTGCGGCGCGGATGCCGACCGCCTGCGCCAGGAACTGGAACAGGCCATCGAGGCCTCGGTCTCGCGCTTGGCCGAAGATGATGGGCGCGATACCCAGCCGACGCTGGGCTTCCAGCGCGTGCTGCAGCGCGCGGTGTACCACGTGCAGTCCTCGGGCAAGAAGGAAGTCACCGGCGCCAACGTACTGGTGGCGATCTTCGGCGAGAAGGACTCGCATGCCGTGTACTACCTCAACCAGCAGGACGTCACCCGGCTGGATATCGTCAACTACCTCTCCCATGGCATCGCCAAGCTGGGCGAGGAGGGCGAAGTGCCCCCTGCCGCCGATGGCGAGGGCCGTACCGAGGGTGCCGAGGGCGAAGGCAAGGGCGATGCCCTGGCCGAGTTCGCCAGCAACCTCAACGAGCAGGCCCGCAACGGCAAGATCGACCCGCTGGTCGGCCGTGCCGATGAAATCGAGCGCACCATCCAGGTCCTGTGCCGGCGCCGCAAGAACAACCCGCTGTATGTGGGCGAGGCAGGCGTGGGCAAGACGGCGATCGCCGAAGGCCTGGCCAAGCGCATCGTGGAAGGCTCCGTGCCGGATGTGCTCGCCGATGCGGTGATCTATTCGCTGGACCTGGGCGCCCTGGTGGCCGGGACCAAGTACCGCGGTGATTTCGAGAAGCGCCTGAAGGGCGTGCTGACCGCGATGAAGAAGCTGCCCAACGCGGTGCTGTTCATCGATGAGATCCACACCATCATCGGCGCCGGGTCCGCCTCGGGCGGCACCATGGATGCCTCCAACCTGATCAAACCGGCCCTGGCCTCGGGCGAGCTGCGCTGCATCGGCTCGACCACCTTCCAGGAATACCGCGGGATCTTCGAGAAGGATCGGGCCCTGGCCCGCCGCTTCCAGAAGATCGACATCGTCGAGCCGACCGTGGGCGAAACCTACGAGATCCTGCAGGGCCTCAAGCCCAAGTACGAAGCGCACCACGGCGTGACCTACGCCGATGACGCGCTGCAGGCCGCGGTGGATCTGTCGGTCAAGCACATCAACGACCGCCTGCTGCCGGACAAGGCGATCGATGTGATCGACGAAGCCGGTGCCCGCCAGCGCCTGCTGCCGGACGGTGAGCGCAAGGAACTGATCGACATCGAGGAGATCGAGACCATCGTCGCCAAGATGGCCCGCATCCCGGCCAAGCAGGTCAGCGCGACCGACAAGGACGTGCTCCAGCATCTGGAGCGCAACCTGAAGATGGTGATCTTCGGCCAGGACCCGGCCATCGAGACGCTGTCCTCGGCGATCAAGCTGGCCCGCTCGGGCCTGGCCAATCCGGAAAAGCCGATTGGCAACTTCCTGTTCTCCGGCCCGACCGGCGTGGGCAAGACCGAAGTGACCAAGCAGCTTGCGCTGCAGCTGGGCATCGAGCTGGTCCGCTTCGACATGAGCGAATACATGGAGTCGCACTCGATCAGCCGCCTGATCGGTGCTCCCCCGGGCTACGTCGGGTTCGACCAGGGGGGTCTGCTGACCGAGAAGATCGTCAAGACCCCGCATTGCGTGCTGCTGCTGGACGAGGTGGAAAAAGCCCACCCGGACATCTTCAACATCCTGCTGCAGGTCATGGACCGAGGCGTGCTGACCGACACCAATGGCCGTGAGGCGAACTTCAAGAACGTGGTGCTGGTGATGACCACCAATGCCGGCGCGGCCCAGGCCTCGCGGCGTTCGATCGGCTTCACCCGCCAGGACCATGCCACCGACGCGATGGAAGTCATCCGCAAGAGCTTCACGCCGGAGTTCCGCAACCGCCTGGATGCGATCGTGCAGTTCCAGGCGCTGGGCTTCGAGCACATCCTGCGCGTGGTGGACAAGTTCCTGATCGAGCTGGAAATGCTGCTGCAGGAAAAGCACGTCAGCCTGTCGGCCACCCCGACCGCGCGCGACTGGCTGGCCCACCATGGCTTCGACCCGCTGATGGGTGCCCGCCCGATGGCGCGCGTGATCCAGGACAAGATCAAGCGTCCGGTGGCCGACGAGCTGCTGTTCGGCAAGCTGGTCAACGGTGGCAAGGTCAGCATCGACGTCCGCGACGACCAGCTGTTTGTCGAGACCGAGGCCGAACCGGAGCGTCTGTTGCCGGCCACGGTGTAATCGGGCGGCAGGTGCTGTCGAGATGAATACAAAAGCCCCCGAAAGGGGGCTTTTGTTTACGCGGGCGTGGGTGCTTGGCCGATCACTGGCGCGCGCGTGCCTTACGTGTGAATTCTTCGGCGGTGATCGGATCAACGGCACTGATCGCGCAGCTCTGTGCATTGGTACGCAGGTTGCTGGCCCCTGCGCCGCAGAGTTGGCCCTCCCGGCCAGGCGTGACGAAGGCGAGTTTCGGCGACATCGCGGCGCTGCTGCAGGAGCGTTCGAAGCGCACCAGGTAGTGCTGGGCGCCATTGCGCAGCAGCACATCGCGGTCAGCCCTGTTGCGTACCAGCTGTTGATCGGCAGAGAGCGTGATGCAGTCGCCGGGGGCGGTGGGTTCGGCGGCCTGGGCCGACGCGGCGGCCAGACAGGTGATCAGGAGCAGGGGAGACAGGTACTTCATGGCGGGGCCATCGGGTCGTGATCCGGATTGGATCGACCGCCAGCGTGGCTGCTTGCAGGCCGGAGCGAATCTGCATCAAGGCATCCTGACCGACGTCAGGGTGCACTGGGTCAGGGTGCCGCTTGGCAGGGTAAGGCCGCTGCCGGCTGAATGCCGCCCACGCGAAAAGGCCAGCACCTGGCTGGCCTTCTGGCGGGAAAAACCCCCGGACCGCTTATTTCATGCGGTAGGTGATGCGACCCTTGGTCAGGTCGTACGGGGTCATTTCGACCTTGACGCGGTCGCCCGTCAGGATGCGGATGTAGTTCTTGCGCATGCGGCCGGAGATGTGGGCGATGATTTCATGCCCATTTTCCAGTCGTACGCGGAAAGTGGTGTTCGGCAGCGTCTCGCTGACGGTGCCTTCGAACTCGATGGAGTCGTCTTTCGACATGTAGTCCTGTGCAGTTCTGTAACCGGCCGAGCTGGCCTGAAGAGCGGGCATTTTACGCGCGTCGGGCGTTTGATGCAAAGTTTTGGTTAAGGCCGGTCCGGATCAGCGATGTCGGCGGCGGCCAGCGTGCCGAACATATCCCCCCAATCGCCTGCGGCGGCTGGCTGTAGGGCCTGTTCACGGACCAGCGCGAGAAAGCGCTGCCGGGGCCAGTGCTCAGCGCCCATGCGCAGCAGATGGTCATTTTCGACCTGCGCATCGATCAGCGGCCACCCCCAGCTGGCCAGCCGATGGGCCAGCCCGGCCAGGGCGACCTTGGAGCCGCCCGATGCCGCACTGAACATGCTTTCCCCGAAAAACATCCGCCCGATCGCCACCCCGTAGATGCCGCCGACCAAGGCATCGCCATCGAATACCTCCACCGAGTGCGCGAAGCCGAGCCGGTGCAGGTCGACATACGCATCGCGCATGTCACGCGTGATCCAGGTGCCGTCCTGGCCGGGGCGCGGGCTGGCTGCGCAGGCATCGATCACCTGCTCGAAACACGTATCGGCGCGCAGCGTCCAGGTGCTCTGGCGCAGGGAGCGACGAAAGCGGCTGGACAGGTGCACGGCGTCGGTGCGGAACACCATGCGCGGGTCCGGCGACCACCACAGCAGCGGTTGGCCTTCGGAGAACCACGGGAAGATGCCGCCCGCATAGGCATTGAGCAGCCGCACCGGCGAGAGGTCGCCGCCGAGGGCGAGCAGGCCATCGGGATCGCGCAGGGCGGTCTCGGCGGGCGGGAAGGGGGCGTCCGGCGCGTCGTCCAGGCGCCAGGGCAGGTGGCGGGTCACGCCGGGTCGGCCTTGAACGGACTGTGCGAGGCCAGTACACGTGCGTAGTGGGCGATCTCGGCACGTTCCTGTGCGCACCACGCGATCAGTGCCTCGGCGAAGGCCGGCTCGGCGATCCAGTGCCGGCTGCGCACCCGGTGCGGCAGGAAGCCGCGCGCCAGCTTGTGCTCACCTTGGGCGCCGGGCTCGAAGCGGGCCAGTCCTTCGCGCAGGCAGTAGGCGATGCCCTGGTAGTAACAGGTCTCGAAATGCAGGCCGGGCAGGGTGGCGCCGCCCCAGTAGCGCCCATAGAGCGTGTCCGCGCCACGCAGGCACAGCGCACCGGCGACCGGCTCGCCATCGAGCACCGCCAGGAAGATCACCAGCGCGCGCGGCATCGTGCGGGCGAGATGCTGCAGGAACGGGAGCGTCAACGCGGGCGAGTTGCCGTACTCGGCGAAGGTCTGCAGGTAGAAGCCGTGCATGGCGCGCAGGTCAGCCTCGGTCGCCTCATCGCCATGCACGATGCGATACGTGACGCCGCTGCGCGCGAGCTTGGCCCGTTCCTGGCGGATGTTCTTGCGGTGCTTGTGGTCCATCGCGCCGAGGAAGTCGTCGAAGGTCTCCCAGCTTCCGGGGTTGTGCCACTGGAATTGGATGTCCTCGCGCAGCAGCCAGTCCGGGCTGAAGGCGGGGTCTTCGTCGGCGGGGTGGAAGTTGATGTGGGCAGAGGACCAGCCCAGGCGCGCCACTTCGCCCGCCAGCGTCGCCAGCAGCGCGCCACGATCTTCTGTCGTGCGGGCGAGCAATCGCGGGCCTGTCACCGGCGAATACGGCACCGCGCCCAGCCACTTGGGGAAGTAGTCCAGCCCGTGCTGGGCGTACGCGTGGGCCCAGGCGTGATCGAACACGAACTCGCCGTGGGAGTTGTCCTTGAGGTAGCCGGGGATCGCCGCGACCAGGGTGTCCCCGTCCCACAGGGTGAAGTGGCGCGGGCGCCAGCCCCACTCCGGGCGCAGGCAACCGTGTTCTTCCAGACCCGCCAGGAAGGCATGCGACAGGAAGGGGTGGCGGCCGTCGTGCAGGGCGTCCCAGGCAGCGGCGGGGACATCGGACAGGCGATGCAGGAAACGTGGATCGGGCATGGGCAGAGGATAGAGCAGGCGGGACGGGCGCAGGGCGTGCGGAACGTACCGGTCAGTAAAAAGGCCGGTGAATGATTCACCGGCCTTCGTGTGCTGCGCGATACGGGCGGCAGATCAGCTCGCCTGACCCTTCGCATCCAGATAACGCTCGGCATCCAGCGCGGCCATGCAGCCGAAGCCGGCCGAGGTGATCGCCTGGCGGTAGTGCTGGTCGGCCACGTCGCCGGCGGCGAACACGCCCTCCACCGACGTCTGGGTGGCGTTGCCGCCCAGGCCCGAGCGGATGTCCAGGTAGCCGTTGTTCATGGTCAGCTGGCCATCGAACAGGCTGGTGTTGGGGTGGTGGCCGATCGCCACGAAGAAGCCATGGGCCTCGATGTCACGGGTGCTGCCGTCCAGCGTGGACTTGACGCGCACACCGGTCACGCCGGCGTCGTTGCCCAGCACTTCGTCCACCTGGTGGTGCCACACGGTCTCGATCTTGCCGGCGGCGACCTTGGCGAACAGCTTGTCCTGCATGATCTTTTCCGCCTTGAGAGTGTCGCGGCGGTGGACCAGGTAGACCTTGCGGGCGATGTTGGACAGGTACAGGGCCTCTTCCACGGCGGTGTTGCCGCCGCCGACCACGACCACGTCCTGGTCACGGTAGAAGAAGCCATCGCAGGTGGCGCATGCGGACACGCCGCGCCCCTTGAAGGCCTCTTCGCTGGGAATGCCCAGGTACTTGGCGGTGGCGCCGGTGGCGATGATCAGGGCGTCGCAGGTGTATTCGGCGCTGTCACCGATCAGCTTGAACGGGCGCTGGGAGACATCGGCGGTGTGGATGTGATCGAAGATGACCTCGGTCTCGAAGCGTTCGGCGTGCGCCTGCATGCGGGTCATCAGGTCCGGGCCCATCAGGCCGTGCGCATCTCCAGGCCAGTTGTCCACCTCGGTGGTGGTCATCAGCTGGCCGCCCTGCTGCAGGCCGGTGATCACGACGGGCTTGAGGTTGGCGCGCGCGGCGTAGACGGCGGCGGTCCAGCCGGCCGGGCCGGAACCAAGGATCAACAGGCGGGAGTGCTTGGAGTTGCTCATGTAAGCTCGCAATAGAAGGTAGGGCGGGACGCTGGCAGGGTGATTGCGCGGCGTCCGAGCGAAGTCATAGAGTGGCGGCAGGGGCGGGGCGATTCAAGGCGCGCAGTGGAACGCGGCGACCCGCAAAGCACGACGCCCATCCCGGTGCCGGAGTGTTGACGCTGACCGTGCCGGCCAGCGGCCGGCACCTACCGGGGTGGGATCCAGTCGTTTATTATCAAGCACTAACAGTGCATTCCCAAGGTGTGGTCTAAGGTGGCGAAACAGGTCCCGGAACGAGCCAAGGCGTCCGACAGCAAGGCAGCGCCGCGCAAACCGGCTGGCGAGGACAATCCGCGCCGGCAGCGCCTGTGGCGCGACCTGGGGTTGATCGCGGTCGCCCCGGCATTGCTGTATCTGGTCGCCAGTCTGTTCACCTACTCGGCCACCGACCCCGGTTGGTCGCATACCGGCAGCGTGGTTGCCCCGGTCCACAACATGGGCGGTCGCGCCGGTGCCTGGATCGCCGACGTCCTGCTGCAGCTGTTCGGCTACATGGCCTTCGTGCTGCCGATCGTGCTGGGCGCACTGGCCTGGATCGCGATGTTCGGGCTCAAGCGCGAGGCCAAGGGCGAGCATGATCTGGATCCGGCGCTGCGCCTGGTCGGCCTGGTCGGGTTCCTGATCGCCGGCACCGGCTTCCTGCACCTGCGCCTGTTCGTGGCCGATGTGGCCCATGCCGGCGGCATCCTCGGCAAGCTGGTGGGCAGCTCGCTCAGCGTCGGTTTCGGCGCATTGGGCGCCAACCTGTTCGTACTGGTCCTGCTTCTGGCTTCGATCACCCTGGCCACGGGCATTTCCTGGTTCGTGGTGATGGAGAAGATCGGCAACTGGGTGCTGGCGCTGCCGCCGCTGTTCAACAAGAAGAAAGAGCAGGCCACCGAGTGGCAGCAGACCCGCGCGATGCGCGAGGAGCGCCAGGAAGTGCGCAAGGTCGACGCCGAGGTCCGCGCCAAGCGCGAGCCGGTCAAGATCGAACCGCGCCCGGAGCCGGTGCTGGAGAAGAGTGATCGCGCCAAGCGCGAGACCCAGATCCCCATGTTCCGCGGGGTCAATGGCGATGGCTCGGATGTGCCGCCGCTGGCGCTGCTGGATGATCCCAAGCCGCAGCCCAAGGGCTACGACGAAGGCACGCTGGAGACGCTCTCGCGCCAGATCGAGTTCAAGCTCAAGGACTTCCGCATCGATGCACAGGTGGTCGGTGCCTATCCCGGCCCGGTCATCACCCGCTTCGAAATCGAGCCGGCCCCGGGCATCAAGGTCAGCCAGATCAGTTCGCTGGACAAGGACATCGCGCGCGGTCTGTCGGTGAAGTCGGTGCGCGTGGTCGATGTGATCCCGGGCAAGTCGGTGGTGGGTCTGGAGATCCCCAACGTCACCCGCGAGATGATCTATCTCTCCGAACTGCTGCGCTCCAAGGAGTACGACAAGTCCGCCAGCGTGCTGACGCTCGCGCTGGGCAAGGACATCGCCGGCCGGCCGACCGTGGCCGACCTGGCGCGCATGCCGCATCTGCTGGTGGCCGGTACCACCGGCTCGGGCAAGTCCGTGGCGGTCAATGCGATGGTGCTGAGCCTGCTGTACAAGGCCTCGCCGAAAGACCTGCGGATGCTGATGATCGACCCGAAGATGCTCGAGCTGAGCGTCTACCAGGGCATCCCGCATCTGCTGGCGCCGGTGGTCACCGACATGAAGGAGGCCGCCAACGGCCTGCGCTGGTGCGTGGCCGAAATGGAGCGGCGCTACAAGCTGATGAGCGCAGTGGGCGTGCGCAACCTGGCCGGCTTCAACAAGAAGGTCAAGGATGCCCAGGACGCCGGACAGCCGATGATGGACCCGCTGTTCAAGCCCAACCCGGAACTCGGCGAGGCCCCGCGTCCGCTGGAGACGCTGCCCTTCATCGTCATCTTCATCGACGAATTCGCCGACATGATGATGATCGTCGGCAAGAAGGTGGAAGAACTGATCGCGCGCCTGGCGCAGAAGGCGCGTGCGGCCGGCATCCATCTGATCCTGGCCACCCAGCGCCCCTCGGTGGACGTGATCACCGGCTTGATCAAGGCCAACATCCCGACCCGTATCGGCTTCCAGGTCAGCTCGAAGATCGATTCGCGCACCATCCTCGATCAGTCCGGCGCGGAAACGCTGCTGGGCCACGGCGACATGCTGTATCTGCCGCCGGGCACCGCGTTGCCGGACCGCGTGCACGGTGCGTTCGTCTCCGATGAGGAGGTGCACCGCGTGGTCGAACATCTCAAGGCGAGCGGCCCGACCGATTACATCACCGGCGTGCTGGACGAAGTGCAGATGATGGGCGATGGCGTCGTGGTCGGCCCCGGTGGCCTGCCCGAGGCGGGCGGCGGTGGCGGCGATGAGTCCGATCCGCTGTACGACGAAGCCCTGCGCATCGTCACCGAAACCCGTCGTGCCTCCATCTCCGGCGTGCAGCGTCGCCTGAAGATCGGCTACAACCGTGCCGCGCGCCTGATCGAAGCGATGGAGGCGGCTGGCGTGGTCAGCCCGCCCGAGCACAACGGCGACCGCAGCGTGCTGGCGCCGCCCCCGCCCAAGTAACGCCGGGCCCGGCCTGGCTGCGTAGAACCCGGGCGCGACCCGGGTGTTGCCGAGCACAAGGAACCTGCAATGAAGCCGATGATCTGGACGATGCTGGGCGCCATGACGCTCGCGCCCGTAGTGGCGTGGGCCGATGCCCAGCCCGTGCCGGCACCCGTGACACCCGCAGCACCGACCAGCCCGGGCGGGCAGGGCGGCCCGGCCGCGGGCGCTGAAGCGCAGGCCAACAACAACTTCAGCTTCGTGCGCTATCGCGCCGACTACGTGGTGCGCCCGGATGCGGGCAATACGCAGACCGAAGCGTACGAGATCCTGCTCAAGACCACATCGGCGGTCGAGCAGTTCAGCCAGGTGCGGCTGAGCTACAGCGAAAAGATGGAAACGCTGGAGGTGCTGCAGGCCTACACCCTGACCGCCGATGGCCAGCGTCGGGACGTGCCGGCCGACCGCATCTACACGCAGGAAAGCTATTCCAGCGCGGCCGCGGCGATGTACGCCGACCGCAAGGTGCGCGTGGTGGTCTTCCCGAATCTGGCGCCCGGCACGCGCGTGGTCTACCAGACCCGGCGCACCCAGAACACGCCGTACTTCCCGGGCTACTTCGGCCTGTGGGAAACCTTCAGCGTGTTCACCCAGTACGACGATGCCCGCGTGACCCTGAGTGCGCCTGCCGATCTGCCCATGCAGGTGGAGCAGCGGGGCGTGCAGGGCAGCCAGGCGCCGCGTGTGCGCAATGGCATGGCACGCTGGGAATGGACGTACCGGCGCACGGATCCACTGAAGGCGCAGAACTGGTCCGCCGCCGCGTGGGAGTACAGCCCCACCATCATGGCCAGTACGTACCGTGACTGGTCGCAGGTGGCGCAGGCCTACCAGCTCAAAGGTGGCGAGGCCGCTGCTGTCACGCCGCAGATCCAGGCGCTGGCCGACAAACTCACCCGTGGCATCACCGACCGTCGCGAGCAGGCCGCCGTGCTGTATCGCTGGGTGGCGCAGAATATCCGCTACGTGGCGGTGTACCTCGGCAACGGTGGGCTGGAACCCAACCCGGCGCAGAGCATCCTCGACAACCATTACGGCGACTGCAAAGACCATGTCGTGATCCTGGAGGCGCTCCTCGCCGCGCGTGGCATCCAGAGCACGCCGGTGCTGATCGGTGCCGGCGGTGGGCCGACGTTGCCGGCGATTCCGCTGCTGGGCCGCTTCGACCACGCCATCACCTACATCCCCGAGTTCGACCTGTACCTGGACTCGACCGCGCCTTATGCGCGTGTTGGCCAGCTGCCCGAGGGCGATCTTGGCGCGCCGGTGCTGCATACCCGACAGGCCGTGGTGGCGCGCACCCCGGCCAACGATGCCTCGCGCAACGGCACCGGCATCGAGGCGGCGTTCCGGTTCGATCCGGCGGGCAATCTGTCTGGCCAGATCGTGCTGCACCCCAGCGGCGTGACCGAAATTGGCATGCGCGGTGCTTTCGCACGGCTCAACGCGCAGAACCGGGCGCGTGCCGAAGAATCGATGATGGCCGCCTCCGGCTTCGACGGCAGTGGTGCACTGACACTGCTGGGCGACCCGCAGGACCTGACCCAGCCGTTCAACTTCCGCTATGACTTCCTGGCCAGCGACTATGTCGATTTTGGCGTGGTCGGCGGGATGGTGCTGCCTGACGCCCCGGGCAGCCAATCGTTCCGTGACCTGTATGCCAGCACGTCGGCGCCGGAAAACGCCACGCCGTTCTATTGCAACGACAGTCTGCGCGATGAGCGCTACCAGCTGACGTTCCCGGCGAACGTGCCGATCGTGGCGATCCCGCGCAGCCAGCACTTCGGCAATGCGGCGGGTGAGTACCAGGTGGACTGGACGCGCGAGGGGCAGCTGATCACCGCGCACCATCGGCTGCACCAGCGGGCCGTGCGCGGGGCGGATGCGCTGTGCCAGCCGCAGGATTACGCCGCCTTCCGTGAGCTGTACCAGCAGGTCCGTCGCGGCTTCCGCGGGCAGGTGGTGTATGGGGATCTGAAGACGGTGCAGGCCGGGCCGTAAACCGCGTTCGGCAAGCGGCTTCCAGCGCATAATGTGCCCCTGATCGCCCATTCAGGATTGAATGGGCACACTGCCTTCCATCCTTCCCATTTGCCTGGATACCTCACATGCACACCACCTTCCGCCGCTCCCTGCTTGCCGCCACCCTGGTCGTGGCCAGTGTCGGCTCGGCTTCGGCCTGGGCAGGCGCCCGTGATGAACTCAACCGCTTCACCCAGGGCCTGAAGGGCCTGGACGGGCAGTTCAGCCAGCAGGTGTTCGACAGCAAGGGCAAGGTCAAGGAAAACACCAGCGGCCGCGTTGCACTGTCCGCGCCGCGCCTGTTCCGCTGGGAGTACATCAAGCCGCACGAGCAGCTGATCGTGGCCGACGGCAAGAAGGTCTGGGTCTACGAGCCGGACCTGGAGCAGGCCAGCGTGCGCCCCCAGGGGCAGGAGGAGCAGAACAGCCCGCTGACCGCGCTGATCAATCCGGCCCTGCTGGACAAGCAGTACGACGTCAGCGAAGAGGCTGCCGTACGCGACGGCCTGCAGTGGCTGTCGCTGAGCCCGAAGCGTGAGACCGACACTGCCTTCCAGTACGCCGCATTGGGCTTCAATGGCCAGGGCCTGGCTCGCATGGAAGTGGTAGATGCGGTGGGCCAGCGCACGGTGATCAACTTCACCGGGTGGAAGCGCAACCCGAGCTTCGCCTCGGGCACCTTCAGCTTCACCCCGGCCAAGGGTGTGGACGTCATCGGCGAGTAACGGCCGCGGGCGTTCGGCCGCGATAGAATAGAGACGTGGCCAGAAACCGAACGACATTCAATGGGCCCGATCTGCTGACCGTGGATCGGGACAACATGCGTCCGCTCGCCGAGCGGATGCGCCCGCAGACGCTGGATGAGATGGTGGGCCAGAAGCGCCTGCTTGCACCGGGCAGTGCGCTGCGCCGGGCGGTCGAATCCGGCCATGTGCACTCGATGATCCTGTGGGGCCCGCCAGGCTGCGGCAAGACCACACTCTCGCTGCTGCTGGCGCATTACGCCGATGCCGAGTTCCGTGCGATCTCCGCCGTGCTGTCCGGCCTGCCGGAGGTGCGCCAGGTGCTGGCCGAGGCCGCGCAGCGCTTCGCCGAGGGGCGCCGCACGGTGCTGTTCGTCGACGAGGTGCACCGCTTCAACAAGGCCCAGCAGGATGCGTTCCTGCCGCATATCGAACGCGGCACCATCGTGTTCGTGGGCGCCACCACCGAAAACCCCTCGTTCGAACTGAACTCGGCGCTGCTGTCGCGCTGCCGCGTGCACGTGCTGGAGTCGGTTTCTCCAGCGGACATCGTGGAGGCGCTGGAGCGTGCGCTGCAGGACACCGAGCGTGGCCTGGGCGCGGAGCAGTTGCAGGTGGCGCCGGAGGCGTTGCTGGAGATCGCGACCGCCGCCGATGGCGATGTGCGCCGGGCCTTGACCCTGCTGGAGATCGCGGCCGAGCTGGCCACTGGCGACGGCGGGCGGATCAGCCCGGAGATGCTGGTGCAGGTGCTGGCCGATCGCACCCGTCGCTTCGACAAGGGCGGCGAGCAGTTCTACGACCAGATCTCGGCGCTGCACAAATCCGTGCGCAGCTCCAACCCCGATGCCGCGCTGTACTGGCTGACCCGGATGCTCGATGGCGGCTGCGATCCGTCCTATCTGGCACGTCGCCTGACCCGGATGGCGATCGAGGACATCGGCCTGGCCGATCCGCGTGCGCAGTCGATGGCGCTGGAAGCCTGGGACATCTACGAGCGGTTGGGCAGCCCGGAAGGCGAACTCGCGTTCGCGCAGCTGGTGCTGTATCTGGCCAGCACCGCCAAATCGAATGCCGGCTATGCCGCGTTCAACAAGGCCAAGCAGGAAGTGCGCGAGACCGGTACCCAGGAGGTGCCGCTGCACCTGCGCAACGCGCCGACCAAGCTGATGAAGGAGCTGGGCTACGGCAAGACCTATCAGTACGATCACGATGCCGACGGTGGGATTGCGCTGGATCAGACCGGTTTCCCCGATGCGATGGGCGAGCGCGTCTATTACGAGCCGGTGCCGCGCGGGTTGGAGATCAAGCTGAAAGAAAAGCTGGACCGCCTGCGTGCAGCGCGTGCACAGGCGCGTGCGGAGAAGGGCGCGGACTGATGGACGGCATCGGCCTGTGGTGGCAGCAGCTCGGGCTGGTGATGGCCGGTGGCGCACTGGGCGCGGCACTGCGTTTCATGATCGGCGATGCGATGCTGCGCCAGTTCGGCACTGGCTTCCCGTGGGGCACGCTGACGGTGAACCTGGTGGGTGCCTTTGTGGCGGGTTACGTGATGATCTGGCTGCAGAGTCGGGGCACGGCCGCGGTGTACTGGCGCGCATTTCTGATCGTGGGGATCGTAGGCGGGTTGACCACGTTTTCGTCGATGATGCTGGAGTCGCTGGTGTTCACCCGTACCGATCGAAGCCTGATGGTGCCGCTGTATCTGGGCATCAGTCTGCTCGGCGGCATGCTGCTGGTGTGGGCTGGCGCGCGCGTGGCAGAGGCGTGGCGCTGACGCGTGCGTCGCAAATGCAGAAATCCACGGAAAACGCTGGATTAAAGTGATGTCTCACGATATCGTGCGCGCCCCCGTTTGCATCCTCGTCCGTCATGCGCGATGAACAAGACCCCGGAACACTGGAACTGACGCTGCCGCGCAAGCGCGGCCGTCCGCCCACGTTCGGCTACGCGATGACCGATGCACAGCGTGCGGCCCGCTACCGTGCGCGCCGTGCCGGTCAGGCCGGCCACGCCGATGTGCGCAACTGCAGCGACATGGTGCTGCTGGACAAGATCCGCGCCTCGATCACCGCCAAGGATCCGGAACTGACCGGCTTCCTGGTGCACGTGCTCTGGCAGCGCTACCCGCTGCAGCTCAAGTAAGCGCGCCCGCGCGCTCCTGATTGAGCAGCCCCGCCAGGCGCAGTGCCAGCGTCTTGACCAGCGGGTCGGCGGTGGCGCGATGGAGCAGGGCGATTTCGAACGTATCGATCGGCGGCAGGCCCTGTTCGGGGCCCAGCACGGTGTGCTCACGGCTCAGGGCGCGCGCCGGCAACAGGCTGATGCCCATGCCATCGGCGACCGCGCCCTGGATCCCGCTCAGGCTGGAACTGGTGAAGCTGATTCGCCAGCGGCGGCCGAGCGCTTCGATCGCGTCGATGATGTCGTCGCGATACAGCCCGCGCGGCGGAAAGGTGACCAGTGGCACCGGGTCCAGGCCGATGCAGCCATTGCGGGCACTGTCGATCCAGACCATGGTCTCCGGCCAGCAGGCCACGGCGGCGCGGCTGTTGCGGCGCTGCTTGACCAGGATCAGATCGAGTTCGCCGTGATCGTAGCCATTGGCCAGGTCGCGGCTGAGGCCGCTGGTGACTTCGAGCTTGACCTGCGGGTGTTCCCGATTGAAGGCGCCAAGCAGCTGCGTGGTCGCGGCGCTGACGAAGTCTTCCGGAACCCCCAGCCGGACGGTGACGGCCACCGTGGTGCCGGCCAGCGCTTCGAGCAGTTGGTCGTTGAGTGCCAGCAGTTGGCGAGCATGGCCGAGCACGAGCTGGCCTGCATCGGTGGGATGCACATCACGGTTGCCCCGCACCAGAAGTGGATGGCCAGCCATGTCCTCCAGCCGACGAATCTTCTGGCTGATGGTGGATTGCGTAGAGTGCAGGCGCGCGGCGGCGGTGGTGAAGCTGGCGCAATCGGCCACCATCACCATGGCGCGCAGCAGGTCCAGATCGAACAGGGTGCGATTCGGTTTTTCACTTGCGGTCATGCCGTCATTGTGAATCGCAATGGCTGGCGGCGCCAACACCGACGCGCATGCGGTCAGGTGCTGTTGGTGCCTGCCGAGGCCTCCGACGGTTCGCTACGGGCCAGGCTGCGGCTGATCCGCTCACCTGCCTCGCGCATGGCTTGGTGCAGTGCAGGGGGCCCCAGTACCTCGAAATCCAGACCCAGCGCCAGCAACCAATACACCACCGTGCCCAAGGGGTTGGCGGCGCAGCGCAGCAGGCAGCGCCGGTCATCGACCGCCTCAAGTTCTCCGGCTGATGCCGGGATCTGCTGGCGCATGACCGACAGCGGTGCGTGCAGGATGATCCGCGCCAGGTCGTGGTGCTGGCCCAGCGAGAGCGCGCGGGCGACCCACTGGCGCAGATCGCCCTCTCCGGGCCCTGCGCGCGGCGCGAAGTGCGCACCCACCACCGGTGCGCTGGCGATCCGGTCGATGCGGAAGGTGCGCCAGTCGTTGCGCCCGGTATCCCAGGCGACCAGATACCAGCGGCGATCGGCATGCACCACGCCCTGTGGCTCGACCTGGCGTGCACTGGAGATGCCCTCACGGTCGGTGTAGTCGAAGCGGAGTTGGACCTGGTCGCGGCAGGCGCAGGCCAGGGTGGTCAGCCGCCCGGCATCCACCTGCGGGCCGATTGGATTGGCGGGCAGGAGCGTCGAACGCAGCGCGGCCAGCCTGGGGCGCAGTCGCGGTGGCATGGCCTGTTCGATCTTCACCAGCGCCGTGATGGCGGTCTGCTCGATGCCGCTGATGGTGCCGGTCACGGCGGTGCGCAGCGCAACCGCCGCCGCCAGCGCTTCCTCGTCATCCAACAACAGCGGCGGCAATGCACGCCCCGGGCGGAACGCATAGCCGCCGGCGATGCCGGTGCTGGCGTGGATGGGGTAGCCAAGCTGCCGCAGGCGATCAATGTCCCGCCGCAGCGTGCGCGGGTGGATGGCCACGCGTTCGGCCAGCTCGCCGCCGGCCCAGTGCGGGCGGGATTGCAGCAACGAAAGCAGGCTCAGCAGGCGGGCGGAGGCGGTCAGCATGCGCGGCAGCGTAGCAGTCATTGCGGGCCGATTCTGTCCGCAATGCTGCCTAGTCTTGAGCGCACGGTGCAGCACCGGTTCCGCCGCACCTTTCCACCCCTCTCAAGGAGTTCTTCGATGTCCCTCGTTTTCTATTGGCACCCCATGTCCAGCGCGACCCCGGTCGCGTGCGCCCTGGCCGAGCTGTCCGTCCCGCACGATCGGGTCAGGATCGACATCCGCAACGGCGAACAGCGCACGCCGGCGTATCTGGCGATCAATCCGAACGGCAAGGTCCCGTGCCTGGTGGTGGACGGCACGCCCCTGTTTGAAGGTCTGGCGATCCACCTGTGGTTGGGCGAGCAGTACGGGGTGGGCCAGGGCCTGTGGCCGGCGGTGGGGACCCCGGCTCGACTGGAGGCGATGTCCTGGTGCACGTGGGCGTACGTCACCTACGCAGCAGTGCTCGGGCGGGTATGGCTGGCGACCGTGGACGATGCGCTGCGCAGCGTGGAGCATGCTGCGGCGGGCATCCGTGCCGCCAACGAACTGCTGGATCTGCTGGAGGCGCGCCTGTCGCAGCAGTCGTGGATGCTTGGCGAGGCGTACTCGTTGGTGGATCTGGTGGTAGGCCAGGTGGTGGGCTACGGCATCCATCTGGGGGCGGTGGTGGATGCGCATCCGGCGGTGGCAGCCTGGCTGCAGCGGGTGCAGGCCCGCCCGGCGATGCAGGGCGAGAATTGACGCAGCCGTATCCGGCAGCGCGCAGCATCGCAATCATGCATGTGCATCATGCTGAAATTTAACTGGTGAATGTGCCGGGCCTGACCGTAAGGTGGCCCGGTTCTCTCTCCGGTGTGCTCTCCATGTCTTTGCGTCTTGCCATCCCGGTGCTGCTTGCACTGACCCCATCCGCGTTCGCGGCCGAGCAGGCGGATCTGATGATCCGGCATGCCACCGTGGTCGACGTCGAGCACGCCACGACGGTGGCCGACCAGACGGTCGTGGTCCGTGGTCAGGACATCGTCGCCGTCGGCAATGACCGGGCGATGCGCAAGGCATGGCGGGCCAGGCAGGACGTCGATGGCAAGGGGCGCTACCTCATCCCCGGGCTGTGGGACATGCATGTGCACTTCGGCGGCGGGCCGGCGCTCATCGAAGAGAACAAGGCGCTGCTGCCGCTGTACATTGCCCATGGCATCACCACCATCCGTGATGCGTCCGGCGATCTGCCCGAGCAGGTGCTGCAGTGGCGCGGTGAGATCGCCAGCGGCCAGTTGGCCGGCCCGCAGCTGTTCACCTCGGGCGCCAAGATCGAAGGCATCAGGCCGGTCTGGAAGGGCACCATTGAAGTGGGCTCGCAGGCGGATCTGGATGCGGCGTTCGTGCGCCTCAAGCGCGACCGCGTCGATTTCGTCAAGATCACCGACAGCACGCTGACGCCTGAGTTGTTCCTGGCTGCCGTGCGCGGGGCGCGCGCCAATGGGCTGCGTGCCTCCGGCCACATCCCGATGGCGTTGACCGTGCAGCAGGCCGTCGATGCCGGTATCAGCTCGATCGAACACCTGGACTACGCCTACAAAGCCGGTGTCAAGGATGAGGCGGCCATCGCGGCGGACTTCGCGGCCAAGCGGATTGATCGCGCGCAGGCCAACGCACGGCTGGATGCTGGATTTGATCGCGACACCGCCATGCTGGCCTACCGTGCCTTCGCAGCGAAGGGGGTGTTCGTGACGCCCACGCTCAATGGCGGCCGCATCCTGGACTTCCTGGATCAGGATGATCACCACGACGATCCTTACCTGGCCTACATCGGCCCGAAACTCCAGGCCACCTACGCCTGGCGTGTGGAGCGCGCCGCCAAGGCAACCCCGGCGCAGATCCAGGCCCGCCATCAGCAATACCACCAGGTCGCCGCCGTACTACCGATGCTGCAGCAGGCCGGCGTCACGATCATGGCCGGCACCGATGCGGGCTTCCTCAACTCGTTCAACTATCCGGGCATCGGCCTGCATGACGAACTGTCACTGTTCGTCAAGGAAGGGCTGACCCCGGCGCAGGCACTCTCGGCGGCCACCCGAGCAGGCCCGGCCTGGTTCGGCACGCTGGATCGCTACGGCGCGGTCGCGCCAGGCAAGGCCGCCGATCTGGTGTTGCTGGAGCGCAATCCGCTGGAGGACATCGAGGCCACGCGTGGCATCCAGTACGTGGTGCTGCGCGGCCAGGGGTATGACCGCAAGGCGCTGGATGCGTTGCTGGCCCAGACCCGGGCGAAGGTCGCGGCGTGGAAGGCGGAAGAAACGAAGGAGTAATGGAGGGGAGCGCGCTCATCGGTGCGGTGGGCGCGCACCGGTCTGGACAATGCGCCGGGTTACGGCAATGTCGGCGAGGTGAAGTTGAAGGTGCGGCCGTCGGCAAGGCGCGCGGTCGCGCTGTGCGGGCGCAGGGTGTGCGCATCGACCTGCTGCGGTTGATCGGAGAAGTTGGCCACGATCACGCTGCCATCGGCGAACGTAGTCTGCTGCACCTGGCCGGCGGTATCGCGCCAGCGGAAGTCGACCAGCGCCTGATCGAACAGGGCCTGATGCAGCGGCCGGAAGAAGGCGTCCAGATGGCGCAGGTAGGCGATCCGTGACGCGGCGGTCGCGACGCTGAGGTTGAGCAGCGGTGGTACGTTGTACAGCTGCTGCAGCAGCTCGGTGGTGCTGCGGCTCTCGCGGAACTTGAGGCTGTCCAGGGTCCAGTGATGGGTGCTGACCACGCTGTCGTGGAAGGCCGCCTGCAGCAGCGGCAGGCGTCGCGACGGGTTGAAGTAGAGCTGCTGGTAGCGCGGTTTGAGCTGGCTCTGTCTGAAGAAGAAGGCCGGCTGATGCTCGGGCGCCCACGCGCCGAGGTAGTAAGGCGAAGCGCGTTCACGGCGCATCTGCGGGTCGCCCCAGCCGAAGCCGGCGGTCTGCGCACCGTGGGCAAAGGCGACGTGGCGATTGACCGTCGCTGCGCCGACTTCCGAGCCGACCACCAGCTTTTCGCTATCGGCCAGCCAGGCCAGCGCGGCACTGCGGTTCGCCGCGTCCTGCGCCTGCGAAGTGGGCTTGGCCGGGTCGCTGTCGTCAAACAGCATGCCGGTGGCAGCGACATCGAGGAACCAGCTGTTGTAGGGGGTATCAGCGCGCAGGGCGCGTACGCGGCGTTCCATCAGCGGGCGGACGCAGGCGGCATTGGTGTACACCCCGCTGCCCTGGAAGCCTTTGATGCGTTGGCCGTCGGGCTTCATGATCCCGCAGCGTTCGAATGCGTCCTGCCCCAGTTGTGCTGAGAGCCAGGCGGGATTGTCGTTACCGTCGGGCAGGGCGGTGTCATAGGAATCGTAGGGTGCGACCAGATAGCCTGCCTGTATGGCCGTGTCCACCGCGCCCGGGCTAGCCCAGGCGGCGGTCCAGTCCGGCAGCCCGAGCCAGAGTCGTGGCAGACCCGCGGCCCGCAGCGCGTGGATCATCCGCGGCGATGCCGTGTCGCCGCGTGCTGCTTCCGGCTGCAGGGCCTTGCCCAGCGTCGCGTCCAGCGCGTGTCGACGCTGCTGGAGGGCATCGGCGGTCTCGCCGGGGAACTGCTCGGCCAGTGCGGCGTTGATGGCGCTGACCAGCACCTGCTGCACATAGGGGCCGCTGTGCGGGGCGGTCACTGCCTCGCGTGCCTCCTTGTCCTTGCCGACCCACGCGTGCGGCAAGAGGGCTTTCAGCTGGCGCCAGTCGCGCACGTCCTGTTCGGCCAGTACCCGGTCGCCCCAGAGGTACAGGTGGCTGGCGCCGATCAGTTTGTCGCCGTCCGGCACACGCGCCAGTTTGTCCTTGAGCGCGATGAAGCCGCCTTGCGCCTGCAGCCATTGCCGGTAACGTTTGGCTGGCGCCAGCCAATCCGGGGCATCCAGGTTGACGATCACAACATAGGGGTCGGTCTGGTTGAGGGGATGGAAGTCGTGCTCTGCGGTGAGCGCGAGGGACGCCCCATCGGCGCTGAAGCGCACGGTGTTGTTGAAGGGCGTGGCGAACAGGATCGACAGCACCCGGTCCGGCCAGGCGAGGCCGATCACGGGCAGGGTCAGGTCTTCGGTGGTATTGACCTCCCCATATGCGCTGAGCAGTTCATCGCGCCAGGCGGTGTCGCCGGCGGGAATGTAATAGCCCTCGTGCAGCGGAAGCAGCAGCGCGCCGGCACCGGTCGGCAGCGTGGGCCATGTCACCACACCGGCGGAGCTGCGCTCAAAGCGCAGCTGCAGGGCGTCCTGCTCCAGTGTGGCGTGGATGGTGGTGGCGCCGCCGCGCTGCCACTGCGCACTCACCGGTGTCTGCACCAGGTCCAGGATGGTGTCGCGCGCTGTGGCGGAGGAGATCACGGTGTCCACGCCGTCGCGGGTGGTGGCGGTGACTGCAAGCGTCGCCGGGTCGATGTCCACCTGCCAGCGTGCATTGGCCAGCGTGAGTGCGTGGGCGGCGGGTGAGGCAGCCAGCAGGAACAGGGCAAGCAGCCTGGCAAAGGGCATGGGTCATCTCACTTCGGGCCGAATCGGTGTCGAGCCTAGCGCTGATTCGGCGGCTGTCGAGCGCGGCCCATCACAGTTGCACGCACCGAAGGCCGCAGATGTGCTGGAATTGTGATCCGGTCAGGTAAAGCAGGGTGTAGAGCGATGCGCAAGCTTGCTGCTGCGGCTCCCCGTTTGAGGCGTATTCCTGTTGTTTCCGTGCTGGCGGGGATCGCGATGGCGATCACAATGCCTGCGTTCGCTGCGACGGGTGATCCTGCGCGCGCGGTGGTGGACGCGCTGTATGGGTTTCGTGCGACACACGGCCCGGCGTATCCAGATGCATTTCCGGCGTTGCGGTCGATGCTGAGCCCCGGATTGCTGGCGCGATGCGTTCGTTACCAGCGGGCGCTGGACGCGCCGGGCGCACCGACGGATCTGGTCCCGACCATCAACTACGACCCGTTGACCGGTTCACAGGAGGCGCTGTCGTCATCGTATCCCGCGGCCGAAGTGGCGCGGCGGAAGGACTGGGTCCGCTACCGTATCCGTGCGACCTACCCCGATGGCGCGGCCTGGAATGACATCGATGTGCAGGTGGTGAAGTTGAGTTCAGGGCAGTGGCGCATCAGCAACATCAATCGGCTGCGGCAGGATTGTGCGCTGGGGCCGTATCCGGATGTCCCTGGCCGATAGGAAGCAGGCCCCGCGTTTGCAGGGCCTTGTTTATTGCGCGCGCGATGCCTGGGCTTTGCAGTGGCAACGGGTCGTCTCAGTGGGCTCCCGCGCCAGGCAGGGTGGCAATGCGCTGCCCCAGCGCATGCGCCGTCTGCAGATGGGCGTGTGCATCGCCGTGGTCCGTGTCCAGCAACAGCGTGGAGGACAGCACCGGCGCGCCGCAGTAGTCGAAGATGCCGGTGTCGATCTGGGTCTTCATCGCCTCGGTATAGCCACGCTTCTGCCACGTGCGTTCGTCGGCGCCACCCAGGCCGACCAGGTGGACGGGCAGGTGCCCGAGTTTCTTGAGGACGCCCTGGCCGCTGCTGTCGTCGTAGGCCCAGCCACCGGTAAAGACCCGGTCGATCCACCCCTTCATCAGCGCCGGCATGCTCCACCAGTAGACCGGAAACACGAGGACCAGCGCGTCAGCGCGGTCCAGGCGGGCCTGTTCGGCCAGAACATCGGCGGGAAAGGGTGCCTGGCGATGATGGCCCTTCAGGTCGTTCTGGGTGAAGCGGGGGTCAAAGCGCTCTGCAGCGAGGTCGGCCAGTTCGACGGTGGCGCCGGTGGTTCCGGTGATGCCGTCGGCAATCCGGCGGGCGACGGCATGGGTCAGTGCGGCGGGATCGGGATGGGAGGTGACGATGAGGGTATGCATGAAATTCCTGGAGGCGGGGGAGGCTGTATACTTTTGGTAAGTTACGGTCCGTAAGCTACGATTGGTATATAGCGATGTCAAGTCCACACGCTCCAGCAGCGTCTGCCGCCCCTCGCCGCCGGATGAGCCGCGACGACCGCCTGCGCCAGTTGCTGGAAGTGGCCTGGCGGCTGATTCGCGAGGAGGGCACGGACGCGCTGACGTTGGGGCGCCTTGCCGAGCAGGCCGGGGTGACCAAGCCGGTGGTGTATGACCATTTCGGTACCCGGGCCGGCCTGTTGGCGGCGCTGTACCAGGATTTCGATGCGCGCCAGGGCGTAGTGATGGACGCGCGGTTTGCCGACAGCGGTTCGACGCTTGCGGAGAAAGCGCAGGTCATCGCCGATGCCTACGTGGCCTGTGTGATGAAGCAGGGGCGTGAGATTCCCGGCGTGATCGCCGCGCTGGCCGGTTCCCCCGAGCTGGCGCGCATCAAGCGCGAGTACGACGTGGTGTTCCTCGAACAGTGCCGCGCGCTGCTCTCACCGTTCGCGCCGGCGGGCGCGCTGCCCTTGGCAGGCCTATGGGGCATGTTGGGCGCGGCCGAAGGGCTCTCGTCTGCGGCGACGACGGGCGACATCAGCCCTGAGCAGGCCGTGCGCGAACTGGCGGCGACGATCGTTGCGATGGTTGCGCGCGGCTGAGCGCTTTACGTCTGTTTGGCAGTGTCATGCTCGGCGCCGCGGAGGATCAGGCGCGTATGATGTCCCGCCCTGTTGGACTGGATGCCATGCGCGTTTGCCTGCCTGTTCTTGCACTTGCCGCCGCGATCGGTGCGGCGTTGCCAGCGACCGCTGCGACGGTTTCGTTGAATGCGCGCCTTGAGGCGGCCTCGAGTGTGCAGGTCAACCAAGTGCCGGCGAGCGGTGCATCACTGGTCGGGCGTGTGCAGCAGTTCCGCAACGGCGACAGCCTGATCAGCCTCGGCGACGGTGAGGGTCAGCCGGTCGTGCTGACCCTGTGCAAGGGAAAGGCGCACCTGAATCTCGAGGCGAACTGGCCGGGTGCGCCTGCGGCGAAGACCCCGGAAGAGAAGCAGATGCGTGCGTACGGCATGTACATGGCGGTGATGGGGGGCATGGCGATGGTGCAGGGGATCACAGGTGATGCCCTGGCGCTGCCTGCCGAAGGACAGACATCGACAGCGCAGCGCGAGACGTCCTGGGCCTATGGCAAGGAGCTGTACGCGGTAGCGATCACCCATGCGGCCGGCGGCGAGATCCGGATCAAACTGACCAAGACGGAGAACACCACCAGGACGCCGCCGTCCGGCTCGGATGACACCGTCAGCACCGACGGTGACAAGGCGGCACGCCTGGCCGAACTGGATCCGGTAGGTACATCGCGCGAACTGGCGATCGCTGCGGCGCCCATGGCGGAGAGCGTGCCGGACACGATGTCGTTGAAGGGCTGGATGTCCGCCAGTGGCAAGGGCGGCGCGACGGTAGGTGCGGCGCGCGAGGCTTCGGGCGATTGCGCGCGCTGAACCCGGTGGCGCAACGTCAGTGATACCCATTCTCATTTGAGTTACACTGGCGCGATAGCACCGTCCCTCGCTCCGGGTAGTCATGATTGTTTCGTCGTCGCTGATCTCTTCCGTATCGCCGTGGTTGCGCACGCTGGGCGTAGCGACCGCCATCGGCATGACGGCGCTGTCGCCGGCCTCGGCGCAGCAGCGCAATCCCGAGCAGAAGGTCGGTGAGACGGTGCTGGACCAGCCGGCGCAGAGCTATCGTTTCGAACACTTCGTGCTGGACAGCCCCGATCACGCCCGCCGCTGGCGGGTGAATGTCGGCATGCCGGCGAAGGCGGCAGCCACGCCGGCGCCGGTGCTGTACATGCTCGATGGCAATGCCGCGGCGATGGTGCTCGACCAGGCGATGCTTGCCGACTTGGCCGCGCACGCCGCGCCGGTGCTGGTGTTCATCGGCTACGACAACGACCTGCGCATCGATTCGCCGGCGCGCACCCGCGATTACACCGCGTGGATCGATACCGCCGATGACGAAAACGGCACGTCGCAGTCCAGTGGCGGGGGTGCGTATGCGTTTCTCGATCTGATCGAGCGCCGGATCAAGCCGGAAGTGCAGCGCCGTGCCAGCATCGATCTGCAGCAGCAGTCGCTGTGGGGCCATTCGCTGGGCGGTTTGTTCGTGGTCAGCACGCTGTATACCCGCCCGGCCGCGTTCCAGCATTACGTGTCGGCCAGCCCGTCACTGTGGTGGAGCCAGGGCGCCCCGCTGGGCGACATGGAGCGCCAGTTCATCGCCAACGCCCAGGGCCAGCCGGCACAGGTCACGGTGATGCTCGGTGGTGATGAGCGCACCGGCAACCGCGGCGTGCGTGACATGACCAATCCGCGCGTGGTCGCGCATCTGCGCCGCATTGGTGGCGCCACCCCCGATGCAGCGCAGCAGCTGGCCACCCGCCTGGCCAAGGTGCCGGGCCTGACCGTGCGGTACCGCGAATTCCCCGGCCTCGGCCATGGGCCGATGCTGCCGGCATCGCTCAAGGCGACGCTGAGCCAGTTGTATGGCATCGCCGATCGCAGCGGCACGCCCGCGCCGGCCCCCTGATTTTTCGTTACCCAGGCAGTTCCGTGGCCCTGTGCCACCGCCGCAACGGACCGCGGCCACGCCAAGGCAAGCACTGTGACAACGCGCCAACCGGCGCGCCCCCAACAGAAGGAGTCTGCTGATGTACACCCTGAAAACCCTCCCGCGCGTCGCCACCCTGGCCCTTGCGCTGTCGCTGGCCAGCCCGACCGTGTTCGCCCAGCCGGTGTTCGATGCCCCAGCCAACGGTTTCCGTGGTGAAGTAGTCAGCCGCGGCCAGAACGTGGTGCCGGGCAGCGATGCCGAGGTGATCGGCCGCCAGTTCGTGCCGGGCCAGCAGGTCACCCTGCTGCGCGGTGAGACGGTGCTCAATGCCACCCCGTACGTGGTCGATGCCGAGGGCAACTTCAAGGGCAACGTCGCGATTCCGGCCGATGCCGTGCCCGGTCAGCAGCCGGTGATCGTGCGTGCCAGCCAGCCGTCCGCGGCGACGGTGCTGTCGCTGCGCGTCTCGCCGAACCTGCCGCTGAGCGGCCAGCAGAACTTCAACCAGACCTCGGCCAAACTGGTCCAGGGCCTGTACCAGTCCGCGTACAGCGCGGCCAGCAATGCGGTGTTCGTCACCGCTGCCGTCGGTCGCCCGCCGGTCACCCAGTCGCAGCTGCTCAAGCTGGACCCGAAGACCCTCAAGGTCACGGCCAAGATCACCCCGGCGGAAGTGCCCGGCGGCAAGGGCGGCGCGGTGTTCGCGGTCTATGGCGTGGGCGTGGATGATGCCAACGGCAACGTGTGGGTGACCAATACCCGCCAGGACACCGTGGCTGTGTATCGCCAGAAGGATCTCTCGCTGGTGCGCCAGTTCGATGTCGGTGCCGTACCGCATGCCCGCGACATCGTGGTCGATGGTCGTCATGGCAAGGTGTTCGCTTCGGCCGCCGGGGAGGATCATCTCTCGGTGTTCGATGCCCGCACCCTGCAGCCGCTGGAGCCCATCACCCTGGCCTCGGGCGTGGACGACAAGAAGTTCGTCCCGATGAGCCTGGTGCTGGATGAAGCGGCCGGCAAGCTGTTCACCGTCAGCATCGGCACGCCCGAAGCGGCCGTGATCGACACCACCACCGGCAAGGTCGAGAAGGTCATCGATCTGGGCAACGCGATCAGTGCCTCCGGCGTGGCCTATGACGCCTCGGCAGGTCGCCTGTACGTGGCCTCGCAGGGCACTGACAACCTGCTGATCGTCGATGTCGCCAGCGGCAAGGTGCTGCACGACGTGCCGGTCGGCGCGGGTGCGCTGAACGTCGCCTTCGAGCCGGTGTCCAAGCTGGCCTATGTGACCAATCGCGGTGCCGGCACGGTGACCGTGGTCGATGGCAACGGCAAGGTGGTGGGCAACCTGGATGGCGGTACCTTCCCCAACCACGTGCGTGAAGATGGCAAGGGCAACGTGTTTGCCGTCAACAAGTCGCGTGATGCCCAGGATCCCAAGGGCGACCGCATCACCCGCATCAGCACCCGCGCGAACTGAGGTTCGCGCAGTGCGTTGCACTGGCGGCGGGGCGAACAGCCCCGCCGTTCTGATGGAAGAGGAACTGCCATGAAGTTGATTGTTGTGCGCCGCAGCCTGCTGGCGCTGTCCCTGGTCGCGGTGATCGCCGGGTGCTCGAAAGAGCCTGCCGCGCCGGCTGCCGATACCGCCGCGGCACCCGCCGTGCAGGGCGCCGAAGCACTGCCGGAGGGCTGGCAGCGCGTAGCGGGCGTGGACGTGCCGGATATCGACGGCGCCACCCAGCAGTTGCCGGCACAGGTCACCTCCGATGACGGTGTGGCCACGACGGTGACTGATACCTCCAAGATCATTGCCGGTGGCGATGACATCATCGCGGTGCTCGAAGCGCTCGGCCTGGACGATCAGGTGTACGCCGCGCCGCTGCGCTCGGCTACGGCGTCCGGCCGCAACGCCCCCAAACAATTTCTGTTCAACCGCACCACCGGTGTGGAAGGCGTGTTGAGCCTGCAGGGCACCCT
The DNA here is from genome assembly GCF_056397945.1 of Stenotrophomonas sp. 05L413. Taxonomy (NCBI): domain Bacteria; kingdom Pseudomonadati; phylum Pseudomonadota; class Gammaproteobacteria; order Lysobacterales; family Lysobacteraceae; genus Stenotrophomonas; species Stenotrophomonas sp. 05L413. The sequence goes on from NZ_JBFTOL010000002.1 coordinate 55,074, forward strand.
GTTCCTGGGCAACAGCCTGCGCCGCCATTCCGATCTGGCCGCCAAGCTGCGCGGTGCAGGCGAAGCGGCGGTGATCGTCGACGATCTGCAGCCGGCCGCGGACAAGGTGCGCAAGGTCGCCGCCGCGGTCGGCATGGCCGAGCAGGGTGACGCGCTGGCCACGAAAGTGCAGTCGCAGTTGGATGCGGCCAAGGCCAGTGGTGCCGCATTGGCATGGCACCCGCGCGTGATACACGTGTCCGCGACCGGTGCCGGCGGCGCGCCGACGGTGGCCGGCTCGGACAGCGCCTCGGGCAAGCTGATCACGCTGGCCGGTGGCATCAACATCGGCGACGAAGCCGGGGTCGCCAATTATTCCGCGCTGAGCAACGAGGGCGTGGTGGCTGCGGCGCCCGATGTCATCCTGGTGACCGAGAACGATTTGGCCCTGTTTGGTGGGCAGGCCGGGCTGTGGCGCGCCTATCCGACGCTCCGGCAGACGCCGGCCGGTGCGGCCAACCGCGTGTGGGTGATGCCGGATGTGGAGTTGAAGTCCGCCAGCGTCGCCTCGGGCAGTGGTGCGGTGGCGCTGGCCGCGGCATTTGCAACCGTTCCGCGCCCGTGAGTGCCTGAGGCATGGCGATATTGAGTCCTGCGCGCCGGCGCGGCGCGACCGTATTGATCTGGGCGGCGGTGGGGTTGCTGATCGCCGTCATTGCCTCGTTCGCCGTGGGCCCGTTGCGGCTGCCGCCGATGGAGGTGCTGCAGGCGATCGGCGTGAAGCTGGGGCTGGTCGATCCAGCCAGCGTCAGTACCCGCGATCTGGCGGTGGTCTGGCAGCTGCGCATTCCGCGTGCCTTGCTGGGTGCGATGGTGGGCGCCGCACTGGCGATGGCCGGTGCGAGCCTGCAGGGGTTGTTCGGTAATCCGCTGGCCGACCCCGGCATTGTCGGCGTGACCCAGGGCGCTGCCTTGGGCGCGGTCTCGGCGATCGTGCTGGGTGCCGGCGCCTTCGGTGTGTGGACGCTGCCGCTGGCGGCGTTCGCCGGTGCCGGTGGTGCGATCACCTTGACGTATCTGCTGGCGCGGCCGGGGCAGGGCACCGGCACGGCGACATTGCTGCTGGTCGGCATTGCGATCGCGGCATTCTGCTCGGCGATGATCGGGTTCCTGACCTACATCGCCAGCGAGAGCGAGCTGCAATCGCTGGTGTTCTGGCAGATGGGCTCGTTGGCCCAGGCCGACTGGATGGATGTGGTCGCGGTGGCACCGGTGTTCGTGCTCGGCACGATCGCGCTGCTGCGGCTGGCCACCCCCTTGGACATGCTCGCGCTCGGTGAGCGCCAGGCCCAGCACCTGGGGCTGGATGTGAAGCGCACGCGGCTCAAGTTGATTGCCTTCAGCGCGCTGCTGGTCGGTGCCGCCGTCGCCTTTGCAGGCTCGATCGGCTTCGTGGGTCTGGTGGTGCCGCACGTTGTGCGTCTGCTGGTCGGCCCCGGCCATCGCTGGCTGCTGCCGGTCTCGGCCGTCGCCGGTGCGTTGCTGATCGTGGTCGCCGACACCGCCGCACGCACGCTGGATCCGCCGTCGGAGATTCCGCTGGGCCTGTTCTCGGCCGCGCTGGGTGCGCCGTTCTTCCTGTGGCTGGTGATGCGTCAGCGCCACCGGAGCGGCGCATGAGCGCGCTGCTGCAGTTGCAGTCGGTGCAGTTGAGCCGCGGCGCGCGGCGCATTCTGGATGACATCACGCTGGATTTCGTCCCGGGCACGGTCACGGCGCTGGTCGGGCCGAACGGCGCGGGCAAGTCGACGTTGCTGGCGGTGGCCGCAGGCGATCTGGAAGCGGAGCAGGGCAAGGTGCTGCTGCGTGGGCAGGCGCTGGCGGACTGGAAAGCCAAGCCGCTGGCACGCGAGCGCGCGGTCATGCCGCAGGAGCACGCGGTGCGGTTCGCCTTCCGTGTGCATGAAGTGGTGGCGATGGGGCGGCTGCCGCATCCGCCGGATCCGGTCAAAGATGCGGCCTGCATCGCCGATGCGCTGGCGCGGGCGGACCTGCATGCGTTGATCGAGCGGGAAGTGGAACACCTCTCCGGTGGCGAGGCGGCGCGTACGACCTTCGCTCGGGTGCTGACCCAGGACACCCCGTTGCTGCTGCTGGATGAGCCGACGGCTGCCCTGGATCTGCGTCATCAGGAGCGCACGCTGCGCGCGGTCCGCGACCTGGCCGATGCCGGCGCCTGCGTGATCGTGGTGCTGCATGATCTGAATCTGGCCGCCGCGTATGCGGACCGGATCGTGTTGCTGGAACAGGGTCGCGTGGCGGCCGATGGCACGCCGACCGAGGTGCTGACGCGCGAGCACATCGAGCGTGTCTACCAGCAGCCGGTGCTGGTGCTGCGGCATCCGCAGCGCGATGTTCCGTTGGTGGTGGTGACCGACGCGTAGCGCCGGGAGTTACCCCGGCGCCATCGCGATGTCGCCGGTGCCCGCGAGCGGCCGACACGACCAACGACGCTGATGCTCAGCGCGTCATTGCCGGAAGTCATCGCGGCTGCGAATGACGCGTGCCTCTTCTCCCACGCGGGGGCGTTCGGACACACGGGGGCGTTCGGACACATTGGCGCGTTCGGGCGCACGGGCGCGTTCGGACGCCTGGCTGCCGTGGTGCCTGCCATCATCAAAATGCGAGCAGCCGGCAAGGCTCACCAGCGCCGCTGACACGGCAAGCGTGACAATCGATTTCATCGCAGGTTCCTCCGGTGGGTGGGGTGTAGCCCCCTGTTGCTCGAAGGTCTGTGTTTGGCAATGAACTCCCCATTAATACCCGCTGCTGCGTGGCACGCCGATCTGTAGCGTCATGGCATTGAGAAATACCGATGTAGGCGCAGAATCGAAACAGGTATTACGGACGCCCAGAAAAATGAAAGTGCCGATACCGATCTTGCTGATATATGAGCAAGAGATGTCGTAAGCAGCCCGAAACCGCGAGGCGAACTGGCACTTTACTGGCCTCATGCCAGCCTGGTTCCGTTGGGGGTGGTGACCGGCGCGCTGACGGTGTGACGGGGCCGGCCAGTGGCCGGCCCCATCGATGAAGGATTACCAGCCGAAGCGCGCGGTCGCCATCACGGTGCGGCCGCTGCCGTAGTAGCACGACGACACGCCGGTGCAGGTCGATACGAAACGCTTGTCAGCCAGGTTGCTGGCGTTGAGTGCCAGCTGCACTTGGGTGCTGCCGATCTGGCCCACGTCATAGCGGATCGCCGCATCGAACAGCGTGTAGGACGGGATCCGGTACAGGTTGGCGCTGTCGCCGTAGCTGACGCCGTTGTAGCGCGCGCCCGCGGCCAGGCTCAGGCCCTGCAGCGCGCCGGCCTGGAAGGTGTAGTCCGCCCAGAACGAGGCGCTGTAGTCGGGCACCATTGCCAGTTCCTTGCCCTGGTAGGGCGCCGAACGCGTCATCTCCGAGTCCATTCGGGACGCGGCGCCGATCAGGCTGAAGCCCTCGATCGGCGTGATCCGGCCTTCCAGTTCAATGCCGCGCACGCGGCCCTCGTCGCCCTGGATCGAGCAGGTGGCGGTGCCGGTCGCGCCGCAGTTGCGATGCGACGCCACTGGATCATCCACGATCATGTTCTGCTGGCGCAGGTCGTACACCGACAACGTCACCAACCCATCCACCGAAGTCGGCTGATACTTCAGGCCGGCTTCCCACTGCGAGCCGGTCACCGGCTCGAATGCGGTCTGGGTGAAGCTGTCCAACGGCGATTTGGTCGACGGCTGGAACGATTCGGCGTAGCTCACATACGGGGTCAGACCGTTCTCGAATACATACAGCACGCCCGCGCGACCGGTGAAGGCCTCGCTCTTGATCACATTGCGCCCGCCCGGCGTGGAGATGCCGGTGGCGATGTTGCGGTTGGCGCTGCTGCTGTCGTCCTTGGTCCAGTCGTAGCGACCGCCGAACGTCATCCGCCAGTTGCCGAGCGCCACCTGGTCCTGCAGGTAGACGCCGCTCTGCCGGTTGATGCCGGCGGTCGGGGTTTCCGTGCTCACCGTCGGGCGGTAGGTCGAATACACCGGGTTGAAGATGTCGATCGGGCGCGGGCTGCTCATGGCACTGCGCACGCCCTCCCAGTCCGCACGCTGCCAGTCCCAGCCGAGCAGCACGGTGTGATCCACCGCGCCGGTGCTGAAACGCGCCTGCAGGCGGGTATCGAAGGTATCGCCATCGGAGTCGCCGGTACCCATCACGCCGCGACGGTTCTGGGTACGGCCATCGGCATTCAGCGCGCCGAAGGTGACCACGCTGCGGAACAGCGAATCGACATGCGTGCGGCGCGCGCTCTGGGTCAGCGTGAGGTGGTCGTTGAACTGGTGCTCGAACATCCAGCCGGCCGTCCACAGCGTGCGGTTGAAGGTGTTCCAGTCCGGCTCGCCGATGAAGGTGCTGTTCTTCATGTAGCCCGACGCCGTCGGATGGAGCGTGCCGGCGGCCGGCAGGAACTGGTAGGTCGAGCCGCCATCGTCCTTCTGGTACAGGCCCAGCAGGGTCAGGCGGCTGCGCTCGGCGAGCTGCCAGGTGTAGCTGGGGGCAAGGAACCAATGCTCCTGCGCGGTGTGCTTGATCTGGGTCTGGCCATCGCGATAGAGGCCGACCAGGCGGAACAGGTGATCATCACCGGCCGTGCCGGCGCCTACGTCGAACGCGGCGCTGTACTGGCCATGCCCATCCACACCCAGGCGCAACTGCTGCACCTGGTCGGGGGTGGGGGTCTTGCTGACCTGGTTGACCATGCCGCCCGGGGCCACCTGGCCATACATCACGGCGGACGGCCCCTTGAGCACTTCCACCCGCTCCAGGTTCCAGCTGTCGAACATGCTGCGGTTCCACTGGCTGCCCTGCGGTGCGCGCATGCCATCCAGGGTGACGTTGTTGGACCAGCTGCCGGCATCGAACCCGCGGATGCGGAAATCGTCCACGCGGTTGTCGATGCCCGAGCTTTCCAGGCTGACGCCGGCGACATAGCGCATCGCATCGTTGAGCGACTGCACGCCACGAGCATCCAGTTCGGCGCGCTCGATCACCGAGACCGACTGCGAGGTTTCGGCCAGCGCGGTGCTGGTCTTGGTCGCGCCGCTGGTGCTGTTGGCCGCCCGGTAGGCATTGACGCGTACGGCGTCCAGATCGGTGGCGGTCTGGGCGTGGGCGGTGGGAACGATCGCAGCGGCCAGACAGGCCAGGGCCAGCAGGTTGGGGCGCAACCGGCGCGGATACAGGGTCAGGGAGCAGGGCATGGGCAACAACTCGACAACGCGGAGGAAGGGGGCGCGGGCGCTGGCTCGGCTTCCGGGGTCGGGTGGCGCCAGCCTCGCGGGCGTCGTCAAGGCGACGCATATGGCCCCATTTTAAGGATTGTCGCCCCATTCGCAATTGCGACACATTCGCACATGCGGGGTGGGCCGACCCAGAATCCCCCGCCATGAATGGTGTAAATGTGTGTAAATGACGATCAGTGTTGCAATGGTGGTGCTAATTGGGGCTTGTTGCCGGCCATCAGAGGTCTACAATGCCGGCTACACCCCAGGTGACCCTCATGACTTCGATGCCGCTTCTGACGTTTTTTACCCTGACCCGCGATGTCGCGGCACGGGCGCGTCTGCCAATCGGAGTGCGAGGCTGCTGACCGGAATACCGGTCACCCTGGACCCCACGCAGAGCGCCCACCGGGCGCTCTTTTCGTTTCCACGCAGCAGAACTGTTTGAAGGAGAACGTGCCATGCACCAGATCGCCGAGCCCCAAACCTGGCCGCACGCCCGTTAGCCAACGGCGGCGTGCGGCTCCCCGATGTTGGCAGCGAGACCTATCCCATGAACACCCATACCCAGACCCTTACCCTCCGGCGCAACCTCGGCATCATTGCCCACATCGACGCCGGCAAGACCACACTCACCGAGCGGCTGCTGTGGAAAACCGGCGAGATCCATCGCGTCGGTGAGGTGCATGACGGCGCGGCGACCACCGATTTCTCGGCGATCGAGCGCGAGCGTGGCATCACCATCGGCGCGGCGGCCGTGCAGGCCCATTGGGCACCGCGCGACCAGCCCATCCATCACCTGACCCTGATCGACACCCCCGGCCACATCGATTTCGCGATCGAAGTGGAGCGCTCCCTGCGCGTGCTGGATGGCGCGGTCGCGGTGTTCTCCGCAGTGGATGGCGTGCAGCCCCAGTCCGAATCGGTCTGGCGCCAGGCGCGTCGCCACGGGGTGCCGCTGATCGCCTTCGCCAACAAGATGGACCGCACCGGTGCGTCCTTCGAACGCGTGCTGACCCAACTGCGCGAGAAACTGCGTGCGACGCCGTGGGCGCTGGGCGTGCCGATCGGGACCGAAAGCCAGTTCAATGGCTGGGTGGACCTGGTCGACCGCAGCACCGTGCAGTGGGATGACAAGGGCACCGCCCTGCGTCATGCCTGGACGACCGATGAGGCGGCGCAGTGGCTGCCGCAGCGCGAAGCGCTGATCGAGGCCGTGGCCGATGCCGACGACGTGCTGGCACAGGCGTGGCTGGAGGGCGCGGTGATCGACAACGCACAGCTGCGCGCGGCGATCCGTCGCGGCACCCTGGCCGGTGCTGGCGTCCCGGTGCTGGCCGGCTCCGCGTTCAAGAGCAAGGGCGTGGAGACGCTGCTGGATGCGGTGGTCGACTATCTGCCCTCGCCACTGGATCGGCCGGCGGTGGTCGCCGCCGAGAACGGCAGCGAGGTGCTGCTGCCACCGGACCCGGAGGGCCCGCTTGCGGCGTTGCTGTTCAAGATCACGCACCAGAACCACGGTGCGCTGAGCTTCGTGCGGGTGTATTCGGGCACGCTGAAGGTGGGCGACGCGCTGGCCAGTTCGCAGCATCCGCAGGGGCGACGGGTCAGTCGCCTGGTGCGGGTGCAGGCCGACCAGACCCACGACATCAAGCAGGCCGTGGCCGGTGACATCGTCGCGGTGCTGGGCTGGAAGGATGCGGTCAGCGGTGAAACGCTGAGTGCACCCTCGCGCCCGCTGCTGCTCGATACGATCCAGGCGCAGCATGCGGTGCTGGCATGGCGGTTGACGGCGGAGAAGGCCTCGGACCTGATCCGCATCAGCCAAGGATTGGCCAGCCTGGCGCAGGAGGATCCGTCGTTCCGGGTCGAGACCGATGCGGACAGCGGTGAAACCCTGATCTGGGGCATGGGCGAGCTGCATCTGGAGGTGATGGTCGAGCGCCTGCGCACGGAGTGGGGCGTCACCATCCGCACCGGCGAGCCGCGTGTGGCCTATCAGGAAACGCCGAAGCGTGCGGTGCAGCGGGTGGAAGGCAAGATCGCCAAGCAGACCGGCGGCCAGGGCCAGTTCGCCCAGGTGCTGATCGATGTGACGCCGCGCGAGGATGGCGAGGTGACCTTCGTCGACCGCACCGTCGGGGGTGCGATCCCGCGCGGGTTCGTCAACGCGGTGGAGAAGGGCGTTCGCGCGGCATTGGGCGAAGGCCCGCTGGGCCATCCGGTGGTCGGTATCGAGGTGACGCTGGTCGATGGCCAGACCCATGTCAAGGACTCCTCGGACATGGCCTTCCACCGCGCTGGCAGTGAGGCGGTGAAAGCCGCGCTGGCCGAGGCGGGCACGCAGCTGCTGGAGCCGGTGATGGAGATCGCCATCCACGCGCCGTCGGCGAACGTCGGCGATGTGGTGGGCGACCTCAACCGCCGCAGCGGGCGGGTGGCCTCGATCGAGGACCAGGATGGGCAGGCGGAAGTGCTCGGCTATGCACCGCTGGCGCGACTGGGTGGCTACACCACCTCGCTGCGTTCGCTGACCCAAGGGCGCGCGTCCAGCGACATGCGCTTGAATGGGTATGAGGCGGCGCAGACGGCCTGACCGTCGATGTGGAACGAGAAGAGGGCCGGGCAACCGGTCCTCTTTCTCCGTGTCAGCGTTGGTAGTCCGCACAGCGCCGGATGCCCGCCCGCAGCTAGAATGTCTGCCGCAATGTCGCACGCAGCCAACGGCCGCAGCGACCGGATTTCTCCTTGGAGTACGGCCATGAGCAACACGCATTTTTATCCGATCGGCACCCCCGGCCAGCCGTGGGGCGATGCCGAACGGGCCCAGTGGCGCGCCAATCAGCAGCGCCAGCGCAGCTACCACGACGATGTGGTGGCCGCGCTCGAGCGCCTGGGCGAGCGTTTCGATGTGGTGCAGTACGGCCAGCTGGACTACGCGCCGGATCATTACCCGCTGTTTGCGGTGGTCAGCCATGCGTGGGATCCGGCACTGCCGACCGCGCTGGTGACCGGCGGCGTGCATGGCTATGAAACCAGCGGCGTGCATGGCGCGCTGCAGTTCCTGGATCAGCATGCCGAGGCGTATGCGGGCCGTATCAATCTGATCGTCGCGCCCTGCGTCAGCCCGTGGGGCTATGAGCGCATCCAGCGCTGGAATCCCGATGCGATCGATCCCAACCGCAGCTTCCGCGGTGAGGGCCAGATCGAAGAAGCGGCCTCGTTGATGCGCTGGATGGCCGCGCGTGGCGATGATCTGCTGGTGCACCTGGACCTGCATGAAACGACCGACAGCGATCTGCATGAGTTCGATCCGGCGCGCTGCGCCCGCGATGGCATCGCCCTGGTGCCGGACATCATTCCCGATGGCTTCTACGTGATCGGCAACAGCGAAGATCCGCAGCCGGCGTTCCAGCAGGCGTTGATCGCCGCGGTGGAGAAGATCACGCACATCGCCCCCGCCGACGCCAATGGCGAGCTGATCGGCATGCCGCTGCAGTCACCGGGCGTGGTCTGGGGCGAATCGCGTTCGATCGGCGCCTGCGCCGGGTTCACCGACGCGCTGTACGCCACCACCACCGAGGTGTACCCGGACAGCCCGCGGACCTCGCCGCAGGAATGCAACGATGCACAGGTCGCGGCGGTATGCGCCGGCCTGGACTTCGCCCTGGCCCATCCGCGCGCCTGATCGCCCCCCGTTCCCGCCCCCCGCCGGCGCGCTGGTGCCAAGGCGCCCGTGCGCTATCATCGGCCATCAGGGACGGGGGCGTCTGGCCGGAGAGGCTGGCGTCTTGGGAGCGGGGATGATGAGTGGCGATGTCACGCAGTGGCTGCACCGGTGGCGGCGCGGGGATCCGCAGGCGCAGGCGCATCTGTTTGATCTGATCTATCCCGCGCTGCGCGAGATGGCAGCAGCCCGTATCGGCCAGCGCCATGCCGACGTGACCCTGCGGCCGACCGCGTTGATGCATGAAGCGCTGTTGCGGGTGATGGGCTCGGACGTGGAGTTCGTGGATCGCGCGCACTTCCTCGCGCTGGCGGCCTTGAAGATGCGCGCGGTGCTGGTGGATTTTGCGCGCAGTGGCGCGGCAGCCAAGCGCGGGGCCGGGGCGTGGAACCTGACCTTGTCGCATGCTGATCAGGACGTGCCCTATGCGCCGACCTGCGACTACGAGGTCCTGGCGCTGCACCAGGCGTTGATCCAGCTCGCCGGGCACGATGAGCGCGCCGCACGTGCGGTGGAATACATGTATTTCGGCGGGATGGACCGCCAGGAAATCGCGGTCGTGCTGGAGGTGTCGGTGCCGACGGTCGACCGCGATCTGCGCTTTGCGAAGGCTTGGCTCAATCAGCGCCTGGCCTAATCGGGGGCGTTATCGTGACAGGGGGATGGGGCAATGACGGATGACCGCTGGCAGCAGCTGCGCACGATGTTCGATGCGGCGTGCGAACTGCCGCCGACCGCGTGGCGCACCGAGCTGGGGCGGATGACCAACGATCCGGCCCTGCTGGATGAGGTGATCGAGCTGCTGGAAGCGCAGACCATGGCGCTGGACAGCGCGCAGCGCCCCCTGCGCGAGTTGATTGTCCAGCTTGCCGAGCCGGATGTGCAGGTGGGTGAACGGATCGGTCCTTGGCGGCTCACCCGGCGCGTGGCCAGTGGCGGCATGGGAGCGGTGTTCCTCGCCGAGCGCGCTGACGAGACCTACCAGCAACGGGTGGCGATCAAGTTGCTTCGCGGCTTGGCGACGACCGAGATCAGCCAGCGCCTGGCCGCCGAGCGGCAGATGCTGGCCGGGCTGGAGCACCCCAACATCGCCCGGTTGTACGACGGTGGCAGCACCCCTTCCGGCCGACCCTATCTGGTGATGGAGTACGTGGACGGCGAGCCACTGGACCGCGCCTGCTGTGACCGTCCGCTCGATCTTTCCCAGCGCCTGCAGCTGTTCGTTCGGATCTGCCGTACGGTGCAGGCCGCGCACGCACGCCTGGTCGTGCACTGCGATCTCAAGCCCAGCAATATCCTGGTGCGCGCGGACAACGAGCCGGTGCTGCTGGATTTCGGCATCGCACGCTGGCTGGACAGCGCAGCCGAGTCCCGCGCCGACCGTTTCTACACGCCGGTCTACGCCAGCCCTGAACTGATTGCGGGCGAGCCGGTGGGTGTCACCACCGACGTGTACAGCCTCGGTGTGATCCTGGTCGAGATGCTGGCCGATCGCCGGCTTGGCCATGATGGGCAGCCGGCGGGTGCCGCGGTTCCGTTGCCCAGCCGCTGGGCGCGGCCATCGTGCGCGTGGCGAAAGCACCTGGAGGGAGACCTCGATGCGATCGCGGCCAAGGCCAGCGCACGTGACAACGCCCAGCGCTATGGCTCGGTGGAGGCGCTGGCGGATGACATCGAGCGCTGGCGGACGCATCACCCGGTGCGGGCGCGAGGCGGGCGAGCGGGCTACCGCACGCACCGGTGGCTGCGTCGGCACTGGCAGGCGGCCGGCGTGGCCGTCGCGGTGACGGCCATGGCGGGCGGCTTCGTCTGGCGATTGAGCGAATCCAGTGCGCGCGCTCAGGAAGAAGCGGCGATCGCCGAGCAGGTCAGCGAGTTCCTGGTCGCCGCCTTCGATGCCGCCGATCCGCGCGAGCGCGGTGCACGCGGCACCGAAGATGTCAGTGCACGCGCAGTGCTCGATGCCAGCGCGGCGCAGGTCGATGCGGAGCTGGCCGATTCGCCGGCGTTGCGGGCGCGCCTGCAGAGCGTGCTGGGGCGCGCGTACCAGAACATCGGCCTGCCCAAGCAGGCCGAGACGCTGCTGCGCAGCGCGGCTGAAGGCCTGGCATCGCCGTCGGTCGATCGCGCGCGCCTGGCGGCGCAGACCTACAGCGATCTGTCGGTGGAGATGAGCAACGGCAAGCGGGGCGAAGAAGGCCTGAAGTACGCCGAACGTGCGCTGCAGCTGCTTGATCGCGAAGACGATGCACGCACGCGCGCACATGTGCTGAACTCGCTGGGCCTGGCCTACAGCCAGCTGGAACGCTATCCCGAGAGCGAGGCGGCGTTCCAGCAGTCGCTGGCAATGCGCAGCACCGTCCGCGAGCCGGGCACGGAAGGCGGCACCGCCACGGTGATGCAGAACATGGGGCTGATGTACCGCAACCGCGGTGAGCTGGACAAGTCCGAGCAGCTGCTGCGCGACTCGCTGGAGATCAAACGGCGCCGCAGTGAGACCAGTGCCGATTACCAGCACGGACTGCACGCACTGGCCATGACCCTGCAGGAAGGCGGCAAGCCGAACGAGGCTGCACCGCTGCTGCTGCAGTCGCGCGATCTCAGCCTGCAGCTGTATGGACAGGACAGTTCCCGCACGGCCCTGGCGTACTGCGAGTTGGCCTTGCTGCACATGGATCTCGGTCGTTACACGGAGAGTGCGGAGGGCTTTGATACCTGTCTGCGCATCAGTGCGCTCACCAGTGGCGAAGACAGCATCGACCACGCGATCAACCTCAACAACTACGCCAACCTGGAAGAAGCCCGCGGCGATATGGGCAAGGCGGAGCAGCTGTACCGGCGCTCGCTGGCGATCCGCCGCCAGGTCCTGGGGCCGGACAAGCCTTCCAGCCTTCGGGCAGAGATGAACCTGGCGCGGCTGCTGATGCGCAGCGGTCGTGCCGACCAGGCCGGCCCGCTGATCCAGCGCGTGTTGCCGATCTGGCAGCGGATCAGCCCGGCCGACGCGCCGGATCTGCGCATTTCGCACCTGGGCGAGATCGAGTGGATGATCCACCGCGGGCAATCGGCGCAGGCAGAGCAGGCGCTGCTTGCGATGGCGCCGATCGTACCGTCGATGTCGCCGCCGTTGCAGCTGCGCTACCAGCAGATGCAGGCCGAAGCGGCGCTGCGTGCCGGGCAGGCCGCCTTGGCGGCGACCCGCTGGCGCGCGGTGCTGGAGGGCAATGTTGCGTTGTTCGGGGCAGAAGCGCCGTCCGTGGCACGCTACCGCGTACCGCTGGCCGAGGCGCTGCAGGCCAACGGCGAGCGGGAGGCTGCGCGCCGGCAGATCGCGCAGGCCAAGCCACTGCTGGAGGCAGAGCTGGTGCCCGGCGCACCCTATCTGCAGCGACTGCATGCGCTGGAGGAGCGCCTCAAGGGTTAGGCGACGCCCCGCATCAGCTTTTCAGCCACCCCTGGCAGCCCGCACTGCCGTCGTCCGAGGTGGCCGCCTTTGCGCACGTTGCGGTCATCCGCGCCTGCAGCCGGCTGAGGCTCTCCGCGCCGTGATGCTCGCGGCTCCACGCCTGCAATGCGGTACCGAGCCGTTCGAAGCGCTGGCGGGTGCGCTGGTGGTAGCCGGCCGGCTGCACGGCGAGATCGGCGATCACCTCGCCCGTGGCGGTCTCGATCGCCGCCGCATCATCCGGGCTCAGGCGCAGCAGGCCCTCCACGTACAGCACGCCCCACTGCACGCGGGTGGCCGGCCCCTGTGCGCCCTGGTAGGCCTTGTGCAGCCAGGCGATGGCCGAAGCCTTGTCGCCGCGTTCTTCGGCAAGGTCGGCCAATTCAGGCATGTAGTAGTACGGCGTCTCACTCCGATCAAGCTCGGCGAGCAGCAGTTTCTCTGCCGCAGCGTCGTCGTTGATCTGGCGCAGCACGTACACCGCGGTGCTGATCGTCGCTTGGCGCTCGTGCGGCGTGGTCGCGGCCGCATCGGCGGCCGCGACGCGTTGCGTCGCCCTTGTCTTCAGCGCGGCCGGAATGGCCTGGTCGGGGTGCTGCTGGCGCTGCAGGGCGAGTTCGGTGATCACCGTGCCCAGCCGCGCATCGGCCTTGTCGCCGAGTGCGTGGTCGGCGGCATCCAGCGCCTTGAGCAGCTGCACTCCCAGCTGCTGCGCCTGTTCCGGCGTGGCACTGGCCAGCGCCACCAGGGCAGGGCCTTGGTAGCCGAGCAGGTCACGATTGGCCCGGACCTCCGCGGGTGCTGCAAGAACGGCATCGAGCAGGGTGCGGGTGCGGGTGCGTTGCGCCGGTGTGGGTGTCTTGTCCGGCTTGCCGGCGCCGAGCGCCAGTAACGCGAACCGCCGCTGCAGCGCAGGCTCGGGCGCCGCCTTGGCCAGTTGCTGCAGCAATGACGCTGCATCACGATCACCGGCGAGGCGATTGGCATCCACTTCCCAGCCGTAATCGCCGAGCACGCGCCAGTCGTCGGCGCTGACGTCCCCGGGTGTGCTCAGGGCGTGCTGCAGCACCTCGCTGACGGCCGTGCGGCGGCCGGCGGCCAGGGTGAGTGCGCGGGTCAGCGCTTCACTGTCGTTGCCACCGGCCAGGCGGGTGAGCTCGTTGCGCTCGGGGTCGAGCACGATCAGCGTCGGGTAGCCGCGCACGCCGAAGCGCTCGCCCCAGGCCTGCGCGCCTTCTTCGTCGCCATCCAGATAGACGGGCACGTACTGCCGGGTCAGCGCGATGAAGGCCGGATCCTTGAACAGCGTGGCCTTGAGCTGGTTGCAGGGCGGGCACCACACCGCGCCCCAGTACAGCAGCACCGGTTTGCCGCTGTCGCGCGCCTCGGCGAAGGCGTCGTCCACGTCGCCGTGGCGCCAGGCAATTTCCGCAGGCGCCTGCCCGGTCGCAGCAGGCGTGGCGGTGGCAGCGGGGGCGGGGGCAGGGGTGCAGGCAGGTAGCAGGGTGACCACACCCAGCAGACCAAGGGACAGAGCAAGGCGCATTGAGGAATCCAGAAGGGGAGGCAGGGCAGGAGGCGTGCCTGATTGTAGGAAGCGTGGGCAGCTCCGGCCGCATCCCCTTGATTCGGATTGCTCATGACGGCAGGCCTTGCCGTGATAAGGCGCGTGCAGCCAGCCTGCGCGCTTCGCCTGCGTAGCGTTGCCATGCCGCTCGCGCGGTGACGAATGTCATGGTTGGGTCGCACGCGATATCGCCATCGGCGAACACGACATAACGCCTGCGCATTTCTGCATTGGGGCAGGAGCGGGATTAATGAAATCGCTTCCCCCACTACCGATTGCCCCACGATGACAATAGCTCGTTCTTCCCTGCGCCCGCACCTGCTGGCAGTGGCGGTGTTGCTCGCCACCGCATCTCCCTTGGTACATGCACAGTCCACCACCGGCGCGATCGCCGGTCAGGCGCCTGCATCGGCGCAGCGCATGTTCGTTCGCAGCGACACCGGCCTTACCCGTGAAGTGACGGTGGACGCGCGCGGTCGTTACACCATCCCCCAGCTGCCGCTTGGTCGTTACTCGGTGGAGGCGCGTGATGCCGACGGCAACGTGCTGCAGACCCGGCAGAACGTCGCGCTCACCGTCGGCACCAGCACCGAGGTCTCCTTCGCCGAGGTCACCCGGCTGGATGGCGTCCAGGTCAGCGCCGACCGCGCCGCGGCGGCCATCGATGTCAGCAGCGTGGATTCGCGCACCGTGATCACGGCCGAGCAGCTGCAACGGCTGCCGCTGGGCCGCTCGGCCGAGGCCATTGCCCAGCTCGCGCCCGGCGTGATCGGCAACAGCGGCAACGGCACGTATGCCGGCCCGACCGGCGCCCAGCTGGTGAGCTTCGGCGGTTCGTCTGCCGCAGAGAACGCGTACTACATCAACGGCTTCAACAGCACCGACCCACTGCGCGGCCTGGGCGGCCTGACATTGCCCTACGGCAGCATCGACCAGCAGGAAATCTATACCGGCGGCTACAGCGCCAAGTACGGCCGCTCCGATGGCGGCGTGATCAATGCGGTCGGCAAGCGCGGCACCAACGCGTGGCACTTCGGTGGCCAGGCGACCTGGGAACCGGCGTCAGCGCGTTCGGACAAAGATGACGTGCGGTATCCGGGTGACGGTGCGCTGTATGCGCCGGAGAGCAAGGACCGCGAGTGGGTCAGCACGCAGAGCATCTACGCTGGAGGCCCGCTGATCGAAGACCGGCTGTTCTTCTTTGGCTCCTACGAGCTGGAGCGCCGCGAGGGCACCGACGTCAAGAATGTCGAGGCCACCAATGCGTATTCCAATTACGAGTACGAGCGCCCGCGCTGGTACGCCAAGGTGGATTGGAACATCACCGACAACCACCTGCTCGAAGTGACCGGCGCCTCCAGTCGCAACGTCTTCCGGGGCGACATCTTCGCCTACGACTACGACACGCTCACCCGTGGCGCCCAGCGCGGCAAGGAAGACACCACCAAAACAGGTGGCGACCTGTGGACGGCCAAGTACACCGGGTACCTCACCGATCGGCTCACTGTCAGCGCGCAGTACGGCGAAATGCGCACGGATGACTACATCGGCAACCCGGCCTACGACGGCAGCCTGACGTACATCAACAGCCCCACGCTGCAGAACCCGGCCCTGACCGGTGGTGTGCCGATCACCAATGCGCAGACCACCTCGCTGCTGGTCAACCCGGACCGGGGCAACCGCAGCAACAACCTGCGGCTGGATGCCAACTACGTGTGGGGCGACCACAGCATCACCGTCGGCATCGACAACCAGAACGCCCGTGCCTTGAACCGTGGCTCGGTCGCCTCGGCCGATGGCTACTACTGGATCTACGGGCAGTCCAACCCGAACGTGCCGATCAACACCGGCCTGGGCGTGCCGGCCACCGGCGGCATCCGCAATGGCGAAGACGGCTACTACGTGCGGCAGTACATCTACAGTGCGCTGGCCTCGGTGCGTGCGTCGCAGCGGGCGCAGTACATCGAAGACAACTGGCAGGTGACCGATCGCCTGCTGCTCAACCTCGGCCTGCGCCTGGATCAGTTCACCAACTTCAACCGCGATGGCGATGCCTACATCAAGCAGACCAGCGGTCAGTGGGCGCCACGTCTTGGGTTCAGCTGGGACGTCGATGGCGATGGGCGGTTCAAGGTGTTCGGCAACGTGGGGCGCTACTACCTCGCACTGCCGCTGAACCCGGCCTTCAATGCGGCGGGTGCGACGCTTGCCACCTCGACGTACGACACCTACGGCGGCATCGACAGCAACGGCTACCCGACCGACCTCACCCAGTTCTCCGGCGCGGTGTCGGCCAACAACAACTACGGCCTGCTGCCGGATGCGAAGACGGTGGCGACCTCCGGCATCGAGCCGTCCTACCAGGACGAGTTCATCCTCGGCTTCAGCAAGGCACTGGGCCAGAACTGGGTGTACGGGGCCAAGGCGACCTACCGCGTGCTGCGCAGCGGCGTGGACGACTACTGCGATATCGATGCGGTGCTCGGCAAGGCCAGCAGCCTGGGCTACAACGTGACCAAGGACAGCAACCCGGTCAGCTGCTGGCTGATCAACCCCGGGCGCGCCAACACCTTCAATCTGGTCGACACCGGCGGCAATTACGTGACCGTCCCGCTGAGCAACGCGGAAATGGGCTTCCCGCAGTTCAAGCGTAACTACTACGCGGTGAACCTCTCGCTGGAGCATCCGTTTGATGGCCGCTGGTATGCCCGCGGCGACTACACCTGGTCGCGCAGCTACGGCACCACCGAAGGGCAGCTGCTCTCCGGCATCGGCCAGACCGCCGTGTCGACGACCCAGGCGTGGGATTACGCCCAGCTGATGGAGCACACCAACGGACCGCAGAGCAACGATCACACCCATCAGTTCAAGCTGCACGGCTATTACCAGCTGACGCCGGAGTGGCTGGTCTCGGCCAATCTCAAGGTGCTCTCCGGCTCTCCGTTCAGTGCGCTGGGCTCGTATGGGCCGGACTTCGAAGACCCTTCCGGCTATGGCATCGCGTATCACTTCTACAACGGGCAGCCGGCGCCTCCGGGCAGCCAGGGGCGCCTGCCGTGGCTGAAGCAGCTGGACCTGGGCGTGTCCTACCGCCCCGCGGTGGCCGAGGGGCGGCTGGGCTTCAATCTGGACGTCTTCAACGTGTTCAACAGTCAGGTGGCGCTGTGGGAGTCGCCGTACTCCGAGCTGGATCCGGGCCAGCCCGATCCGCTGTATGGCGCAGCGACCATCAGGCAGGCGCCGCGATCGCTGCGGGTCAGCGTGAGCTATGACTACTGAGGGAGGAGGGCGGGGCGGGCTGGGGAGGGAACCCCTGCCTGCTTGCGTTGGCGTGGGCGCGTTTCACGGAGAACGTGGCGCGCCGTTAACGGTGGGCGATGCAGTCTGGGGCCATTGCCAGTGGAGCCTCTCATGCAGAACCAGATCCGAATCAAGGCAGGGTTGGCCGCGGTCGGTTTGACGATGCTGCTCTGCGCCTGTTCGCCGCAGGGTCAGGGCGATGCCGCCCCGATCGTGTCGCCCAACGGCGCGGACCCGGGGGCAGCGAAGGCGGCTGATCCCGGGCCGGCGTCAACCACGGCCGTACACCCGTCCCCCATGTATCAGGAAGGGGCGTCAGGCATCGCGGTTGGCCCGGTTGCAGGGGTGCGGGTGGAGCACGACTTCCAGCGCGCGTACCTGGCGTCGCCCACATGGAAGCTGTTTGCTTCGCCGGACAGCGTGGGCACACCGCTGGTGGCGCTGGTGCTGGAGGGTTCGGATCGTGTTACTGCCGGGGAGTTGCGGATCGGGCGCAGCGACAACGTCGCATCGGTCCGCACCTGCCTGGATACGCCAGCAGAAGCGAGCGGTCCTGCCGCCTCGGCACCGGTGGATATCGGCGGCGTCCCGTTCACGCACTTCACCGTGGGTGATGCGGCGATGAGCCACTACGTCAACGCGGAGAGCTATCGGGCGGTACGCGATGGCAGTTGCTATGCCATCGACCTCGTCGTGGCCGGGACCCGACCCGAGGTATACGATCCGCCGAAGGTGCCGCCGTTTACGCAGGCGGACGCGGCGTCACGCTTGGCCGAGGCGTTGAAGGCGGTGTACTGGGTACGTTGACAGCTCAATTGGCGGCTATCGGGATGGAGACGTACCGCAATAGGGTGGAGCATCCCGCGCTATGATCTGGCCTTGGCATGGATGGCTCGGTAGATCAGCAATGGACGCGATGATGGAACCGGCGGCAGACCCTGCAGCAGAAGATACGGATGCCGAGCGGGAGCTCAGCTTTTCATGGCTGCACCAGAAGGTTGCTGCCTACGTGGCGCATAGCCTGTACCCGAAGCCTTCTCGGGTGGAACGTGCGTCGTTATGGATCGCAGTGGGTGCTGCCGGCATTGGCTTGCTCGTCGGCGCACTGCACCCACGACTGCTTGCTGTACAGACTGCATCAACCGCCTTGACCGCTTGCGTGGTCGTGGAACTGGCTGGATTTGCGGTCCATCTCTTTCTGCTGGCAAAGCGAGAACTACCTCAGCTTCTCAAGCCGCGATTGACGCATGCCGCGGAAATGGATTTCGATTTTGCTTACTGGCGGCAGCTGGTTGCTGAAATCCGAGGATTTCCGCGTAGCCAAAGTGAGGAGATGCTGAGATTCGCGGGTGCGCTGAGAGATCGCATGAATGAGCGAATGGGACTTGTGTACGGAGGATTCCAACGACTGGGAGTATTTCCGGTGCTGGTTGCACTGTATCTGCAGTTCCGTAACTGGGTGTGGGGTGATTGGGCATCAGCGTTCGATGTGAACCTGGTTGCCGGGCTTCTCATCTGGATGATGGTGCTTATGTATGCGGCGGGTTGGCTTCTGATCGGGCTGCGCGTCCGAGTCGAGACGTATGTCAATCTGCTCGAATCGGCCCTTCAGGGCGAACACGCCCTCGGACAGTAGCAAGACACCCTTCGACCACCATCTTCTTTCCAGGGAAAGCTGGCCCCGGTGCATGCAATGTCGTTGCTGCTGGGCGCCTAAGCCAGTACTGGCCATCACTCTTCTTGCTTCCCCGGCTGCACGCTGTCATCACGCGCGTGCCCCGGCGGCAGCTCAAGCCCATGCTCCTTGAGCATGGCCTGGATGCACGCGTGCGCATGGTCCCTTTCCGTGTGCACGCATTGGTCCAGAATCTCTGCCGCCAGTACGTCGAACTGCGGCCAGAACTGCGCCGGATGGCGCACGCGCGCCACCCAGTGGGCCAGCATGTCGGCCAGCGCATCGAGCTGCAGCTGTATGTCGGGACGCACGTTCATCCCGGCGGTGCATCCAGATCAAGCGCGACACGGTAGTAATGGCCGTCGTCGCGGAGCAGGACGCTGAGGTCCGGCTGCAGGACGTCATCCACATGCAGTGTCGGCTGACCCTGCGCCGTGCGGGTCACGACGAACTCATACAGGCTGCGCCCGAAGCGGTAGCTCAATTCGAATGACGGCCAGTGATCGGGCAGGCACGGTTCAAGTGACAGACGATCGCCGTCGCGACGGATGCCGAGCAGGGATTCCACCAGCAGGCGATACATCCAGCCGGCCGAGCCGGTGTACCACGTCCAGCCGCCGCGCCCGACGTGCGGCGACACCGCGTAGACATCGGCCGCCAACACATAGGGTTCGACGCGGTAGGTCTGGACCGCCTCCGGGTCCAGCGCGTGGTTGAGGGGGTTGATCATGCCGGCCAGCTCCCAGGCACGCACCGCATCTCCCTGTTGTGCGAATGCCATCGCCGCCCACACCGCCGCGTGGGTGTACTGGCCGCCGTTCTCACGCACGCCTGGGACGTAACCCCGAATGTAACCGGGGTCCTCCGTGGTCTGGTCGAACGGCGGGTCGAGGAGCTGGATCAGCTTGGCGTCCTTTCGCACCAGATGCGTGTACAGCGAATCCAGTGCCTGGGTGGCGCGCTCCGGTGCGGCCACGCCTGACAGCACCGACCAGCTCTGGGAGATCGAATCGATGCGGCACTCCTGATTCTGTGACGAGCCCAACATGGCGCCGTTGTCGAACCAGGCACGGCGATACCACGCGCCGTCCCAAGCATGCTGTTCGAGGTTCTGACGCAGGCGTTGGGCCTGTTCTTCGCACCATTGCGCACGGGCGGCATCGCCGCGCGCATTGGCCAGCCCGACGAACCGGCGAAGCGTGTCATGCAGGAAGAACCCGAGCCACACACTTTCACCGCGCTGCTGGTCGCCGACGCGGTTCATGCCATCGTTCCAATCGCCGCTCCCCATCAACGGAAGCCCACGCTCGCCGAGCAACCGGCACCCGCGTTCCAGCGCGACGACGCAGTGCGTATACAGTGTCCCGCGCTGTGCCGAAAGGGTGGGCATGTCGTAGTAGCCTTCCTCTTCCGGGGTCACCGCGCGCCCCTCGATGAAGCCAACCACTTCGTCCAGCACGCTGGCGTCGCCGGTGACCTCCAGGTAGCGGCATGCGCCCTGTGGCAACCACAGATAATCGTCCGAGCAGCGGGTGCGCACGCCGCGACCTTGCGGCGGGTGCCACCAGTGCATCACATCGCCTTCGGTGAACTGGTGTGCCGCGCAGAGCAGCAGGTGTTCGCGGGTCAGGTCCGGGCGCGCGTGTACAAGAGCAAGTGCGTCCTGCAGCTGGTCGCGGAAGCCGAACGCGCCGCCTGACTGGTAGTAGCCACTGCGCGCCAGGTAACGGCAGCCCAGGGTCTGGTAGACCAGCCACCCATTGGCCAGTGCGTCGAACGCCGGGTCCGGCGTGCGTACCTGCACCGTGGCCAGCACATTGCGCCAGTGGATGCGCACGGCGTCCAGCGCATCAATGGCTTCCTGATTGCCTTGGCGGCTTCGGGCCAACGCCAGCGTTTCCTCGCGGTCGCGCCCCGCGCCCAGGCGGAACGTGGTTTCACTGCGGTCGCCCGGCGCCAGCTCCAGCGGCACCTGGATCGCCGCGCAGGGATCCAGGCCTGCACCCGCCCGCGAATCCAGACGTTCGCGACGCAACGCGGCCGGTGCGTGCAGGCCGCCGTTGCGGCCGATGAACTCCAGGCGATCGCAGGTCCAGCCGCAGCCCTCGGCATCGGTGTCGAAGAAGGCAATCCGGCCGCCGAACTCGGTGCTGTAACTGTTGCGCGCCATCAGCGCCCCGGTCTGCGGGTCGCGTTCGGTGACCACGTGCATGCGCGATTTCGGGCGCAGGTCACCCATGACCCACTCAACGTAGCCGATGGCCGACAGCCGCCGCGGCCTGCCCGAGAGGTTGTGCAAGCGCAGGACCGAGAACTTCAGCGGGGCGGTGACGTCGACGAAGACCCACAACTCGCTGACGATACCGTCCTCGATATGCTCATAGACGGTGTAGCCGAATCCATGGCGCGTCCGGTACGCGCCGGTGCCCCGGCACGGCAGCGGCATCGGCGACCAGACACGGCCGGTGTCCTCGTCGCGCACGTAGAAGGCTTCGCCACCCGTATCAGACACCGGATCGTTGAGCCAGGGCGTCAAGCGGAATTCGTGTGCATTCTCGAACCACGTATAGCCCGGTGCACTTTCGCTGACGACCGTGCCCAGGCGGGCGTTCGCGATCACGTTCGCCCAAGGCGCCGGGGTCGGGGCACCTTCGCGCACCACGACTACGTACTCGCGGCCGTCCTCGCTGAAACTGCCGGTGCCGTTGTCGAAACGGCCCGCGCCGCGGTACGGAAGGAACGGCCACGGGTCGTCCACCTCTTCGTCGTGCTCGGCACCCGGCGGCAGCCCGGGTTCGGCGCCCGGGTCGGCGACGACGGGAAGCCCTGGCGTCTGTTCCATCGACAGTGCCAGGTCCTGTTGCTCCGCCTGCGGCACCAGGGCCGGAATGCGTCGCACGGGCAGCGGCTGGCGCCCCACCTGGGCGGCCAGCGTGCCGTCCTCGTCGCTGAGCACTACCCGTGCCACCGCCTGCAAGAGAATGCGGTCCTCGTGGCTCATGTTCTGCACCGGCCGCACGAAGATGCCGCCGGGGCGATCCAGCAGGCCGGTCTCCGAACTGGCGGCCACCATCCCCAGAATCTGGTCCTGCAGTTCCTGCCGATAGCCTGCCTTGCTGTCGTTCCAGATGACCAGGTCGGTGTTGAGTCCTTTCTGGCGCCAATACGCATGCGCCTGCACCAGCTGCCTGACCAGTTCTATGTTCTCTGCGTCGGTGACTTTGAGCAGGACGATGGGCAGGTCGCCCGAGATGGCATGGCCCCACAGCCCGGATTGTCCGCGCTGGTTCTGCTGCAGGACGGCGTCGCCCGCGCGCAGCAGCGGATTGGCATACAGCACGTGGCTGGCCAGGCGCTCGTACAACGAGGCCTCGGCCTGGCTGGCGTTGATCTGCCGGCGCACTACCTGGCTGTGTGTCCAGGACAGGTCGAAGACACGGTCCGCCAGGCGGCGATCACGGTACTTGTCGACCATCGCCTCGCACCCGGGGCGGTCGGCACCGATGCCATACACCATGTCCAGCTGCACGGTCTGCTCGGGCTCCAGCACCACCCGCACGCGGATGGCCACGATCGGGTCGAGCACCGAGCCGTCCGTGCCGGAGAGGTCGATATCGGTGGTCAACGCCTGCGGCGTCCGCGGCGTGTTGCCACGGCCCAGGAAGCGCGCACGGTCGGTTTCGTAGGAGATCGACACGACCTCGGCGTCATGCACCGCGACCAGATGGAACATCCACGGTGGCACTTCGTCGTGCGAACGTGGCCGGCGCGTGCAGAGCACGGCCTGCTTGGCTGCCAGGATCTCGCTCTGCACGAAGAGGTTGCTGAAGGCCGGGTGCGCATCGTCGGAGGCTGCGGGCGCCAGCACCACTTCGGCATAGGTGGTGATCTCCACCGTGCGCTGGCGACGGCCGCGGTTGGTCAGGCGCAGGCGCCTGAGCTCGATGTCGTCCTCGGCGGAAATGGCGACCTGCAGATGACTCTCGCAGCCGCGGCGGGCACCACGGAACTCTGCCTTGGCGTCGGAGAAGATCGCCTCGTAATGGTCCAGCGGCACGCAGGTGGGCTGGTAGGCGGCAGACCAGAACTCGCCGCTGTCCACGTCGCGCAGGTAGCAGAACGTGCCCCAGGCATCGGTGGTGCCGTCTTCGCGCCAGCGGGTGAGTGACAGGTCGCCGTGGCGGCTGTACCCGCCGCCGGCATGGGTCAGCATCCCGTGGTAGCGCCCATTGGAGAGCAACTGCACTTCCGGGCGCGGGCCAGCCGGGTCGCGCAGGACGCGCAGGGAGGTCTCGTGCTCGGCCATGGCCGAGTGCTCGCCCAGGGCTTCGACCTCATGCGGATGGAACACGCCGATGCGCGGGATGCGTTCCTGCAGCAGCAGCAAGGTGGCCTGGAACTCGGTATCGGCAACGAAACGGCGCTGCATCGGCTGGTCGCGCAACAGGTAATCCAGCGACAGCAGGCCCATACCCTGGTGGTGGGCCATGAACGAGCGCAGCAGCACGTGATCCTGCCCCGGCGGTAGCCGGGCGGGGGTGTAGTCGATCGCTTCGTACATGCCAAAGCGCCCGGAGAACCCCAACCCTTCGAGTGCCTGGAGGTTCTGGCACGCCGCCTCTGGCGCCACCATCAGCGCCATCATGCTGGCATAGGGCGCGATGACCCGATCCTGACCGAGGCCGCGCTTGAGCCCCAACCCGGGCACGCCGAACGCGCGGTACTGGTAGTTCAGGCGGGCATCGACCGCGTTATAGCCGGACTCGGACACGCCCCACGGCAGGTTCAAGGTACGGCCGTAGACGATCTGTGCCTCGACCGCATGCCGCGCAGTCTGGTCGAGCAGCGTATCCGGATAGCTGGGCATCACCAGCTGCGGCATGAGGTACTCGAACATCGAGCCACTCCACGACAACAGCGTCGGGGTGCCGTTGACCTCGGTGAGCATCCGCCCGAGCGCGAACCAGCTCTCCTGTGACAACTGGCCCTGGGCGATGGCGACGAAGGCGCACAGCCGCGCTTCGGACGCCAGCAAGTCGTAGAAGCTGTTGTCGAGGCGATGGTCGTCGACGTTGTAGCCGATCGAGAGCAGGTTGCGGGTGCGGTAGAACAGGAACCCGTACTCCATCAGCGAGAACTGCCCGGCGCGGTGCGCCAGCGCCTGCAGCTGCTCGATGCGCGCGCGCGCGTCCGCACCGGCGGAACCGGGCAGGGCGGCCAGCTGGCGCAGGCTGGGCACCGGCGCCTCATCGTCCGCGCCGGCATCGGCCGGGAGGTTGGCAAGTGTTGCGTGGGCGGCATGGCATTCGGCAGCGAACAGGGCCGGCCAGTGCAGCGCACCTTCCTCGGGCGACTCCGGTGCCGGCCATTGCGCCAGTACGGCGTCGGCCAGACCGGCCAGCTCCTGCAACCGGGCGAGCAGCTGCGCCGTGCCACGGGGTGGATCGGTACGCGTTGAGGCCAGGCGCTGGCGAAGGTGGTTGAGTGCCTCGTCCAGTGGCGCGTCAGCAGGGCGATAGCGCTGCCGTTCTTCTTCCAGCACGCCGAGCGTATCGGCCAGGCCGTCGAAGGTATGTGGCGCCAGCACTGGCGCATCCACCAGCGCGAGGAGGCCTTGGCGCAGCGTCAGCAGGTGGCCGGCCAGGTTGCCGCTGTCCACGGTGGAGACATAGCGCGGCTGCAGCGGCGCCAGGGTTTCGGTGTCGTACCAGTTCAGGAAGTGGCCGCGGTGTCGCGGCAGCTGGTCCAGCGTATCGAACGTGAGCGCGGTACGTTCCGCGACTGCGCCCTGCTGCAGCCAGCCGAAATCCCACGCAGACAGATTGGCCAGCAGCGACAGGCCGATGTTGGTCGGCGAGGTGCGCCGCGCCACCACCAGGGTTGGATGCTCCTGGATGTTATCTGGCGGCAGCCAATGATCCTGCTCGCGCACCCACGCCTGGAAGAACGACCAGGTGCGCCGCGCCAGCCGGCCCAGGAATGCCCGCTGTGTCACGGAAAGTTCGGCCACGCTTGCGGCCGGCGGCCGGCGGCCGGCCCAGCCACGCCATCAAGGCGGGGGCGAAGACCCACGCCAACAGCAGGGGCAGGGCGACAGGCAGCGCCTGCGGAGCCACGCTGGCCACAACGGCCGCCAGCGCAATTGCCAGCAACGATGCCGGCGCCATCACCCGCCATTCCGCGCCGCGGTCGCTGCCGAGGCGGCGCTCGACTTCGCTGGAGGGGTTCCATTGCAGCAGGTGGCGGCGGGTGACGGTCATGCGCCAGAGCGTGCGCAGCACCGCCCCACCGGCCAGCAACGCTTCGTAGGGCAGACACGCGACCTGGGTGGCCGCGCGCAGCAACGACTGCAGCGTGCCGCGCCCGACCATGATGTAGTGCGCTTCCAGCGGGGTGTCGTCCGGAACGCTCAGCGCATCGCGCAGCATGCCGATCAACGGCGGCGCGAACCACAGTGCCAGCACCCATGCCGTCCACGCAGCCGGGCTTTCGGCATACAGCCAACCCGCCACCAGCAAGGCCAAGGCAGCGATCGGCACCAGGCTCCGGCGCAGGTTGTCCAGCAACTTGCCGCGCGACAGCAGGCTGAGCCGGTTGCGTTCCCAGCCCGATCCCGGGCGCGGTGTCCACGGCATCAACCAGGGCAGCAGCTGCCAGTCGCCGCGGATCCAACGCGCACGGCGCTTGGCATCGGCGGCGTAGCGTTCGGGATAGTCCTCGTACAGGCGCACATCGCTGACCAGGCCGGCACGTGCATAGCAGCCTTCCAGCAGATCATGGCTGAGGATACGGTTCTCGGGCAGACGGCCCTCAAGCGCATGCTCGAACGCTTCGACGTCATAGATGCCTTTACCCACGAACGAGCCTTCGTCGAACAGGTCCTGGTAGACATCCGAGACCATGCGCGAGTACGGATCGATGCCGGGCTCGCTGCCGAACATCCGGGCAAACCGCGAGGTCCGGCGCGTGCCGAGACTGGTGCCGACACTGGGCTGCAGGATGCCGTAGCCCTCCACCACGCGTTGCAGCGCCGGATCGAAGCGCGGGCGGTTGAGCGGGTGCGCCAGGGTGGCGACGAAGGCGCGTGCGGCATCCCGCGGAAGCTGCGTGTCCGAATCCAGGGTGATGACGTAGCGGACGCCGACCAAGGCGGCCGTGTCACCGACGGTGCGCATGAACGCGGCCGCATTGCCCTGGCGGAGCAGGGCATTGAGGGCTGCCAGCTTGCCGCGCTTGCGCTCGTGCCCCATCCACACCCCTTCACCCGGGTTCCATTGCCTGGGGCGGTGCAGCAGGTAGAAGCGATCGCCGCGCTCAGCCGCATAGCGACTGTTCAATTCCTCGATCCGCTCCACGGCGTGCGCGAGCAGGGTGTCGTCCGTCGGCGTCTCGGCTGCCGCGGCGTCGAGAAAGTCCGTCAGCAGCACGAAGCGCAGCTGGGGATCGCGGTTGGCCAGGAAGCGGACCTCCAGCGCTTCGGTCAGGACATCGATGCCGTCGATACTGGACAGCATCGAGGGGACTGCGACCACGGTGGAGCAGGCGGCCGGGATGCCTTCGCTGAAATCGAGCTTGGGCAGCGGCCTGGGCGTGACCAGTACCGTCGCCGTCCAGTTCACCAGGACGATGCCCAGCTCGCTGAACACCAGCAGCCCGAACAGCGCGGCCAGCCAGACGGGTACCGAGCCACTACCCGAGGCCAGCAGGCCAGCGGTGGCCACCACCGCCAGCAGGGCGATCGGCAGCAGGTACAGGGCGAGGGGCACGCGATGCGCCAGTCGCCTGGCCTTGCGGTGGCGCGGTGCCGCCTCGGCCACCGCGGCCACGGTGGCGTCCACGCCTTCGCCCACGAGCCAATAGCCCACGTGCGTACGTGGCCCATCAAGCGGCGCAGCCGCCCGCGCCAGATCCATCGCGATGGTCGCAACGCGTTCTTCCGCAACGCGGCTGCCGCGCGCGATCTTCTCCACGACATGGCGATAGGCGTCGCGGGTGCCGAAATCCATCTGCGGATAGACGGCCATCGGGTCTTCCCGCAGCCGCTGTTCGACCACACTCATGTCTTCGACAAAGGTGCGCCAATCCATGGTGGAGAGGAATCGCAGGCTGCCGATGCTGTTGCCGATGGAGACCTGATCGGCCGCCTGCTGCTGCCCCTCTGCGGCGACCAGTTCGTCGATGCGCTGCCCGGCCGCGGCGGCCCACTGTTCCAGCCAGGCGATGGGCATGGCCCACGCACCGCCGCGCCCCTGCAGCGACCGGGTCAGCTCGGCGATGAAAGCGCCGGTCAAGGGCGGCTCGGAGCGCGCCATGTCGGCCACCACGAGGACGACATCGGTCGGGGTGTCGGACGCCGCGCGGTTGAGGCTGTCCGCCCATTGGGCAGCCAGGTCACGGTCCGTCCCGTCGCGCATCACCCGCGCCGCCATGCGCCGCAGATTCTCCAGCAGGGCCAGGCGCAGCATGATCGGAACGGCCCACAGTTCGCCTAGGCTCAGCGGCGCCAGCGACTGGTACGAGGCGATGAAGCGGCCCAGCGTATCGCCGTCAATGCGGCCATCGCCATGCGCGATGGCCTGCATCGACAGCTCATACACGCGCGGCAACCCGGCCGAGGGGCCGGCCACCAGCGAAGGCAACTGCCGGCTGTAGCCGCGCGGCAGGTGGCGTCGCGCGGTCTGGATCTGTTCTTCGATCAGGTAGTAGTTGTCGAGCAGCCATTCCCCGGCCGGGGTCACCGGCCGCTGTTCGCGCACTACGTTGCTCAGCAGCGTGTTGGCATCTTCCAGGACACGTTCGTTGGCCTGCAGGCGATCGAGCAGGCGCTCTGCGCCAGGTCGCATCCTCACCCGGTGCTGGCGCGCGAGTGCGCGGCCGTACACCTCCATCTGTTCAACGCTGTACAGCGCGGCACGCAGGGGAACCTCGGTGGCTTCGATGGCCGGAACCGAGGCCTGGCGCTCCCGCCAACGCCAACGGACAAGACGACGCAGGCGGAGCCAACGACCAAAAAGACGACGAAAGTGGAGCATGGTTTACCGAGGGGGGCAGGTCGCGGCCTTCATAGTTGCATTCGGGGTGGCGTGGTAGTTGTGAAGGTCGGGGAGAGATCGAGCAGCCCGGGTGGCCGTGGCGCAACCTCAGGCCGTCGGTACAGTGCGGCCGTCAATCGTCAGCGGCCTCTAGGTTCGAGGGCAGGGCAGTGCCGACTACCCACCACAACGAGGGGCGTGAATGGGATTACGCTGTATCCAAGGACTTCAACTGGTCAGTCAACAGGCGAGTCAGACTACGGCGCGCAAAGTACCCCTGCAGCTGGCGTGCTTTGATGGTTCTTGCTCTCAGTCGAGCGTTGCCACCGGCGCGTTGCTCGATGCGGTAGCAGCGCGAAGCGCCACACAGCTCTGCCTGGCTCGCCGTGACCGTCACCACGGTGACTTCCAGACTGGTGAAGGCGTTCTCGGCGGCGATGTCGGGGTTCTCCATGCTGGCGCGCTCGATCAAGGTCCGGAATCGGCCCAGGTCTCGTTCGCCGCCGCTGCTGAGCGCACCCACGTTGGTCGCACGGCGGACATCGTCGTCGTCGCCGGGAATCGCTTGGCTCCAACGCTCTGTGCGTTCGGGAATGATCGCGCGGACCACCTTCCCAGTAGGCTCAATCAGGTCGATGACCACATCGAGCAGGTAGACCGGTTCAAGTCCCAGATTGGTCACGAAGCAGTGCGCATCCAGGTCCTTGCCCGCGCCCGACGTGATCAGGATGGAAGGACGCTGCTGGCGGCGGTAGCTGCGCAGGAAGAAATTCAGGTAGACGACCCAGATCAACGCCGTCACGCAGGTCATGGCTGCGGTTATCAGTGGGGCGAAATGAAGCAGGTTCTGAAGCACGTTGAGGCTGATCCGGTCGAGTCGACGCATGTAATCACGCTGATACTCATCATCGCCCTTGAACCGCTTGCGTCCTGTGAAGCGCCTGGCAGCAGCCTTGCAGCTCGGTTCGATGTGACCGGTCACGGCCGCGGGAGCTATGATGCCCTCAGCTATAGGGGGCTACATGGACGTGAGAGCTATTCTGTTGCTGGCGGCTATGGCTGCCGGCTCGGCATCTGCACAGCAGGTGCATAAGTGCGTTGAAGGTGGGAAGACCAGTTACCAATCTGCACCGTGCGCCAACAGCGCGCCCCAAAAGACGTGGGATGCCACGCCGCAATACGACACATACGAAAACCAGCTGCGCCTGGAGCGTATACGGCAGGACATGCGTCAGCGTGATCAACGGCAGTCTTACCAGGCATCGTCTGGTGGTGGTGTCAGGGGTGTCGTGGTCAGCCAGTACAAAGAGCCTGATCGCTGCCAAGCAGCCAAAGATCATCGGGACGCGGTCTACCGTGCAGCTGGCATCAAGCGTTCGTTTGAGCTTAGTCGGCAGATGGACGACAAGGTCTACGCCGCCTGCAAGTAACGGCGTGTAGGGGTGACGCCTATGGCGATCAAGGTGGGGCCGGTCAGGTCGTGGCCCGTGCATCAAAGCTCGTTTTTCCGTGGAGCCGCGATGAGACAAGAGCGATGCCAGTAGGAGCTTGAGCAGGCCCACGAGGTACCTCACTGCGGCCGCCGGTGGCTTTACATAATATACATTATGCGAAATGGCGTATCGAACCATCCGACGCTTTGTCGGCTCCGGCTGGCGCTGGTGAAGACGAAGCAGGTAAATCTGCAACTTGGCGCCACGTAAAGCTGCAATTACTTCTTTTGTTCGAGGGATCTGCGATCGTGCCCTACTCTGCTTCGGGTTTGCCAGTGGCGGGCGCCGGCGCAGCGAGATCGCTGCCGCCGATCTTCGCGACCTGCGTCGGGTTGGCGAGGCGGGCTATATCTACCGGCTGGTGCACAGCAAGACGCAGCAAGCCGGCGTCACGGCCACGTCGACACCGGATAAGCCGGTGCTCGATCGGGCCGGCCTCGCCCTGAAGGACTGGCTGGACGCAGCCGGGATCACCGAAGGGGCGATCTTCCGGCGACTGTGGAAACAGCGGGCGCCCGGCCGCGGTCGGCGAGATCGTGCAGCGGCGGGCCCGTCTGGCCGGGTTGGAGGGCGATTTTGGCGGGCACAGCCTGCGGTCGGGGTTCGTGACCGAAGCCAGTCACCAGGGGTGTCACTGCCGGCAATCATGCAACTGACTGAGCACCGGTCGGTGTCTAGTGTGATTGGATACTTCCAGACCGGAGGCGCGTCCGCGAATCCAGCTGCCAGCTTGCTAGAAGACTAACTGCCGGCGATGCCGTGAACCAGGGCATGCTTACCCCAAAGACCTTCCTTGTTCGCTCTCTGCCCGTGCTTCCGCTAGGTAGCAGCGGGCATGACCATGCGCACTCCCCGTACAGCGGGCTAAAAATCCCCCGACAACCTGACGACGGGTTCGAGCCCTCCCCTGCCCCGGAACAAAGAAAAACAACGGGTTAGCCTTTTCATTCCGGCCCTTCCCGTTTGGGCAGGCGAGCTGCGGCCCGATGTGCCAGCTACCCGCCGAGCCTGGGCGGAGGGATTTCAGGGATGCGCTTAGATAGCTCAAAGACATGTGCCACCCACTTCCACGGCAAGCCTCGCCGACGTGGCGACGGGATGACCCCTCACCTGCGAGCGCTGCACCGTTCCGAATCGGACATTTGCCAAGCAATCCATGAACTGCTCTAGACTAGGCCTCGCAAAGAGGCAAAGCGCTTTATGGGGACGGAGAGACTGGTACGTAGGCCGGATTCGCAAGGAGCATTAGATGGCAAAGCAAACGAAAGCCCCCGAAAAGGTGGGCAGGGTGAAAATTCGCCTCGTTGAGTTCGAGGTCGAGGGCAGTGACCAAAGCATCCAGGAAAGTTTGAAGAGCATCGCGGCAGCATTGAATCGCGGCGTTTCGCCGTCTGCGGCTAGGCCCATGTACATCGGGTCTGGCAATCAGAGCGATGAAGAGTTCGATGAAGAGTCGGAAGAAGGCGAAGAAGAAGGTGTCATCGAGAGCACGAGCACCCGTGTTCCAAGGACACCAAGGAAGGCGCCGACTCCGAATATCTTGGAGATCAATTTCACCGACGTCTCACCCACGTTAAAAGAATTCGTCGCGCAGGCAACTCCGAAGCAAGTTCTCCAGAAATACCTGGTAGTTGCTTACTGGTACAAGCACACACGCGGCATCACTGACCTCGCCCAAGATCACTTCTTTACGGCATTCCGGCATCTGCAGTGGACTGTACCGAAAGATCCCTCGGGGCCGATCAGGGACCTGCGCCACAAGCGCCGTACGCAGATGGGGGCCGGGTCTACGCCTGGCACAAGCACCATCAATCACATTGGCGAAAACATTGTTCTCGAGATGCTGAATGGCACCGAGTGATATCAGTCACTGGACGGCCTCGATAAGCGATTTCGCCAAGAAGGGCATTCCCACGCAAACGGAAGTGTTTGCGTGGTACCTGCACGAAGCCGAGGGTAAGGAACGCTTCTCAACGGGCGACATTGGGAGCTGCTTCGACAAGACGCATCTCCCAAGACCGGCGAATATTGCCTCTACTCTCACGAAGCTGGTAGCTAAGAAGCCCGCAAGAATCATTAAGGACAAGTTGGGTTACAGGCTTTCTGCATCGGCTCGACAAAGCCTGCAAATGAGCTACCCAATTCGCCGATCAAGTGCGATGACTACGAAGCTGCTGAACGACCTCCTTCCGCGCATTACTGACAAGAACAATCGCGCGTACTTGGAGGAAGCACTGATCTGTTTCGGATACAAGGCGTACCGCGGCGCCCTGATCATGGCGTGGAACCTGGCCTACAGTGACGTCGTGGACCGCATCTACGCGAAAGGTCTAGCCCAGTTCAATACCCAAGTGGGAACTCACAACTTTAAGCGTCCTATCGTCAATCGAACTGACTTCGCCGATCTGAAGGAATCCGATGTTATTAAAATTGCTCGGGCAGCGAAATTGATTAGCGGTGAGACCCTAAAACTTCTTGAAGAGAAGCTGGGCAAGCGAAATTCAGCAGCCCATCCCTCTGGAAAGGTCTTCGTCGTTGTTTCCGCCGAGGAGTTCATCTCGGATCTTGTTGAGAACATCCTCCTTAACACAAACATCTAGAACGACGTCTCAACCGTTAGAGTGGACGTGAACCTCAATGGATATGACTGATGACGCTTGAACGTTTGCTTCTGGATCACAGTTCCTACGCCACTGCCGGCTTCGAGCAAGCACTCCGCATCTCCATGCACGCAGCCCTCGTCAAGTCCAGGCCGAAGAAGCCGCAGGAACCGGATATCGTGGCCATGCTGGTGCAAGAGGGCACACCCTACATCGCCAACACCTTGCGCGGCATCCTCAACCCGTACGGGCTCACATGCACGGTGACCTCGGTTTTCTGCCATCAACGCCCGTTGGTTCGGACGGGGAAAGGCGTCAAGGGCTGCGAACTCGGCGACATTCTGCTGGTCCATCGGCACTACAACGCGGCTCAGCAGGCCGCGCGCAGCAATGCACTGCTGTTGCAGGCCAAGTGGTGCGGTGCAGCAGGACATGCCGTGGGCGCGAACGAGCAGGTACAACTGCGGCTGTATCAATCGTGGCCGCCATTCGAATACTTCCAGACGGGCGCCCCGCTCGATGGGCAGCAGCGCGACGTGACCCCGAAATTGGCTCACGGCGGTGCGCAGTACTTGCTACTCGATGATGGCACCGGCGGACTTTCGGCATCAGGGCTGCTGGGATGGCCGGGCACGTATTGCATGACCACGTGCCCTCCAAGCCAGAAGCTCTTCCCGTGCTTCCCATTCTCCACCGAACTGCTCCGCTTCGTCGTCGGCGTTAGCGGCCGCCCGTTCGAGGACGATCTCGACCTGGATCCGAGCAACTGGAGCCAGGTCGTCTGGGACTTGCTGGCACATGGACTGCGCAACGTTTTCAACCGGCGTCGGGTCGGCTTGCAAGGTCCCTCACGTGCCGCGGGTGATCCCCTCATGTCCACCCTAAGTTTCATGACCAGTTGCCTGTCCGGCGATGGCATCCAGGTGGTGCCGGGATCGGAGCGTAACCAGATGCAATCGCTGCTGCTGCGAACCCTTGGCCAGGTACGCAACGGAGGCGACCGTGTGCCGCCCGGCGAGTTCGCGCCGGAGATCGGGCAGGATGAAGAAATCCCTGGAGTCTCCATCGTGTTGATCGAAACCACAGAAAGAGGCTGATACGCGGGGCAAGCGCCGGTAGCCTGCATCAGTCCCCGGCCACCGACGCCAGAATCGGACCGACCGGGAACACGCTCTCCCAAAGCAACTGATCACCGGCGACCCGGCCAAGCAGCGCCACGATTCCGGATCGGGAGCAGAAATGCAGATGGCTGATTGTGTAGCCGGGGTGGCTCACGATCCCCCAGTACTCACGCCCGACGAACAGGGTCGCCTCGTCGATCTGCCGCGGATCGCCGCGTACCGCGCCATCATCCTCGTAGTCGACGACCCAGAGCGTGCCATCGGGCACGACCAGTACCGGGCAAATGAAGGTGTTGCAGAAGCCGTTCTCGCTATCCGCGTGATGCTCGGTAGCATCGAACACCAAGTCGGCGGCCGAAGCCAGCGCCTGGCTCCACTTGTCGAACACTTGCCCATCACCCGATACAAACTGGCCCTTGTCATTCCGGCCGATCTGGGTCGTGGCCTTGCCAACGAACTCGCCTGCCGGGTATAGCGAATCCTCATTGCGGAGGCTGGCGGTCCGCGCGTTGGCGTCCAGCCCAGGGACCCGGAACGGGCCGCTGGAGTCATCGTCGTCATGTGACCATATGACCTGATGGTAGCTCTCCTCCGGAATGCGGCGGATCCGTGAGATCAACAGCGGAAACGACGGACTCAGACTCTTGCACTCGATTGCCAAGTCGATGCGGTTATCGCCGTGAGCGCGGAAAACGCGCAGATCGTATCGTCCTGGGTTGCCAAGAACTCACCTATGTCGGCGACCCCAATGGGGGTGTCACTCTTCCTCGCCATGATCTGCTCCAGATTCCACCAAGCGCTCAATCATTGTCGCAGACGCGATTCCTCCGTGCTCGATGAAAGCGGTTGCCTCGCAGCCAGTCCATCCTGTCTGAGTGGATTGCGTTTTAGGACACGCTGCCAAGTCTCCTGTACAAAAGCATCCTGCGCCATTCAAAACTGTTCGGCGCGAACCAGTGCGGCCAACCATTGCTCAGCTCGTGGTTATGGAAGGCCCGCCGTTTGGTCGTCCATCAGGGCGTAAATCTTGATTCGGACGTCCGCTTCGGAGCGAAAATCCGCTCTCCTTACCCCCGATAAATCTTCCTAATCCTAGCCTACCCACTGGGCAAAGGTCCGCTCTCGGCCAGAAGCGGACATCTTCATGGGAGGCCGCGCCGGAAGCACTGGCTGATGTCCGCTTCAGGTCGGAAGCAATCCATTAGATAACCATCAGGCTACTGGGCCCCTTGGGCTCTGTCGAACCGTCGGGCTAGCGCAAAAGTGCGATGACGAAGACTCTGCGGAAAATGTTCGTTGGCAGCCACCGGATCTACCAGGTTGACCAGTTCGCTGTCCAAGCTTGCCCCGTCTTCAATCCACCGAACGGTCAACTCTGGCCAATAGGGAGTTGGCCAGCGGAGCCCAGCTTTGATGGCCCCACGCATCAACTCTGGCGACGTGACGTCCTTATGCGACGACTCAAGGTGCACAACAAGCTCACGGCTGTCCACTGGTTTTCCCTATATCGTGCGTTGCGCGGAGTCTCCGCTCCAGTTCGGATGCTGCCATGTCGAGCCCACGACTGCTTTCGGCCAGAGGTGGTCCCTCATGTGAGGGCAACCTTCGAGCAGGTTCCTATTTCGTAAAAAATTGCTGGTATTGAACCACGGCTTCACGGTATTAAGAAAATCCGATTCGCGCGGGAGGGGGTAATCAATAATTAGTTTATGCGGAAAGCATCTCTCTGACCTTCCTGAAACGCTCATAGACGTTGTGATAACCCTCTTTCTCGATCATGCCTCTAAGCATGTGATCGTTATTGTGCCGAACAAGATGAGCATCCGAGAACGACGTCTTCACAGTAAGCAGCCGTTCCTCTTTTGTGAGATTCTCTCCAGTCCAATCTATTTCTTCGTAGAACTTTTCCAGCAGAATCTCATAATCTCCCCAGTTCAAAGAATCGAGGACTGCACCAACCCCTGTCAAGTCGCCTAGATCTAGGAGATCTTGGCGGGAGAGTGATCTATTCTTTGCATTTGAGGGAATTGCATTAACCGCGCAATTTACGGCTTCAAGTGGCAGCCTGTTTTTCTCCAAGTCAACCTTTAGGCGAATGCGCACTGCTATCTCAATTGCCTCGATGGCATCTTTCAATTGTCGCTTCTGTTCTACGTATTCACTTGCAGCTGGCTTCTGTAAGGCCTCACGAATCAAAGAAAGAGACACTTCCGGGAGTTCATTGTGAAACTCTATGAGGCCATATCGCTCTAGGTGAAAAGCAAAGGTTTCTCTGAACTCGTCGTCACCCCAGATTTCCGCATAGGCCTGCGCCCCTCCCATTGCAATATCCCGAAGCAATCGCTCTTCATCAGGAGCCACCTTGCCCAAGTGCTCTAGAAACCACGCTACCTGATTGAAAAGATCTCTCTTGCGGCGCTCAAATGCCTTGCTGATATCTTTCTTGTCGATTTGTTTTCTTGCAGAGCGCCCGGGAAATAAGTCATGAACTGCGGTTCCGAGTCTGCGTAGTAGTAGCGGGTGCCCGCCCACCAATTCGTAAATTTTATCTAGCGACTCTGATTCAAAAGTTAGACCCATACGGCCGCCCAGGCCGGTCAGTAAGGAGTTAGCTTCGGGTTGAGTCATCGGGCCCAAGTACATCCGTTGCATTTCATACAAAGGATTCGGTTGATCCTCCAACGCACCCTGCTCCACACCAGAAGGGTTCACGCCGCCAAGCAGGTAGACCAGTTCCGCAGGCGAATCGAGGCCTCGCTTTATTGATTGGAGAGTGTTCCAGAATGAAAAAAAATCATTCCGCCAGAAACCATCTTTCGCCAAATGAGGGTAAAGATAATCACACTCATCAAGGATAAATACTAGCCTAACCGAATCCCTTCCAGTTGCGGTCTTAAGAGCCCTCGCAGATTTCAAAAGCGATGCAATATCTTTTTCAAATGCATCCGCCAGCAGGCGTTCATCGCTTGTTCGCTTGGAAATGAGGCTGGTTAGCTTCTCGGCTTTGGCGTGAACTTTTGATTCTAAATCTTTTGCCAATTGTTGAAGCTTGGATTGCCATGCTTGGACTAGCGTTTGTGCGAGATGCCACCACCGCCCCGCTGTTATTGATGTAGTGTTGCCTCTGAGAAATGCCGTGGCAGTAATGGCCGAATCGTCATCGGTGAGAAGATCTTCCAATCTGCCTAGCAACGAGCTTTTACCTATTTTTCTGAGGCCAAAAACAGCGACAGGCGCCCCATTTATTACTTTGGCAAGCAGCTCATTGACAACCAGCTGACGACCAAAAAATTCGCTTGGATCACGCACTGGCTCCGCTTCTGCGAAAAAGTCGCGACGCCACAAAGAAGAGCTCAGGAGTGAATACAGTCGCTCCTTGGCCGAAGGTGCCGTTTCTAGCCCTTGCAAGCGCATTAAAACAACAGTCGATCTATTTCTTTGCGCCCATGCTGCGCAGAATGCATCGGCAATCGGAGCGTCGGATGTAACAATTCGGACAGTCCCATCGAGTCGATCAATAAGGTTTGCCGGTGGAGAAAGATTCAGCGTTCTCTGATGGAAGTCGGATGAATGGCCATTACCGATGACGAAACACTCTTGTCGGAGGCCGAAGTGATCGGCTACCTCGGCAGATGGCTTGACGATTGCCAGCCAGACGTTCAAAGAGTTTTCGCGAAACCACGTTACTTGAAATCCCTCTGAAAGCAACTCCAGGGCGGGCGTTGCACCGTCCTTAGTTATCCCTTGGGCAGAATCAAACGCCGGCCTTGCATCCCTATGAAAATTGATCGCCACAGATCCTCCATCTTCGAGCGTGGTTTGACAGCAAACCAGTATCATGGCACTGCGCTATGGCAGCGTCTACGTTCTTAGCGAACGGCAAGTCTTCGCTGATACTTACAGAAGACGGAAAGCTAGCTTACGGGCGTTTGCTTTCGCTACCGAGGTCAGCTGTGGGTCCAGAGCGGACGCTAGCACTATTGGTCGTGTTGCCAGGTGCGGGCGCCTCCGCTTTCGGCCAGTAGCAGACCTCTGCCCTACCCCTGATAACGATCCCTTATCACTAGGGTCACGGACCTAGGGAATTCCCGTGGGCCATAGCCCCTGATTTGCCTCGTATGGGGCAAGTAAGGGTCCAACTGTGCACGCTGGCCATCGTCGGCCACCCACGTACCGATGGAGCCCAGAAATGTCCGCTTCCACCAACCGTCTCCCACCCGGCGTGGAATCGCGGCGCAGGCGCAACGCCGAGGTGCGCCTCGCCTGTGCTGGAATCAAGCCGACGCTTTCGCCGCAATCTTGATCGACTTGACGTTCACAAACTCCTTCAGACCTTCCGGGCCGTGCTCGCGACCATACCCCGACGCCTTCACCCCACCGAACGGAAGCGATGGCGATGCCACGTCGAAGGTGTTGATGAAGATCATGCCGGTGTCGAAGTACTTGCTGGCCAGCTCCCGCGCACGCTGCACGTCGCGGCTGAAGATGCCGCCGCCCAGGCCGTAGCGGCTGTCGTTGGCGATGCGCATCGCATCCTCATCGTCCTCGGCGCGGATGATGGCCGCTGCAGGACCGAACAGCTCATCTTCGTAAGCAACCTGCCCCGGGGCAACATCTGCCAGCACGGTAGCCGGGTAGAACCAGCCGGTGCGGTCCGGCACTTCACCGCCCACCAGAAGACGGGCCCCTTGCGAGACGCTCTTGGTCACCTGTTCGTGCAGCTTGTCGCGCTGCGCCTTGGAGACCATGGGGCCGAGCTGGGTGTCGTCGGCATTCGGGTCGCCCATCCGGATCGCTTCGAACGCCTTTGCATAGTCGCTGACGAAGGCGTCGTAGTTCTTCTTTGTCACGATGAAGCGCTTGGCATTGACGCAGGTCTGGCCATTGTTGAACAGGCGGCCCTTGACGCAGGTCGCCACCGCCAGATCCAGGTCGGCATCGTCCAGCACCAGATAGGCATCGTTGGAGCCCAGCTCAAGCACGGTCTTCTTGAGGGCCGCGCCGGCCTTGGCTGCCACGGTGCGCCCTGCCGTCTCGCTCCCGGTCAGTGTCACCGCTCGCACCAGATCGTTTTCTACGATGTCATTGGATTGATCGTGGCTGATCAACAGCACCCCGAACAGCCCCTTGGGCAGCCCGGCACTTTCGTAGATGTCACGCAAAAGCAGCCCACTGCCGGTGCAGCTCTCGGCATGCTTGAGCAGTACGCCATTGCCTGCCATCAGGCTGGCGATGGAATAGCGGATCGCCTGGTAGGCCGGGAAGTTCCACGGCTGAATGCCGTAAACCACGCCGATGGGCGCGTGGGTCACGATGCCTGTGGCACCGTCCACATCGCGCTCCTCATCGGCCAGTACGACGGGCCCCTGCTTGGCGGTGTAGTCACAGATACCGGCACACAGCTCGATCTCGGTGCGGCTGTCTTCAATGAGCTTGCCGACCTCGTCGGTCATCAGCTGTGCAACTTCTTCCTTGCGCTCGCGAAGTGCTTTTGCGATGCCAGCGATGACGGTTGCGCGCTCATCCAGGCTGCGCAGACGCCATTGCAGAAACGCTTCATGGCTTGCCTTCACGACGGCGGCGGCTTCGGCATCGGACATGTAGGAATAGGTGGCTAGCACTTCCTCGGTCAGCGGATTGATCGTGGTGAGTTGCTTGTTGGGCATGGAAAGAGACTCTTCGGTTCAAAAGCAGGTCCGTAGAGGGTCGCCGCCGTGCAGTTCCTCTGCCGTGAATTCTTCAGCGACGCGCCTCACTGGAAGTTCACTGGCTCTCGTTGCTTCAGTGCGCGTTTGGGACGGGAGCATCACATGTGTTCCGCATCGCTGCTTGGAATCTCAGTAAAAATACTGACCGCAGGACAGTGGATACGCGCTTGTCGCTATGCGGCATGCAGACGACAGTGGTCATGGAACCTTATGAGCCCATTGCCATGCGCCTGATGCCTTGCGTGTCCTCGCTTTCGCTGATGTCGATCCTCCTGCTTCCCGCGTGTCAGCGCCAGGAGAACCCGCCTGCCCGGTCGGAAGCAGCACCAGCGCCGTCACCGGAGACCCGACCCGCGACAGCCGACGACCAGGATCAGGCAGAGGCGCGCGCAATCGCGAAGGAGGCCTACATCTATGCGTTTGCGATGCTCGAGAATTACAACACGCTCTACAAGCAGGTGGCCACGCCCGAGGCCCCGGAGTACGTCGGCGGCTTCGGCAGGTTCCGGCACTATTCCGAGCTGTACACGCCGGACAACCACGATGTGGTGACGCCCAACAACGACACGCCCTACTCCTGGGCCTGGCTGGATCTGCGTGCGGAGCCCTGGGTCGTGACCGTGCCCAAGGTGCCCGAGGGGCGTTACTACGTGCAGCAGTGGGTGGACCTGTTCACCTACAACTTTGCCTACATCGGTTCGCGCGCGACCGGCAACGGGGCGGGCAGCTATCTGATTGCCGGGCCGGGCTGGAAAGGCGCCAAGCCGGCAGGCATCAAGGAGGTGTTCCCATCCGAAACCTCGCTGGTCCTAACGCTCACGCGCACCGCGTTGAACAGCCCTGGGGACATCGCCAACGTCAAGAAGATCCAGGAAGGGATGAAGCTGCAGCCTTTGAGCAGTTACCTGAAGACCCCGGCGCCTCCGGCGGCGCCGCAGATCGAGTTCCCCCCGTATGACGCTGAAAAGGCGCATTCGCACGACTTCATCCGCTATCTGAATTTCCTGCTGCAGTTCACCCAGCCGACGAATCCGGACGAAGCCGGGCTGATGGCGCGTTTCGCCAGGATCGGTATCGGTCCCGGGCAGCCCTTCGATGCCACTGCGCTGAGCCCGGCCCGTCTGGCCGCCATCGATGCCGGCGTCGCCGATGCCAAGGCGGCGATGGCAGAAAAGGCCAAGGCGACCCTCTCGTCGAATGGCCTGTTCGGCTCGCGCGCGTTCCTGAAAAACGACTACCTCACCCGTGCCATCGGGGCCGAGAAAGGGTTGTATGGAAACTCGATCGAGGAGGCGTGGTACGGCGGGTATGTCGGCGACGGTAACGCGCTGTCGATGATCCACTTCAGCAAGGACGCCCTGCCCCCGGCGAAGTTCTTCTGGTCGGTCACGCTGTACGCACTGCCTGACCGTTTCCTGTACGCCAACGACCTGAAACGCTACTCCATCGGTGATCGTACCCCCGGACTCAAGTACGACGCCGACGGCGGGCTGACGCTGTATATCGGCCACGCCTCCCCCGGGAAGGAGGAGGAGAGCAACTGGTTGCCGGCGCCGGCCGGCCCCTACAGCGCTGTCGGGCGTGTTTACGGCCCGAGCCGCGCCGCCATCGAAGGCAACTGGAACCTGCCTCCCCTGCAGCCGGTGCCGAACCCGACCCCCTGATTCAAGGAGAGATACATGTACCACCATCGAATTCGATCGGCTACGGGAATCGGGATGCTGCTTGCCCTGGCCAGCGGCATGATGCTCAGCGCCTGCGGCGAGCGATCGTCCGACAATGAGAAGGACCGCGACGCCGCGGCAGGGCACGCCCCCGCCGCATCCCCTGCTGCTCCCGCCGTATCGGCAGACACGGCTGCGCTGGAAGAAGCCAGGACGATCGCGCGCGACGCCTACGTCTACGGTGTTCCCATGGTGGACACGTACAAGACGGTCTATGCGTTCAACGTCGACACCTCCAACCCGCAGTACAAGGGGCCGTTCAACGCCATCCTGAACATCGCCCGCGTGTTCACCCCGGACGACACTGCATTCGTGACGCCGAATTCGGACACGCCCTACTCCTTTGCCATGCTGGATCTGCGGGCAGAGCCGGTGGTGATCACCGTGCCCAGGATGGCGAAAGATCGCTACTTCGTCTTCCAGTTGATGGATCTCTACACCT
The DNA here is from genome assembly GCF_056397945.1 of Stenotrophomonas sp. 05L413. NCBI lineage: Bacteria > Pseudomonadati > Pseudomonadota > Gammaproteobacteria > Lysobacterales > Lysobacteraceae > Stenotrophomonas > Stenotrophomonas sp. 05L413. The sequence continues at coordinate 96,205 of NZ_JBFTOL010000002.1, forward strand.
TCAATTTCGACTACATCGGCAGCCGCACGACCGGCAATGACGGCGGCAGCTTCCTGATTGCCGGGCCGGGCTGGAAGGGTGAAGCGCCCAAGGGCATCACCAAGGTGATCCGCTCGGAGACCGACCTGGTCAGCGTGGTTGGCCGCACCCAGCTCTTCAATGCGGCAGACCTTGAGAACGTGAAGAAGATCCAGGCCGGCTACAACGTGCAGCCGTTGTCAGCGTTCGCCGGGACGCCAGCACCGCCGCCGGCGCCCGCCATCGCATGGATCACGCCCACGCCGCCAGCGCAGGATCGGACATCGCTGGAGTTCTTCAACCAGCTAGCGTTCCTGCTGCAGTTCGCCCAGCCGCCGCACCCGAGCGAGGCTGCCCTGCGCCAACGCTTTACCACGCTGGGTATCGAACCGGGCAAGCCCTTCGATGCCAACCGCCTGCCGCCGCCCATGCAGGCCGCGCTCAAGGAGGGTATGGCCGAAGGGCAGAAGCAGATCGATGACAAGCGTGCGTCGCTGGGCGGCAAGACGGATGCCCTGTTCGGCAGCCGGGACTTCCTGAAGAACGACTACGTCGCCCGTGCAACGGGGACCCAGGTGGGCATCGGTGCTAACTCCCGCGAAGAGGCGATGTATCCCATCCTGGACAAGGATTCCGAAGGCCAGCCCCTGGACGGCAACAAAGGCGCCTACACCCTGCGCTTTGCCAAGGACCAGCTGCCGCCCGTGGACGCCTTCTGGTCGGTCACCATGTACGGACTGCCGCAGCAGCTGCTGGTCAAGAATCCGATCAACCGCTACCTGATCAATTCGCCGATGCTGGCTGGATTGAAGAAGGATCCCGACGGTGGGCTGACGATCTACATCCAGGCCGATTCGCCCGGCAAGGAGAGGCAGGCCAACTGGCTGCCCGCTCCCAAGGGACCGTTCGTGATGTTCATGCGCTACTACCGTCCCCAGCCGGCGCTGCTGGAGGGCCGCTGGACCACCCCCGCCGTGGTCAGAACGACCGACGGCGGAGCAGCGGCGAAACAAGCCGATCAGTGACCCGGCTAGCGATCCCCGGGCGCCGGAACGTCGCCAGTGTCGAGCTCCCACCTCAGCTCAAACGTCAGCTCAAGCCGCTGACCTGGCTGCAGGTGGTTCGGCGCCAGCGTGAACCCATCGGGCGGGCCGGTCTGTGGCTCCACGCAGGTGGCGTGCGCGGCGCCGTCGTAGATCACCCAGTGATCGGTGTCCGCTCGCATGCGCAGCCGCTGGCCGGCTGAGACGAGCATGACGTCGGCGGGGCTTACAAAGCAGTCATCCCAGGGGCCGGGCGCCGGACTCACACAGGGCAAGGTAGCGATGCCCTCCCCGTCCCGGGGGTACATCCCCTTGGGAGCGAACAGCAGTTGGTCCGGTTTGCGGAACCAGGGATGCCAGCCGAGTACGGCTGGCATCGGCTGGTCGCCAGTCTGCACGGCAAGTTGCAGATCGAGGCCGTCGGAATGCACGTGGATGGCCTGTGTCGCTGTGCCACCGAAAGGCCAATACCCATCCTCAGGAAGCGCCAGCGACAGCGCCGCGCCGTCCGCCCCGAGACTGTCGATACGCCATGGCCGTGAGAAGCCAACGCCGTGGATCGCGTGCCCGCGGAAGTTTGTCGGCAGCTCATACGGCTTGCCATCAAAGGCAAAGCGCCCCTGCCGGATCCGCCCGGCCCACGGCACCATTGGATAGCACCCCCATCCAATGGCGGCCGCCCCACCCTCGTGCTCACCCACCAACCAGTCCACACCGTCATAGCGAATCTGCGCAATGCGTCCACCGGCCTCCGGTGCAAGCGCGACCTCCAGCTTTCCTGCCCGCAACCAGTAGAGGCGACCACCCGGCAGCGGCGCCTGCGCATCGTCTTTCGGTGACGCCGCTTCAAACGCCATACGGATCGATCGTCCGGATGCTGCCGTCCGCCTCCATGTGCAGCGGCGTGCACTTGACCGAGCGCAGATGGGTCACGCCGCCGGACAACAAGGCGTCGTGATAGAAGAGATACCACTGGCCCTCGAACGCGCAGATGGAGTGGTGCGTGGTCCAGCCCACCACGGGCTTCAGGATCACGCCGCCATAGGTGAACGGTCCGTACGGACTGTCGCCGATGGCGTAACACAGCAGGTGCGTATCGCCCGTGGAGTACGACAGGTAGTACCGCCCATCGTACTTGTGCAGCCACGGCCCTTCGAAGAACCGGCGCGCGTGATCATCAGCCCGCAGCGGCTGTCCGTGCTCGTCCAGGATGACGATCTCGCGCGTGGGCTCCGCCAGTCGGGTCATGCCCGCGTCCAGCCGCGCTACACGCGGGCCCAGTGCAGGCGCATCGCCGGTGGGCTCTTCGTGCGCCGCATCAAATCGGTTGTCGCGGTACTTCTGCAGCTGGCCGCCCCAGATGCCGCCGAAGTAGAGGTAATGCGCGCCGTCGTCGTCCTCGTACACGGCCGGGTCGATCGAGTACGTGCCTTCGATCGGCTCGGGCTCGGCGGTGAACGGGCCCTCGGGGCGATCCGCGACCGCCACGCCGATCCGGAACATGCCCTGCCCGTCCTTGGCCGGGAAATAGAGGTAGTAACGGCCGTCGCGGTGGGCCGCATCCGGCGCCCACATCTGCTGCGCGGCCCAGGGCACGTCGCGCAGATGCAGCGCTAGGCCGCAGTCGGTGGCCTCACCTTTGGGGGAGTCCATCCGCAGCACGTGGTAATCCTCCATGCGGAAGTGGCCACCCTCGTCGTCGAAGGACGCGCCGCCGTCGATATCGTGCGACGGATAGAGGTACAGGCGCCCTTCGAACACATGGGCCGAGGGGTCGGCCGTGTAGATGTGGGTCACCAGCGGCGGGGAGATGGCATGCGCCGCGAGCCGATCAAGGGTACTTCCCTGCCGACGCAGGTGCAGGTCCTGCTCGATGCGCGTCTCCATCCCTTTGTCGATCTTGTAGAGGAAGAGCAGTGCAACGGCGACCAGGAAGGGAATGGAGCAGTAGAGGCTCACCGTCAGGCGGATGCCGTCCACCACCGCCTGGGGCTGTTGCTCCGCACCGGCCTGATAGCCGTGGTGCGCAAGAATGCCGGCGACCAGCGCACCGCCGATGCTGAGCCCGATCTTCAACCCGCACAGCATCGCGGAGAAGATGATCGCGGTGGCGCGGCGATGGTTCTTCCATTCGGAGTAATCGGCCACATCGGCGATCATCGCCCACAGCAGCGGGATGGTGATGCCGTAGCAGAACCCGTGCAGCATGAAGGCGCCGAAGGCCACACCGACCGCCGTGGGCGGAAACAGGTAGAACACCAGCAGGAACACGGTGGACACCAGCAGTGCGCCACCGAACACGTCACGTTTGCCGAAGCGGTCGGCCAGGCGCCGGGAGACCCCGATGCCCAGGATCATGCACAGGATGCCGCAGGCGTTGAACAGGCTGAACGCCGAGGTCGCCGGGTCCTCCGGCCAGGTGAAGCCGGACAGGCCCCACTCGTTGAGTGTCGCGTTCAATCCGCCGATGAAGCGGTTGAAGCCGGTGGTGTCGAGGAAGCCCGCCAGCGCAGCCTCGCTCATGTAGTACTGGAAGTAGTAGATGTAGGTGCCGCCCTTCAGGGCCAGGTTGATGAAGACCAGCACCGTCAGGGCCAGCATCACCTTCCACGGCCGGTTGTGCAGCAGGTCGGACAGGTCCTGCATCACCCCGCCGGTCTGTTCCTTGGCCGGCACGATGCGCTCGCGCGTGGTGGCGAAGGTGACCAGGAAGAACAGCGTGCCCACCACCGCGAACACCGTCATCACCCGCTCGAAGCCCTGCACCCGATCCCCGTCGCCCAGGATCAGCACCAGCGGCAACAGCAGGACCTGGATGATGAACTGCGCGATCATCACTGCCACGAAGCGGTAGGCCGAGAGGCTGTTGCGCTGGGCCATGCTGCCGGTGAGCACGCCGCTGAGCGCGGAGTACGGAAGGTTGTTGGCCGCGTACACGAACATCAGCAGGCCATAGGTCACCAGCGCATAGAGAACCTTGCCCTGCGCGCCCAGGTCCGGCGTGCTGAAGGCGAGCAGCGACAGCACACCGAACGGGATCGCCGTCCACAGGATCCAGGGCCGGAACTTTCCCCACCGGCTGACGGTGCGGTCGGCGGCAATGCCGATCAGCGGCGTGAACACGAAGGCACCCAGCAGGCCGATCACGAAGATGATCGTGGCCGCCGTGGCGGGCGGCAACCGGTACACATCGGTATAGAAGAACGCCAGGTAGGTGATCAGCGTCTGGAAGATCAGGTTGGCCGCGAGGTCGCCCAGGCTGTAGCCCAGCTTCTCCCGGACCGACAGCGTGTGCTCGGGGGTATCGCTGTGGCGGGCATCAATCACGACTCGCCTCCACCGTGAAGCGGCTCCGCACGCGGGCATCGGCGCTTGAGCCGCCTATCCGTACTTCGTATGCCCCGGGCCGCACGACATAGGCGCCGCGCGCGTCGTCGTACTCGCGCAGTGCCTGTTGCGCGTCCAGATCGAAGGTCACGGTGCGCCGCTCGCCCGCAGCCAAGTGAACACGTTGGAAGCCGCGCAGCGTCTGCTGCGCATCGCCTGCCCCAGCCGCCAGCCGCCGCACGTACAGCTGCACCACTTCATCGCCCGCGCGTTTGCCGGCGTTCGCCACCTCCACCTGCACCTTGAGCGTGCCGTGGTCGGCGATGCGGGGCGCGTCGAGGCTTGGCTTGCCGTAGTCGAACCGGGTATAGGAGAGCCCGTAGCCGAAGGGATACAGCGGGGTGCCGTGGAAATAGCGGTAGGTGCGGCCTTCCATCGCGTAATCATCGAACGCGGGCATTGCCTGGTCTGCGCGGTAGAACGTTACCGGCAGCCGGCCGGCCGGATTGACGTCGCCAAACAGCGCCTCGCCCACGGCGGTGCCGCCGCGTTGCCCGGGATACCAGCTCATCAGGATCGCGGAGAGGTTCGTCTGGGCCCACTCCACCGCCAGCGCCGACCCTCCGGTCAGCACCATCACCACCGGCTTGCCCGTGGCGTGCAGCGCTTCCAGCAGGGCGCGCTGGGTAGCGGGCAGACGCAGGTCGGTGCGGTCGCCGCCGGCGAAGCCCGGATAGTTGACCGTCATCTCTTCGCCCTCGACATCGCCAGTCAGGCCGCCGACGAACACCACCACGTCCGCACTCCGGGCGGCATCGACGGCTTCTTCGAACGGCGGCTTCGCCCCGGGCATGCGCCAGCCCAGCCGCACGCCGGCGTCGCGCTCGGCATCGTAGTACTCCAGCGTCAGCTCATAGGCACGTCCCGCCTGCAGGTCCAGATCGACACCGTCGCTGCGCAGGCGATCACTGTTGGCCCAGTGGTCCAGCACCCGCTTGCCATCCACGTAGAGGCGGAAGCCGTCGTCGGCCGCCGCCTCGATCCGGTAGCGGCCGGATACCGGCGGCAGCAGCTGGCCACGCCAGCGGATGCTGAAGCCATCGTTGGGAATGCCCTGCCCCGGCGCCGCTTCGCCGCGGGCCAGCAGGTTGTCGGTCGGCGAGCCGCGGTCCCAGCGGAACCCGATCTGGGCATCGGTGCGCACCAGCGCCGGCGTCCCTGACAGATCGGGCGTACGGAAGTACTCACCGCGCAGTCCACGTTCCGGGGAGTCGGCCGAGGGCCGCAGATACGCCGCCTCGATCAGCGGCGTCGCGCTGGGATCGTCGCGCCCTTCGACCAGGTCCACACCACGCGCATAGCGCACCTCGATGCCCTTCGCCGCATCGCGGATGCCCTGCAGGATCGTCACCGGTGCCGCCGGTGTGCCGAAGTAGTTGCCGAGCAGTGCCATCGTGTCATCGGCCGTGGGGCCGACCACCGCAATGCGCTTGAGGTTGCGTGACAGCGGCAGGACGCCATCGTTCTTCAGCAGCACCAATGATGCCTGCGCGGCCTTCAGGGCCAGCGCATCGTGCGCCGGGGCCTGGTTCACCGAGGCCGGAATCCGTGCCCAGCGCACGCGCTCGGGCGGATCGAACATGCCCAGCCGCATCCGCGCGGTGAACAGGCGCGTCACCGCATCGTCGATCTCGGCTTCGCTGATCAGGCCTTGGCGTACGGCGGCCGGCAGCGTGGCGTACTCCTGGCCGCACTCCAGCTCGGTGCCGTTCTTGACCGCCAGTGCCGCCGCAGCTTCGCGGGTGGGGACGATGTTGTGATGCTTCCAGATATCCACGATGGCCCAGCAGTCCGACACCACGTAGCCCTTGAACCCCCACTCGCGGCGCAGCACGTCGCGCAGCAGGAACTGGCTGGCGCTGGCGGATTCGCCGTATACCCGGTTGTAGGCCCCCATCACCGCATCCACCTGGCCCTCCTTCACCAGCGCCTCGAACGCCGGCAGGTAGGTGTCGTACAGATCGCGCTTGCTGGGGCGGGCATCGAAGTGGTGGCGATCGGCCTCGGGACCGCTGTGCACGGCAAGGTGCTTGGCCGTGGCGTCGAGCTTGCGGTACACCGGGTCGTCGCCCTGCAGGCCGTGCACGAAGGCGACGCCCATCCGCGCGGTGAGGTACGGGTCCTCACCGTAGGTTTCCTGGCCGCGTCCCCAGCGCGGGTCGCGGAAGATGTTGATGTTCGGCGACCAGTAGGTCAGGCCCTGATAGCGGCCATGCGCCCCCTCGCGCACGAACTGGTGATGCTTGGCTCGCGCCTCGTCGCTGATGGTGGTGGCCACCCGCCCCATCAACGGCACGTCGAACGTGGCGGCCAGCCCGATGGCCTGCGGGAACACCGTCGCCTGCCCTGCCCGCGCGACGCCGTGCAGGCCTTCGTTCCACCAGTCGTAGGCCGGAACGCCCAGGCGCTCGATGGCGGGCGCGGCGTTCTGCATCTGGGCGGCCTTTTCTTCCAGGGTCATCTGCCCCACCAGCGCGGCGGCGCGGGTTTCAAAGCTGGCCGATGTATCCAGCCACGGCTGGGCGTCGGCGGCGTGACTGGTACTCGCCACTGTCATGGCAGCGCACAGCGCCAGCGTGCGGAAGATGGGGCCGCGACGGCCGCGGTGGAGGGAAGACGTACGCGTCATCAGTTGCTCCTCAAAGCGCGCTCATCGCGCGCGAATGGTCCCAGCAGGGCGCCGACGAAGCCGCCTGCGCGATCCGTACTCAATACCGTTCCGTCCACGTCGCCCGCGAGGGTCTGCCAGCCACGCCCGTCGTCCGTATCGAACGCGAAGGCATAGCGCCCCTCGTCACCGGCGATCTTCAAGCGCAGCGACGTGGCTGCGGTCACCTCACGCGTGGCCAACGTGCGGGTCACGCCGCTGCCGTCGCGCGCTTCAAGGAAGATCGCCACGCGATCGCCGCCGAGGCTGCGCACGCCCAGGAAGTACCAGTACGCCTCGTTCTGGAACGCAGCAAGGCCTGCCGCCACACCCGCCCCCGGCCGCGTCATGTCGGTGCTGGCCTCGAAGCGCAGGTGCTGCTGGCGACGCCCGAGGAAGGCGGGATTGCGCAGCGTGTCCAGGTTCTCCGTCAGCGGATGCACGGCCAGGGCGCCCGGACGCAGGCTGAGGTCTGCCCACGCCTGTTTGGGGACGCGTACCTGCACCCATCCGGTGCCAAGCGTGGGTGCATCGAAGTCGTCGCGATCGATGAAGTTGCCGGTCGACGGTGCCTGCGCGGCATCGCCCTGCATCCATGACGGTACCTTGACCGCATACGGAATGGTCTGCTCGGCCGGTAGGATCACTGGCCAGCCGTCACGCCATTGCACGGGCAGCAGATACGTCTCCCGCCCCGTGTTGTAGTGTCGCGTCTGGTAGTTGCGGCTGGCCAGAAACACGGCCCACCAGGTGCCGTCCGGACCTTCCACCAGGTCGGCGTGCCCGGCATTGGTGATCGGCAGCGGCCGGTCGTCGGGCAGGTCGCGCTGGGTGAGAATCGGATTGCCCGCATACGGGAGGTACGGCCCCCACACCTGGCGGCTGCGCAGAACCACCTGGGAATGCTGCGGGCCGGTGCCACCCTCGGCGTCGGAGAGGTAGTACCAGCCGTCGTGCTTGTAGATGTGCGGCCCCTCGATCCAGATCGGGTTCTTCGCCGGCTCCACGCCGCCGTCGATCAGCACCCTGCGCGGCCCGACCGGTGTGAACGCGGCCAGATCGATCTGCTGCATCCAGATCGCGCGGTGACCCTCGTAGCGTGGCGGACCAGGCGGAACATCATTGTTCACCAGGTAGACGGCACCGTCGTCGTCGAAGAACAGCGACGGGTCGATGCCATCGATGCTGGGCAGCCAGTGCGGATCAGACCAGGGGCCGGCCGGATCGCGCGCGGTCGCGATGAAGTTGCCGCCGCTGTCGACCGCCGTGGTGACCACATAGAACACGCCGTCGTGGTACTCGATGGCCGGCGCGAAGATGCCACGGGAGACGTTCAGGCCATCGAAGTCCAGCTGCGTGGGGCGATCGATCACGTTGCCGATCTGCTTCCAGTGCACCAGATCGACGCTTTCGAATACTGGGATGCCTGGGAAGTAGGTAAAGCTGGAATTGACCAGATAGAACCGGTCATTGGCGCGGACGATGCTCGGGTCCGCATGGAAGCCGGCCAGGATCGGGTTGCGGTAGTGACCGGCGGGCAGCGGAGTATCGAAGGCCGCGTCGTGACCGGCATATTCGAACCAATCGAAGTAGACCGGCGGCGCCGGCGTGGCACCGAGCGATGGCGCAGCAGGCAGCAGCAGGAGCAGCGTCGCAGTCAGCAGGCGCATCAGGGGACCTCCGCGGCGGTGAGGGAAATCTCGAAGGGGCCGGCCGGCGCACCGCTGCTGTCGCGCAGTGTGCAGATCGGGCCGTCCGCCCAGCAATAGCGCACACGCAACGCGCCGCTCCGGTAGTGCCGGCCGCTGGCCGGCTCCACGCAATCCATGCAATCCAACACAACCTCACGCCCCTCCAGCACGGCCTCGGCATAGTCGCAATGCCGCGCATCGGCATCACAGAGCTCGAATCCTATGGGGCCGTTCGCACCGGTCGTGGCCAGGGTGCCGGTGACGTTGTCGAACGCGAGCCTTGTTTCGCCCTGCGCGCGCGACGCCGTGCGAACCGTCGGGCCGGAAGGTGCCAGCGCCCGTTCGCCGTAGACCACGTGACGCGCCACCCGGGCGAGGCGCCGGCCCAGCTCCTGTTTGCTGGGCGGGTGGATGTCGTACGCGTCGCCGATGTCGATCGCCACCGCGAGCCCGGTATGCGGGTCTTCCGCCGCGACGCGGCGCTGCGCCTCGCGCACCTGTGCCCAGCCACTCTCGCCCGGGGCTTGAGGCGGCTGCCCATAGCCGGCCAACTGCACCACCAGCAGCGGCATCCGCGCACCGAACCGGCTGCGCCAGTCATCGCGCAGGCTGCGCAGCCGGTTGGCATAAGCGGCGCCGTCACCCGTGTTGGACTCGCCTTGGTACCAGAGCATTCCACGCAGGCCATAGCCGCCGAGCGGCGCGATCATGCCGTTGTACAGCGTCGACAGACCCGTGGCGGCATGCCAGGGCGCCAGCGGCGGTGCCTGTGCACCGGCCGCCACCCGGTAGTGCCACGGCGCGTCCAGGACGATGCGCGTGCCGTCGTCCAGCTCCACCGCATGGGCGTCGGCCGGTCCCGACAGCCCACCCTCGCCGTAGGTATCCAGCACGTTGATCACCACCGTGTTCTCGCCGGCGTTCAAGAGACCGGCGGGAAGGGTATAACGCCGCGCCTCCGCTGCACCGTACTGGCTGCCCACCGCCACGCCGTTGACCCAGGTCATGTCCGTCTCATCGACGGCGCCCAGCGCAAGCCGTGCGCCCTGCGCCGCCTGCGCGGCGGTCAGCGTGACCTGGGTGCGGTACCAGACCATGCCGTTGTACGCTGCAAGCGCCGGCACGCCCCAACGCTCCCATGCCCCCAGCGCGGCGGGGGCCGTGTGCCATGCCGTGTTGTCTTCGCCCGGCTGCCAGGGAGTGTCGCCTTGCAAGGCTCCGTCGCGCATCGACCACCACTGCTGCCATACCTCGCCCCAGCCCGCGGTTGCCGCCGCAGGGTTGCTTGCGTAGACCGTGAGCAGGTCAAGCGCGGGGTCCATGCCGCCCTGCATACGCAGCGCGTCGGCGCTGGTCCACGCCTCGATCCGCGAGCCGCCCCACGCCGCCTGGATCAGCCCCATCGGGACGTCGACGGTCTTCTGCAGTTCACGCGCGAAGTAGAAGCAGGCGGCGGAAAAGTCGCGCACCGCGGCTGGCGACGCCGGCTTCCACGCGGTCGGCGCCGGGAACGTGCTCTGCGGCGTAACGGCTGCCGCCTTGGGCACGGTGAACAGGCGGATCGTCGGGTGCGTGGCGGAGGCGATCTCACTGTCTGCGTCGAGCGCGCGCCACACCGGCAGTTCCATGTTCGACTGCCCGGAACACAACCAGACATCGCCCATCTGTACGTCATGCACGTTCTGGGTGGCCGTCCCTGCGCGGACGGTCATGTCGTGAGGGCCGCCGGCGGGAATGGGTTTCAGCGTTGCATGCCACTGGCCGCCGGCGTCCGCGCGCGTGGTGACGGTTTGTCGCGCGAAGACCACGGAGACCGGGGTGCCGGGCGCAGCATGGCCCCAGACCGGAATCGGCTGGTCGCGCTGCAGCACGGCGTGATCCTGGAACAGCGGATGCAGCAGCGGTGTTGCCGGTTCCTGTGCCACGGCCGTCATGGCAGCGCATGCCACGGCGGTCGCCAGCATCCAGACGATCACCCGTGTCCGACTCATCGCCCATCTCCCGGCGCGGAAGGAAACTGCAGGCGCTGGTACCACGCCAGCGCGTGTGGCGGCGCGGTTTCGCCCGCAGGCAAGGGCCTGCCGCTGACCGACTGGAAGTACGCGACACTGGCATCGCGCCACCACTGCGCTTCGCGCCGCTGGATGCCGAGGAAGGCGGCGACCTGCGCATGCCGCTGCGCATCCACCCTGCCCTGCAGGCCTGCCCAGGTGGCCTGCATGCCCTCTACCTGGCGTACACCCAGGGAGTAACGCCCCACCAGTTCGTCCCACAGCGGTCGTCCTGAGGCCATGCGGTGATCCCACGGGACATGGTGGAACCACAACAGCAGCGGCTCCGGCACCCGTGCCAGGTCGCCGTACACGGCGGCCACCTCGGGGGAGTACTGGGCCACCGCGTTGCTGCCGCGCGCGGTGCGATCGAAGCCGATGCCATCGCGGTCGGCGCGGTGGTAGTACACGGCGGTCCAGTCCGCGCGCGGACCGCCGTCCACCCAGGGGCCCGGCCCGTAATGGTGCCCGCGCGCCATCAGGTGGTGCAGGCCCAGCGGCGTCATGTAGTTCACCGCGGTCTCGCGCGAGGCCATCATCATGTCGACGATGGGCGCCACCACCTCGGGATCCGGCGCAAACGTCATCGCTGCCCAGTCCACCGCGATGTCGCGGGCGGACTGGTCCGGATTCCAGGCAAGACGGCCGAAGGCGTACCAGTTGGCCTGGTCGAAGTGCGACCCACTCCAGGTGCGATCGCTGCCGATGTTGGCAACGCCGGCGATCCCGGTCAGGAGCTGCGCGACCGTGGCGCCCGCGCTGCCTGCATGGGTATCGGACTGCAGCACCTCCTCGTACAGCGGCCCCAGGTACACCAGATGTGTGGCGAAGCCGAGATACTCCTTGGTGATCTGGACCTCCATCATCAGCGGCGTGCGTGGCATGGCCCCGAACAGGGGATGAAACGGCTCCCGCGGCTGGAAGTCGATGGGCCCGTTCTTTACTTGCACGATCACGTTCGGGCGGAAGTCACCGTCCAGGCCGGCAAATTCGGTGTAGGCCTGCGTGGCGCGGTCCTCGGGCACCTCATGCGCGTAGACGAAGGCGCGCCACATCACCACGCCGCCATGCGGTGCCAGCGCGTCAGCCAGCAGATTGGCGCCGTCCGCATGCGAGCGGCCATAGTCCTGCGGTCCGGGCTGTCCTTCCGAATTGGCCTTGACCAGGAAGCCGCCGAAATCCGGAATGCGCGCGTAGATCTCGTCAGCCTTGTCGCGCCACCAACGTTGCACGTCCGGGTCGAGCGGATCGGCGGTTTTCAGCCCGCCCAGCTCGATGGGGGCGCTGAAGCGCGCGCTCAGGTACACGCGGATGCCGTACGGCCGGAACATGTCCGCCAGCGCGGTCGCTTTGATGAGATATGCCGGCGCAAGGCTCTGCGCGCTCGCGTTTACATTGTTCAGTACGGTGCCGTTGATGCCGAGCGAGGCGTTGGCACGCGCATAGTCCGTATAGCGTGGGTCCCGCCACTCCGGCAGGGTCTGCCAGTCCCACAGCGAGCGGCCCGCATAGCCGCGCTCCACGTAGCCGTCCAGGTTGTCCCATTGGTCGAGCACGCGCAGCCCGAGCCGTGGCGATTCGCGAACCTCGAGGTCATCGAGTGACGCACCGGTCTGCAGCAGTCGCAGCAGATGGAACACGCCATACAGCACCCCGATATCCTGGCGTGCGGCCACCAGCAGCACCTCGCGCCCGCCGATGTGCGCACGCCTGAGCAGGTAGCCGTCGTCGCCGAGTGATTCCATCTCCTTGCGGAGCGGCGCGATCACGGCCGACGAATCGGGGGTGCCCAGCACCACGCTGGCCTCCGCGCTGGGCGCGATCTGCATCCGCGGCGCGCGACCCAGCAGGCCGGTGAGGCCACGCACAAGCTCCTCGCGCGCGGCACGCTGCGTCGGGGTCTGATCGGGGGCCACGACCCCGCCCAGCCGTGTCCGGTAGTCGGTCGCGAGGGCAGGTTCCAGCGGTGCGTAGCGCAGCCAGAGGGCGTAGCCGTCCTCTGCGCGCACGCTGCCCGCGCAGGCGAAAAGTGCCAGGGCGACACCCAACATCCAGTGACACCGCTCGACATTCCGGCGGAGCAGCAGCGTTGCCAGCAAACCTTGTAAGCTGCGGACGTGCCCGCCTTGCGGCAGCGTCACAAAGAAGAAAGGCAACGCGTATTGGACAAGCCGAAGAAATCGGTCCGCCGCAAAACCAGCGGTGTGACGATCGACGAGGTGGCGGCGCTGGCCGGGGTATCGCCGATGACCGTGTCGCGCGCGATCAACCAGGGCAAGGTGCGCGATGTCACCCGCGAGCGCGTGATGCGCGCGGTGCGCGAGCTGGGTTATACGCCCAACCTGGCGGCGAGTTCGCTGGCCGCCGCGCAGCACACGCGCATTGCGCTGATCTACACCAATCCCAGCGGTGCCTACCTGCGGGAGCTGTTGGTCGGCCTGCTGCGGGTTGCCTCCAACGCCGCCATCCAGCTGGTCATCCACTACTGGGACAACTTCGATCCCGACGCCGAGCGCAAGGCCGCACGTGCCTTGGGCGGGCGCGTGGATGGCGTCATCCTGCCGCCGCCGTTGTGCGAATCGCAGGCTGCCGTGACCGAGCTGGTCAAGGCGGGCATCCCGGTGGTCGCGATCGCATCGGGTCACCTCAGCAACGATATTTCCTGCGTGCGCATCGACGATTTCCACGCGGGCAAGCAGATGGCCGAGCACCTCATCCAGCACGGTCACAGCCGTATCGGTTTCATCTGTGGCCGCACCGATCTCAGCGCGAGCGCGCGGCGCTACGATGGGTTTGTCAGCGCCCTGCATGACGCAGGCCTGCAGGTGGAACCCGGCCTCATCCAGCAGGGGGACTACACCTACCGTTCGGGGCTTGCCGCGACCGAGAAGCTGCTGTCCCACTGCCGGCCGCCGACCGCGATCTTCGCCAGCAACGACGACATGGGCGCGGCGGTGATCTCCGTCGCACACCGGCGCGGCCTGGAGGTGCCGCGCGACCTGTCGGTGGTGGGCTTCGATGACACCTCGGCCGCAACCACCGTCTGGCCGGAACTCACCACCATTCATCAGCCGATCGCCTCGATGGCCGATGCTGCCATCGATATCCTGCTGCGCACCATCCGCCGCAGGACGGACGATAGCCGCGTGTTGACCGACCACGTCGTGCCACATCGGCTGGTGATGCGCGATTCGGTCGCGAGCCCACCCGAGCGCCGATGACGCAGGGCGCATTGTCACGCGCCCGGGCATGCGATGGTGGTCTCGGCTTCATTCAAGGCACCCAGCGCGACGCGTGACACCGAGACGGTCATGGTTCCCGACGTTGCCAGCGACCAGGGGCGATCCAGCTTGCCGACCTCCGCGCCGGCCGCCGCCAGGCATTTCAACGGCACCCCCACGCGCGTCCATTTGCCTGCGGGCAGGCTCGCCAGGGCCGGTCCGATCGCAATGCGCGCCGAGCAGCCCGTGCCGCAACCGACCGCCAACCAGGCCTCGCCATGCGGGGCGGCGTCAACGCGCAGCGTGGTCAACAGCATCAGATCGCCGTTGCTCTCGCGCTGCAGGTCCAGCGGCGTGTGCGATTGCAGCGCGACGATCGCCTCTCCCTTGCCCGACCACGCAAGCCGACGGCCATCTTCCTGCGCCAGGTGATCCACGCCGGTGACTTTCAGCAGATCGCCCTCGAGCGATTCGGGCACCTGGGTGACGGTCACCCCCTGCCCTGTGCTGTCCTCCAGCCGCAGGGCCATGCCGGAGCCGGCATCCCCGCGCGCAAAGAACACACCGGCCGCCCCTTCGTTGCCGGTGACGCCCGACGCTTCCGGCAGCGCGGCCAGATCGCCATTGTCGGCATAGGTCAGGCCGAAGCCGAAGGCGAACTGCGGGTTGTAGTCCTTCTGCCCGACATTGTTGGCGTACTGCGTTGCCGTGCGCGGCCAGCTGAAGCTCAGCGTTCCCTTGAAGTCGTGCTGCACGCTGCCGTCCGGTCTGCGCAGCAGCACATCGGCAATACCGGCGCCTTCCGAGCCGGGCAGCCATGCCGCCACGAAGGCATCGGCAGCGTTGATCTCACGGTTCACCCACAGTGGCCGCCCGCTGAGGAACACCGCCACCACCGGAATGCCGTCGGCCTTGAGCCGCTTGAGCAGCGCAAGATCCGTGTCATCTCCCGGCTTGTACGCCAGCGTGGGCAGATCGCCCTGGAACTCGGCATAGGGGTTCTCGCCGAACACCACCACGGCCACATCCGGCTTCGTCGTGTATCTGCCATCCACCGCAAACAGCGCGTGGCCGCCGGCGGCCTTCGCCTGCTGTGCAATGCCTTCGTAAATCGTATCGGCATTCGGGAAGTCGTTGCGGGTGGTGCCGGTGCCCTGCCAGTTCAGCGTCCAGCCGCCGGACTGCTTGCCGACATCGTTGGCGCCATCGCCGGCCACCAGGATGCGTTGCTTCGGCGACAGCGGCAGTACGCCGCCCTGGTTTTTCAGCAGTACCAGCGATTCGCGCACCGCCTGGCGTGCGACCTCGCGATGGGCCGGCGCACCGATCAGCGCGAACTGGCCGCCGACCGCGCGCGACGACGGTTTGCCCGCTTCGAACAAGCCGAGTCTCATCTTGACCCGCAGGATCCGGCGCACGGCGTCATCCAGGCGCTCCTGGGTGATGGTGCCGGCCTTGACCGCCGCCAGTGTGGTTTCGTAGAAGCCCTTCCAGCTGTCCGACGCCATGGCCATGTCCAGGCCGGCGTTGATGGTGGCCGGGCAATCGGTGGTGGTGCAGCCTTTGACCTGCCCGTGGCCATTCCAGTCGCCCACCACGAAACCACCGAAATTCATGCGGCCCTTCAGCGCGTCCGTCAGGTACCCGGTGTGCCCGTGCATCTTTTCGCCGTTGACGCTGTTGAACGAGGCCATGACCGTCTGTGCGCCAGCCGCGATCGCTGGCGGGTAGCCGGCGGCATGGATGCGGACCAGCTCGGCCTCGCTGATCCGGGTATCGCCCTGGTCCTTGCCATCGGTGGTGCCGCCGTCACCGAGGAAGTGTTTGACCGAGGCGATGACATGACGGCCGTCAAGGAAGGCTGGCGAGCCCACCTTGCCCTGCAGGCCCTCGACCATCGCACCGGCATAGCTGGCCACCACCTCGGGCGATTCGGAATACCCTTCGTAGGTACGTCCCCAGCGATCGTCCTGCGGTACCGCCACGGTGGGCGCGAACGCCCACTCCATCCCGGTCGCGCGGGTTTCCAGGGCGGTGATCTCACCGATGCGGCGCAGCAGTTCCGGGTTGCGGGTCGCGCCCAGGCCGATGTTGTGCGGGAACAGGGTCGCGCCGATGATGTTGCTCTGGCCATGCACCGCGTCGATACCGAACAGCACTGGAATCGCCTTGCCGCCGTGCGAGGTATCCATCGAAGCGGCATGGAACGCATCGGCCAGCGCCAGCCATTCGGCAGGCGAGGCATCGTAGCGGCCGCCGGGGTCGGAGTTGCCCCCGGCCAGGACCGAGCCCAGCCGGTACCGGCGCAGGTCCTCCGGCGTGATGCTGGCAATATCCCCCTGCACCAGCTGGCCCACCTTATCCTCCACCGTCATGGTGTCCATGAGGTCGGTGATCCGCTTTTCCGGTGCGGCATCGGGCGGCAGCGGCCAGGTCACCGCCGGCCATGGGTTGGCCGGGGCCTGGGCCTGGGGAGGTGCCGCGGCCTTGTCCTCGCCCTTGCAGGCGGCAAGCGCAAGCAGCAGCACCGACACCAGAAAACCGGTGCGGCACGTGGGGTGGTGGTGGGTCATGGTGCTCTCCTTGCCGCCGCGCTCAGCGCAGCAGGTACTGGTTGATCAGGTTTTCGTAGCGTTCCTGCTTGCCGCTGATCTGCCGGGGCTCGCCACCCTTGGCACCCAGCGCGGCCAGATCGATGAGGCTGAGCCCGCCGCGCTCAAACTCCTTGCCGGCACCGCTGTCGAAGCTGGCATAACGCTCCTTGCGCCACTGCTCCCACGGCGATTCGTGCAGCAGGGCGTGGGCGACTTCCAGCCCGCGGGCGAACGCATCCATGCCGCCGATATGGGCAATGAACAGGTCGTCCAGGTCGGTCGATTCACGGCGGACCTTGGCGTCAAAGTTCAATCCGCCTTCCAGCCCACCCTGCCGCAGCACCACCAGCATGGCGCCCACGGTGTCGTACAGGTCGCTCGGGAACTGGTCGGTATCCCAGCCGTTCTCGGCATTGCCGCGGTTGGCGTCGATGCTGCCCAGCAGGCCGCTGTCCGAGGCGACCTGCAGATCGTGTTCGAAGGTGTGGCCGGAGAGCGTGGCGTGGTTCGCCTCGATGTTGAGCTTGAAGTCCTTGTCCAGGCCATGCGCCTTGAGGAAGCCCGCCACGGTCGCGCTGTCGAAATCGTACTGGTGCTTCATCGGCTCCATCGGCTTGGGCTCGATCAGGAAGTTCCCCTTCAGGCCGATGCTGCGGCCGTAGTCCCGCGCCATGGTGAGGAACCGTGCGAGGTGGTCGACCTCGCGCTTCATCTGCGTGTTCACGAGCGAGGCGTAGCCCTCGCGGCCACCCCAGAACACGTAATGCTCGCCACCCAGTTCAACCGTTGCCTCCAGGGCCGCCTTCACCTGCACCGCCGCCCGCGCCACCACCGCGAAATCGGGATTGGTCGAGGCACCGTTCATGTAGCGCGGGTGCGAGAACAGATTGGCGGTGCCCCACAGCAGTTTCATTCCAGTGGCGTCCTGGCGCGCTTTGGCCAGGCCCACCATGTGCTTGAGGTTCTTTTCGTACACGCCGACATCGTCGGCATCCGGCGCCAGGTCGATGTCGTGGAAGCACCAGTACGGCACGCCCAGCTTGGTGAAGAACTCGAAGGCCGCATCCACCTTGGCCTCGGCGGTCGCCATCGGCGAGCTGGCTTCCCAAGGGAAATGGCGGGTGCCTGGACCAAACGGATCATGCCCGGCGTTGCAGAAGGTGTGCCAGTAGCAGACCGCAAAGCGCAGGTGCTCCTGCATGGTCTTGCCGCCGATGATCTTGTTGGCGTCATAGACCTTGAAGGCGAGCGGGTTGTCCGAGTCCCGGCCTTCGAAGGGGATGCGGCCGATGCCGGGGAAGTATTCCTTGGCGCCGATGAAGGGCTGCGTGCTCATGGTGGCTCGTCCTGTCGTTGTGCGAGGGGTCGCGGAAAGGGGGATCAGCCGCGATACAGCGGCGTGAGGGCGTCGAGATGACGCAGGAAACGTGCATACGCGGTGGCATAGGCCTGGGCGCGCGCCGGATCCGGGCGCGCGGACAGCTGCGGCGCGAGCGCGACATGCTGGTCAGCGATAGCGGCGATGGAGGTGGCATCACCGCGTGCCTTGCCGAAGGCCCACAGGGCCTGCAATGCGGCGCCGAACGCCGCGCCTTCGGCGTGGATCGGCACATCCACCGGCAGGCCGAATACATCGGCCACCAGTTGCCGCCACTCGGTGCTGTTGCTGCCACCGCCGGTCAGTACGATGCGCTCGAACGACATGCCGGCGCCCACGAAGGCATCGAAGCCGTACTTCAGGCTGTACGTCGCCCCTTCCATGGCCGCGCGATAGAAATGCGCCGGGGTCATGTTGGTGGTGTCCAGCCCCGCCAGCACGCCCTTGCCGAGCGGCAGATCCGGCGTGCGCTCGCCGTTGAGGAACGGCAGCATCACCAGGCCGTCGGCGCCGGGCGACGTGGCGCGCAGGTGGCCATCGCCGTAGCGGGTGCTGAAGCCGAAGGCGTCGGCGACCTGTTCGGTCACCACCGTGCAGTTCATCGTGCAGATCAGGGGCAGCCAGCCGCCGGTGGAGGAGCAGAACGCGGCCCACGCCCCGTCGGGATCGACCACGGGCGTGTCGGCGTAGGCAAACAGGGTGCCCGAGGTGCCCAGGCTCATCGCCAGGCGGCCCGGTGCAACGCAGCCGGTACCGATGGCCGCCATCATGTTGTCACCGCCCCCAACGGCAACCTTCACGGTGTTAGGCAGCCCCAGTCTGGCCGCCGCGGCCGGATCGATGTCGAACAGCTCGTCGGGCGCGGCGATGCGCGGCAGGCAGAGCGCAAGGTCACGCTCCGGATCGGTCGCAAGCAGCAACTCGGCCGACCACGTGCGGGTGCGCACGTCCAGCCAGCCCGTGCCCGACGCATCCCCGTATTCGCAGAAGCGCTGGCCGGTCAGCATGAGGTTGAGATAGTCGTGCGGCAGCAGGATCGTAGCGAGCCGGGCGTAGGCGTCGGGTCGGTGCGTCTTCGTCCAGGGCAGTTTGGACGCGGTGTAACCGGTAAGGACGGGGTTGCCGGCGAGCGCGATGGTGCGCGCTGTTCCGCCGACCGCCTCCATGATCTGCACGCACTCGGCCGAGGTGCTGGTGTCGCACCACAGTTTGGCCGGTGCCAGGACCTGCCCGGCGGCGTCGACGGGTACGAAGCCGTGCTGTTGGCCCGAGACCGCCAGCGCGCAGATGCGGGACCTGATCTTGGAATCGATCGCACGGAAGCAGGCCTGAAGGGCTGCGACCCATGCTGCCGGGTCCTGTTCACGGCTGCCATCGGCAGTGGAGGTCAGTTCCAGGGGCGCGCTGGCGCTGGCAATGAGATGCCGCCCGGCAGGGTCGTACACCACGACTTTCAAACTCTGCGTACCTGCATCGATTCCGGCAACCAGATCCATGTAGTCCATCCCGTGGGTGTTTGAAGGTAGCGCTACCATTTCCGGGCAACAGCGTGCCTCTGTGCTATGCCAAGGCGGAGGCCCGCGGCCATACGTCCTGCGCCGCTTTGCAGTAGCGTTCGATGAACGCTGCCTGCGACGGCATCGTCGCGAGCGCCTGCTCCACCGGCTGGCGGATCCGCATCAACAGCGTGCGCAGGTCCGCGTCCCCGATGGCGGCTGCAAGCGGATGCGCAGGTCCCGGCTGGATCCCCTGCCCCATCAGCACGCTCGTCCAGGAGTCGACCCGGAACAGCTCGCCGGGGTCCTGCCAGGCATGCGCACGTTCGCGCCAGGCACGCAGCCGGACCGCAAGCGATTCGGGCAGTTCCATCTCACGACAGGCCTTCCACATCGGCTCGTCGCGCTGGTTGGCGTGGTAGTGCAGGATGATGAAGTCGCGCACGTGCTCCATCTCCTGCCGGCTGACCTCGTTGTACAAGTCCACCAGCGCCGGGCTGATGCCGTCGGACGGGAACAGCTGGATCAGGCGTACCACCGCGCTGATGGTCAGGTGGATGCTGGTCGATTCCAGCGGCTCGATGAAACCACTGGCAAGCCCGAGTGCCACCACGTTCTTGTTCCAGGCCTTCAACCGCCTTCCGCTGCGGAACGGCACCAGCCAGGGGTCGCGCAGGGGCGGGCCGTCAACGTCGCGCAGCAGCTTGGCGTGCGCCTCGTCATCGGACATGTGGCGGCTGGAGAACACCAGCCCGCAGCCGACCCGGTGCTGAAGCGCGATGTGCCACCGCCACCCGGCTTCGTGTGCGATGGCGCGGGTGTACGGAACCGGCGATCCGACCGACGCGGTCTGCACCGCAACGGCACGATCACTGGGCAACCATTCGTGCCAGTCCTCATAGCCGGTATGCAGGGTCTGCTCGGTCAACAGGCCGCGGAAGCCCGTGCAGTCGATGAACAGGTCGCCCTCGATGACCTGTCCGTCTTCCAGCACCAGCGATTGAACGGCGCCGTCGTGGGCATGTTGGCGGACCTCGCGGATCTTGCCTTCCACACGTCGCAGCCCGTGGCCTTCGGCTTTGCGGCGCAGGAATTTCGCGTAGAGCCCGGCGTCGAAGTGATAGGCGTAGTTGACCTGGGGCTGGGTCTGCAGCGAGAACCGGTCTTGCCGCGAGGCCGCGCTTTCCAGGCAGAAATCGCCCAGGTCCGATGGCATCCCGCGGCGCAGGCTGTCCAGCCAGAAATGGTGGAACGGCGTGGCCCAGGTCCCCTGCCCGATCGTGCCGAACGGATGGATGAAACGCTCCCCGGGGCGACGCCAGTTCTCGAACGAGATCGAGAGCTTGAACGTGCCGGCGACGGCCTGCAGGAACTCCTGCTCATCGATCTGCAGAAAACGGTGGAACGTGCGGATGGGGGGCACGGTCGACTCGCCGACACCCACCGTACCGATCTGCTCGGACTCCACCAGGGTGATGTCCAGCTGGTCGCGGAACTGGTGCGCCAGCGCACAGCCGGCCAGCCAGCCAGCGGTGCCCCCACCGGCGATGACGATCTTGCGGATCCGTCCCTGCGTTGTGTTCGCCACGTTCAATGCGGTGCTCCCATCAGCGGTTGAGTCGAGCCAGCAGCTGCGCGCGCATGCGGCGCGCCTGCGTCTCGTCGAACGGTGCCAGCGCGCCCCGGGCGGCGTCGGGCAGGTGTTGCCCTGCACGCTCACCCGGGCCGAAGACGTAGTACTCGAAGATCGTTGCCCAGGCCTGCTTCTCGCGCGGGGGCAGATCGCGCACCGCCCACATCGCGTGATGGAGTGCCGGCAGCGGCGAGGACAGGAAGGCCGGCGAACTGCGCCACCAGTAGTTCACCAGCACATTGAACGGCGCGAGGCTGCGCACGTGGTGCCACCACAGGCTCGGAATGAAGATCGCATCACCCGGTTCCAGCACGGCGGTCTGTGCGCTTGCCAATGCATCACGGAACCGGGGGTGGCGCGCGAAGTCCGGGCGGTCGATATCCACCACGCTGACCACCTGCCCCCCCGGCGTGGGGTCCAGCGGGCCCGGGTACAGGTTGTCGATCTGCTCCGGCGGAAACAACGTGAACCGGCGCCGGCCCACCGCGCAGCACGCCAGGTTGTCGGGCGTGTCGAAATGGCAGGAGGCGGTCACGCGGTTGCCGATCCAGATGCTCGCTGAAGCGTCGATGCCCTGCCCGGCCAGGCCGGCATCGTTGTGCTGCGCGAAGCCGGGCAGTGCCCGCTCGATCAGCAGGGAGGCGACATAGTAGGTGGGCGGCCGCGGTGCCTCGAGGGTGGCTTCAATGTCGTCCAGCACCTGCGTCAACACTCCACGCCGGACCTCGACGTTCAACCGGGTGAAATCCTCGTTATAGAACGGGCGCCCCTCGATCTCCGGCCCGCCGAAGGAATACGGGACCGGCACACCTGCCTCGAAGCCGCGCAGATAGCCCAGTGCCGCCTGCGTGGAGCGCAATCCTGCCTGCACCATCGGCCAGTCGCGCGCGATGCCGCGCAGCACCACCGGCTCGCCGGCATCCACCAGCGCCTCCAGCGGAAGCGCGCCAGGCGCGAGGCCTTCCAGTGTCCGCATGGCAGTGCCGTCCAGCACCGGTCAGTTCCTGCCCGCCGCCGCGGCGGCATCCTGCAGACGCAGACGTTTCTGTTTCTCCGCGATCAGGCGACGCATGTTGTGCAGCGACGCCAGCATCAGGTACGCACCTTCCAGGTAGCCGGTGCGATTGAGTTCGGCCAGCGCCGGACCGTCCAGCTGGGCAAGCCGGTCACGGTCGATGGCGTGCAGGCCGTTGACACCGACCCGATGCTCCTGGGCAACCTGCACGTCGAGCGTGATCGGTTGAATGAGGCCTTTCGCATCCAGCTCGGCAAACATCGCCGCCCCGAAGGCGTGTCCCTCGTGGATACCACGCAGCACGCCTGCGATGTGGTCCAGATAAGGTGTGTTGCCCCCCTGCGGCAGGAATACCGGCTCGCCCTGCATCGCCGTCACGCGCGGGTGATCCAGATCCACGTGCAGCACCGCTTCCTGGGTGAGCGTGCCATCGATCTGGTTCTCCTGGAAGCCGATCAGGAACGGCCCCTTGGCCGCCGCCCCGGGCAGGTAGGACGCATTCCATCGGCCGTCCTGCAGGTAAAGATTCTCGTGCTGCTCGAACCCGAGCAGGACCACGGACTGCCACTGGCCCGTGGCGGCGTCCTTGCGAAGGAAAATGGGATATTCCCGCTGCAGTTCGGCGAACTCGCTCGGGTAGGCCGGCACCATGCCAACCGCATCGCCGAACGCGGGCCCGAAATCGGTGGCCACGCGCAGATCGCGGTGGGCGATGTTGTTGAGCATTTCGTAACGCGGCATGGTGTTCTTCCCACCCCATCAGGACCCTTGAACGGGTGCCGCTGCCAGGGCAACGGCACCCCCACACGTCAGAACCTGTAACGAACGCCGAGCATGTAACGCGGGCTCTGGTCAGCCAGCTTCACGATCATCTGCGAGGTGCGCGAGCGCCAACGGACGTCCTCACCGGTCAGGTTGATCGCTTCCAGGCCGAACGACCAGTGATCATCCAGCGTGTAGTTCACGCTGAGATCCCACTGTTCGTACGCCTCCACGTAGTACGGATTCCGGCTGGCCCCCTGGTTGGCCAGAATCAGATACTGGTCACGCCAGTTCCACGCCAAGCGGACCGACCAACCGTATTTTTCGTACATTAGCACGGCATTTGCGGTGTCACTGAGGCCGGTCAAGGCGAACTGGTCGATGGCCGGATCGCCCCCGTTGTTGTAGCCGACATCGCCGTTCACGAGGGTGTAGTTGGCGAGGACGCCAAAGCCGGTATCGCCGAAGAAGTACTGGCCACCCAGCTCCCAGCCATGCAGCTTCGCCTGGTTCTGGTTGATCGGCCGGTTGACGTTGAACGCATAGAGCGGGTCATCACCTTCCCCGTACAGATCGTAGGCCGCTTCGGTGGCCAGCACCTGCGCGTCGGTTCCGTTATAGGCGCCCAACCCGGCCGGGTTGTTGCGCAACAGGGCCAGCGCGGTGAACAGGGCCGTATCGTTGGCCGAGCAGGCCGCCGCATTGGCCGCACCGACCTGGGTGATGCAGGCGCCGCTGTTGAGGAAGGCCAACGCGGCCTGCGCATCCGGACCGGCGGTGGGATCCCTCAGCCCATACAGATTCTCCTGCACGATCGTGTTGCCGATGAAGTTGTTGACGGACTTGTTCCAGTAGGTCAACGACACGTAGCTCGCATCGGCGAAGTACCACTCCAGTGCCAGGTCGAGGTTGTCGGACTCCAGCGGCTTCAGCTGCGGGTTCTGTGCGGTGCCGCTGGCCCGCGAAGACGGATCGATCAGCACCGAGCCAAACGGCTGCTGTGCGGTCGGGCCTGCATAGAGGTTGCCGATCGGCGCGCGCGCGATGCTCTTGCCGAACGAGACACGCCCCTTCAGGTTGTCCATGAGGTCGATGCTGAAATCGAGGTTGGGCAGGATGTAGCTGTAGCTGTTCTTCTCGGTGAACGGCTGTTGCTCATCGGACAGCACCACGCGGAAGTCGTTGTTGGACTGCCACTCGATGGCCTCCGGGATGGCGATGACCGACGTGGACACCACATCGGTGGTTTCATAGCGCACGCCCAGGCGGGTATTGGTGCGCAGGCCGCCCAGCTCGCCGTCCAGCTCGACCTGGAAATAGGCCGATTTCGTCTTCTCCTCCACCAGGTTGTCGGCGGCCCGCTGCGGGCTCACGCCAAGACTGGCGCCATAGTTGTCCGCCGCCCATTGCGCGAGGCGGCCCGCATCGCCGCGCCAGGCGGTGAAGCTGTTGGCATTGAAGTCGTTGAACAACCCGACGATGTTGACCGGCTGCAGCAGGTCCATCAGCCCATTGGCCACATCCCCGTCGACGTTGGCCACGCCCCAGTCGCCCAGCGTGCTGTAGTTTTCCGCGGCCTGGATGCGGTGGGTGGTCTGCTTGCTCGAGTCCACGCCAAACTGGAAGCGCCCCTTGTCGAAGCTCCACTCACCGTCGATGCGCCCCTGCTTGATCTCGCTGACCTGGGTCTGCGAATTGATGCGCAGCACCTGCGAGCCGATCTCGCCCGGCACGAATCCCGGGTTGACCACGCCATTGGCCTTGGCGATGGCATCGGCTGTGCTCGGGTACCAGACCTGGGTGCCCACCGGCAAGCCGTTGTTGAAGTTCATTTCCTGCACCCACGACCCACCGCAATGCGGCCCGGTGGTGCAGTTGTTGGTGCCGGCGATGCTGCTGAAGATGGAGCCGCCTCCGGTGAGCGGATCGTTCGGCCGGCTTTCGTTCTTGGAATCGTGCGCGTCGAAGGTCAGCTTGAACCGGTCGGTGACGTTCCACAGGGCGTTGAAACCGAGCGATCCCAGCTTGTATTTCTGCATGCTGCGCTGCTGCTCAAGCCCGAAATCCTTGGTGCCCGCGATTTCACGGATATAGACCGGCGTCGCGACCGCACCGCTGGTGTCGAACGTGACATCGGTGTAGTTGCTGTTCTGCAACCACATGCCCTGTTCGCCACGATTCTCGGTGATCTCGTTGGTCGAATAGGTGTAGTCCAGGGTCAGGGTCACCGCGTCGGTCGGCGCGAACTGCAGCACCGCCTGACCATTGATGCGCTCACGCTCGAACTCGGAGAACGCATAGCGAAGGTCGTTCGGGCGACCGTACAGTGCGCCCACCGCCGGGGCATTGACCACGGTCGGGTTGCCGGGCATCGTGCCGGTCCACGGCTGGATGTTCCAGTAGTTGTTGGTGGCCTGCACCGAGCCACCCTTGCGCTTCTGGTAGCTCGCACTCACGCCGACGCCGAAGGTCTTTTCCGGGTTGCTGTAGCTGAAAATGCCGGACAGTTCGGGCGTCAGGTCGTTGTCGAACGGCTGGCTCTGGTCGGAGACGACCTTCGCACCGGCACTGGCGACGGTGCCGTCATGATCGAACGGGCGTCCGGTCAGGATGTTGATGGTGGCGCCGATCCCACCGCTGGGGACATTGGCCTGGCTGGTCTTGTAGACCTCGATGCCATTGATGGATTCGGCGGCCAGCTGGGCGAAGTTGAAGGCACGGGTACCTCCGTCCACGCCGCCGATGGCGACCTGCCCAGAGGCGCCGAACGCATCCGCGCCCGGCATCTGCCGCCCGTTGAGCGTGACCATGTTGAACTGCGGGCCAAAGCCACGCGCGGTGACCTGTGCACCTTCACCATCACGACGTTCGATGGAGATGCCGGTGATGCGTTGCAGCGATTCGGCCAGGTTGGTATCCGGGAACTTGCCGATATCCTCGGCACTGATGGCATCCACCACGCCGGCCGAGTCGCGTTTGATGTCCATCGCCTGGCTGAGGCTGTTGCGGATGCCGGTGACCTGCACGGTGTCCAGCTGGGTCGGGCTGGGCTGGGCCTGCGGCTGGGCGACGGCCGCCGGCGTTGGCGCGTCCTGTGCAAATGCAGGATTGATGACCAGGACGCCACCGACAAACGTGAACATGGCCCTGGAGGTGAACTTCGCCAGCGTGCGGCTCATGAACGAGCCCCCCGGCCTTGGGTACGACGGAACGTAGAAGCGCTCATGACTCTCCCCTCTGACATAACGATCGAATGGATGTACCGCCCCTCCTGGGGGCACGTACGGGCGATGCCCGTCTTCCACACCGAACATCGCAGCGCGCTGTGCGCTTGCTGCGACTCACACTCGCTTTCAGGCTTGCCAGAACAGCCGCGTGGTAAAGGGGGGGTACCCGTTGGCCCTTACCCCGGCCAAGTGGTAGCGCTACCATCACGTCACGGCCGCAGACTAATCATCCGGGGTCGCGCTTGTCATCATGCAGCGCAGCAAAGGAGCGTGTGTCCTGAAAAACAGCCAGAAAGTCGTGCGTCGGAAAGCCAGCGCCATCACCATCGACGACGTCGCAGCGCACGCCGGCGTGTCCGCCATGACGGTGTCGCGCGTCATCAATGGCCATGCGGGCGTGCGTGACGGTAACCGCGAGCGCGTCATGCGCAGCGTGCTCGCACTGGACTACCGCCCCAATCTTGCGGCGAGCACACTGGCCGCGGCGCAGCACACCTGCATCGCACTGATCTATACCAACCCCAGCTCCAGCTACCTGCGCGAACTGCTGGTGGGCGCACTGCGCGGCTCCACCCGGGCAGCGGCACAGCTGGTTATCGCCACCTGGGATGAACTGGGCACCCAGCAACGTCGCGAGGCAGCACGGCAATTGTCCAACAGCGTGGCGGGCGTGATTCTTCCGCCGCCGCTGTGCGAATCACAGGACATCGTCGACACCTTCGTGACCGCCGGCATTCCCGTCGTCGCCATCGCATCCAGCCAGTTCAGCGACAGGCTCTCGTGCGTGCGCATTGATGATCGCCAGGCAAGCCACGACATGGTGTCGCATCTGATCGCTTACGGGCATGCCCGCATTGGCTACATCACCGGCGATCCGAATCAGACCGCCAGCGCGCACCGCTGGCAGGGCTACCGGGACGCCTTGGCTGACGCCGGCATCGGCTACGACGACACCCTCGTCCAGCCGGGGTATTTCACCTACCGCTCCGGGCTGGAGGCGGCCGAACGGTTGTTGACGCTGCCCCAGCCGCCCAGCGCGATCTTCGCCAGCAACGATGACATGGCGTCGGCCGTGGTTTCCGTAGCGCATCGCCGCGGGTTGGAGGTGCCAGGGGATCTTTCGGTGGTGGGTTTCGACGACACCTCCGCGGCGACGATGGTGTGGCCCGAACTGACCACCCTCCATCAGCCGGTGGCCGAGATGGCGGACACCGCCGTCGATATCCTGCTGCGCGCGATCCGGCATCCCGCGTCCTCGGCGCGCGCGACCGTGAACCATGTGCTGCCCCACCAGCTGATCACGCGGGCGTCTGTCTCGAGGCCTTTGCTGGCCCTTTAGCCAGCGGCTGCCTCACAAGCGGCGGCCAAGCACCTGGCCCGGCCAACCTTCTATGTTGAAGGTCGACAGCCGCTCGTATCCGCACGATTCGTAAAAACGCACCAGGTCGCCACTGCCCCCGGCATAGCAATCCACGCGCACGTAAGCGACACCCGCGGCACGTGCCTGCCCGTCGGCGAACGCCATCAGCCGGCGGCCGATACCGCGCACGCGCGGATCGCGCGAAGCAATCAGCACGCGCACGTAGAGCTCTGGCTCGACCGCCGCGGGCACGTAAGGCATGGCGTCCCCCAACGCCAGGAACGCACGCACCTCGCCCTGTGAGGTTTCAGCCACCCACGCACCCGGCAGCGCGCAGGCGTCGGTCACCTGGGTGATACGGCGCGGAATCGATGACCACGCTTCGCTACCCCACTGCTGCGGGTTGCCGATGGCCAAGAACCAGGCAATCACCTCATCGAACAAGCGCAGTACAGCGGGCGCATCGGCCACACTGGCGCGACGCATCGCCAGCGCTTCTTTTGCAGCATCCGTCACGCATACCTCTCCTGCCTGGTGGCGATATGCCACGTCCAGAAGCAGTGTGCCGCCATCGGGGGCAGACACCAAGCCTCTCGCCAGATCGACGTCGGCATCGCAGAGCCGGGGCATGTACCCCAGGTGGCCTCAGCCCGCCGCTTCCAGCGCCGAGGGCGGCGTGGCAAGCCGCGAGGCACGCAGGTATCGCAGGTACTTCCCGATGAAGACGCCGGTGAACCCGCCCGACAGCAACAGATAGGCGGCGCGGAAGACGTCATCGAAGTTGAGCGAAGGGGAAACGGAGAGCGCGACCTCGAAGCCGTATTTCACCACAAACGTGAGCAGCAGCAGCGGCAGCAGGCTGTAGTCCGCACGGCGCCACAACCTCCCCGTGGACATGTTGACGGTGAGCGTTGCCCGTCGCAGCAGCATCCACCCAAGGCCCATGCCCGCACCGATGCCGACCAGCCATTCCGCCCACGCCTCCCAGGAACTACCGAAGCGGTGGCCCAGCGACCAGACTCCCCAAGCGGTGAAGAGGACCGGCACGATCGCCAGCTTCGTGAGCGAGGTTTCACCGGGTTTCATGGCGCTGACGCCACGGGTGACCAGAAAGACCAGAAGCGCCCAGACCCACACAGGGGTACTCGAGATGAGGCTCAGCAGCATGTTCACAGGACGTCCTTGATGTGGGTGGGTGCCGGCGATGCAACGCCGCGCGGGAATGGGTCCATTCTCGCTTTGCACCGACCCATCACAAGTGACAGGTGTCAGGCATCAGGAATTACCCCCCTCACTCTCCTGGCGACGAGCCAGGGTGCGTGTAAAGGGTCAGGTCCGCTGCAACGCATAGTTGGCCACCATCCTGTTCAGAAGGTCCAGTTCGTCGGGGGGAACCTGCGAGGCGGTATCACACACAATCGATGAGGCCAGATAGTACTCGGTGTCATTGCGGAGGCGGCCACGCCGCAGGATCGCCTTGTAGTGACGAGAGCGGCCCTGCCAGAGCTGACTCATCGTCGGTGCGCCGGCCCGGGCCAGAGAGGCATCGGCTGCAGCGATCTCCTGAGGCGAGAAATCCTCGAAGTCCTCCAGGATGTCATTGACCGCTTGCTTCAGGCCTGGCAGCACACGTGAAACACCCAGCTGGCGCTCGTAGGCCGCCAGGACATTGATGGGATTGTGCGGGTGCTCGAGCCCCAACACCCGATGCGGCGTGAGATGTGTCTCCCAGTGAACAAAGAAGCGCTTCAGTTGGTCGTACTCACGCTGCTTTTCTGCCGATACCGACCTGGCCATAACGGGTTCAACTCCTCCGCATCAGAATCATCTTTTCCTGCGACATGTCCCGCATCGTGTACGGAATCCCGCCCGTGCCATAACCCGATTCGCGGCGGCCGGCGAAAGGCATCCAGTCCGTGCGGAATGCAGTCGGATCATTGATCATCACGGCCGAGGCATCCAACCGGTTGGCAGCGCGCATGGCGATGTCGATATCCTGCGCGAACACGCTGGCCTGGAACGCCGTCGGTAGTGCGTTGGCACGTGCGATCGCCTCGTCGAGGTCGGCATAGCGGTACACCGCTACCACCGGCCCGAACACTTCCTGTGTGGTCACCCGAGCGTCGCTGGCTGGATCGAGCAATACGGTGGGCTGCAACATCGTCTCGGAGAGGCGCTTGCCGCCGGTGGCACGCTGCGCACCGCCGCTCACCGCTTCGTCAATCCACTCGGCCACGCGGTCGGCCTCGCGCGGCTGGATCAGCGGGCCCACCTCGGTGTCCTTCAGGGTCGGGTCGCCGGTACGCAGCTGCTCGACCCGGGCGACGAGGGCCTGTATGAAGTCGTCGGCAATGGTGTTGTGGACGAAGATGCGCTGGGTGGACACGCAGACCTGGCCGGCATGGTAGTAGCCGCCCTTGACGATCGGCTCGATGATCCTGGCCAGGTCAGCGCTGCGATCGACGAGGGCGGGCGCAGCCCCGCCATGTTCCAGCGCCGAACGTGCGCCATGTGCCAGCTTGGCGTGCAGCGACCACCCTACCCTCGCCGAACCGATGAAGCTCAGGAAGGCAATGCGTTTGTCGGTCGCCAGCGCCTCGGCCAGGTCGTTGCCGTCCGGGAGGAAACTCTGGCACCACGGTTCGGGCAGCCCGGCCTCATGCACCATTGCCACGAATTCCAGGCAGGACAGCGGCGTTGCCGAGGCGGGCTTGATGATGACCGGACAACCCACCGCGATGGCCGGCGCGACCTGATGGACGATCAGGTTGAGCGGGTGATTGAACGCCGAGATGGCCGCCACGATGCCGATGGGCTCCCGGGTCGTGAACGCCCAGCGGCCCTCGGACGCTGCCGAAAGACCCATCGGGATTTCGCGGCCGGCAAAGTTGCGCAGCTCGTCGGCCGCGTTGTGGACGCCATCAATCGCACGTGCGGTCTCGATGATCGCATCCGGGAGCGGTTTGCCGCCCTCGCGTGCAATCTGCAGGGCGAGGTGATCGCGCTTGGCGTCCATCAGGGCGGCAAGCCTGCGCAGGATGGCGATGCGCTGGTGCGGGGCGAGCCAGCCGTCGCGGTCCTTGAAGACGCTCTCGGCAGCACTGAGCTTGCGCTCCAGCGCGGCGGAGGTATCCAGCCCGATCTCTGCGATGGGGGCGCGGTCAAAGGCCTGTACGACGGTCAGCATCTTGAGCTCCTTGCGGAAGGGGCAGCCGGGGGGTCACGCGCAGCCCACGTCCGGCGTGCGGTTGCGCAGCTCATCCACCAGCACGCGGGTATTTTCGGCATAGTCGATCGGCACATCCAGCACGTGGACACCGCCACCAGCGAAAGCAGCCTCGATCATCGGCACCAGGTCGTCGACCGCGGTCACCCGGCTCCCCTTCGCGCCATACGCCTCGGCATACTTCACGAAATCCGGATTGCCAAAGCGCATGCCGAAATCCTCGAAACCATCCACCGCCTGCTTCCAGCGGATCATGCCGTAGGCACTATCGTTGAGGATCACCACGACGAGGTTGAGGCCCAGCCGCACGGCGGTTTCCATTTCCTGCGAATTCATCATGAAGCCACCGTCACCGCACACGGCCATGACGCGCCGCTGGGGGTACAGCATGGCCGCCATCATCGCCGATGGCAGGCCCGCGCCCATCGTGGCCAGTGCGTTGTCGAGCAGCAGCGTGTTGGCGACGTGCGTTCGGTAATTGCGGGCGAACCAGATCTTGTACATGCCGTTGTCGAGGCAGACGATCCCGTCGTCCGGCATGGACTGGCGCACGTCATGCACGACCCGTTGCGGCGTGACCGGGAAGCGGTCCTCCTCGGCACGGTCATTGAGGCGGGCCAGGATCTTCTGGCGCAGCTCGATCATGCCTTCGTCGGACGCCAAGCGGCCTTCCAGCCGCCCGGCCAGGGCATCCACCGAGGCACCGATGTCGCCCAGAACCTCGATATCGGGGTGGTACACCTGCTCCACCGTGGCGGACTGGAAGCTGATATGGATGACCTTGGGCCCGCCGCCGCTCTTCATCAGGAAGGGCGGCTTTTCGACCGTGTCATGGCCGATGGCGATGATCAGATCGGCGCGGGCAACCGCTTCGTGGACATAGTCGCCCTCGGAGAGCGCGGCCGTTCCCATGTACAGGTTGGAGCCGCCGGTGACGGCGCCCTTGCCCATCTGCGTGTTGAAGAACGGCAGGCGGGTCCGTGCGACGAACGCGGAAAGCGCCTCGGCGAGCCACGGGCGGCTTCCCGCCGCACCGATCATCACCAGCGGCCGTTTGGCCGCCAGGATGGCCGCCTCTGCGCGGTCGAGCGCGGCAGACGGTGCGATCGGACGCTCCAGCGGATGGGCCGGGATGACGGGAATATCTTCGACCTCCTCGCCGGCGACATCTTCCGGGAGCTCCAGATGCACTGGCCCGGGGCGCTCTTCCATGGCCACGCGGAAGGCATCGCGCACCGTGGCCGGAATCGCGGCCGGGCTGACGATCTGACGCGTCATTTTCGTGAGCGGCTTCATCGAGGCCACGATATCCACGATCTGGAACCGTGCCTGCTTGGCGCTCATCACCGGCTTCTGCCCCGTGATGAGAATCATCGGCCACGCGCCGAGGTGGGCATAGGCGGCGCCGGTCGAGAAATTCAGCGCGCCCGGGCCGAGCGTGGCCAGACAGACCCCGGGCCTGCCAGTGAGCCGGCCGTGGGTGGCGGCCATGAACGCGGCCGCCTGCTCGTGGCGGGTAAGCACCAGCTCGATGTGCGAGGTCCGGAGCGACTCGAGGAAGTCCAGATTCTCCTCGCCCGGGACACCAAAGATGCGGTCGACGCCTTCGTTCTCCAGCGCCTTGACCAGTAGATCCGAGCCCTTCTGCATTGCTTCGATCCTTGCGGTGAAGTCAGGATCACTATACCCGGGCCGATGTCAGCGCTGCGTCGCCTGTCTGCGGGATGCTGTGCCCCGCGGGTGCCGGTAGTTTTACTGCCCTCATCCCGCATGTATTGCGGTTGAGCGCGTAAAGCGCCGTGGCCAGACTCGAGTGACACCCGGTGCCCGCCGTGCGTGGCGACTTCGTGCATGTAGATCAACACAGCACAACATGGATAAAACGTGGACACTTCCCGATCTGGTCGCCGAGCAGCATCCGGCGTGACGTGTGCGGGTACGTTCGTGCCACCGCAATCGATCCGCGGCAGCCTGCTCGTGGTCGGGCTGGCTGCCGCGGCGCCCTGGTCCGCACTGGCGCAGAGCGTGGACGCCGCCAGCTGCATTACGGTGCCGGCCACCGTACCCGCCCAGCAGGTCCGCGCGAACGGTACGGTCCAGACCGTCGCAAGCGGCACGTACGCGCCGACCACCGCCGGTGCACCGGCCTTCTATGCCGCCAATGCCGGCGTGATCAACGCTACCGGCGCGGTGGCGTTGATCACCAGTGCCGCCAACACGGCCACGGTCTGCTCGACCAACGCGGGCGCGGTCAACTTCCTGGCGGCTGGCTCCACCGTCAGCCGACTGGGCGCCGGAGGGCCTGCTGCCCGCCTGGAGGCAGGCACCACGCTGACCTCGAACGGCACGCGCTTCTACACGTCCCTGGCCAACAGCGAAGGCCTCCAGGTAGCGGGCGGCAGTTTCACCGGCAGCGGCGATGTCATTGCCACCGGAATACTGCTCGGGACGCAACCCGGCAACCCCGCCACCTACGGCCTGCCGGTGGATGCCAGCGGCAATCTCGTCACCGATCCCAGCGCTTACGTGGGCAAGGCCGCAACGGCGGCCCACGGCATCAGTGCCATTGACGGCACCGTTCGGTTGAATGTGGACAGCGCCGGCATTCCCACGGGTGGCACCACATCGATCCATATCCTGGGCACCGGCGCCGGTGCAACCAATGGCAGCCACGGGCTGCTCGGCGCCAGCGGCGCGCAGTTCGAGGTGCACGCGGTGAACATCCTCACCCGAGGCAACAACAACAGTGGTGGACGCTTTGCCACCGGTTCGCGCCTCAGGGCATCCCAGCTTTCCATCGATACCACCGGCACCGGCGCGACCGGCCTGGTGTTCGCTGATGCGCAAGGCATCTTGTCCGGGCTGACCATCAACGCCACCGGCACCACCGCACACGGGCTGTCGGCCGCTGGCACCTCCCAGGTGCAGGTTGATGGGCTGGACATCCGCGTGGCCGGGCAGAATGCGCACGGCGTGCTGGCCGGGGGCGGCAGCACGGTCACACTGGCAGATGCGCCGGGTATCGTCATCGCTGCGGGACAGACCGGCAATGCGCTGCGCGCCGAAGGCAGTGGCAGCGCGCTCACGGCAAACGGGCTGCGCCTCTCAACGCTGCTCAACGGCGCCATCGGTGCCCATGCGCTGACCTCAGGCACGCTCACGCTGAGCGGCAGTGCGATCTACACCTCCGGCATTGCCGGCGGCAATGCGGCGGTTGGTCTGCAGGCGGCCAGCGGCGGCACGGTGCTCAGCCAAGGCAATGTCCTGCTCACGGGCGTACAGCTCGGTACGGATCCTTCCGCCGCCAGCTATGGCCTGCCGGTGGATGCCGGTGGCACTGTCACGACCGATCCGGCCGCCTATGTGGCCACCGGCACCACCGGCGCAAATGGTGCGCAGGTGTCGTCCAGCGGCGGCACGCTGCGCCTGGACGTGGCCGCCGACGGCTCACCGCTGGCCACCGCCACGCGCATCGAAACGTTTGGCAACAACAGCACCGGCGTACTCGTGGCCCAGGCCGCCTCGGCGACATCGCGGCTGCAGGCGGCCAACACGGTGATCACCACGCACGGCATCAATGCCAATGCCGTACTGGTCCAGGGCACGGCCGGCACCACCGGACCGCAGGCCACGTTGCTGCGCCTGGATACACGCACCACGGATCTCAATGCCAACGGCGTGTATGGCCAGGCTGGCGCGCAGGTCAGCGTGACCGACAGTACCCTGACCACCTCGGGAAGCGGCGGCGGCATCCGTGCCGATGGCGCGGCAACCCGTATCACCGCGCGCAATCTCTATATCGGCGGCGGTGGCGCGGGTGGCATCGGCCTGAACGCGACGGGCGGCACCATCGACAGCGCCGGCTCCACCATCATCAATGCCGGCCGCCCCGGGATGACACTCAACGCCAGCGGTGGCACGGCTGGCACGCTGATCTCCAGCGGCGACACCCTCCACACGGGCGTGCTGCTGGGAACCGATCTGGCGCTGCCGACGTTTGGGCGGCCGGTGGATGCCGGCGGCAATGCGGTGACCGATCCCGCCGCATTCGTTCCCTCGGGCATCTCCGGGCATGGGGTATACGTGGGCACGGCCGGCGGCCGGGTCTGGATGAACGTCACTCCGGTGACGGGTCAGGCCGACGGCGCGCGCAGCAGCATCACCACCCTGGGCAACGCCAGCGAAGGCTTCAACATCCAGGGCGTGGATACGATCGCGACCCTGGCCAATGTGAGTGTCTCCACGCGCGGCACCGATTCCATCGGCGCACGCGCGGCGGGGGCCGGGCAGATCCGTACGAGCGGCATGACCGTCACCACCAGCGGGTTGCATGGCTACGGGCTGGCTGCGTATGTCGACAGTCTGCTGACCGCGACGGCAAGCACCATCGTCACCACCGGCGTGCAGGCGCACGGACTGATTGCCTGGGCCGACAATGGGCACCTGCTGCTGGGCGGCGGCAGCCGCGTGACGACCCGTGGTGCGCTGGCCCACGCTGCGGTGGCATGGAACGGCGGGCGGTTGGACGTGGCAGATACCACGCTGGCCACGACCGGTCCCGGCGCGGCGGCGTTGCTGGTCCGTGGCGATCCCGCCCCCGCGTCGGCCTTCGTTACGCAGTCCACGCTCTCCGCGGCGGACGGCCCCGGCGTGGGCGCCATTGGCGCGGCGCAGATCGGCCTGACCGGCGCGACGGTAGGCGGACGCGATCTATGGCTGAAGGTCGGTGCCATCGCCGATTTCGATGGGCTCGATGCGGCGGTCCCGGTGCTCCCGCCAGACCTGCCGCCGGATGATCCGGCAGCGCCCTTGCCGATGGCGGTGCCGATGCAGATGCCGCTGTTGCCGGCCGCCGATACCCCGACCATTGCCAGCATCGCCGCGACCGCCAGCGTGCTCACCGGCGCCGCGATCACCCTGCCCGGCAGCCTCTCCAATGTGGCGCTGCACGACACGCTGTGGAATCTGACCGGCAACTCCACGCTCACCACGCTGCTCAATGATCGCAGCCGGATCGCGTTCGCAGTGCCTGGCGGAGATCCCGCCCAAGGGGCCAGCTACAAAACCCTGGCCGTGTCGCGCTACAGCGGCAATGGCACGCTCGCGCTGAACACCTGGCTGGGTGACGATGCCTCCCCTTCGGATCAGCTGGTCGTGGTGGACGGCAGCAGCAGCGGCCCCGGCGCATTGGAGATCCGCAACAGTGGCGGCCGGGGCGACCTTACGCTGGCCGATGGCATCGGCGTGGTGCAGACAATCAACGCCATCAGCACGGCGGACAATTTTGCGTTGTCCGCGCCGGTCGTGGCCGGCCCCTACGAGTATTTCCTGTACCGCGGCGGTGCAGCCACGCTCTCCGGCCCGGACGTGGAGAACAGCTGGTACCTGCGCTCGGTGATCGATTGCGCCAGCCCGGGCGCACCGGCACCCCCCTGCCCCAGCCCGCCGCCCGAGCCGCCCGAGCCGCCCCAGCCACCACCGGAGCCACCGCCTACACCGCCTACACCGCCCACCCCGGCGCCGCCCCCGGCCTATCGCCAGGAGGTGTCGCTGATCGCAGCCGCACCCGCGATGGCCCAGGTGTACGGCCGCACCCTGATCGATACCCTGCACGAACGGGTCGGCGACGAGCAGCTGCTGCACCAGCGCGGCGACCTGGAGACCGGACGCAGTGGATTCAATGGCGCGTGGATGCGCTATCTCGGCCACGACGGCGAACATGATGGTGGCCGACGCGGCATCTATGGCGATCGCGGCCCCGACTTCGACTACCGCTTCGATGCGTTGCAGATCGGCACCGACCTCTACCGGCGCGTGGATGCCGATGACCTGCGCCGCCGCCATGCCGGTTTCTACCTCGCCTATGGCAAAGGCAAGGGCGAGGTGCGGCACAACCTCCTGGATTACCGCTTCCATGCCGGTACGAACCGGTTCAAGGCCGGCTCGGTCGGCGGCTACTGGACAGCGTTCTCCGCCAAAGGCGCCTATATCGACGCCGTGGCCCAGTACACGTGGTACGACATGCGTCTGCAGTCCCCGCGCACGTCCGACAGTTTTGTCGACGCCGATGGGCTGGCGCTGTCGGTGGAAGGCGGCTGGCCGTTCGTTCTCAACGAGGGCGACGGGTCCTCCGGAGAGGACGGGCGTTGGCGTCTGGAGCCGCAGGCGCAGGTGATCTGGCAGCAGATCGACGTCGACGACCTCGATGATCACACCGCGCAGGTGCACTTCAGCGACGGCGACTCGCTGGTGGGGCGCATCGGCGCGCGATTGAATCGCACCGGGCAGCACGAGACCGCGCAGGGTGAGGCCCGCAGCAGCAATGCCTGGCTGCGCGCCAACGTCTGGCATGAGTTCCGGGGCACGCCCCGCGCCGCATTCGCCACCAACAGCGGCTACGTGCCGTTCGCCGTCGATATGGGCGGCTCATGGGGCGAAGTGGGCATCGGCGGAACCTGGCAGGTCACCCAGACCGGCTACCTGTATGCCGATATCGACTACAGCTGGAGTTTCAACGGCGACGAGACCGCGTGGAACGGCAAGCTGGGCATGCGCTGGAACTGGTAGAAGCGGTGATTCCCACCGGGCAGCTGCAATCCTCCCGTCGCCATTTCTGGGACATCAATGATGGGCGCGCCAGTACACCTTATGAGTGTCTGCGGCGAGCGAGGCGATACAACACGGTGCCCGCCAGTACCGCGGCCACGGCCCCTGTCAGCGGTACCGAGGCCAACGTTGCATAGCTGATCGTAAGGCTGCCCATGGCGCCCCCAAGCGCGGTGCCCAGGTTGAAGGAAGCGATGTTCAACCCCGCCGCCACCGGGCTGTAGGCGGGAACCAAGCGCTGCGCCTGCTTGAGCAGACGCAGTGTCAGCAGGGTCACGATGCAGAAGAAACAGATGCCGAGCGTACCGATCAGCAGCATCATCATGGCCGGCATGCTGGCGAACACGTAGAGCCCGAGCAGATTCAACGCCAACGCGACCAGCGCCACCTGAAGGCTGCGCTCCCCGTCCATCGCATCGCCCAGCGCGCCCCCGAGCAGATTGCCTGCGATCGCACAGACGCCGAACAACAGCATGCCCAGGCTCAGCCACTGCACGCCCACACCGGTGATCTGCTGCAGGTACGGCGAGACGAAGGTGAAGAACGAGAACG
Organism: Stenotrophomonas sp. 05L413; assembly: GCF_056397945.1. NCBI lineage: Bacteria > Pseudomonadati > Pseudomonadota > Gammaproteobacteria > Lysobacterales > Lysobacteraceae > Stenotrophomonas > Stenotrophomonas sp. 05L413. Next base: position 134,112 of record NZ_JBFTOL010000002.1, read on the forward strand.
TCGCGACGCTCACCAGCGCGCCGATCCCGGCCGTCGCCAGCAGCTGGGGATGGATGATGGCCTGGATGCCCTTCAATGCGCCGCCGCGGGACGAGGCCGAGCGGGCAGCCCCCCTCGGCATGCACAACGCCAGGCCCAGCATGCCGACCACGCTGAGGACGCCGATGGACAGGAAGACCACGCGCCACGACCAGAAACTGCCCAGGTACGTGCCGATCGGAACGCCGAACGCCAGCGCGAGGGTCAACCCGATCCACACAACCGACAGCGCCCGGCCGGATCGCTGCGGGTCCACGAGCCGGGTCGCCGCGTCGGAGGCGACCGCCATGAAGACCCCGTGGCCGAGGCCGACCACGAAGCGGATGGCCAGCAGTGTGATCAGATTGGGCGAGGCGCTCATCAGCAGGCTGCCCAGCCCGAGCAATGCCGTGGCCAGCAGCAGGATCTGCCGGTCCCGCCAGTGCGCGACCAGGGCGGTGATGAACGGTGCGCCGATGGCCGCGCCCAGTGCATAGGCGGCAATGGCCGTGCCGACGAGGGATATCCGCGCCCCCAGGTCATCGGCAATCGTGGTCAGCAATCCGGCGACCACGAACTCGGAGAGCCCGAACGCGAACGCGCACAGGGAAAACACATAGATAGCAGCAGGCATCGCAGGTCCTATACAGCAGAGCTGCGCAAGCCTAGTGCCTCGCCCTGTGCGGGTGAAGGACGGTTTACATACCGCAGCAAGACGCCGCGCGTCCTGTCACCTCAAGGCAGAGTAAGGGTCTGCAGGACTGCCTGTATCAACCGGTCGCGGATCGCTGAGGTCCGGGTCTCGTTCCACGCCATGAACAGGTCCAGCCGTGACACGTCCTCGGCCGCATCCACCTGGAGCGGCCGGAACACAACGTCCTCGCGCGTTTCCGTCGCCAGCGAAGCGGGCAGCAGCGCGATACCGAACCCCGCAGCCACCAATGCAATCAAGGTCTGCATCTGCCGGCCGTGCTGCACGATGTCGGGCACGAACCCGGCTGTCTGGCACAGGCCGATCAGCTGGTCATGAAATCCTTTGCCGAGTGTCCGGGGCGAGGCGACGAACGCTTCGTTGCTGAGCAATGCCAGGTCGATGCGCGCCTTCGCCGCCAGCGGATGACCGGCCGGCAGCGCGACGCAGATCCGTTCGCTCAGCAGCCTTTGCATGCGCAGGTGCGGCGTCGTGGTGCCCGGTGTCCGCATGAAGCCTATATCCACCTCTCCCTGCTCCAGGGCGTTGACCTGCTCCTGGGTGGTGGCCTCCCGCATCGTGAAGGCGATGCCCGGGTTGCGCTCTCGAAAGCGGCGCAGCGCCTGCAGCAACGAGGCATATGGGGCGATGTTGATGAAGGTCAGGGTCAGATGGCCCTCCATGCCCTGGGCCACGCGGCGCGTCTGCGCTACGCCGTCCTCCAGCGACTGCACGGTACGGCGCGCGGTTTCAAGAAAGGCAGCGCCCGCCGGTGTCAACGCGACGCTGCGAGGGGTGCGCTCGAACAACGGCGCTCCGACGGCGGCCTCCAGCTTGCGGATGGCCTGGCTCAGCGGCGGCTGCGCCATGTGCAGCCGCTCGGCGGCGCGATTGAAGTGCAGCTCCTCGGCCACGGCAATGAACTGTTGGAGCAGGCGGGTCTCTATCACTGAAACACCAGACCTCTTGAATACCGGGATTGAGGGTGTTCAACATACCAAATCGCTACATTGGCCAGAACGCGCCTGCGGGAGGGGCTGGTCATGATGCTGCTGCTCGTCAGCCATCATCGACGAGGGGCCGGACAGCGTTACTTCGTGGCGTCGCGCTCCGTCGCGTCAGCTTCGATCAGCTCCCGGCGCTGGGCCTCGATCCAGGCATCCCCGGCGGCACGTGCCTGGGCATCCCGTTCCTTGTTCTGCCGCTCGATTTCCTGATACTCCGCCCATACCTCGGGCGTGATCGTGTCGAGTCGATGGTCCGAACGCAGCGCGATCGAGGGAGAGGCGCCCGTGGAGACCGTGAAGTTGTCGAACAGCCATTGCCGTCGCTGCTCGGGCGGGGCATGCAGCAGGTCGGGTTCCGCATAGGTCTGCATCGGCAGGGTCTGCTCGGCGAGCGGGGTATCCGAAGAAATCCGTGCCAGCCTGACGACGAGGCGCTCATGGTCCCGGTCCTTCCGGTACAGGGCAACGGTGTCGCCGTCGATCCACAGCGCGTACCAGTACCCCGCGATGGGATGGACCTGGAAGGGCCGCTCACGGACCAGGATCAGATCGCCGGGATCTCTGTAAAGCGCCCGCCAGCCCGGCGCTGCCGGGCGGAGGCTGCAGTCGGCGGTCCCTTTCATGATCGTGTCCAGCGTCGGCGTGCCATTGCGTGCGACGAGCCGCGTCGTCCAGCAGCGTGACCCGTCACGGTTATGCGAGGCGATCAGCACCGCGTCTTCGTCCAGCACCACGGCATCGGTATGCACGAACTGATCGCCCGCCGCTTCAGGATCCTGCAGGAGCGCCGAGAATCCTTGGTCGGACAGCCTGTTGCCGTCCACGTACAGCACGTACGTCGTGTAGTGCTGATACTTGCTGACGTTGATGTCCAGTCGGCTTTCGGTCACGGCCACGACCTTCAGCGTGTCCGAGGAAAGCACGGTTTCCCTGTTGGTCCGGGCACATGCCGTCAACAGCGGCGCCGCACACACCAGCAGTGCGGCGGAACGCAGGAGGGAATCCAGTCTGAAACGCATCGCGCTGCGGCCTGCGGGTTTGGGGCGGACCCGTGCAAGCATATCCGCTTCGGCGACGCGTATCGGCCCGCGTTGCAGGCCTTCGTGGCGTTGTCGGCCAGCGCGGCACCGGGAAGGTGCCGCGCCGCCCTGCCCCGCTCGATCAGAAGCTGTAATCGAGCGACACACCCACGGTCCGCGGCTGCATCATCACCGCATTCCAGCGGCGGTACTGCTGCGCGCCGGCGGCAGGAATCGTCCTGCCGGCCGCCACGTAGATGTCCTTGTTGGTGAGGTTGGTGACGAAGAAGCGCACCGTCGTGTTCTGGCTGCTCACTTCGGCAGTCAGGTCAACGGTGGTGTAGCTGGGCAGGTCGAAGGACTGCGTCGCCGCCACCGATGCCGCACGCTCGCCGTAATAGCGCAGCGCGCCACCGACGCTCCAGCCCCATTCGCCGCTCGTCGGGAACTGGTAGTCGGCCTGCAGGCTGCCGGCCCACTCGGGCACCTGCGGCAGCTGGGCACCGGATTCGGCCTGGTTCGGGCCGCCCGGGCGCGCCGGGGGAATCGGCGCGGTCAGCTTCGCGTCGGTGTAGGTCAGGCTGCCGCTCAGGCGCAGGCCGTCGACGGGCATCAGCGCGCCGGTGAATTCAACGCCCTGGCTGCGTGCTTCGCCGCCATTGACGCCATAGGAGATGCCCTGCGCCGTGAGCAGGTTCAAGCGGATGTCATCCCAGTCGATCCGGAATGCCGCCACTTCCACCAGCGCACGACGATCCCAGAAGTGGCTCTTCAGGCCGGCTTCGTAGTTGATCAACGTGTCCGACTTGACCTGCGACGGCACCTCCGGGGCGGCCGGCAGGATGGGATTCGGGCTGCCGGCGCGGTAGCCGGTGGCCACGCGCACGTAGGCCATGGTGTCTTCGCCCAGGAACAGGCGCGGGCTGGCGCTCCAGGTGGTCACGCTTTCCGAAGAGTCGGTGATCCGCTGCACCCCGTCACCGCCCAGCGGACCGCCGAGGGTCTGGCGGAATTGCTGGTCATTGCGCGCATGGCGCACGCCCAGGGCCAGATCGAAGCGGTCGGTGAACTTCCAGGTGGCATTGCCGAACAGCGCCTTCTCTTTATACGTGGTCAGCACCGAGGCGGTGAACAGATCAAGCACCGGATTGAACGCCGGGCTCAATGCACTGCCGCGCTCGATGTAGGCGGCATCTTCATCGGTATAGAACGCGCCAAGCTGCCATTGCAGGCGACTGTCGCCCTTGGAGGTCAGGCGGAATTCCTGGGTCCACTTCTTCAGTTCGATATCCGTGTCCAGGCCGGCGTATGCCATCACCGGGCCCACGCCGGGCTTCTGGCCCAGCAACGGGATGTACTCCACCGACTGGTCCTGCAGGCGCCAGGAGTTGGATTTCATCCAGCTGCTGGCGGAAGTGAAGTCGGCCCAGCCCAGATCCCAGTCCACCGTCAGGCCGTACACGTCGTACTTGATCGTGCTCGGCTGCAGGAACAGATACTCGTTCGAGTAACCGGGCAGCTTCGGCTTGAAGGTGGCCGGGTCGAGCGCGACCGTCGCGAAATTGTCGCCCTTGTTTTCCTGGCGCATCGCGGTGAGCAGCACGTCCACCGTATCGGAGGCCTTCCACAGCAGCGAAAGGCGGCCGGCGTTCTGGTACACATCGTTGGTGTCGCGGCGATGCAGGACGCTGTTGTCGATCCAGCCCGGACTGGTCTGCTCGGCGTAGCTGGCGCGCAGGGCCAGCTGACCCTTCACCAGCGGCACATTGACGGCGGCGCGCTCGGAATGGCCCACCCGGCCGCCATCGTCGACAACGCGCATCGTGGCGCCGGCGCGGCCCGAGAAGTACTCCAGGTCCGGCCGTTTGGTCACGTATTTGACCACGCCGCCCAGTGCACTGGCACCGTACAGCGTGCCCTGCGGGCCGCGCAGCACTTCCACGTTCTGCACGTCGTACGGCAGCAGGTCGAACATGCCGGAGGTGGCGCCGGACAGTGAGCCATTGGCGGTCAGCGGCACGTCGTCGACGTAGATCGAGGTCGCGGCGGTGTTGCCCATCGGGGTGATGCCGCGGATCGAGATCGTCGAGCGGCCCGGCGCACCGAGGCTGGTGATCTGCAGGCCGGGAACCAGCCCGGCCAGGTCATTCATGTTGTTGACCTGGAGGCGGTCGAGCTGCTCTTCGCTGATGACGCTGATCGACATCGGGATATCGGTGACCACCTCCACGCGTTTCTGCGCGGTCGCGGTCACGGTGCCCAACGTATGTACGTCGTCGCGGTTGGGGTTCTCGGCGGCGACCTGTGCCAGTGCCGTGGCGCTGCAGCCCAGGGCCAGGATGCCTCCAGTGCAGGCCAGCGACAACGCGTTCATTCGGAGCGAACAGTGACTCATGTGATGAGACCTCGGTAGCGAAGCTGGACGCCGACGGCAATGGGCACGGAATGCGGCAGTCAGGGCACCCCGTCGTGCTGGGGTGGGGGCCGGCCTGGCAGTGACGCTCCTGGGATGAATGGCTATGTGTAAGCCCATGTAGGACACAATAGTCCTGTTCAGAGAACTGTCAATCCTGCGTCGCAGCATTGACATGAATTCATGCGCCAGGCGCGCCCCGAACCTCAGCGTCCAGCGCCCCAGACCGCTTCTTCACACCAGATCGTGCCGTCGCGATAGAGCACCCCGGGGGTGCGGTCCTGCTTGAGGAACGTGGGCCCGTCCAAGTCGACGAGATCGCACAACTGCCCGACCACGAAGCCCGGCGCAGCGCCCAGGCTGCTGCAGACCATGCAGCCGACCATGACGCCCAGCTCGGCCTCGCGTGCCGCGGCGGCGATCAGCAGCGCCTCGGTCAGGCCGCCGCATTTGTCGAGCTTGATGTTGAATACGTTGAAGCGACCCTTCAGGCCGTCGACATCGGCCAGGGTGAGCGCGCTTTCATCGGCGGCCAGAGGAATCGGCGACACGAATCCATCCAGATCGGCCTCGCGCCCGCGGGCCAGTGGCTGTTCGATCAGCGCCACATCGGCGTCCACCATCGCAGCCACCAGCCGCTCGAGATCGCCAACCTGGTAACCCTGATTGGCATCGACCCCCAGCCATACCTCGGGGCGCACGGCACGGATCGCTGCGACGCGTGCGATGTCCAGGTCGAGATCACCGGTCAATTTGACCTTGATCGAACGCGCCTGGCGATACGCGACGGCGGCGGCCGCCATGGCCGCGGGCTCATCGGCGCCGACCGTGAAGGTCGTGGGGAGCGGCCGCGGCGGGGGCAGCCCGGCAAGCGCCCAGACGGGCTTGCCCGCCTGCTTGGACTCCAGCTCCCAGAGGGCGGCATCCACCGCGTTGCGTGCGCCACCGGCTGGCAGGATCGTGCGCAGTTCCTCGCGCGTGGGGTGTGCCTCGATGGCATCACGCACCGCTTCGAGCTGGATGCGCATGGTCTCGATGTCTTCGCCCAGGTAATAGACGCCGGTCGCCTCACCGCGGCCGATGTGCGTGCCGTCATCCAGGGTGACAAGGCAGGCCAGCCGACTGTCGAAGACGTGGCTGGCGATGCGGAACGGCGCGGCCAGGCGCAGCGCGTCAACCGCGATGCCGAGGGTGAGGCGGGCCATCAGGCGTTCACTCCGGATGCGACCACGTCACGCGCCACAGCGGGCGTTGCCAACAGCTTGATCGAGTACATCTGGTTTCCCTGCCTCAAGGTGAGTAATTCTCACATTGAGACATTAGTTCTCCGGAAAGAGAACTGTCAATGGGCGCCGTGTCCGGCGCCCCCTCCCTCGTGACGCGTTACGGATTACTTCGCAGGTGCCGGGGCCGGTGCAAGTGCGGCCGCGATCTGCGACAGATACTTGTTCCAGTCGAACTTCTGCCCTTCCGGCGTCCAGCCCAGACGCACGATCACCGCATCCTGCGAAGGAATCACCGCCATGATCTGATGGTTGTGGCCCATCGCCATGAAGGCATCGGGTGGCACGTCCTGCAGCACCTTTCGACCTTCTTCTGCAGCCGCGGGCCGGTTCAACCACAGCTGCGCGCCGTAGGAGGGGCGCGTTGATGCCGGCGTGGGCGTCATCGCGAACTGGAGCCATTCCGGCGACAGCAGCCGCTTGCCACCGGCCTCGCCGTGGTTCAGATGCAGCAGCCCATAGCGTGCCCAATCCCGCGCCGTTGCATATCCATAGGAGCTGCCGACCAGCACACCGGACTCATCCGGCTCGATCAGCGCGCTGCGCATGCCGGCCGGCTCGAACAACCGTGTCTGTGCAAATCGGGTCATGCCCTCCAGAGTGCCGCCGGTGGCCTCGAAGACGATCCGCGAGAGGATGTTGGTCGTGCCCGAGGAATAGCTCCAGTGCGTGCCTGGCGCATGTTCAAGCGGCATCGCGGCGGCCAGCGCGCCCATGTCACCGGCTTCGAACAGCATCTTGATCGATTCGTTGCCGGGCTTGTAGCTCTCGACGAAGGCCAACCCGCTCGACATCGTCAGCAGCTGGCGCAGCGTGATCGCGCCACGTGGATCGCCTTCGCCCTTCCATTCCGGCACCGGGGCGGGGTCATCCAGCTTGAGCACGCCGTCATCCACCAGCAGGCCAACCAGCGTGCCCATGATGCTTTTGGTGGCCGACCAGCCCAGCATGCGGGTGTTCTGGTTGAAGCCGGGCGCGTAACGCTCGGCAACGATCGCCCCACCCTGCACCACCACGATCGCACGGGTGTCCGGGTAACCGCCCACGTTCTGCTCATCGAAGGCCGCACTCACGGCCGCGTCCAGTGCGGCACGGTCGAGCTTCGCTTCTGCGGCGGCCTGCAGCGCCGGCACCGGGCGGTCGCCCTGCGGCCACGGCCGCGCCGCCAGTGGCGATAGTGGCGTGAGCTGGGCCGCCTGGGCCTTGAGCGCGGTGAGCGGCACGTCGCCCGTGGTCAGCGTGCAGCCGACCGCCGGGCGATGCAACGCCGTCCGGGTGGCCGTACCAGGCGCGGAGGCGGTGACCGTGCCTGCCTTGCGATCGACCGCCAGCGCCACCGTCCTGGTGAACGGCGCCAGTGCGTGGATGTCATCGCGCAGCACGTCGGCCTTAGCGCGGTTGGCCACGAAAATGCCGGCGCAGGCGATCTGTGCCGAGACCGCGGTGCCCAGATCCTCCGCGCTGGTGATCGGTGGTGCGGCGGCCAGTGCCGGCGCGGAGGCGGCGAGCGCCAGAGAGAGAAGACTCCAGCCGGAGGCGTGTCGGATCATGAGGTGTGTCCTGTGTCTGTTGAGGCGCGCACGTGGATCACCGCGCGCGGCATGGGTGGCGCAGCGCAGAGCCCGCCCGGGCGCCGGTGTGCTTGCCGCCCTCGAAGCTCACCACACCGTTGACGATCACGGTTTCGATGCCGGTCGGCGCGCCGGCGGGCGCATCCCAGCTCGCCACATCGTCCAGCGTGTCCAGATCGAACAGCACGATATCGGCGCGCATGCCCTCGCGGATCAACCCGCGATCGCTCAACCCCATCCGCTGTGCGGGCCAGCTGGTCATCTTGCGGACCGCGTCTTCCAGCGTCAGCACATGGCGCCGCTTGACGTACTCGGCGAGGATGCGTGGGAAAGTGCCGTACGCGCGCGGGTGCGGCAGGCCGATGGCACCGTCGCTGCCGTAGTTCACCGCCGCGGCGGCATCACTGCCGATGCTGACCCAGGGTTGGCGCAGCGCGAGCTGCACATCCTCTTCGCTGATCATGAAATACAGCGCGACCGCCCGGTTGGGCAGCCCTTCAAGCGCGATGTCCCAGGCCGCATCGGCCGGATCCAGATTCAGCTCGGCACCGATCTCGGCCAGCGTCTTGCCATGGAAGCGACGGTACTTGTCACTGAAGCTGTTGGCCAGGCGCACGTTCTGGAAGCCACCCGATGCATGCACCAGGTTCGACCAGCCCGGCATCGAACCGGCGGCGACCTCCTTCTTCATGCGCTCGCGCACCTTGGGATCGCGCACGCGCTCGATACCTTTCTCAAGCCCGTCGGCCCAGACCCAGCTCGGCGCGATGATTTCCAGCCCGGTGCCGCCGGCGGTGTAGGGATACAGATCGGCGGCTACATCGACGCCACGGTCCCGCGCGGCATTGATCGTCGCCAGTGCCTGCGGCATCAGCTTGCCCCACTCCGGCGCATAGGCAGCCTTCAAGTGGAAGATCTCCACCTTGACCCCGCCCTTCTCACCAATCTCGATCGCTTCCTCGATCGCCTTGACCACGCCCTCGCTCTCATCACGCATATGCGTGGCGTAGAAGCCGTCGCATTGCGCGGCCACCTTGGCCAGCGAGATCAGATCCGAGGTGCTCTGAAAGCTGCTGGGTGCATAGATCAAGGCGCTGGAGATACCGAACGCGCCGGCCTCCATCGCGATCTTCACCTGCTCGCCCATGGCATCCAGCTGCTTGCTGGTCGGCGCACCGGCGGCATCGCCCATGACATGCACGCGGGCCTGGGTGGAGGAGTAGTACGTGCCGAAGTTGACCGCGATACCCTGCGTTTCAAGCTGCTTGAAGTAGCCCGGCATGCCCGCCGCAGGCACCGGCGGTCCGCCCTCGCCGCCGATCAGCGTGGTCACGCCCATCCGCAGCTTGTTCTCCGCCGCGCCATCCTTGAGCAGCGCCGCGCCGGACTGATCCATCATGTCGATGAAGCCGGGCGACACATAGCGCCCCGTCGCGTCGATCTCGCGGGTGCCCTGCCCGGGGACCTGACCCACCCGGACCACGCGCCCCTCCTTGACCGCCACATCGGCACGGACCCACGGATTGCCGGCGCCGTCGAGGACGCGTCCACCGCGGATCACCAGGTCATAGTCGGCGGCGGCCGCATTGGCGGCGAACAGCATCGATACGCCCGCCCAGAGCAGGGTGCGCTTCATCATTTCATCTCCTTGTCGGTGCGCGCCTGCGCACGCACGTCATCCACGACCTCGCGAACCGCATCCACGACGCGGTCAGGCTGATCGATCTGGATGTAGTGACCGGAATCGCTCACGATCTGTTGCTGCCCACGGCTGGACAGGGCTGCCTGCTCGGCATGCAGGGTGCGCCATTCCTGCTTGAACCGCGCGCCCTCCTCCGCCGTCAGGCCCATCTTCTTCAGCTCGTCGGGCTTGAACGGTTTCAACGCGGTCAGCACGATCACCGGGCGGTCGCCAAACGACGTGACCGCGCGGGCATCGTCCATGGTGCTGTCGAAGCCGTCGAGTTCAGCGGTCGCGCCCGTGACCGAGGCACTGGAGAAGGCAGTGATCTCCGCGGCCTCATCCTTCGGGCGTGGGCCATGATCGGCGCGCGAGAACAGGAAGCGCACCAGGCCGGTCCGCGATAGTGTGGTGGCCGTATGCATCAACAGCGACACCTTCTTCGGGTGGACATCGATGCTCACCACGCTGCCGAGCCGGGCGATCTGATCCGGGTGCGAGGGGTCGACCATCACCAGCCCGGCAACCTGCTCGCCGTAGCGCCCCACATAGGTGCGGATGTACGGCCCGCCGATGGAGTGGCCGACCAGCACCAGCGGATCGGTGATGCCCGCGCCTTTCAACAGGGCATGCAGGTCATCGGCCACGGCCGACGCACGCTGCGGGGTGTCCTTCGCATCGCTGCGCATGATGCCGGCGCGGTCGTAGGCACAGGCGCGGGTGAAGCCGGCGATCCGGTCGTGCACCCGGGTCCAGTCCATCGTGCCGCCCGTGCCGAGGCCGGACTCGAAGATCACGGTCGGGGTGCCACTGCCGCGACACTCGATATGCATCTGGCGTCCGCCGATATCGACCATCTGGCCGCGCAGCGGGTGGTCCACCTCTGCATTGCGGCGCGCCAGCGCCTCGTATACCACCCCGACCAGGGGGAGAAGGATCACGAGCGCGAGCAGACCCAGCAGGATCCACTTCACCCATCGCCAAAACCGCCGCCAACCCTTTACTGCTGTCATGTCGTGCTCTCTTGAATGGCGTACTGAAGCGCGTGCCGCCCCGCGGATCCGGCCCGGGGAGCGTTCAAGGGAGGACTGACCCATGCGGCAGGCAATCATCCCGAATGGGATATAAACGTCCTGATGGGAGAATTGTCAATGTGCGGTGCGCCACCCCGCTGTCGTTTGGGGCGAGGTTGAGCGCGCAGATCACACGGGGGCAAAGACGATGGCGGTATCGATGCCGGGCTGATCGCCTTATTCGGCGGGCGGAATCGCCGGGATGTGCATGGTGTCGACGGGCCTCTGCCGCCCGCCGATCTCGAACTTCAGCGGCATCCGGATACGATCGGCCACCGGCATCCGCACGCGTTGGCGTTCTCCGCTTTGCAATGCAGTTCAGCCAGGCTGACCCGGGCATTGGCCACGGTGCAGCTCTCGTCCAACATGGGCTGTGCCGATGCAGTTGTGGCGGCGAGGTAGATAATGACGGCCAACGTGCCTGCAGTGATGTAGCGCTTGTCCACGGTCAGTCCATTGATGGGCAAAGACAACAAGGGTACCGACATGTGTGAAGACCCGCACTTCACGCGGCGCACACTACCCTCTTGCCGTCACACCCCATGGAGCTGCCCCCTCGTGAGCCGGCATTGGCCGCCAACGCGCGCGTTAAAAGGACTTACCAGTCTCCCCCTGATGCTCTGCAGTGCGTTTGCAGCCGCCCAGGTCGCGCCCGACGGCGCTGCAATCCCGGCATTGGACTGGCAACAGTCGCACCAGCGGCTGGAGCAGGTCTCCGATGCCTTGGCCGCCGCGGACGCGTCGGTGCGCAACAAGCAGGACCTGCAGGACGCCACCCGGCTGCTGCGCCTGCCGGAGATCACCGGTGAAGTGCGCCGCCTGCAGTTCCAGAAGACGCTGACCCTGCCCCTCGGTTCGCTGGCCCCGGTGGCCGAGGCGTTCGGTATCGACTCGCCGCTGCAGTTCACCGAGCGCGATTGGCGCACCCGCCCGGTGGTCACGGCGGTGTTGCCGCTGTACACCGGTGGGTTGATCCCTGCCGCCCAGCAGGCCGCGGCAGGCGCGACCGACCAGGCCAGCGCCGAGCGCGAATCGCAGCGCCAGTCGCTGAGCGTGCAGCTGGTCCAGGCCTATTTCGGCCAGCGTCTTGCCGAGCAGGCCGTAGACGTGCGCCGCGAGGTGCGCGATGGGCTGCAGCGTCACCTTGATGATGCGATGAAGCTGGAACGCGAGGGCTTCGCCACCCGCGCCCAGCGGCTGCAGGCCAACGTGGCCCGCGACAAGGCCGAGCGCGAGTATCAGAAATCGCTGAATGATCTGCAGACCCTGAAAGCGGCACTGGCCACGCTGTTGCGCAGCGGCGGTGAAGTCCGGCCGCTGTCGCCTCTGTTCGTGCATCGCGCGCCGATCGGTGCGCTGCCCACCTTCGAACGCGATGCACAGGCCCGGCAGCCGCAGATTGCCCGGCTGCGGGCCGTGGTGGCGCAGGCCGAACAAGGCGTGCGTGTGCAGCAGGCCAAGCTCAAGCCAACCATCTTCCTGTTCGGCCAGTACGATTTCCGCCGCCGCGACGAGATGCTCACCGACCCGGACTGGGCATTCGGCATCGGCCTGAAGTACACCTTCCTCTCCCCCACCTCGCGCCCCGCCCAGATCAGCGCCGCCCGCGCGCAGCAGGATCAGGCCGAAGCCGGCCTGCGCGAGGCCGAGAACCAGGTGACGCTGGGCGTGCGCAAGGCCTGGTACGAACTGGATACCGCCCGCCAGCAGTACCTGCTGCTGGACAGCAGCATCGAACAGAACCGCGAAAACCTGCGCCTGCAGGAGCTGGCCTTCCGCGAGGGCCAGGCCACCTCGCTGGATGTGATCGATGCACGCCTGGGGCTGGGCGGCGCGCAGGTGGAACGCGCACAGGCTGCCTATCAATATGACGTGGCGCTGGCCCAGCTGTTGGAGATCAGTGGACAGATGGACCGATATGAAGAATTCCGCCGCCGGGGCGACGAGGTGATCACGCATGAATGACACATTGCAGGCACCGGCCGACGCGCCGCCGCCGAAAAAACGCAAGGTCGGCCTCCTCATCGGGCTGGTGCTGGCGATCGTGGTGGTGGTCGGGCTGTGGCTGGCCTGGCGCACCCCGGCCGAACAGTTGCAGGGCATGGCCGACGCCGACACCATCAACGTGGCCGCGAAGATCACCGCCCGGCTGGCCGAGCTGAAGGTACGCGAGGGTGACCGGGTCGCCGCCGGTCAGGTGCTGTTCGTGCTGGACAGCCCGGAAGTCGCTGCCAAGGAGGAACAGGCGCACGGTGCACTCGAAGCGGCGCGTGCGGTGGCCGACAAAGCCGATGAAGGCGCGCGCAGCGAGGACATCCGCGCCGCGCAGGCCAACTGGAAACGTGCCGAGGCCGGTGCCACCCTGGCCGATGCGACCTATCAGCGCGTGCAGAACCTCTTCAACGAAGGGGTGATGACCCGCCAGAAACGTGATGAAGCACTGGCCCAGGCGCGCAGCTCGCGCGAGCTGGCCAATGCCGCACGCGCCCAGTACGACCAGGCACTGGCGGGCGCACGCGACCAGGACAAGCGCGCCGCACAGGGTCAGGTGCGCCAGGCGCAGGGCGCGGTTGCCGAAGTGAACGCCGCCCGCGAGGAGGTCAATGGCCGCGCGCCCGTGGCCGGCGAGATCAACAAGCGCATGTCGGATATCGGCGAGCTGGTGCCGGCCGGCTACCCGGTCTTCACGCTGGTCGACATCGACCGCATGTGGGTCTCGGTGAACCTGCGCGAATCGCAGATGCGGGGCCTGAAGGTCGGCGCCCGTCTGCGCGGCACGGTGCCCGCGCTGGATCGTGATGCGGAATTCGAGGTGTATTTCATCAATCCCGCCGGTGACTACGCCACGTGGCGTGCCACCCGGCAGTCCTCCGGGTATGACGTGCGCAGCTTCGAAATCCGGCTGCGCCCGGTCGCCCCGGTGGAAGGCTTCCGCCCCGGGATGAGCGTGTTGTTCGGGTGGCCGCAGGGATGAGCCGGCCGGTGTGGGCGAGCGCTGCGGCGTCGTTCCAGCGCGAGCTTCAGCACCTGCGCCGCGATCGTGCCGATCTGCTGCTGATCACCCTGCTGCCGGCGCTGATGCTGGGCGTGATGGCCTGGCTGTTTGCCGCCTCGGTGATGCGCGATATCCCCATCGCCATCGTCGACCTGGACCGCAGCGCGGAAAGCAGACAGCTGGCCCGCATGCTCGATGCCAGTCCCGGCGTCAGCGTGGCCAGCCAGCCGTCCAGCCTGGCCGAGGCGCAATCGCAGCTGCGCCGGTTGGACGTCTTTGCAGTCGTACTGGTGCCGCGCGATGCCACGCGGCAGGCACTGCGCGGCGAACAGGGCACGGTGTTCGCGTACTACAACGCCACCTACCTCACCACCGGCCAATCGGCCGTGCGCGATATCGTCGAAGCGGTCAGCGCCTGGAATGCGCGGCTGCTGGGCGAGCGCATCGGCAAGCAGGTGGGCCCGGGCAAGCTGCGCGCGCCGCCGATCGCGGTGCAGTCGGACATCCTGCACAACCCGGCGCGCAGCTATGAGTTGTTCCTGCTGCCCTTGCTGTTCCCGGCCGTGCTGTCGCTGGGGCTGGCATTGACGGTCGCGGCCAGTCTGGGGCGCGAAGTGCGTGACGGGCACCTGCGCGAATGGCTCGGCGATGCCCCATGGTCGGCGATCGCCGGCAAGGTCGTGCCGTACGTGCTGCTGTTCTCGGTCTACGGTGCGCTTGGGGTGCTTTACCTTGCCCTGCTCCGTGGCGACGGCATCGCCGGCAGTGCCCTGCTGCTGATGTTGGGGCAGCCGCTGTTCTACCTGGCCTGCGCGGCGGTGGCCCTGCTGTTCGTCGGGCTCACCCGGGACATGGGCACGTCACTGTCGGCGATCGGCTTGAGCATCGGTACCGCGCTGGCGTTTTCCGGGGCCACGTTCCCGGTGGTCGATGCGCCGCTGTTCACCCGTATCTGGAATCTCCTGCTGCCGCTGACCGCCTACGTAAAGCTGCAGACCCAGCAGCAGTTCGTCGGCGCGCCGTGGAGTGTCTCGCTGTGGCCGCTGGGCACGCTGCTGCTGATGGTGCTGGTGGCCGGTGGCATCGGTGGCTGGCGATTGATGGCGGCCGCGCGCAACGCCGATCCGGTGCTGCCGGGTGCACCGCGCGAGACCCGTGCATGAAGCGCTTCGTCGACAGCCTGCGCCTGACCCTGCGCACGGTGCTTACCGATCGCTATGCCGTCGTGCTGATGGTCGGCGCGGTAGTGCTGTACTCGTTCTTCTACCCGGCCGCCTACCGCCACCAGGTGGCCAGCAACCTGCCCATCGTGGTGGTCGACCATGATCAGAGCGCCACCAGTCGGGAATTGCTGCGCCGGGTGGACGCGCTGCACACGGTACGCATCGTGGATCAGCCGGCCAGCATCGACCAGGCCCGCGACGAGATGGAGGCCGGCAGGGCCGAGGGCATTCTGCTGATTCCGGCCAACCTTGAACGGGACGTCCTGCGCGGCGGCCACGGCTATCTGGTGTTGATGGGCAACGGTGCCTACCTTGGCCGCGCCAGTTGGGTGCTCGGCGGCGTGGCCGAGGCCCTGACCGCGTTCGCGCGCGAGGCGGCCGTGTCCCAGGCGGCGTTCATGGGGGCACCCCAGGCACCGCCGATCACGTTGGTGCAGCGGCCGCTGTTCAACACGCAGGAAGGGTACGGCAGCGCCATCGTGCCCGGCGTGGCCGAGCTGATCGTGCATCAGACGCTGCTGATGGGCATCGGCGTGCTGCTTGGCGCCCGGCGGTTGGCGCTGGGTCGGCGCCTGCGTTTCGATCTGCCCACATTGGCCGGCATGGCGGTGGGCTTCGGTGCCATCGGCCTGCTCGGGCTGCTCTATTACGCCGGTTTCACCGCGTGGGTGCAGGATTACCCGCGCGGTGGCAATCCACTCGGGCAGCTGCTGGGCGGCACCTTGTTCATCGCCGCCACGGTGGCATTCGGTTTGTTCGTCGGCAGTTTCTTCGCTACCCGCGAGCGTGCGTTCCAGGTCGTGATCGCCTGCTCGATACCGTTGTTCTTCCTGGCCAACCTGTCCTGGCCGGCGGTCACTTCGCCGCCGGCGCTGGTCGCGCTGGCGCACCTGCTGCCCACCACCCCCGGCATCAACCTGATGGTGCGGTTGAATCAGATGGATGCCCGCCTGGGTGAAGTCAGCCACGAGCTCTGGACATTGCTCGCGCTGCTGGTGCTGTACGGGGGTCTGGCGATATGGCGGCTGGGTGCCCGCAGGTCGAACTGATCCTGGGCCTCGCTGGAGGCCTCGCGCTGCTAGATGAGCACCTGCCGGGTGCTGCGCAGGAAGTGATGGATTTCTTTCTCCACCGATTCATCCAGCATGTAGACCGGCCGCTGGCCGTTGGGGCAGCGCAGGCTCGGAGTCGTCCCGAACATGCGGCAGATCAAGGGACGTTCTTCGTAGACCTCACAGCCCTGCTTGCCCAGATAGGGACAGCTCAGGTCCGCCAGCGCGGCAGCGTGCTCGGCATCGCTCTTGACCGGCAGCCGCGCCACTTCCTCGCTGGAGGCGGTGACCGGGCCACAACAGTCCGTACACCCCACGATGCAGCGGAAGGTGGGGATCTGGTCGCGCAGACGCTGGATCGCGTCGCGGGTGGCGTAAGGCATTGCGATGGGCCTTGGAACGGCGTCGGCGGTGGGCCATTTTAACGCGTTGGCAAACGCGACGTATCCAGGGTGCTTCATCTGGGCGCGCAGGCGTGATCCCCTCGTCCGCTGGGTATGATGTCGCGTTCGCCAAGCTGTGTGCCTAAGCAACCCCTCCATGCACGTCCCCACACCCTCCCTGATCATCTGGATAGTGACCGCTGTTGCCACCAGCGGTGTCATCTTCCGTCCCTGGCGGATCCCCGAACATGTCTGGGCGCTGGGCGCAGCTGTACTGCTGGTGGCAACCGGCCTGGTACCCGTGCCCACGGCCCTCGCGGCAGTGGCGGAAGGCGGCGACGTCTACCTGTTCCTGATCGGCATGATGGTGCTGGCCGAGCTGGCACGTCACGAAGGCCTGTTCGACTGGCTGGCCATGTATGCCGTCCAGCATGCCAA
Organism: Stenotrophomonas sp. 05L413; assembly: GCF_056397945.1. Taxonomy (NCBI): domain Bacteria; kingdom Pseudomonadati; phylum Pseudomonadota; class Gammaproteobacteria; order Lysobacterales; family Lysobacteraceae; genus Stenotrophomonas; species Stenotrophomonas sp. 05L413. The sequence goes on from NZ_JBFTOL010000002.1 coordinate 150,959, forward strand.
GGGGTCTGGACGGCGCCTGTTTGACCTGGTCTTCCTGGTCGGCACGCTGGTGACCATTTTCCTGTCCAACGACGCCACTGCCGTGGTGCTCACGCCGGCAGTGTACGCCGCCTGCAAAGCGGCCCGCGCCAATCCTCTGCCCTACCTGTTCGTCTGCGCGTTCATTGCCAACGCAGCCAGCTTCGTGCTGCCGATCTCCAACCCCGCCAACCTGGTGGTGTTCGGCAGCCACATGCCCTCGCTGCCGGAGTGGCTGCGGCAGTTCAGCCTGCCGTCGCTGGCCGCGATCGCGATGACGTACCTGGTGCTGCGCCTGGCTCAGCGCCGTGAGATCGCGCACCCGCTGGCGGAGCGGATCGAGCAGCGCGCCCTGTCCGAGGGCGGTCGCCTGTGCGCCATCGGTGTCGGGCTCACCGGCATCGTGCTGCTGGCGACCTCGGCGATGAACGGCCCGCTCGGCTTGACCACCTTCTGCGCCGGTGCGCTCACGTTGGCGGCGGTTCGCCTGCGCCAGCGGCGCAGTGCCATGTCGATACTTCGGCACGTCGCCTGGGGGGTGCTCCCGCTGGTGGCAGGCTTGTTCGTGCTGGTCGAAGCCGTCGCGCAGACCGGCGTGATCCGCACGGCCGCGCATGCATTGGAAGCACTCGCACGAACCTCGCCGAGCGAGGCCGGCTGGGCTGCGGGTATTGCCGCCGCCATGGCGAGCAATCTGGCCAACAACCTGCCCATCGGGCTGGTCGCCGGATCACTGGGGCAGATGGCTGATTTGCCGGCGCAGACGCGCGCGGCGCTGCTGATCGGCGTGGATCTCGGGCCGAACCTGTCGGTCACCGGCTCGCTCGCCACGATGCTGTGGCTGGTCGCGCTGCGGCGGGAGGGCGAGAACGTCAGCGCCCTGCAGTTCTTCAAACTGGGGATACTGGTGATGCCGCCGGCGCTGATCGTGGCGTTGCTGCTGCTGTAGCGATGCTGATGCGCTAACGGTGCAACCGTGTCGTCGGGCTGCCGTGACGCTACATCCGTCTCAGGCGGCTTTCGGCGTCCACTGGCGCAGGGTGGCGGCTTTCAGCGACTGCTCGCCGCAGCCGGTGGGGCAACGCAGTACCCGCGCGGCCGCGTTGCTGACAAAGCCAGCGCCTTCCTGCGCCTTGAAGATCACCTCACACGACAGGCAGCGCGCCACCATCGAATACAGGTGAACGATGCGGCCGCTGCAGGGATCCTGCAGCGCGCTCACATCCAGCAGGTCGAAGTGGCAGCTGTCGGGCATCGCGCGGCGGGGAAACGGTGGGGAAACGGTCGTCTGCGGATTCACGCGTGCCAGCCTCGATGGTGTGGGCATCACTTTAGGCACCCGGATGTGGAGCGTGCGTGCATTGGACGACCGTCCCGCGTGATCACAACGTCGCCTGCGCCTGCAGCGTGAACACCCAGCTGTCCGGCCGGCTCTCATACGCCCCCGGCCGGGCCACATACTGCACCGCAGGCCGCAGGATCAGCCACGGGGTCACCTGCACACCGTAATTGAGCTCCACGAACTGCTCGTTGCTCTGCACGTCCTTGCCGGTGATGCGCTGGTACTGGGCAAGGCGGTCGGAGATGTCCAGCCGGGTCCACGCCAGGCTGAGCACATCATCCTCGCGTGGGGCCACCACACCGCGCCAACTCAGGCCGGCTTCCCACGAATACCGCATGAGTCCGGTCTTGGCATCGGCACGCGTGGCCACGCCGAATACCGACAGGCCGCGCACGGTGTCGCCTTCGGGCTTCAGCACGCGCTGCGCCAGCTGGATGTACGAACCGCTGCGATGCGAAGCGCGCGGCGCGGCCGGATTGCCGATGTCGTCGGCGTTAGAGGTATCCAGGTAGTAGCCGGCCTTGTAGGTACCGCCGTAATGCTCGCCGGTGTTGCGGTGGCTGTAGCCCACTTCCACGGGCAGGAACAGGCCGGTCTTGCCGCGGTCGGACACGCGGAAGCCACTGCCCTCCTGCTTGCGCATCGGCACGACATCGTAAATGCCGGTCTGTGCGTACCAGCCTGAGGGATCGGCCCACTTCACCCGCATGCCCCACTGACCAGTCGGGTTGTCGAGCCAGCCGGAACTGTAGATCGGCCCCAGCGGATGCCCGCACTGGCCGTTGTTGTTGAAATTGCAGGTGTACGGCAAGCCGCCGAAGTCGTTGCCCATCGAGTAGAAGCCGCCCTTCAGGCTCAGCCGCTTGTCCAGCAGCCAGCGCTCGTAGGAGAGTTCGTTGAAGCGCAGGTTCTGCCCTTGGCCATAGAACGCCTGGTTCTGCACGTAGGAACCGGTCGAGCGGTCATTGACCGCATTGCCGAAGCGGTCGGAGAACACCACCCGCATCGTGCCGTCGAAGCCGAAGGCCTTGCCGGTATCGATCATGGCACCGAAATCAACGTGCTCGGCGGTGGACCAGCCGGTGCCCTTGTAGCCGTCGCTGTTGACGCCCGTGGCAATCACGATGCGGGCGCTCGGCGTCACGCCCCGGTCCTGCAGCCAGATCCGGGCCGCCCAGTCCGCGCTGAGCGGGGTCTGGGCAATGGTGTCCACCGGTTTGGGCGTGGGCGCATCGCTGGCGGCGGCCCAGGCCGGTAGGCTGGCGGCGATCGCCATCAGCCCGAGGCTGATCAGATAAGGGGTGTGTTTCATGTCGAGGCCCTCCGCAGCCTGCGTTTCTTCCAGGCGCGTCGCACCATCAGGATCACCACCACGAACGCCGCAAGCCCGAGGATGAGCAGCGGCAGCCACAGGCGCGCGATCTTGGCCAGCAGCGGTTTCTCACCGCCATCGCGGATCAGCGCGACCTGGGCTTCCGTGACCTGGTCACCGGGCCCAAAGCTGGTCCGCACATAGCTCGCGACCGCCGCGACATCGGCATCGCTCAGCGCCTGCACGTACGAGCCTTCCGAAAAGTGCGGCATCACTACGTGCTGGCCGTCCACCTCGCGGTCGATGCCGCCGATGATGGTGGCCACCAGATTCTGCGGCCGGGTCATGCCGACGGTGCTGTTGTGCACCAGCGAGGGGTAATAGCCGTCCTTGCTGCCCTCCCCTTTGGGGCCATGGCAGCTTGCACACAGCCCGGAATACAGCACTGCACCGGAGGCCAGGGGGGCATTGGTGCCACGCACCGGTTGTTCGCCCGGCGCCGCGGTGGGGTCACCCCAGGCAAAGGCCGCACGCGTGGCGTCCTTGTCGGCCACGGCAGGCACGGTGCGCAGGTAAGTCACGATGGCACGGATGTCTTCATCGCGCAGTTTGGAGAGGCTGTTCGTCACCGCTTCGGCCATACCGCCACCGGCCTGCCCCTTGCCCTCAACCCGGCCGGTCTTCAGGTACTGGGCCAGTTCGTCATCGGTCCACCCGCCGATCCCGCTGATCGGGTGCGAAGTGATGTTGGGCGCATACCAATCGCCCAGCGAACCACCGGCGAAGGCTTTGCCGCCCACCTCCTGCATCATCAACCCGCGTGGACTGTGGCAGCTGGAGCAGTGCGCCAACCCTTCCACCAGGTAGGCACCCCGATTCCACTGCGCACTCTGTGCCGGATCCGGTTTGAACGGGGTCTTGTCCAGGAACAGCAGATTCCACACCGCCATGGACGAGCGCACGCTGAAGGGGAATGGCAGTTCGGTGGTACGTGCCTCCTCATCGACCGGTGCGACCGCCTGCATGAAATAGACGTACAGCGCGTGGATGTCCTCGTCGGTCAGCTTGGCGTAGGAGGTGTACGGCATCGCCGGATAGAGGTGGGCGCCGTCCTTGCGTACACCTTCGCGCACGGCCTGGGCGAAATCGGCCTCCGTGTAGTTGCCGATGCCGTGGGACTTGGACGGAGTGATGTTGCTCGCCCAGATCTCACCCAGCGGCGAGGCGATCGCGTAGCCGCCGGCGTAGGGCTTGCCCTGCCTCGGGCTGGTGTGGCACGCCACGCAGTCCGCAGCCACGGACAGGTAGCGCCCACGTTCGATGGTGTCGTCAGCGCGCGCGGTTTGGCTGACGCCGGCCAGCAGGCCCAATGCGATGAGCAGGGCCGTCTTCATGCCGCACGCTCGATGGCATCGGCCGCGCGCAGGGCAAGCGCGGCCATGGTCAGGGTGCTGTTGACGACGCTGGCCGACACCATCGCGCTGCCACCTGGGAGCCACAGGTTTGGGTGATCATGCGCGCGGCAATCGCCATCGACCACGGAATCGCGCGGATCCGCGCCCATGATGGTCGAGCCCATGATGTGGTTGTTGGCATTGAGCGCCGTGGTGATCACGAACTCTTCGGCGTTGAACAGCGTGCCGATGTGCCGTAGCTGATCGCAGGATTTGTCGTAGCCTTTGCGCGCGTAGTCGCCCAGCGAGTAATGGATGTCCGGGCAGGCCAGGCCATGGCCATCGACGCGGGTCGTGGACAGCGTCAGCCGGTTGCTCGGGTCGGGCAGCGGCTCCAGGCTGATCGACAGATCCACCCCGTAGATCGCGCGGCGTCGGATTTCCGCGTCCAGCGCCTCACCGGCGAGCCCCATTTTCAGTGCCTGGTCGGTGGCGATCGCCACCCGGCTGATGTTGTTGAGGATGATCTTGGTCGCAGAGTATTCCGACCGGAACGCGCCGTCACGCGGCCCGACCATGCAGCTGGACTGCGCCGGGCCACGCCCCAGCCAGATCGGGCGGTCGGCAATGAAGGAGCAGTGGAAGCCGGAGTGGTCCAGCATGTTGCGGCCGACCTGATCGGACGAATTGGCGATGCCGTTCGGGTTCTGCTCATTGGCGGCGAGCAGCAGCAGACGCGGCGTCTCCAGCGCATTGCAGGCGATCACGAAACTGCGGCCGGTGGCCTTGTGGCTGACCTTGTCGCTGTCATACCAGTGGATGGCGGTGACACGGTTCTGCGCATCGGTGTCGATCTTGTACGCCACCGCTTCGGCCAGCACCTTGGCGCCCAGCGCTTCGGCGGCCTGCACGGTATGGACGCCGTTGTACATCGCCCCGATCGGGCAGATCGGCTGGCAGTTGTTGTTGCCACAGCACGCGGGGCGATCGTTCCAGGGCTTGATCATGCGCCCCTGCGGAATCGGCACCAGGTTGTAGCCGTGCGGATTGACCACCTCGGCGAATACCTTGTCGCCGTTGCCCCACGGAATCATGTCGGCCAGGTACGGCTTGGAGCGCTCCGAAGGGCTCTGCTGCGCGGGATCGTTCGGCCCGGAGACGCCCATGGCTTCCTCCGCGCGGCAGTAATACGGCTCGATGTCCTCGTAGCTGATCGGCCAATCGCGCCCGACCCCGTAGGCGGACTGCATCTTGAAATCGACCGGAAGATGGCGCCAGCAGGAGGCAGCCCAGTGCCAGGTCGTGCCACCAACCGCCTTGATGAAGCCCTGATGGAAGCTGCTGGCATCGGGGCCGGTCAGGCCGACGTAGTCGTTGGCGGGGAAATACAGTGGCGCCGTCGCGAATTTCGATTGCGGGAACGGGCCTTGGAAATCGCTGCCGATGCGTCGTTCGAAGCTGACGTTGCGCCAGTTCTCAACGACGTCGGAACGGTTCAGACGGGGGCCGGCCTCAAGGACCAGGACCGATTTGCCGGCGCGCACCAATTGGTGGGCGATCAATGCACCGACGACGCCCGAACCGACGATCACGACGTCGGCATCGGCGTCGCCATCACGGAAAACCGGAGCTTTCATGAGAGGGGTTCCAGATCGATAACAGGGAAAAAAGGACTGCGCAGGCTCAGGCGTGGGCGCGAATCGGGGCCGGCGGCTCAGCCGTCCACCAGCCGGGGCCGCCTTGGACGTAGGTCGGTGGTGAAAGACCGTCATCCACGCAGCGCTGCATCAGCGCATCGCGGTAGGACACGGTCACGGCGTGCACGCCTTTGCCCACGGTGCCGGTGTACCACGCGGTGATGACGGCCAAAGCGGCGGGTTTCGCGTCGCCCGCCGCCGCGATCAGCGCCTGTGCGCCAGTCACCTGCCCTGCAAGAGTGACCAGGGTGGGGAACTGCGCATGCAGCTCGGGCTGAAGATGGGCGAACGCCTGCTCGATCCGGTCGGCCGTGGCCGGGTCCAGATCGGTCCTACCGGTCAGCGCGTAAGAGAGCTCGAGGAAGGCGGTGTCGGTCTTGGCCGCGGGCGCTGTTGCGGCCGGCCCTGCAACGGCAGGCGCTTTGTCACGGCAGGCTGCGAGCAGTGAAACCGAACCGACCGCAAGAAGGAAGCCTCGTCGTGTGAGGCCTTGCCCCCGACGATGCTCGTCCAATCCCTCGGGAATACTCATGATGTGAACTCTGCTCCGTAACACGCCGGCTCCCCGCCCGTAGACCACGGAACGGCTAAGCTTCGACGGCGACAAGGCTACTCCCCCTGTCTGTCATCACGGAGTGATAAGTGATGACTCACGCACCGCGCACGGAATCAGCGCTACAACGCGGGCTAGTCTCAGTTCCGGAGAGTTGCCATGCGAACCCTGTTGTTCAGTGCCCTCGCGGCGATGGCGTTGTCGGCCTGCAATCAGGCCGAGCCTACCGATCAGGGAAAGCACGCCGATACCATCGAGCAGCCTGCCCCGGCGGCAGGCAGTGAGCCCGCCCGTAACGTGCCCGGGGGCGGCAGTGGTACAGCCGCCTCCGAACAGCAGGACTCCGGGCATGGCACCGGGACCGGTGCGGAGCCGAAGCGCGAATCGCCGCCGAAGCCGTAGCACGTCATGACGCCACTCGATAAACCACTCCGCCGGGAAGTCCAGATCGACGACGAGGTCTATACGTTGACCCTTGATCCGGAGGGCCTGAAGCTGGTGCCCAAGGGCAAGCGGAACGGTGTGACCCTGAAATGGGCGGAACTGGTCAACGGTGACGCGGCGCTGGCGACGGCGCTTCAGGCGTCACTCGGGCACTGAGTGGCGGGGCATCGAGCGTCCAACGCGATGCGATGCGCGGCAGGTGGACTGAGGTCAATGAGCAGCAGTGCCCGATGCCGTCGTCACCGTACGGCAGCGCGAGGCCGCCGATCCAGAACGACACCGCTGCCGCCAGAGGCCCTGACGCCACGTGTTTCGGCCCGCACACGCTTTCTCCATTCAGGTTGATGGCGACGGGAAAGCAAGCAGACTCAGGATCAGGGACAATAGCCACCCACCGTATGCCCCGGGCTGCTGGCGGATGCCCCCATCAGGGGCCGTCGCGCGGCGGCCCATGCCTGTCTTCCTGCTGCTTTCCGGATCCGAATTGAATACCACCGCCCTGCCCCTTGCCGACGACGACCTGCCCCTGACCGACCGCCTGCGCACCGCGCTGGACCTGCTGGAGGCCATCGAAGCCGACCGCAGCGTGCTCGATACGCTGCCCGAAGCAGACCGCGTGCGCCTGCACCAGGTGGTGGCCAAGGTGTATCACCCCGAGCCCAAGGCCCGCCGGGCCAAGCTGAAGCAGCAGGCCAAGGCGCGGCACCAGGAAAAGGTGGCCAAGTCCGAGGCGCTGCTGGCGCAGACCGGTATCCGCGCCCTGCGCCGCAAGCCGGTGTTCAGCACCCCGAACTATTTCCCGCCGCACGCGGCCGGCCTGCATGACGCCTCCAACGGCGAGAATGCGGCGGCCACGCCGGAACCGGTGCATTCCCCGGAATTGCGCCATTGCTATGTCTGCAAGCAGAAGTTCACCCAGCTGCACCACTTCTATGACCAGATGTGCCCGGCCTGCGCCGAGCTGAACTTCGTCAAGCGCACCGAGACGGCGGACCTCACCGGCCGCGTCGCGCTGCTGACCGGCGGCCGGGTCAAGATCGGCTACCAGGCCGGCCTGAAGCTGCTGCGGGCCGGTGCCGAGCTGATCGTGACCACGCGCTTCCCGCGGGATTCGGCCGCGCGCTACGCCGAAGAGCCGGACTTCGGCGTGTGGGGCCACCGCCTGCAGGTGTACGGCCTGGACCTGCGCCATACCCCGAGCGTGGAGGCCTTCTGCAACGAGCTGCTGGCCACCCGTTCGCGTCTGGATTTCATCATCAACAACGCCTGCCAGACGGTCCGCCGCCCGCCGCAGTTCTATGCGCACATGATGGCCGGCGAAACCGCCGCGCTGCATGAGGTGCCCGAGACGCTGCGCAAGCTGATCGGCGATTACGAGGGCCTGCGCAGTGCCGAACTGCTCGGCACCACCGCCTCGGCCGCGCTGCCGGTGGTCCAGGGGCGTGATTTCAATGCCGCCAATGGTCTGACCCGTGCCGCCGAGCTGTCGCAGGTCCCGCTGCTGGAGGATGAGCTGGTCGCCCAGCAGCATCTGTTCCCGGATGGCCGGCTGGATCAGGACCTGCAGCAGGTGGATCTGCGCGGTCGCAACTCCTGGCGCATGCTGATGGCCGAAGTGCCGTCGGTGGAACTGCTGGAAACCCAGCTGGTCAATGCCATCGCGCCGTTCATCATCAATGCGCGCCTGAAGCCGCTGATGCTGCGCACGCCTGAGCGTGACAAGCACATCGTCAACGTCTCGGCGATGGAGGGGCAGTTCTACCGCAACTTCAAGACCACCCGCCATCCGCACACCAACATGGCCAAGGCCGCGTTGAACATGATGACGCGCACCTCGGCCGCCGATTACCAGAACGACGGCATCCACATGAACAGTGTGGACACCGGCTGGGTGACCGACGAGGATCCGGCGGACATCGCGGCCAAGAAGGTGAAGGAAGAGCGCTTCCATCCGCCGCTGGATATCGTCGACGGCGCTGCGCGCATCGTTGATCCGATCATCCACGGGTTCAACACCGGCGAACATGTCTGGGGCCAGTTCCTGAAGGACTACGCGCCGACCGACTGGTAAGCGCATCCAGGGGCGTGTTTCGTCCGTATAGCGTGGAATGACTCCCCCCACCTCACAACGCGACGAACGCAGCGCGGTCCTCAGTGCCATGCAGCTCGATGGCCTGGCATCCGTGCCGGCGCTGGACCGGCTTACGGCACTTGCCGGGTACACCTTCGATGCCCCGGTGGCGTTCGTCTCCATCCTCGGGGATGTGGAGCAGCGCTTCCTTTCCCGGATCGGCCTGCCCATGGCGCAGACCGACATCCGCGCCTCGATCTGCGCCCACGCCGTCACCTCCGAGGGCGTGCTGGTGGTGCCCGATCTCCAGCAGGACCCCCGCTTCCGGGACAACCCGCTGGTCACCCACAGCCCGCATCTGCGCTTCTACGCCGGCGCCCCCCTGGTGGCCAAGAACGGCGTGCCCATCGGGGCCTTTTGCATCATGGACACGCGCCCGCGCACGTTCGATCAGGGGGATCAGGAGCAACTGAGCACCCTGGCCGAACTGGTGGTCGCGCAGCTGGAGCTGCGGGCGATGTCCGGTCGGCTGGACCCGGTCAGCGGCCTGCCAAGCCGGCACCAGTTCCATGCGGATCTGCCCGGTATCCTTGCGCGCTGCGCCGATGGAACCGCGTATGCCGTTGCCGTGGACATCCTCGACATTCCGCGGGCCAACCAGGTCGGTCAGGTGCTCGGGCTGCGCCCGCTGGAGGCGTTGATCCGGCGCGGAGGCGTCCGCTTGCGAGCCGCGCTGGAGGGCGTGGCAACGGTCTACCACGTGGGGGTGACGCGCTTCGCCTTCGTGGTCGACATGCCGGCCCCGGCGCAGGTCGAGGCCCTGGTGCTGGAGTTGAGAACGCGCATGCTGCGTCCGCTGATGGCCGCGGCGGTCCCGATGTCACCCCGCTTCCATGCCGGCATCTGTGCCGTCGATCCGGACGAAGAGGACAGCCACGACCTGCTGCGACGGCTGCTGGTCAGCACGCAGGGTGCGTTCGATGCCCGACAGCCGTTCTGCTGGTACTCCGAACAGCGCGACGACACGATGCACCGTGCCTACCGCCTGGCCTCGGATGCCGAACGCGGGCTGCAGGCCGGTGACTTCCACCTGGACTACCAGCCGCGCTTCACCCTGGACGGTCGGCGCCCGGTCTCCGCCGAAGCGTTGATCCGGTGGACCCACCCTACCCTGGGGCCGATCAGCCCGGGCGAGTTCATTCCGGTCTTCGAGCGGACGGCGCTGATGGACGAGGTCACCCACTGGGTCCTGGACACCGCGCTGGATCAGGTCCAGGCGTGGCGCGCCCAAGGACAGGACATTCCGGTCTCGATCAACCTGTCCAGCAGCTATCTGTCCAATGCCTCGGCCTGGCAGGACATCCGCAGCAAGCTGGAGCACAGGGCGCTGCCGTTCTCGATGATCGAACTGGAGATCACCGAAGGCGAATGGCTGCGCCCGGGATCGCCGGCCATCGGCCACATCGCGGCGATGGCACAGGCCGGCATCACGGTGGCGATCGATGACTTCGGCAGTGGCTACAGCAATTTCAGCTACCTGTCCGACCTTCCCATCCACACGGTCAAGCTGGACAAGTCACTGATCGACGGCATCGCCAGCAGTTCGCGCGCGCGCGCCAAAGTTTCGGCCATCCATCATCTGGCCCACGAGTTGGGCTACCTCACCGTGGCCGAGGGGGTCGAGCATCAGGCGCAGGTGGATGTACTGGCCGCGATGGGGGTCGATGAAGTGCAGGGCTACCTGCTTGCCCGGCCCATGGCGCCGGCCGCGGTGATGCAGGTGTTCGAACAGGCCGCGATCACACCGCGCCCCGTCAGAGTTTGAACACCTGCTGCAGCTTGCGCGCGAACCACCCGCTGAAGACCAGCGGCGCATCCAGCGCTGACACACAGATGCACGCCACACCGGGGGTGGTCACGGGCTGATGCTCGACGTCGCTGTCCAGATCGGCCACATCGCCGGGGGCGAAATGCCCCAGGGAATCGTCATAAGCGCCGCGGAGAATCTGGGTCAGCTCGCTGTTGCCATGGCTGTGCATGGGCAGGCATTTGCCGGGGGCGATCTTGAGCATGATCAACGACGGGTGCGCCGGTGCACGGATGCAGTGGACACCCGGCGCCATCCAGCGCCATTTCAGCGAGCGGTAGGACGTCCCGAAATGCGGTGCCAGTGCGGCCGGCAGTTGATCCGGATCGTGCACCCGCGCGTGGCCCGGTTCCGCACCCTCCCGCGCCACCGGAGGACGTGCCGGCGCATCAAGCCGGCCCAGCATCGCCTCGCGCAGTGCTGCCTGGCGATTCTCCTCGGGCGGCGGCGACAACTGCTGCTCCAGCAACACGCCCCCCAAACGCTCGGCCGAACGCAGCTGCTCCCGGCAGTGGGCGCACCCTTCCAGGTGGGCAGCGGTGACCACGGACATCTCCGGGGCCAACGTACTGGTCGCAAACCCCAGCACGGTGGCCGGATCCAGATGGTGGCGAGGATTCATCGCTGCTCTCCCATCAACGCCTGCAGTTGCAGGAAGGCCCGCCGGATATGTGATTTCACCGTGCCCAGCGGCATGTTCAACTCGTTGGCGATCTCGGCATGGGTCTTTGCTTCGAAATAGGACATCCGGATCAACCGTGCCTGGGTGGCGGACAGTTCATCCAGCCGTTGCTTGAGCCGGACATGCTCGGTGTGCAGCTCGGCCAGAGAGCCGCGCCCGTCGTCCTGCTCTGCCGCCTGCTCGACCACGTCATGGGCATGCACCCAGATGTGCTCGCGCCGCACGCGATCGATATGGAGGTTGCGGGCCACCCGGTACAGCCAGGTGCCCAGGCTGCTCCGCATCGGATCGTAGAGATCGGCGCGGTTCCACAACTTGAGCAGGACCTCCTGGGCCAGGTCCTCGGCCACGCCGTGGGGCGCGCCCAGCCCGTTCAGATATCGGCACAGGCGCGGCATGAAGTGATCGTAGATCCGCATGAAACACTCACGATCCCGCGTACTGGCAACCGCCGCCACGTCCGCAGCCCAGGCTTTCAGCTCCACTGGGTGTTGAGCAGGCGCGGCAGTCATCCGGGCAACCTCGAAGGGCGTCATCCTTGCAGCAGGCAGGTCAGCGTCCATCGTAGGCCACTTCCGGGCGATCGGCGAGTTGGGGTTCATGGGCGGTCTACGGGCGGCAGAGCCGTTTGGATGCAGCCGCTACCTGACCCGGCACCGCGGCGGGATCCGCGGCGCCACTGCCGGCGCGCTGGCTGCTGATATAGTCAGACGAGCATGGCGGGCACGGTGCCCGGCCACGAATCGCAGGGAGTGGGTCATGGGTCTTCGTCAGGCAGTGGCAGGGGCAGTCGGTGGCGTTCTGGCCGACCAGTGGAAGGATTTCTACACCGTGCCGACGGGCCTGCCCTCCACGGCAGCGCTGTTCGCGGCGGTGCCGCGTGGCACCAATGCCGGGCGCGGCTCCAACACCAGCGCCTCCTCCAACATCATCACCAACGGCTCGAAGATCGTCGTGCCCGAAGGGTACGGCCTGCTGCTGTTCCAGGACGGCGCGATCACCGGCTTCGTTGCCGAACCGGGTGGCTATGAATGGCGCTCGGACGATACCAATTCGCAGTCGATCTTCGCCGGCGACGGGTTCGTCAGCCCGCTGATCAAGCAGAGCTGGGAGCGCTTCAAGTTCGGCGGCCAGCCAGGGTCGCAGCAGGCGGCGTTCTTCGTCTCACTGAAGGAACTGCCGGACAACCGTTTCGGCACGCAGTCCGAAATCTACTGGGATGACGGTTTCCTCGGCACGCAGGTCGGCGCGGTCACGCGCGGCTCGTACACGCTGAAGATCGTCGATCCGATCCTGTTCGTGAAGAATTTCGTGCCGGCCAGCTACCTCCAGCCCGGCCAGGTGTTCGATTTCACCGATCTGGATAACGCCGCCGCCAGCCAGCTGTTCAATGAAGTGGTGGGCTCGCTCGCGCCAGCCTTCAGCCTGTATACGAACGATCCCGGCAAGGGCAACCGCATCACCAAGCTGCAGCAGGATTCGCTCGGCTTTGCGCAGAGCCTGTCCGCTGCCGTCGAGCAGGGTTACCAATGGAAGTCCGACCGTGGCCTGGCCATCGTCAAGACCGCCATTGTCTCGATCGAGTACGACGCCAACACCCGCGAGCTGCTCAAGACCGTGCAGCGCGCCGATGCCCTGGCCGGCTCGCGTGGCAATTCCAACCTGCAGGCCAGTGTGGCCCAGGGCATCCAGTCGGCGGGCGAGAACGGCGGCGCGGCCGGCCTGGTCGGCGTGGGCATGGCCTCGGGCATGCTCGGGGTCGGCGGCATGCAGCAGCCGGTTGCTCCGGCCGCGGATGATCCGGTCGCCAAGCTGAAGAAGGCCAAAGAGATGCTGGACCTCGGCCTGATCACCCAGGACGACTACGACAAGCTCAAGGCCAAGGCGCTGGGGCTGTAAGACACCGAGCGCACCGACACCATGTCCGACCCCAAGATTCCACCGCCGATCCCGGCGGTTCCGCCGCCGTTGCCGCCTTCCCCGGTGGCCCCGGTCACTGGCCCGGGCTCGCCCCGGGAGGTGCCGCCGTTGCCGGGCAGTTTCCCGGTGGATCCAGCCACCCTGCCCCAGCCCATCCGCGATGAGGTGCAGGCCCCGGATCCGGTCGCGCTGGACACCGCCGCGGCCGAGCTGAAGGACGGTCTCAACCGCTGCCCGAAGTGCGGCTCCAGCGATATACGGCTCAAGCTGGGCACCGATGTGCTGGTCTGCCAGTTCTGCCGGCACGAATGGCACGGTGAGCGCGTTGAGGAGGCCTTTGGCTTTGGTGAAGGCATCAGTGAGCTGCGCGGCACGGTCATCGCCTCGGGCGCACGCGACATCGAAGCCGATACCGCCAGCCTGATGAGTTTCAAGTGCACTGGCTGCGGTGCCGAAGTCACGATCAACACCGAAAGCACCATGACCGCACGCTGCCACTGGTGCCGCCATGTGTTCGGGGTCAACGAGCAGATCTCCAATGGCGCGGTGCCCGATGCGGTGCTGCCGTTCCATATCAGCAAGGACGATGCGGTCGCGCGGATCCGCCAGTTCGTGGACAAGCGCCGCCTGTTCGCACTGAAGGCGTTCAAGGATCAGTTCACGCCCGAGAATGTCTCCGGCGTCTACCTGCCCTACATGGTGGTGGACAGCAATGTCAGCGCCAGCGTATCGGGCAAGGGCGAGATCCAGACCCGGCAGTACACGCGCGGCACCGAGAAGAACAAGAAAACGTATTACGACGCCGACGTTTACCAGGTGGATCGCCAGGTGGATTTCACCGTGGACGATCTCACCATGGAATCCTCGGCCGAGCGTGGCAACCTCGATACGCAGACCAACACCAACAACATCATCAACGCGATCCTGCCGTTCGATACCAAGAACGCCCTGAAGTGGAACGCCTCCTATCTGGCCGGCTTCACCTCGGAAAAGCGCAACCTCGACGTGGAAAAGCTGCGCCCACGGCTGGAAGACCAGCTGCTGTCGATCGCCCGCGCCCAGGTGGAAGGCTCGGTGCGCCGCTACGATCGTGGCGTGCGCTGGGAACGCGAGCGCGTGGATGTGCACGGCACGCGCTGGGTATCGATGTACCTGCCGGTGTGGCTGTACTCGTACCACCAGCCGGGCCGCAATGGCGGCATGCTGCACTACATCGCGGTGAATGGCCGCACCGGTGAAACCATGGGCAGCGTGCCGGTGCAGCAGTGGAAGCTGCTGCTGGCCGCGCTGACCACCGGCACCATCATTGAAGCCCTCGTTCTCTTCTTCCTGGTAGCTGCCTCATGAGCGATGACAGTGGACTCTGGCTGCTTGCCGCCGGCCCCGCCGGTGCCACGGCGTTGTACTGGGCGTTGTACCGGTACTACCGCAACACCGACAAATCGCATGCGTTCGAGCGTGATACCGCGATCGATGCCAAGCCGGTGACCGGCGCGGACCGCAAGGTCGATACGGTGATCGGCACGCAGGAGCGACGCATCCGCGGTGACAACGTGGCGGCGTATCGGACGCGGGTGCAGCGCGACAGGGACAGCGCGCCGACATTGTGACGCGTCACGGACGCGGCTCGACGAACCCGGGCGGTATCATGGGGCGTCAGTTTTCCGTAGGACGCCCACCATGCGCACGCTTTATCCCGCGATCACACCCTTCCGCACCCATCAGGTGGCGGTCGATGACCTGCACACCTTGTTCGTCGAGGAGTGCGGCGCTGCGGACGGCATCCCGGTGGTGTTCCTGCATGGCGGGCCGGGTGCCGGCGTATCGCCCACCCACCGGCGCTTTTTTGACCCGTCACGGTATCGCATCGTCCTGATCGACCAGCGCGGCAGCGGCCGCTCCACCCCGTTCGGTGAGCTGCGGGACAACACCACCCAGCACCTGGTCGCCGACGTGGAGACGATCCGCAGCCTGCTCGGCATCGAGCGCTGGCTGGTGTTCGGCGGCTCCTGGGGCTCCACGCTGGCACTCGCCTACGCCCAGGCCCATCCGGAACGCGCCACCGGCCTCATTCTTCGAGGGGTCTATCTGGGCCGTGCCGAAGAGAATCGCTGGTTTGCCGAAGCCGATGGCGGTGCGCGCTGGGTGTTCCCGGAGCGCTGGGCGGCCTACGAGGCGCATATCCCTGAAGACGAACGCGGCGACATGATCGCCGCATACTGGCGTCGCCTGGACAGTCCGGACCAAGCGACCCGCATCGCCGCCGCGCAGGCCTGGCTGGGGTGGGAAGATCACGCTGCCACGCTGGAACACGACGTCGACGCGGTGTCCGGTGACGATCCGCTGCACACCCTGGCCAAGGCGCGCATCGAAGCGCATTACTTCCGCAACCATGCCTTCCTCGATCATGCGCAGCTGCTTCGCGATATCGACCGCATCCGGCATCTGCCCGGCGTGATCGTGCAGGGCCGCTACGACATCATCTGCCCGGCCCGCAGTGCGTGGGACCTGGCCTGTGTCTGGCCCGAGGCCTCGCTGCAGATGGTGGTGTCCGGTCACAGCGCAACGGAACCGGCGACCGCCGATGCCCTGGTGCGCGCGACGGATGCGTTCGCGGACGCGCAGTAAGGAGTCGTCGTGGATTCGATCTACCTGGTGGTGGCGTTGGGCGCCATCGTGGCGGGCTTTGTGCAGGGGCTGTCGGGCTTCGCGTTCGGGCTGGTGGCGCTCTCCTTCTGGGCGTGGGTGCTGGATCCCAGGCTGGCGGCCACCCTCTCGGTGTTCGGTGCCCTGACCGGCCAACTGCTGGCGGCGTTCACCGTGCGCCGCGGCTTCAATCTGAAGACCCTGCTGCCTTTCGTGCTGGGCGGGCTGGCCGGGATTCCGCTGGGCGTCTACCTGCTGCCCCTGCTCGACATGCACTGGCTCAAGGCGATCCTGGGCACCTTGCTGGTGCTGTGGTGCCCGGCGATGCTGCTGTCACGTCAGCTGCCGCGTATCTCGGCGGGCGGGCGCGCGGCCGATGGTGTGGTGGGATTTGCCGGCGGCATCATGGGCGGTCTTGGAGGATTCACCGGCACCCTGCCGACGCTGTGGTGCACGCTGCGCGGTTATGAGCGTGACGTGCAGCGCTCCGTGGTCCAGAACTTCAACCTGTCCATGCTGCTGGTGACCATGGGCACCTATGTCGGCACCGGCATCGTCACCCGCGAAATGCTGCCGATGTTTGCCATCGTGGCGCCAGCCATGTTGATCCCGACCCTGCTCGGCACCCGCCTGTACATCGGCATCAGCGACCTGCGGTTCCGGCAGATCGTGCTCAGCCTGCTCACCGTGTCCGGGATCGCGTTGCTGGCCTCGTCGTTGCCGGCGCTGCTGGGCTGGCGCTGAGGCCGCGCTGCGGCAGCGGCAGACGGTTGCCGACGAAGTTGACCACGTTCTCCATCGCATCGGGATCGACATTGCTCAGCCCGATCACCACGTAGCCGTTGCTGGGCAGCACGATGAGCGCGGCATTCGCACCGGGCGCCCCACCCTCGTGGCCATACTGGCGCTGCTCTCCCTCACCGCTCACCATGAAGCCGTAGCCGTACCAGCCCTTGGTATTCTGCGGTGAGGTGGCCGCGTCCAATGCCGCGGCCGGGATCAGCCGGCCACTGCGCAACGCCTCGGCGAACCGGAGCAGATCCTGGGCGGTGCTGTAACCGCCGCCCGCCGATGTACCGCGCAACGGCAGGCTCTTGGTCTCGCGCACCCAATGGCCCTCGCTCAGCGTGTAGGGCACCGCGCGGCCTGGCACCAGGGTCGCCTCGGGCGCCGCTCCCGTGGAAGTCATGCCCGCCGGCGCAAAGATGTGCTGTTCGACGTAGGCATCGTAAGACTGTCCCGATGCCGCCTCGATGATCGAGCCAAGCAGGATGTAGCCGTAGTTGGAATACTGGTCCTGGGTGCCGGGTTTGAAGGCCGGGGCCGCAGCGCCATAGACGGGCCAATAGTCGGCCAGCGTTTTGAGCGATGTCTTCCGCGCCTCGAATGCCTCGTCGAAGATCTCTCCAAGGCCGCTGGTGTGGTTGAGCAGCTGCCGGATCGTGACACCGGTGGCGACGGCCGGATTGGGGTAATGCTTCAGATGCTGGGCAATCCTATCGTCCAGTGTCAGCTTGCCCGCCTCGGCCAACTGCAGGATCGCCACCGCGGTGAACATCTTGTTCAACGAGGCGAGCCTGAATGTCGTGGTGCTATCCACCGGAATACCCTGCTCCCGGTCGGCCAGCCCGCCCTGCCACGCCATCAGCACCTTGCCGTCCTGCGCCAGCAGAAAGGTGCCGGAGAGCTTGTCCTGTGCTGCCAGCGCATCCAGACGGGCAGGGCTCTGCGCGATGAGCGCGGGCATCTCAAGCCGCGCGGGCCGGAAGGCGACGGGTATCTCCACGCCTTCCAGCTGCAAGGTCTTGAGCCGCGGTCTGTTGGCAGGATCGATGGCCACGGTGATCAGCACCCCGCGATCGCTGGTTGTGCCGCGCACGATGGCCGCGACGGTATCGGGTGTCTCCACGGTTCTGGTCAGCACCTCGAACGGGCCGAAGGTCTCGCGGATATCCAGATACCGCTGCGCGGTGTGGTCGATGCCGTAGGTCGACAGCACGGTCCGCAGTGTGTCCGGATCGCCGACGTTGTAGGCCGCGAGCCAGCGATTGAAGATCTGTTGGGCCGAAACAGGGGCCGCCGGTGTGGCGGCCCAGACGCTGGCGCTGACGAACAGCAGCGCAAAGGTGAGCAATCTGATCAACACCATCCTGTCCTCGCGTGCACGGGGCTTCGGCCCGGCCGTGAGATGGATTATGCATGCGCTCCTCAACCGCGCTGCATGCGCATCCACAGGGCAGCCCTGCCGATCCAGACGCTGCTCACCTGCTGGTGCTTTGCGTACTGCCGCTGCTTACCAGCGTGCGTTGAGGCCCAGCTGCGCACTCACACTGCGATACCCAGCATCGCCACGCTGCAGGCCGAGGTCGCCCCACGCCGACCAGCGCGTCCCCAACTGCAGCATCGCACCGCCGCGCACTTCGTAACGGTTCTTCGGCACCGCACCCTCGATCAGCGCATCGTCCATCCAGATCCGGTTTCCGCCACCCTCGTGAAGCCAGTGCGCAGCAACGAACGGCTGCACGCGGCGCTCCTCGGTGCGCACGTCACCACTCAGGCGCACGCCCAATCGAGAGGAAAGCCCCCCCGCGGCACCGACGGCGACCTGGGTGCCGTTGTGTTCGGTAATCCGGTCGGCACGATAGTCGGTGTAGGTGAGCTGCAGCTGCGGCTGCACCATCAGTTGGGTCCCGCTGCGCATCCGCATGGCCCACGCGTAGCCGGTCTCAACCGAGGCGGCCTGCGTCTGCGCGTCCTGACGCTCCTTCGCCAGACCGATGCCCTGCACGGTGTTGCGGTAGCGGCCATGCTGGACCCAGCCATCGGCATACGCGCCCGTTCCTTCGCCCGGACGCTGCAGCCACGTCGCATAGATGCCCAGCGCACCGCCCTTTACCGTGCCCGTCGCCGCATAACCGCTCAGCCGCGAACGCACGTCGGTCGAGGCCTGCCCGGCCGCCAGCAGCACACCGGCGCTGCCCTGGCTGGCCCCGCCCCAATGCAACACATCCAGGCCGCCCATCAGCACCGTTGCACGGCCTGTCAGTGCCAGCTGCCCGGCGACGTCCTGCCGGGTCTGGCTGCTGCTGACACGCAGCCAACCGGCACCGCGCACCTCGCCCATGCCGTCAGCACCATTACGGTCCTGCAGCCGATGCTGGAACAGGGACACGGCGGCCGCCTGGTTGGCCAGATAGGCCCCCGCTTCGGGCCGCACGATCTGCGGCGGCGGCGGGCGATCGCAGGCGGTGTCGCCTTCCGCGGCTTCGCAGGGATCCGGCGGTACGATGCCGCAGCCGGGGCCAGTGGGGTCGGCCTCACACGGTTCCGGCGGCGGTACGATGCCGCAGCCAGGGCCGGCGGGGTCGGCCTCACACGGTTCCGGCGGCGGTACGATGACGCAGCCGGGGCCGGTCGGGTCGGCCTCACACGGTTCCGGCGTCGGTACGATGACGCAGCCTGGGCCAGTGGGGTCGAGATCGCACGGTTCCGGCGGCGGCACGATGACACAGCCTGGGCCAGTGGGGTCGAGATCGCACGGGTCCGGCGGCGGTACGGTGACGCAGCCGGGGCCAGTCGGGTCGAGATCGCACGGGTCCGGCGGGGTCGGGGTCAGCGCAGAGCGCAGGTACCAACCCCCATCGCCGGGCGTGGTGACGCCGCCCTTGTGCAGGAAATAGTCATAGCTGCCTGCCACGGCCCGCCCGTTCAAGGTGTAAGCCGCATCGGACCGGCCATCGACCTGGATCAGCTGGATGCCGTTGCTCGTCTGCGCGCCCAGGCCGTGCACATTGTTGACCTGGATGCCCGCGCTGCCGCGAGTGTCGCCGCGCACGTGCAGGAAGTCGATCAGCGAGGTGTCATCGCCCAGCGCGCCGTTGAAGATCAGCAGCGCATTGTTCGCCTCGACGTCGCCGGACACGGTGAGCCGGTTGAAGCTCGTGCTGCCCGTTGCCGACAGGGCCAGGGTGCTGTCCTGCAGGTTCAGCTGGCCGACGCTGGCGTCCCCGGTGAGGGTCCAGCGGCTGTTGTCGGACAGCGCCACCTGGTTGACCGCGGTAGTGGCGCCCACCCAGTGCGAACGGCCGTTGAGGCGTACGCGGATGTCGGCCAGTACCGGTACGCCGGCGGCAATGTCCTCCGGGGTGATTGCGATGTCGCCCTGCGCGTAGACATCCTGGTCCAGGTGGAGCTCGAACGGGCTCGAGAAAGCAGCATCCACATCCATCAACGTCCCATTGCCGCCGATCAGCTGGGCGCCGTTGCGTGCTGCCACCTCGCGCGCGGTACGCACCCACAATGCAGCATGGCGCTCACTGATCAGCGAGCCGCCATCGATATCCAGCCGGCCGTTGGCATTGACCACGCCTGCATAGGCCTCCAGGCCCTGGGTGCGCACGTGCGTGTCGCGCAGCGTCAGCTCCCCCGGGCCACCGCTGAGCACGCCGTATCCCTTGGCGCCAGTGGTCAGCAGGGTGCTGTCGCGCAGATGCACGATGCCGCCAAGACGTGCGACCGCACCAATGCTGCCTGCGCCGGTGGTGGTGACGTCGACGCCATCGGCTTCGAAGAGCGGCTGCCGCCCACCCGTGTCGTAGGACGCATACAGACCATGCGCCGAGGCGCCACCGGTGTGCATCGTCACCCCATCCAGCGTTGCAACGCCTTGGCGATTGTCGATGCCCACCCCACCATCGCCGCTGGTGGTGATGCTGCCGCGAAGCATGGTCAAAGCAGACGCTCTGGGCATCCAGATGCCGCTGCGCCGGTTTGCGGTGATCTCCACATCGCTCAGCCGCACATCGCTGCCGTCGCCGTTGATGTTGATCCCGTAGCCCCCGGCCGTGATCGTCGTCCCGATGATGTCGGCCCGGCTGTTCGCCCTGAGGTAAACACCATCGCCACGCTCGTGGTCCGAGCGCAGTGCACTGTTCTCGATGCGCAAGGTGCCACCGCTGAGTTCAACGCCCATGGCGTATTCGCCGGCGACGTGGAGATCGGAATTGATCAGCGACAGCGTAGCGCCCCCCGCCACCCGCGCCCCGGCGCTGCCATCGGCTGCGGTGCTGACCTGCACGTTGTCGCCCTCGATGCGTCCACCATTGAGCGCATACAGGCCGTCAGAGTAGCTGGCACCGGTCTGGATCCGTGCATCGCGCAGCGTCACCACCGCGTTGTCTGCCATCACGGCGTGGGACCGGTCACCGCTGGTCTGGATCCGGCCTCCCACCATCTCCACCTGCGCAGTGCCGGTGGCCACCAGCCCGTGCGACCCGCTACCGGTGGTTTCCAGCGTCGCATTGCCCATCACCAGCGTGCCCGAATCGACCTGCGCCGCCGTGCTGCCCCGGCCACTCGTGGCGACCCTGGTGCCCTGTCCGCCAGCATCGGCCTGCAGCTCGATGCGGCCGCCCGTGGCGACAGAAAGCCCAACCGCACTGGCCCCCGAGGTGGTGATGTCGCCCGCAGCGAAGATGAGCGTGCCAGCACTTTCGGCGCGGGCGGCGGCCGTATTGGCACCGCTGGCGGTAAGCGATACGGGCCCGCCGGAGCCGATACTGCCGCCATTGAGCGCGTGGAAGACATACCCGGCGGCTCCGTCATCGGCGGACGCATAGCTGCCCGAGATGACGTCGAGCGGGTGACCATCGGCGACGACCGGCCCCAGGCTCTGGGCCAGGACGGGCCCGCTGCACGCGCAGGTCGCGGCAATGGCGAGCGAAAGCGGGCGCAGACGGTTCAGGCGACTGAGGGTGCGAGTGGTCATGTCGGGATAGCCGGTCGTTATGAAGCCGACGACTTTAGGAGCGCTGCCCTCTTGAAGATATGCAATTAGTTGTAATGTCACAGACGCCGGCATGTCCTTAACGCGACGATATCCGCCCAGATCGCGAGAGACGCGGTGCCATACACGGCTTACGCTTGCCCCGTCGATGCCCATGGCTCCATCCGCTCCTGATCCTGCCCCCATGACCACTGAAACCGCTGCCCCGCCCGTCCTCCCCACCGAACCCCTCACCCCCGCCCCCAACCAGGGCTTTGCGATCCGCATCGTCGGTGCCGCAGCGTTCGCGCACCTGCTCAATGACATGATCCAGGCGGTGCTGCCGGCGGTGTACCCGATGTTCAAGAGCGAGTTCTCGCTCACCTTTGGCCAGATCGGCATCATCGGCCTGGTGTACCAGGTCACGGCCTCGCTGCTGCAGCCGTGGGTGGGCATGTACACCGACAAGCGGCCGCTGCCGTATCTGCTGCCCTCGGGGATGATCGCCACGTTCGTCGGCATCGCGCTGATGGCGATGGCCACGAGTTACGAAATGCTGCTCATCGCCGCGGCCATCGTTGGCATCGGGTCGGCCACCTTCCATCCGGAAGCCTCGCGCGTAGCGCGGATGGCCTCGGGCGGTCGCTTCGGTACCGCGCAATCCACGTTCCAGGTCGGTGGCAATACCGGCTCGGCGATCGGGCCGCTGCTCGCCGCCGTCATCGTGATTCCGCATGGGCAGCGTGCGATCGCCTGGTTCATGCTGGCGGCCGCATTGGCCATCACCGTGCTGTTCCGCCTCACCGGTTGGACCGTGCAGCATGGTCAGGCCAAGATGAAGAGCCTGGCCAAGAGCCATGGCGTCGGGCTGAGCCGTGGCAAGGTGATCCAGGCCATCGCGGTGATCGCGGTGCTGATGTTCGCCAAGTTCGTGTACATCGCCTCGTTTACCAACTACTTCACCTTCTACCTGATCGAACGCTTCGGCCTGAGCGTGCAGCAGAGCCAGATGTACCTCTTCATCTTCCTGGCTTCGGTCGCGCTGGGCACCTTCATTGGCGGCCCGGTCGGTGACCGGATCGGTCGCAAGGCGGTGATCTGGATTTCCTTCCTGGGCGTGGCGCCGTTCGCGCTCGCCCTGCCCTACGCCAACCTCATGGGCACCGCCGTGCTGGCAGTGGCCGTCGGGCTGATCATGTCCTCGGCATTCGCCGCACTGGTGGTGTATGCGCAGGAAGCGGTGCCGGGCCGCGTGGGCATGGTGTCGGGCCTGATGTTCGGCCTGATGTTCGGCATCGGCGGTATCGGTGCAGCCGGGCTGGGCAACCTGGCCGACGTGCATGGCATCGTATGGGTCTACCACTTCACCTCGTACCTGCCACTGCTCGGGCTGGCGACGGCGTTCCTGCCGAAGACGACGATGCACTGAGGCGTTTGCCTCAGTGGAAGAACTGACTCGGCAGCTGGCCGAAGCGCTTTTTGAACATCGCGGTGAAGGCGCTCGGACTGGCATAGCCCAGCGCGAGCGCCACGTCGATCACCTTTTCGCCGTGCGCCAACTGTTCCAGTGCACGCAGCAGGCGCGCCTGTTGCCGCCATTGCCCGAAGGTCATGCCCAGCTCGCGTGCGCACAGGCGCTGGATGGTTTTGACATCCACGCCGAGGCGGCCGGCCCAGTCCTGCAGGGTGGACGGATCGTCGGGCATGGATTCCAGCTGCCGGCCGATCGCCTGCAAACGTGGATCGGCGGGCTGCGGCAGGTGCAACGGCAGTACCGGCAGCATCTGCAGCTCATCCAGAATCAACTGCATCAGCCGCCCGTCGCGCGAATCCGGCCGGTACGCTGGCGGCACCTCCATCGCGGCATGGATCAACGCCGCCAGCAACGGCGTCACCGATACGGTTGACGCGCTGGCCGGCGGGTGGGCGATCGCCTGCGGCAGGATGTACAGGCTGCGCATGCCGACCGCGCCGATGCAGCTGACCTTGTGGCCCATGCCGGCCGGGATCCAGATCGCGCGCGTGCTGGGCACTACCCAGCGCCCTGCCCCGGCCTGAACCACCAGCACGCCGGTTTCGGCGTAGACCAGTTGATGGCGGTCCGGATGGTGATGCAGCGCGATGATCGTGCCGGCAGGATACTCGCGCGCCCGGCAGAACACGGGCGTTTCCGGGCCGGCCGGCAGGCGTTTACCTTCGCCGACGCTTGGGGCGATGTCCCTTTTCCGATATGGCATGGCAATACCCTCGCAAACGACCTGCCGGAGGACTGTAGCGTGTCCAGCGTGTTTTCGATATCGGGCCGGTGCGGCTATCGGGGCTTGGGTGGCGCCACGATTTCGATCCAGGTCGGTGCATGGTCGCTGGGCTTTTCCAGCGCCCGCACCCAGCGGTCCACGCCCGCGTCCTTGAGGCGAGGCGCAAGCACCGGATTGAGCAGCAGATGATCGATGCGCAGCCCGCGGTCGCGGGCGAAGTGTTGGCGGAAGTAATCCCAGAACGTGAAGATCTGCGTGTCACCGTGCACCGCACGCAGGCTGTCGGTCCAGCCCTGCCCGAGCAGCGCCTGATACGCATCGCGCACCTCGGGCTGCAGCAGCGCGTCTTTGCGCCACGATTTGGGGTCGTAGATATCCGCATCCGTGGGCACGACGTTGAAGTCGCCAATCAACGCGACCGGGTGCGGCAGCGCGACCAGGCTGTTCGCGTGCCGATGCAGGCGTTGCATCCACGTCAGCTTGTAGTCGAACTTGGGCCCCGGCTGCGGATTGCCGTTGGGCAGGTACAGGCCGCCCACGATCACACCATGCGCAGCCGCTTCCAAATAGCGGCTCTGGTCGTCTTTCGGATCGCCAGGCAGGCCACGCCGGCTCTCGATCGGGTCCTGGCCGCGCGCCAGCAGCGCGACGCCATTCCATGAGCGCTGTCCCTGCCAGATGCACCCGTAGCCTGCATCGCGGATGGCGGCCTCCGGGAAGGCCTCCTGGGTCGCCTTGAGTTCCTGCAGGGCAACGATATCCGGTTGTTCGCGCGCCAGCCACGCGAGCAGATGCGGCAGCCGGGTCAGCACGCCGTTGACGTTGAAGGTCGCGATTTTCAGGCGCTTTCTGGCAGGCATGGTACGTGCTGCATGGCGGCGGAGACAGGCCTCGAGGATTGCCCTGCGCCAATCAACCTGCCGCGAATGCCAGGCGAGCATGGCGTGACGATGCCGGCGCCTTGATCGTGCATTGACCCTCGCCGCGTCACAGTAAGCGCTGGTTCCAGGCTGACAAGGTGCAACCATTGCGCGGAAGGTCATGAAGACGTGGAAGGTTCTACCGCGGCGCTTCTACCAGCGCCACCCGGCCGAGGTGGCGCCCGAGCTGCTGAACAAGCTGCTGGTGCGCGATGACGGTCGCGCGGGGCGCATCGTGGAAGTGGAAGCGTACGCAGGGGACCAGGACCCGGCGGCGCATTCGTATCGCGGCATGACCGCGCGCACCGCCACGATGTTCGGTGAAGCGGGTCATCTGTACGTATATTTCAGCTATGGCATGCACTGGGGCTCGAACGCGGTGTGTGGCGAGATCGGCCAAGGCTGGGGCGTGCTGCTGCGGGCGCTGGAGCCGGTGGCGGGACTGGCGTTGATCCAGGAGGCGCGGCCGGCGATCAAGCGCGCGCGCGATCTGGCCAGTGGCCCGGGCCGGCTGTCGCAGGCGATGGGCATCAGCAACGCCCTGGACGGCGCGGATCTGGTGCGCAATGACCGTGGCATCCGGATCGTGTCCGATGGGATGGCGCCACCGCAGGCCCCGGTGGTCGGGCCGCGGATCGGCATCAGCAAGGCGATCGAGTTTCCGTGGCGCTGGCATGTACCGGCGCATCTGCATGTGTCGGGACGCACGGCGGCGAAGAAGAGGGGCGGGACCACATCGTGAGTGCCTCACCGTCCGCCACCTCCCCCGCCCGCCGCGTACGACGCTGGCTCGTACGGGTGTTCGTGCTTGTCGTCTGCATCGTGGTGGCCGGGGTGGTGTGGAACAGCCCCATCGCCGAATCGCCCCGGGCGCTGTGGCGCCTCTCGCAGATGCCCGCCCCCACTGCCCTGCCTGTGCCGGTAGCCGGCGTTGCCGCACGCCAGGTGGCCGATACGTTCGGTGCACCTCGCGGGCGCGACCGTACGCATGCCGGCGTGGATATCTTCGCCAAGCGGGGCACCGAGGTGCGCAGCGCCACCCCGGGGATCGTTGCCGATATCCGCGAGAGCGGCCTGGGCGGGCGTCAGGTCTGGGTAATGGGGCCGGCGCGCGAGCGCTATTACTACGCCCATCTGGATGACTGGCGCGAAGACCTGGCGCGTGGCGACATCATCGCGCAGGGCGACGTGCTGGGCTACGTCGGTGACACCGGCAATGCCAAGGGCACGCCGCCGCATCTGCACTGGGGCATCTATGGAGCCGACGGCGCCTACGATCCGCTGCCTTTGCTGAAAGCGTGGCCAGACGCGCCCTGAGCGCGTGCAGAGCCCCTTCACAACAAAGTGCACCGGACTAACACCCACGCGCCTAGCGTCGGACGCTCAAACCCACCGGCAGCACCTCCATGGCGATCAAGACCGCAGAAGACCTGTTCATCCACGAACTTTCGGATATCTACAGTGCAGAAAAGCAGCTGACCAAGGCGCTGCCCAGGATGGCGCGCGCCGCCTCCAACCCGGACCTGGCCGCCGCCTTCACCCTGCACCTGGACGAAACGCAGGGGCAGATCGAGCGCATCGATCAGGTCGTCGAACTGCTGGGCATCCGGCTCAAGCGGATCAAGTGCGCTGCGATGGAAGGCCTTGTCGAGGAAGGCAAGGAGGCCATCGACAGCATCGAAGAAGGCCCGGTGCGTGATGCCGCACTGATCGGCGGTGCGCAGAAGGTCGAGCATTACGAAATCGCCTCGTACGGCACCATCGCCGCATTGGCCAAGCAATTGGGCTACAAGGCGGCGGTGCCACTGCTGCTGGAAACGCTCAAGGAAGAGAAAGACACCGACGAGAAGCTGACCCTGCTGGCCTTGGCCGGCGGCGGCAATGCCAAGGCCGCTGCGGCCTGATCGCCACCACAAAGGAGCCTTGCATGTCGCTGCGCCCACCCGTTCTCTACCACGCCTCGCTCGAACACGCCGACGCGGACGAAGCCGCGCACATCCGCGAGCTGACCGAGGTATTCGCGCGCATGGCGTTGACCGTGGCCGAGCAGGAAGGCCATGCGCATCGTGCGGTCCATGCCAAGGGCCAGGGGTTGTTGAAGGGGCGGCTGCGCGTGCTGGATGGATTGCCGGCGGAGCTGCGCCACGGCCTGTTCGCGCGGCCGGGAAGCTACGACGCACGGGTGCGCCTTTCCTCCCCGCCGGCCGAGCAGCTCCCCGATGCCGTGTCCACTCCACGCGCGATGGCGCTGAAGGTGATCGGCGTGGAAGGCCCACGTGCCGAAGGTGCCGAAGGTGCCGAAGAACAGCACACGCAGGATTTCCTGATGGTCAACGGCCCGGCCTTCAACACACCCGGCGTGGCCGGCTTCCTGCGCGCGGCCAAACTGCTGGCCGCCACCACCGAGCGGATGCCCCGCACCAAACGCATGATCTCGGCGACGTTGCGCAGTGCGGAGGCGGCGCTTGAAGCGCTCGGCGGGCAAAGCGCCACGTTGAAGGGCATGGGCGGCGAGCCGCAGCATCACCCGCTGGGGGAGACTTTCTTCACCCAGGTGCCCTTCCTCTACGGCCCGTACATGGCCAAATTCTCATTGGCCCCTGTCTCACCTGCCCTGCTCGCACTGACCGGTGACAAGATCGGCTCGGACGAGGATGCACAGCGCGAGGCGGTGGTGGCCTTCTTTACCGACCTCCCCAATCCGGTGGAGTGGGAGCTGCGGGTGCAGCTGTGCCGGGACGTGGAGCGCATGCCGATCGAGGATGCATCGGTCGCCTGGCCCGAGGCCGACAGCCCGTTTCTCCCGGTGGCGCGCCTGAGCGTGGCGCAGCAGCAGGCGTGGCAACCCGACACCTCGCCCGGCATCGAGGATGCACTGGCGTTCGCGCCGTGGCACGCGCTGGCCGAGCATCGTCCACTCGGCGGTTTGAATCGCGCGCGCCGCGTGGTGATGGCCGCCTCGCGTCAGTTCCGCTCGCGGTTCAATGGGTGTCCGATCCACGAGCCGGTGGGCTGAGGCCAGCTTCGGGCGCAGGCGCGAGGTGCGCCTCAGCGGATGTCGTGCAGTTCCATGGCGCGCATCACGATCGGCTTGGCCCAGTCCGGGGTCTGCAGCAGCTCGATCGCCGAGGCCGGATAGTGCAGCCCGTTGCGGTCCAACTGCAGCACGGGCAGCGGTTCGGCGCCATCGGCATCGGCCGGGGCACTGTTGTCGTAGACGTGCAGCTCAGCCAGGTGCGGCAGCAGGGCCAGCAGGTTCTCGCGCGATGAATCGTAGCGGGCGCGGATCTTGTCGGCGGGAATATCATGCCCGCCGCGGCTGACCCGTGCGGCCACGCGTTCGATGTGCAGCGCCACGCTCTGCAGGCCGCAGAACCAGATCGCCACATCGTGGCGGTCGCAGGCCTCGCGTAGCAGGCGCGGGATGGTATTGCCGCCCAGCGTGGTTTCGAACGCGAAGTCGGTGCCTTCGTCGATCGCCTGCCGCAGCCGGCGCGCGCCTTCGTTCCACGCCGCGGCATTGGCCTCGCCCAGCGACCAGCCCGTCTCCACCAGGCGGCGGGTGAACGTATCCGGGTTGAACCAGGTCAGGCCTTCTTCTTCCAGCCACATGCCCAGCAGCGAACTCTTGCCGGCGCCATTGACGCCGGCCAGCACCAGAATGCGTCCCATCGGTCAGAGCGGACTGCCGAGGGCAACCTTGCGGCCGCGGCGGATCGGCTGCCCCAGTACCTTGCCCAACCCGCCATCGCGGCCAAGGCTGGCCAGCGTGGTATCGAAGGCGTCGCGCAGACGTTCCAGCTCGCCCAGGCGCTCGTCGGCATCGCCGCCGGCGGCCTTGGCCAGCAGTTCCTGGTAGGTCTTGATGTCCACGATCACCGCTTCGGGGTGATTGTGGTTGGTGATCACCAGTGCCTGCTTCTCGCGGACGGTGCGCATCAGGCTGGGCCAGCCGCGGGTTTTCACCGACGAGGCCGTGGCCTTCTCAAGGCCGGGCAGATCCAGTGGCAGGGTCATGGCACGCTCCAGGACGGGATGTGCCCACTATACCCCTTCTGGCCAAATTGGACATAAATCCCATTTTGGCCAGAGGGGGGCCGGCAGCCGGTCAGCGGGACATCGAGTACGGCTGCTCGGCGCCCTGTCCCGGCCAGGCCTTGTTGGGCTCGGCCTGCAGGGTGAAGCGCAGCTCCCCGCCGGCCAGGATCTCGTCGTGGCGCAGGAAGGTGCGCTGCAGCGGCTGGCCATTGAGGGTCACCGAACCGACATAGTCGTGGCCCTTGCCCAGCCCGTCGGTGACGATGGTGAAGGTCCTGCCGTTGGGCAGATGCAGCGCCGCCCTGGGCAGGAACGGACGGCCGATGATGTACTCGCCGCTGCCCGGCGCCACCGGGTAGAAGCCCAGCGCGGTGAACACGTACCACGCCGACATCTGGCCCAGGTCGTCATTGCCGGCCAGGCCATCGGGACGGTCGGCGTACTGGGTATCCATGATCTGCTTCAGCCGGGCCTGGGTGCGCCACGGCTGGCCGGCATGGGCATACAGGTAGGCCACGTGATGGCTGGGCTCGTTGCCGTGCGCGTACCAGCCGATCAGGCCGGTGATGTCTTCCATGTGCTCGAAGATGGACGGGTCGACCTTGGCCTCGAACACCTGGTCCAGACGGGCCAGCAGCGCATCGCTGCCCCCGTGCGCGGCGGCCAGGCCGGCCACGTCGTGCGGCACGTACCAGGAGTACTGCCAGGCGTTGCCTTCGGTGTAATCCGTGCCGTAGCCGCTGGCGCTCGGATCGAACGGCGTGCGGAAGCTGCCATCGCGCTTGCGCGCCCGCATGAAACCGGTGTCCTTGTCATAGGCATTGCGCCAGTTCGTGGCGCGCTTCTCGAACTCGCTGGCGACCTGGGTGTTGCCCATCGCCTTGGCCATGCGCGCGATGGTCCAGTCGTCGAACGCATATTCCAGTGTCTTGCTGGCGGCCTCGCCTTCTTCATCGATCGGCACCCAGCCCAGCTCGCGGTACTGCGCGATGCCGTCGTACGGGCCGTAATTCGCGGTGGCCACCATCGCCGCCAACGCCTTGTTCTCATCGAACCCGCGGATGCCCTTGAGGTAGGCATCGGCGATCACCGGCACGGCGTGGTAGCCGATCATGCACCAGGTTTCCTGACCGTGGAACGCCCAGACCGGCAGCATCCCGTAGGCGCTGTTGTGCTGGTGCGCGAGCAGTGAATTGATGAAATCGCTGTTGCGCTTCTCCGACTGCACCAGGGTCAGCAGCGGATGCAGGGCGCGGTAGGTGTCCCACAGCGAGAACGTCGAGTAGTTGGTATAGCCCTCGGCGCGGTGCACGGCATTGTCCGAGCCGCGGTACTGGCCATCGCTGTCCATGAACACGGTCGGCCCGAGCAGGCTGTGGTACAGCGCGGTGTAGGCGCTGCGACGGTCGTGCTCGGGGCCGTCGATATCCAGCACCGACAGTGCCTGCGTCCATTGCGTTTTCGCCTCGGCACGGACACGGTCGAAATCGAAGCCCGGTACTTCACTCTCCAGGTTGGCGATCGCACCGGCCTCGCTGACCGACGAGATCGCCACCGTCACCACCAGCGGCGTGTCCAGCGTGCCGAAATCGAAGGTGCCGACCAGCTGGCGGCCTTCGATCTGCGCACGCTGGGCCGGGCTCTGATGCCCCGGCGGCGGGAAGCCTTTGTAGGCGATGTCGGTTTCGGTGTTGTGGAAGGCGTGACCGGTCAGCGGCCGCGAGAAGCGCATCGCGAAATACAGCTGGCGCCCCGGTGCCCAGCCGCGGGTCTCGCGGAAGCCGGTGATGGTGCCGTCCTCACGGGCGCGCAGGCGCGACCACATGATCTTGCCGGGGTAGTCGTAGAGGCTGGTGCGCAGGTCCAGCAGCACGCGTGCGGGCTGGTTGGCCGGATAGGTATAGCGATGCACGCCGACGCGGGTGCTGGTGGTCAGCTCGGCGCGCACCTTCGGATCATCCAGGGTGACGGCGTAGTAGCCTGGTTCGGCGCGCTCGTCGTCGTGGCGGAAGCGCGAGGTATAGCCGCTGCCGGGTTTGTCCGGATCGCCCCGCTCCAGGCTGGCATCGGTGCGCACCGGCATCAGCAGCACATCGCCCAGATCGGAATGGCCGCTGCCGGAGAAGTGCGTGTGCGAGAAGCCGACGATGCTGGTGTCGTCATGCCGGTAGCCCGCCGCCCAGCCATACGCCTTCTCGCGCGGCTGGATGCGGGTGTCCGGGCTGAGCTGCACCATCCCGAACGGAACGGTCGCGCCGGGATAGGTGTGCCCCTCCCCGGCCGTGCCGATGAACGGATCGACCGCCGCATAGGCGCGTTCGCCGAGCTTCGCCGGTGCCGCCGTGGCCGTGCCGGCCACCAACATCGCGCCTACCGCGAGCCCCAACCACCGCACCGTCCCCGTTTTTGTCATGGCGTTGAATTTAGATCGATTCAGGTGAGGTTGATCCTAGCACTGGCCGATCGAGCTGACATGTTGCGGTGCGGGTGTTGCCGGCGCCGGGCCGAGCGGACGGCGCCTACGCGGGACGCGCATCCTCCGGCACCGCAGCCACCGGCAGCGTCGGCTGGGTCGCATCCACCGTGACCGGCTCGTCGCTGTGCATCAGCGCACGGGCTTCGGCCTCGCTGGCTACCGCCGGCGGCGAACCACGCAGCGGCATCCCGGCCGTCTCACGCACGAACAGCATGGTGATCACGCCGATCACCGCCGCGCCCATCAGGTAGTACGCCGGCACCAGCGGATCGCCGGTGCGCTCCACCAGCCAGGCGGTCACCAACGGCGTGGTGCCACCGAACAGCGAAACCGAGACATTGAAGGCGATCGACAGCGCGCTGTAGCGCACCGGCGTGTAGAACAGCGCCGGCAGCGTGGACGGCATCGAGCTGGTGAAGCACACCAGCGCCACGCCGAGCAGCATCAACCCGAGGAAGATCAGCCAGTCATTGCCACTGCCGACCAGCTTCAGGCACGGGATCGCCAGCAGGAACAGCGCGATGCAGGCACCAATGATCATCGGGCGGCGGCCCAGGCGATCGCTGAACAACCCGCCCAGCACATTGAGCGGCATCATCACCAGCATCACGATGATGATCAGCAGCAGGCCCTTGCTCTCGGCGTAGCCCATCGTGACGCTCAGATAGCTGGGCATGTAGGTGAGCAGCATGTAATCGGTCACGTTGAACACCAGCACCAGGCCGACACAGATCAGCAACTGTGCCCAATGCACGCGGAACAACGCGCCCAGGCCGGGGCGTTCGTGGTCGCGCTTCTCGGCCTCTTCGGCATACGCGCGGAAGGCCGGGGTTTCTTCCAGCTTCATGCGCATGTACAGGCCGAGCAGACCCAGCGGGCCGGCGACGAGGAACGGAATGCGCCAGCCCCAGTCCAGCATCTGGGTGCTGCTCAGGGCCATGTGCAGCGCGGTGACCGTGCCGGCACCGGCGATGTAGCCGCCCAGCGTGCCGAACTCCAGCCAGCTGCCCATCAGGCCGCGGTTGCGGTCGGTCGAATACTCGGCGATGAAGGTTGCCGCGCCGCCGTACTCACCGCCGGTGGAGAACCCCTGCACGATGCGGGCAAGCAGCAGCAGTGCCGGCGCCCAGATGCCGATACGGTCGTACGAGGGAATCAGGCCGATGCTGAAGGTGCCGGCGGCCATCAGGATCATGGTGGCCGCGAGCACCTTCTGCCGTCCGTACTTGTCGCCCAGCGGCCCGAAAACCAACCCGCCCAGCGGGCGCACCAGGAAGGCGACGGTGAAGGTGGCAAACGTGGCGATCAGCTGTGCGGTCGGGCTGCTGTCGGGGAAGAACACGTGGCCGAGGGTGACGGCGAGGTAGCCGTAGACACCGAAATCGAACCACTCCATCGCATTGCCGAGCGCGGCGGCGCCAACGGCCTTCTTCAACATGGGGCGATCAACGACGGTGACTTCGTCGACATGCATCTGGCGGCGGCGTTTGAACCAGCCGAAATGAGCGTGTGCGGCAGGCAGGTCCTGCATCTGCTTTCTCCTGGAAGCAGGCCATCGCGGCGCCCGAGGTCCCGCGCACGGCACAGGAAATACCGCCTCTGATGACACAGCGCGATGCGCGAGGAGGGGTTGCAACAGACGATCCCGGACGGCCGCGTGGACTCAGCGACGCTGCGGGAAGGATGACCAGGAAGCGGGCAATGGCCCGGGGGTGATCAAGCGGACCATATTACTACACTTGGCGCACTCGATCCCCTCCATGCGTGTCTGCGGCGCATGGAACAGCGTGTTTCAAGCTGTTTCCCTGGCGCTACTGGCCGCGTTCCAGCGCGTCGATCAGCGGCGCCAGATCCTCGCGCTCATGCGGCCGCACCGCCCGCGCGATTTCCTGGCCATCGCGAAACAGGATCACGGTCGGCCACAGCTTCACGGCAAAGGAGCGGCCCAATGGCCGCCCCTTCCCATCCTCGACCTTCAGGTGCGTCGCATCGTAGCCGCCAAGGAACTTCTGCAACAGGGGCTGGGCGGCACTGCAATGGCCGCACCAGCCGGTGCCGAATTCCAGCAGCACCCATCCGCTGCCCGCATCGATGTCGGCACGGGTGATGTCCGATGGGCTGTACTCACGCACGAAGGCCATGGGCGGTCCTCAGGACAGTGCGCGCTGGATGTCCTCCAGCGGCGCGTTGGTGAAGTCCTTGGCGAGATCCTTGATCAGGCGCTCCTGCGTTTCCTTGTGCAGCAGTGGGCGGATACGGCCCAGTGTCTGCGGATCGGCGATCAGGATCAGATGTGCGTAGCGGTTCTTCAACGCGTCTTCGTTCAACTGCGCCGCAACCTGCTTGGCAAACGTCGCCTCGTTGAGCTGGGAAATCGTCATTTCCTGCGGCACCGAGCCGGACGGGCCCTGCCCGGACGCGCCGGTTTCGCTGACGGCCTGCAGCTGCAGTTCCCCCTCCTGCTTGAGTTGCAGCTTATGCGACGTGCCGACGTTGGTGAACACGCGGGCCGAGCCGCCATCGGCGACAACAACGAGGGTACCTTCGGGGATCTGCTGACTCATCATCTACTCCTTATGGGGAAAGCCGAGCGCGGTTGCACTCTGACTCTGGGTCCACCGTAGGCAACCGAGTGTGTGCGCAGTGCATAGGGATGTATGCATCCTGTATGCAGCCCCGCAGGCACGCATCGTTCGCCGCCGCAAGAACGCCGATGCAGGTCGATCCGCCAGCCGTGGCGGTGGTTTGGATTCCGTTTATTGACGCATTTGCCTCTACTGTTCGGATGCCCGGCCTTTCTAGACTGCGCACACGCCTTTTGCCCCCCGCGAAGCGCGTCGCGACAGACAGCACAACGCGCAAGCGAGCGCATCGACGGCGGACGCTGCATCGACAACCCTGCTTCAGGCACATGCGCCATGCACCCCAGATCGACGCCGTTCATCATGCTGGGCACGCTGCTCACCGCCGCGGGCTATGGCGCCACCTTCCTCATCTCGCTATGGTTCCGCGCGCACGGCGGAACCGATATCGAGGCTGGCAGCACCCTTGGCATGGCCTTGATCGGCACCCTGATCGGTGTTCCTGCGGTTGGCTGGAGCGCTGGCCGGATCGATGCGGCGCGTCTGGCGGCCCTGGGCGCGTTCACCCTCGCCTGCGGCTATGCCCTGCTGGCCAGTCTCCGCGGATTGGAACCGGCTCACCTGCCTGGACTGGCTGCGCTGCTGATTGGCCTGGGCTGGGGAATGTTCTATCTAGGTGCGCCCCTCGCCTTGTCCGAGCGGCTGACCGATAGCGCCCGGGGCACTGCCTTCACCCGCTTCAGCGCGTTCCAGATGACGGGTATCTGCGGAAGCCCGATCCTGCTCGCGCTGGCAGTGACACACGGCGGGTTTCCGTTGAGTACTGCATTCATCGGCGTAGCCGTGGGCGGACTGGTGGCCTCACTGCTGCTGGCCGTATTCGCTCTGCGTGAACCGCGTTGCCCACGCGAGGGCGCGCTGCGACCGTGGGTGCGCAGCATCGCCACGCTCGGCAGAAGCGCCGCCATTCGTCCGATTGTGATGGCCGGATTCGGTGGCGCCGTCTTCTCCGGCATGATGGCCTTCCAGGGATCGCTGAGCGAAGGTACACGGGCGAGTGCCACCACCTTTTTTGCGGTTCACGCCGGCACCGCCGTGATAGCACGCTTGTTGCTGGCACGTCTTCTGCCCACATGGTCGCGGGCCCCGTTGATCAGCTGTCTGTTGGGCTGCCTGATTGCAGGGCTGGCGTGCCTGCTCTGGGTGCCGGTGCATCCGGCGTTCCAGATTGCCGCCGCTGTCCTCACCGGCGCCGGTTACGGCCTGCTCTATCCGGTGATTCAGACCTGGGCGGTCCACGGAGCGCGCCAGGAAGACCGCCACGCAGCACTGACCTGGTTTGTCGTCGCCTATTTCATCGGCATCTTCGGATTCCCGCCCTTCGGCGGTTGGCTGCTGGTCACCGCCGGCAAGGCCGTGTTCATCTGGGCATTGGTTGCCTTGGCCGCCCTTGAGCTGGCCGTAGCCGTGTTGAAGAGACGCACCTGACTACAACTTCCGGCACCTGCATTCGGCTCTGCACCCTGCCACCCTGTGAAACACAACGTGTGCACAGGAGCCGTAATGAACAGGATGTTGGTCGTGGGTGTGGTGTTGGCGATGCTGTCGCTGCCGGCAAGGGGCGCTCCGCCTGAAGCGGCAACCCAGGTGATCGTGCTGGGCGTGGATCATGCCGCACAACTGGCGGCGCGCGAGGATCGGCCGGCGGTGCTGGCGGCGTTCCTGGATCGCGCAGCACCCGATGCGATCTGCATAGAGCGATCGCCGGAGGCATTTGCGCGTAACGATTTCTATGAGTTCACCTACGAAGTGCAGGACGTGGTGGTGCCGTTCGCCCGGGAGCGCAACATCGACGTGTGCCCCTTCGACTGGCATCCCTCGACGGAAGACGCGCAACTGGGCTTCGGCATGGACCTGGAGGCGATCCCTGAGATCCGGCCGATCCGGGGCTTCCAACAGTTCCTCACCTTTCCCGAACCGGCGCAATTGCACCGGACCCTTTTCCACGCCGACGATCCGCAGAACGTGGCGCGCTCCACGCAATGGAGCCTCACCCCAGCGACACGTACCGCGCAGGACCTGCCGCGTCGCCTGTTCCTGTATCGCACCTTTTTGCAGGCCAAGCGCATCGCGGCGGCCGCGCGGGCGCATCCAGGCGGCACCGTGGTCGTGGTGGTCGGTGAGTTCCACAAGCGCGACATCGATGCTGTGCTGGCCGATGAGCCCGGCATCGTGGTGGTGCAGCCGTCGAGCCTGGGTGCCCCGAGCGATGCGGATATCCAGCGGCAGGAACTGCCGGCGTACCGCTTCGCGGTCGCCAGCTTCAACCTGCTCGGCAGACAGGCACAGACCGGCAACCGCGACGATGCCTTCCTGCGCGAAACGGTGGACGCCCTCTCCGGCAGCAGCGCTGCCGCTGAGCTGCAGTTGCTGGCGACGCGGCTGGACCTGCTGCAGGGCCGCATCAGTCGCGCCGAGGCGATCGGGCGTTACAAACAGATTGCGGCGGCCGCCGGCGAGGCACGATTCACCTGGACCGGGGTGAAGGATGTGCGCCGTCTGGATTCCTGGTTCGACCCCTTCGGTAATCTCAGCGTGCGCCAACGCGCCCGCCTGGAACTGGCGCGCGAATCGATCCTGGCCGGCCGGCCCGCTGAAGCGGACCGGCTCAGGACCGCACTGGGCCGTGAGCTCACCGCCCGCCAGCGCCGGCAACTGGACGGCTATTGGCCCCTGCTGGCGAAGTGAGGGCCCGCCGAGGCTGAACCCCGGGGCCGGGCGGCCACCGGTCATTACGGTGTAAAATTCATCGTTTTAACCGGAACAATGGCCAAAACCGCGCAACGGACGCCTGTCCCGGGCCCGGCCTTCATCCGGCTGCTGGCCCGCCTCGCTGAGAGCAACCTGTCTTCGACGGGCCCTGCCCTGTCAGACCGGCTCAGCGAGTGGGTGGACTGGACGCGGGCGGTGACGTTGTCCAAGGCGCTCGATGGCCGGCTGCCGGCCGCGGTCGAGGGGCCGGACTTCGATGCAGACGAGGACGCGGAATGCCAGCGGATCCGCGCGGCGCTGGAGGCGAGTATTGTTCAGGAACCTGAGCCCACCAAACCGCCTCGCCGGGTGGTTGACGCCGACGGTGCCGACGCCCCCATCGAATACACCGTGTACGGCGAGCGCTATCTCAGCCTGCAGCGCGCCATGCTCAGCGCCACCAGCCGTCTGCGGGGGCGCCTGCGCGACATGCTGACCCGCAGCTCGCCCGAGATGGCGCGCCTGGCCGAGGTGGATGCGCTGATGGAGCAGACCCTGAGTGCGCGGGAGTACAGCCTGCTGGCCAAGGTGCCGGTGCTGCTGAGGGTGCATTTCGAACGCCTGCGCGATAACGGCACCGATGATGCCTGGCTCGAGGTGTTCCGCCGCGACATGCAGAGCCTGCTGCTGGCCGAGCTGGATATCCGTTTTCAACCGATCGAAGGCCTGCTTGCAGCGCTTCGCACCCACTAACCGGGACGTCATGTTCAGAACCAGTCTTCACTACGTTGTTTTCCTGCTTGGCCTTGTTGCGGTGTGCTGGATCGGCGCGGGCTATGCCAGCACCAATCCGGTCGGTTTCGCGGTCGCCCTGCTGATCGCTATCTGCTACCTCGCCGGTGGCCTCGAGCTGTATCGCTACCGGCAGGCGACCGCCTCGCTCACGGCAGCCAGCACCAGTGCGGGCACCGCCAGGGCCGGGCTCGCCACCTGGCTGGGCCAGCTGCATCCCAGCCTGCGCAACGCGGTGCGCCTGCGCGTGGAAGGCGAGCGCGTTGCCCTGCCCGGCCCGGTCCTGACCCCGTACCTGGTCGGGCTGCTGGTGCTGCTGGGCATGCTCGGCACCCTGCTCGGCATGATGGCGACGCTGCGCGGCACCGGACTGGCGCTGGAAAGCGCGACCGACCTGCAGGCCATCCGCGGCTCGCTGGGTGCGCCGGTGGAGGGCCTTGCGGTCGCCTTCGGCACCTCGATCGCCGGTGTCGCCACCTCCGCGATGCTGGGCCTGCTCTCGGCCCTGTGCCGGCGTGAACGGCTGGAAGCGGTGCAGCGGCTGGACGTGGAGATCGCCACCACCCTGCACACGCATTCGCAATCCTGGCAGCGCAATGAAGCCTTCCGTTTGCTGCAGCAACAGGCCGAACTGATGCCGGCGCTGGTGGATCGGCTGCAGGCCATGACCACCGCGATCGAGCAGCAAAGCAGCGCCTCGGGTGACCGCCTGCTGGCTAACCAGCAGCGTTTCCATGCCAAGGCGGACGAGGAATATGCCCGCCTGACTGCGGCCATCGAACAATCGCTCAAGGCCAGCGTCGCCGAGAGCGCACGTGCGGTCGGTGCGGCCTTGCAGCCGGTGATGGACACCACGCTCGCCGGCATCGCGCGTGCCAACGCCACCATGCACGAAACGGTGACCGATGCGGTGCAGCGCCAGTTGGCCGGTTTGACTCAGGGTTTCGATGCCAGCCGTGCCGCCACCGCCGCGTCCTGGCAAGCCGCGCTGGACAGCCAGCAGCAAACCAATACCGCCCTGACCACCGACCTGCGCGCCGCGCTGGACGGGTTCACCGCGCAGCATGATCAACGCGCACTTGGCCTGCTCGATGCGGTCTCCGCGAAGCTGGTCAGCACCGCTGACGGTTGGCAGGCGGCACAGTCCGAACAGCAGCAGACCAATGAAGCCATGGCGACCGAGCTGCGCAGTGCACTGGCCCAGTTCGCCGAGCAGCATGGCGAGCGCTCCAGCGCGTTGCTTGAAGCCGTCTCGACCGAGCTCAACGCGACCGCGCAGCGCTGGCAGGAGGCTCAGGCTGCGCAGCAGCAGACCCATGCCGCGCTGACTGCCGATCTGCGCAGCGCACTGTCCAGCTTCACCGACACACATGACGCCCGGGCCACCGGCCTGATCGACGCGGTCGGCAGCCGCATGGAGGCCACCACCGCGCAGATCGCCGAGGCATGGCAGCACGCCCTCGCGCGCCAGGATGCCGCTGCGACCGCACTGAGCGAGCGCCATCAGCACGCGCTGGATGCCGCCGCCGCGACGCTGCACGCGCAGGCGGTCTCGCTCGGCAAGGCGATGCAGCACTCGCATACCCAGCTCCAGGACGCACTGGAAGCACGCGATCAGCAGCGCCTGAGCGTGTGGACCGATGCCTTCACCGGCATGAGCGCCAGCCTCGGCGAGCGCTGGGAACAGACCGGCGCCAGCGTGGCCAGCCGTCAGCAGGATATCTGCGACACCCTCGCCCGCACCGCCAACGACATCACCCAGCAGGCCCAGGCGCACGCCAGCGAGACGATCAGCGAAATCTCGCGGCTGGTGCAGGCCGCCTCGGAAGCGCCCAAGGCCGCGGCCGATGTCGTTGCCGAACTGCGCAGCAAACTCTCCGACAGCCTGGTCCGCGACACCGCCACGCTGGAAGAACGCAGCCGCCTGCTGGCCACCGTGGAGACCCTGCTGGATGCGGTCAACCACGCCGCCAACGAACAGCGCGTCGCCGTCGATGCACTGGTCTCGACCTCCGCCGAGCTGCTGGACCGCGTCGGCACCCGCTTTACCGACCACATCGAAGCCGAGACCGGCAAACTGGGCAGCGTGGCCGCGCAGGTCACCGGCAGTGCGGTGGAAGTCGCGAGCCTGGCCGATGCGCTCGGCAGCGCCGTGCAGTGCTTCGGGACGGCCAGCGACGGTCTCAACGAGCGTCTGGCCCAGATCGCCGCCTCGCTGGACGGCTCGCTGGCCCGCAGTGACGAGCAGCTGGCCTATTACGTGGCCCAGGCGCGCGAAGTCATCGACCTCAGCGTGCTCTCGCAGAAGCAGATCATCGATGAGCTGCAGCAGCTGGCCGGCCGCCGCAGCAGCAAGGCCGGAGCCGCCTCGGCATGAGCGACGAGATCGAAGTCGAGGCCGACGGAGGCGCCCCGATCTGGGCCGCCTTCGGCGACCTGATGTCGGTGCTGCTCGGTGCGTTCGTGCTGATCCTGGTCGGGGTGGTCGCACTGCAGCTGGAGCTGACCCACCGGCTGGATGAAGAGGTCAAGCAGCGCCAGGCCGAAGTGCAGCGTCGGCAGACGCTGGAGCAGGCCCTCGCCGGCCCGCTCGCGGCCGGACGCGTGACCCTGGTGGATGGCCGCATCGGGATCCGCGGCAATGTGCTGTTCGCGTTGAACTCCGATCAGCTGCAACCGGAAGGTGCCGACGTCCTCAAGAGTCTTGCCGGGCCGTTGAAAGGCTACCTGGCCTCGCGCGAGGAGATCCTGATGGTCAGTGGCTTCACCGACGACCAGCAGGTGCGCGACGGCAACTGGCGTTTCGCCGACAACTGGGAACTCTCTGCCGAGCGCGCATTGACCGTGACCCGTACCCTCATCGCCGAGGGCGTGCCCTCAGATGCGGTCTTCGCGGCAGCATTCGGTTCCGAGCAGCCGGTGAGCTCCAACGCCGACGAGGAAGGCCGCGCGAAGAACCGCCGCGTGGAGATCGCCCCGATCCCGAAACCCAAGGCGAGCAAGGCCGCGGATGCCCCGTAACCCAGTCGCAACCGCTGAGATTCTCCAACGTTGGCGGGCGGACAAGCTCGACGGGCTGGACCGCACGCGCTTTGCGGTGATCGAGGCACTGCATGCCCGCGCACAGATGCATGACGGTGAGGTGCGGGCGCTGTTGCAACGGAAGCTGGACGCGTTGGTCGCAGGTTACGCTGAGCGGGTTGCCAATGCGTCGGCATCGGTAGTGACCGCGCCGGGCCCGTCAGCCGGGCGCATCGGCCTGCAGGCGCTGGTCACGGAACTGACCGGGCAGCACAGTGCTGCGTATCCGGAATTGCCGGTGCTGGGCGAGGTCCGTGCGACGTGGGCCAGGCTTCGCAATGCCAGCCAGCTCAAGGAATCACTGGCCCAGATGCCCACCAATGGTGGGCCGTTGAACTCCGGTGTACTGGTCCATCGCGCCCTGACGCTGATGAAAGACACTTCGCCGGGGTATCTGACGCACTTCATGGCGTACCTGGATGCGCTGTCCGGCATGGAGCATCTGCATCAGTGGGGCGTGCTCGTGGCAACCCCGAAGGTGGTGCCGCGGGGGGCGAAGCCGCGGCGGCCGCGTGCGGGCAAGGCGCCTAGCTGATCGTCAGGGTCACGCGACAGACCCGCATCACGCGCCACTTTACTCATGCCTTGCGCGCGCGATCTCCCCAAGCGCCTTGGCGATGAACGCCGCATCGCCGTCACTTTCGATGATGCAAGCATCGAGATACGCCGCCATCTCGTCGGGTGTTCGCAGGTGCTCGGCCACATCAAATGTCTCCAAGCGCGTTTTCTTGTTCATTGCCATGGCATCTGTACTCCGAACCATTCGGGGCTACTGTCTTTTGTAGCCCACCGGCTCCAACTCGTCCAAGCGCCCTGGGCAGGGTCCGCGCGGGCGCTCGGTCAACACGCATTTTGAACGAGGCAGGCATTCAACGCTGCAAACATGAATACGCCGTTCCAGCAATCTCATTCCAGCCCCCTTGCCCCCGCCAATCTTGGGTGGTAGTTTCGTAATTACAGCGTAATTATGTAGAGGCAGCAGATGGCTCGAGACTGGAACACGCTTGCGGATCGCCGCCAGGCACGGCTGCAGCGGGCCACCGATGCCGGCCTTGGGCGCCTGGTGCCGTATGCGGAGCTCCCACAGCTCCTGCACACCGTGCTGGAACCCGGCGACCGGGTCTGCCTGGAGGGCAACAACCAGAAGCAGGCCGATTTCCTGGCCGAGTGCCTGGCCCAGCTCGATCCGGCGCAGGTCCACGGCCTGCACATGGTCCAGTCCGTGCTGTCCCTGCCCTCGCACCTGGATGTCTTCGAGCGCGGCATCGCCCAGCGCCTGGACTTCTCGTTCTCCGGCCCGCAGAGCGGCCGGCTCGCCAATCTGGTTGCCGAAGGCCGGATCGAGATCGGGGCGATCCACACCTATCTCGAACTGTTCGGCCGCTACTTCATCGATCTGACCCCGCAGGTCGCGCTGATCGCCGCCCAGGCCGCCGACCGCCACGGCAATCTCTACACCGGCCCCAACACCGAAGACACCCCCGTGATTGTCGAGGCCACCGCGTTCCGTGGCGGCATCGTGATCGCGCAGGTCAACGAAATCGTCGACACCCTCCCCCGCGTCGATATCCCGGCCGATTGGGTCAACTTCGTCACCGAGGCGCCTCGCCCGAACTACATCGAGCCGCTGTTCACCCGCGACCCGGCACAGATCTCCGAGATCCAGGTGCTGATGGCCATGATGGCCATCAAGGGCATCTACGCCGAGTACGGTGTGCAGCGCCTCAACCACGGCATCGGCTTCGATACCGCCGCGATCGAGCTGCTGCTGCCGACCTATGCCGAATCGCTGGGCCTGAAGGGCAAGATCGGCACGCACTGGGCGCTCAATCCGCACCCCGCGCTGATCCCGGCGATCGAATCCGGCTTCGTGCAGTCGGTGCACTCGTTCGGCTCGGAGCTGGGCATGGAGCGCTACATCGAAGCGCGCTCGGATGTGTTCTTCACCGGCAGCGACGGCAGCATGCGCTCCAACCGCGCGTTCTCGCAGACCGCCGGTCTGTACGCCTGCGACATGTTCATCGGTTCCACCCTGCAGATCGATCTGCAGGGCAACAGTTCCACCGCTACCCGCGACCGCATCGCCGGCTTCGGCGGCGCGCCCAACATGGGCTCGGATGCCCGCGGTCGCCGCCATGCCAGCCCGGCTTGGCTGAAGGCGGGCCAGGAAGCGGCACTGCCCGGTCAGATGCCGCGCGGTCGCAAGCTGGTGGTGCAGATGGTGGAGACGTTCCGCGAGCACATGGCGCCGGCCTTCGTGGAGCGTCTGGATGCCTGGGAGCTGGCCGAGCGCGCCAAGATGCCGCTGCCGCCGGTGATGATCTACGGCGATGACGTCACCCACGTGCTGACCGAAGAAGGCATCGCCAATCTGCTGCTGTGTCGCAGCCCTGAGGAACGCGAACAGGCGATCCGCGGCGTGGCCGGCTACACCGCGGTCGGCCTGGGCCGTGACCGCGCGATGGTCGAGAACCTGCGCGACCGCGGCATCATCCGCCGCCCCGAAGACCTCGGCATCCGCACCCGCGATGCCAGCCGCGACCTGCTCGCCGCGCGCTCGGTCAAGGATCTCGTGCGTTGGTCCGGTGGGTTGTACAACCCGCCCAAACGCTTCCGCAACTGGTAAGGGGCACGCCATGGAAACCCTGCGTTATCGCTTCCCCGGGCAGCACGATCTCACCGAGCGAGATCACCACGCGCTGGTCGGCGTGGTCGCCTCGGGCAATCTGGAAGTGCTGATCGAACCCACCCCGCTGGACGGCGCAATGGAGATCGAGGTGATCACCTCGGCCACCGGCTTCGACACCATCTGGCAGGCCGTGCTGGCCGATTTTGCCGCCCGCCACCCGCTGCGCAATGTGCGGTTGTCGATCAACGATGCCGGTGCGACCCCGGCGGTGGTCAGCCTGCGGTTGCAGCAGGCGCTGGAAACTCTGCAGGAAGGAGACGCCGCGTGAGCAGTCACAGCTTTTACGAGGCCGATGCCCGCGAGCGTATCCACGGCCTGCTCGATGCCGGCAGCTTCAGCGAGTTCGTCGGCCCGGCCCGCCGCATCATCAGCCCGCACCTGGCCCAGCTGGATCAACCGGGCGCGTTCGATGACGGCATCGTGGTCGGCAC
Source organism: Stenotrophomonas sp. 05L413 (assembly GCF_056397945.1). Taxonomy (NCBI): domain Bacteria; kingdom Pseudomonadati; phylum Pseudomonadota; class Gammaproteobacteria; order Lysobacterales; family Lysobacteraceae; genus Stenotrophomonas; species Stenotrophomonas sp. 05L413. The sequence continues at coordinate 194,687 of NZ_JBFTOL010000002.1, forward strand.
GGGCAGTTTGAACGGACGCAGCGTGCTGATCGCCGCGCAGCAGGGCCAATTCATGGGCGGCGGCGTGGGCGAAGTGCACGGCGCCAAGCTCACCGGCCTGCTGGAGCGTGCCGTTGCGGTGCGTCCAGAGGCGGTACTGCTGCTGCTCGACAGTGGCGGCGTGCGCCTGCATGAGGCCAACGCCGGCCTGATCGCCATTTCCGAAATCATGCGTGCGGTGCTGGCCACGCGCGCCGCCGGGATTCCGGTGTTCGCGCTGATCGGCAGCGGCAACGGTGCGTTCGGTGGCATGGGTATCGTCGCCCGCTGCTGCACGGCGGTAGTGATGTCCGAAGAGGGTCGTCTCTCGCTGTCCGGCCCGGAAGTGATCGAGACCGTGCGCGGCGTGGAGGAGTTCGACTCGCGCGACCGCGCCCTGGTCTGGCGCGTGACCGGGGGTAAACACCGCTACCTGATCGGCGACGCCGTGCAGCTGGTGCCCGACAGCATCGAGGCATTCGGTGATGCCGCAACGGCGCTGATAGCCGCACACGTCGAGCCGCAGGATCCGCTGGACGCGATTGATCAGGCGCACGCCCGGCTTGCTGCGCGAATCACCACCTATGGCGGCTGCCGCGATGGCCTGGAGGTCTGGCGTCTGCAGGGCATTGCCGATGCCGAGCAGCTGCCGCTGCTGGAGACCGCTGACTTCCTTGACGCCGTCAAGGACCGGAGCCTGCCATGGAACTGACTTCCCTGCTCGATGCCCTGTTCCCGCTCGGCCACGCGGTCACCCGCAAGGACGATGTGCTGGGCGGCACCGCCACCACCGCCGCCGGCGAGGTCACCGTGATCGGCACCGCCAACAAGCTGGAGGTGGGCGTCGATCACGCACTGGCGCTGGCCGCCACCGTGCTGGCCAGCACCCGCGCATATCCGCAGCGGCCGATCGTGATGCTGGTGGACACCGCCGGTCAGCGCCTGGCGCGCCGCGATGAAATGCTCGGCATCAACAGTTACTTCGCGCACCTGGCGCGCACGTTGGATCTGGCCCGCCGCCGCGGCGCGCCACTGGTCAGCCTGGTGTATGGCGAGTCCGTGAGCGGCGGCTTCCTGTCGTTCGGGCTGATGGCTGATCGCATCTTCGCCCTGCCCGAAGCGCAGGTGCGGGTGATGGATCTGCGCGCGATGGCCCGCGTCACCAAACAACCGCTGGAAAAACTGCAGGCACTGAGCCAAAGCTCGCCGGTGTTCGCGCCGGGGGTGGAGAACTACGTCAGCATGGGCGCCGTGGAGGCCATCTGGGAGGGCGACCTCGCGCAGGCGCTGGTGGATGCGCTGCAGGCGCAGGTCATCGGCGATCAACGCCGCGAACGGGGCGCCGAGCGCGGTGGCCGCCGGTTGGCACGCGATGTCGCCGCTGCCGTGGCCGCAGGGGAGGCCTGAACCATGCGCCGCCACGACCTGGTCTGGCTTGCTCCGCAGGCACCGTGGCAGGTGCTGACCCCGGGCGCGGATGCGCGCCTGCGGGCGTGGGCCGAAGCACGCTTGCCCTTCGTCGTGGCGCGACGCGATCCGGTCACTGATGGCGATCAGCTGCGGCTGGGTGTGCCGTTGCCCTTGGCCGAGCAGCGCCAGCGGCTGTCGCTGCGGATCGAACGCACCCACGTGCAGCGCACCGCGCCGCCGCCGTTGCTGCCCGAGGTCGCCGAAGCACTGGCCGCCCCCTGGCGCGATGCGCTGCCTCCCTTGCTGGCCGACCTGCCCGAGCCCACCCCACCGCCCCGCGTGTTCGGCAGCTTCGCCTGGCAAAGCCTGACCGGCCTGCCGTATCTGCACGCCGGCTCCGATCTGGACCTGCTGTGGCAGATCACCGAGCACACGCACGCCGCGGCGCTCACCGAACGCATGCGCCGCTGGGAACGCGAGCACGGCCTGCGCATCGATGGCGAGCTGCGTTTCCCCGGCGGGCAATGCGTAAGCTGGCGCGAGTACGCCGGCGGTGCCGCCCGCCTCCTCGTCAAATCGGATGACGCCTGCTGGTTGTCCACACGCGATGCCCTGCTGACGCAGCCGGTGGCCGCATGAACGCCGTGCCGCGCCCCGCCCCGTTGCCACCGCCCTCCCCCACGGCGGCTGCGCATCGGCTGGCCCGGATGGCGATCACCAGCCTGCATGCCGAACTGGCCTGCGCCCCCAAACCCGGGTTGGTCACACCGTGGAGCCGCGGCAGCCACGATGACATGGACGCGGCCACCTTCCTGCGCAGCCTGTTCGCGCTGCGTGGCTATTTCGTGGCGGTCGCCGCCGCCGGTGCGCACAACGTGCCGTTCGATGATCTGCGCATGCTCGGCATCGAGGCGGAAGCCTCAATGCTGCGGGCGACGGGTGGCATCAACACCCATCGCGGCGCGATCTTCAGTCTCGGCCTGCTGGTCGCCGCGTCCGCGCGTCTGCGTCATGTCGAGCATGCTGCGCCCCAAGGCACTGCGGTCTGTCATGCGGTGCGCGGGCACTGGGCGTCCGCGCTGCTCGCCGCACCGTTGAACAGCACCAGCCTTGGCCAGCGCGCCCGCCAGCGGCATGGCGTGCCCGGCGTGCGCGAACAGGCGGCGCAGGGATTCCCGCTGCTGCGCGAGGTGGCCCTGCCCACCCTGCAGGCCACCCTGCGCGCCACCGGTGACCGGCAGACCGCGATGGTGCAGACACTGATGTCGCTCGTCGCGGTCACTACCGATCTCAACCTCCTGCATCGCGGCGGCGAACGCGGGCTGGCTTTTGCACAGCAGCAGGCACGTCGCTTCCTTGCCGAGGGCGGCGCGCTCGAGTCCGGCTGGCGGGCACGGCTCGGGGCGGTGTGCGACGCGTTCGAAGCGCGTCGACTCAGCCCGGGCGGCAGCGCCGATCTGCTGGCCTGCGCGTGGTTCCTGCACCTGCAGGAGCGCGCATGAGCCTGGTCCTGCTCTGCCCCGGTCAAGGCGGCCAGCATCCGGATATGTTCAAGCGGGTGCGCGCGAATGCGCAGGCGCAGCCGGTGCTCGATCTGGCCAGCACGCTGCTCGGCGCACCCGTCGCACAGATGGCGGCCGATGCGTCGCTCTTCCACAACGCAGTGGCCCAGCCGCTGGTCTGCGCCGCGGCGCTGGCACATTGGGCGGCGTTGCAGACGCAGCTGCCGGCCATCACCGCCGTCGCCGGCTACAGCGCCGGCGAGCTGGCCGCGCACGCGGTGGCGGGCAGCTTCGACACGGCCGCCTGTCTGGCGCTGTCGCGCGAGCGCGCCCGGTTGATGGACGCTGCGGCGCCGGTCGATGCCGGCTTGCTGGCGGTGATCGGGCTGGACGAGGCTCACATCGCACATCTGTGCGCGACGCACGGCGTGTTCCTGGCCATCGTCAACGGGCCCGACCACGTGGTCGTTGGCGGCCTGCGGCCTGGGCTGGAGGCCGTCGCCGCCGACGTGGCTGCCCACGGTGCCCGCACCGTCCCGCTGCCAGTGGATGTGCCCGCGCATACCCCGTTGCTGGCCGCAGCGGCGCAGGGCTTTGAGAAGCCGTTGCGCGCACTGCCACTGCACGCCCCCCATCTGCGCCTGCTGGCCGGCATCGACGGCCGCCTGGTCAGCGATGTTGGGCGTGTCGTGAGCACCTTGTCGGCGCAGATCGCCCAGTCCGTGCAGTGGCAGACCGTGCTGCAGCAGGCGGTCGAGCGCGGTGGGCGCGTATTTCTGGAACTGGGCCCGGGCGCGGCGTTGAGCCGTCGTGCACGCGAGCTGCATCCGCAGCTCGAGGCGCGTTCCGTGGAGGATTTCCAGACGCTGGAGGGCGTTCTGGAGTGGGTGGACGGTGCATGCGCACGCGCATGAAGGTCTGCCGGTAACCGCAGCACCACGTAACCCCGGATGGCGGGTCGCCATCATGCTGCACGCGTATCAAGTGTCTCGGGAGGGCGCATGAGTCCGCAAATCGCAACGATCATCGGCTTGGTGATCATGTTCATCGTGGCCACCGCGCTGCCCATCAACATGGGTGCGGTGGCCTTCGCGCTGGCCTTCATCATCGGCGGCCTGTTCGTCGGGATGGAGGGCAAGGAGGTGTTGGCCGGCTTCCCGGGCGACCTGTTCCTGACCCTGGTCGGCATCACCTACCTGTTCGCCATCGCACAGAAGAACGGCACCATCGATCTGCTTGTGCATTGGGCAGTCAAGGCCGTGCGCGGGCACATCGTGGCCATCCCGTGGGTGATGTTCGTGGTCACCGCGGTGCTGACCGCCTTCGGCGCGCTCGGCCCGGCCGCGGTGGCGATCATCGGTCCGGTCGCGCTGCGCTTTGCCAAGCAGTACAAGATCAACCCGCTGATGATGGGCCTGCTGGTGATCCATGGCGCGCAGGCCGGTGGCTTCTCGCCGATCAGCGTGTATGGCGGCATCACCAACCAGGTGGTGCAGAAGGCCGGCCTGGAAGTCACGGAAATGGCCGTGTTCCTGACCAGCCTGGGCTTCAACCTGCTGATGGGCATCATCTGCTTCTTCGCCTTTGGCGGGCTGGCGCTGATGCGTCGCGCACCGACGGCGACCGAACCGCTGGTCGCCGGCAGCCAGGCCTCCTCACGCCAGTTTGCGATCGAAGGTCACGGTGCCCTGGTCTCGGCCGGTGGTGGCACGCTCTCCAATGATCCGGACGCGCTGGATGACGTGCGCATCAACCGTGAGCGCGTGTTCACCCTGATCGGCCTGCTGGGCCTGGGCATCGCCGCACTGGTCTACAACCTCAACGTCGGCCTGGTCTCGATCACCGTCGCGGTGGTGCTGGCCCTGCTCTCGCCGAACTCACAGAAGGGCGCGGTGGATGGCATCAGCTGGTCGACCGTGCTGCTGATCAGCGGCGTGGTCACCTACGTGGCCGTGCTGCAGCAGGCCGGCGCGGTGGATTACATCGGGCATGGCGTGGGGGCGATCGGCATCCCCCTGCTGGGTGCGCTGCTGGTCTGCTATGTCGGCGGCATCGTGTCGGCGTTCGCGTCCTCGGCGGCGGTGCTGGGCGCCACGATTCCCCTGGCCGTGCCGTTCCTGATGCAGGGGCATCTGAGCGCTGCGGGGGTGATCTGCGCCTTGGCGATCTCCTCCACCGTAGTGGACGTGAGCCCGTTCTCCACCAACGGCGCGTTGGTGGTGGCCTCGGCCGCGAAGGAAGAGCGCGAAGCGCTGTTCCGCCGCTTCCTGGTCTACAGCGGGCTGGTCGTCGCCTTCGGCCCGCTGCTGGCGTGGCTGCTGTTCGTGGTACCGGGCTGGATGTGACCCCATGGCGGGCCTGCTCCGGCAGGCCCGCCCTGACCCGTTAGAATGCTGCACACCTGCACAAGAACTCCTGCCATGCCCCTGGCTCCTGGTCCCCGTCTGTCGAAGAAACGCGTGCCGCTCTATGAAGAGGTCGCCGAGCAGCTGCGCCAGAAGATCTACGACTACGAACTGCCGCCGGGTGAATGGATCGATGAGCCGATGCTCGCCGAGGAACTGGGCATCAGCCGTACCCCGTTGCGCGAGAGCCTGAAACTGCTGGCCGCCGAAGGGCTGGTCCAGCTCGATGCCGGCCGCGGCAGCCGCGTCACCCGGCTCACCCTGGAAGACCTCAACCAGCTGTTTCCGGTGATGGCGATGCTGGAAGGCCGTTGCGTGCATGAAGCGGTCAAGCGTATCGATGCGGACGGCGTGGCGCAGCTGCAGGCCCTGCATGACGCGATGGAGGTCGCCGCCGCCGCGGGCGATCTTGCCGAGTACTACCGCAACAATTACCTGATCCATGAAAGCCTGCAGAACCACGCGGGCAACCCGTGGTTGATCCGGGTGACGCACGATCTGCATCGCATCCTCAAGATGCACCGCGGCCGGCAACTGCTGACCCCGGGCCGCATGGCCCAGTCACTGGCCGAGCATCGCGCACTGATGGAATGCATCCGCAACCGCGATGCCGAAGCCGCCGAGCAGAGGATGAACCGGCATCTGCTCAGCCAGGGCGAAGCGCTGGCGGCCTATGTCGCCGCGGGCGGCCAGTTGAACGTGCCTGCGCCGTTGCCGCGCCACGGCGGAATCTGAGGCGCCGCCTAGGCGAGCTCCACGGTCAATCGGGTCAAGGATTGCCCCAGCAGATGCAGCCGGATCTGATCCAGGCTGGTGAAGTAGCAGACGGTCTCAGTCCCGGCCAGGCGATAGATGCCGCGCTTGCCGCCGAGCAACACGAACTTTTCCTGGTCCACCAGGTACTGGGCGACCGGCGGCACGCCCTGTGCCTTGAGTCCATCGATATCGATGGGTTCAAGTGCGTCGAGATCCTGCAGTGCTGTGGTCATGGGTGGGGGAAGCGTCTTGATGGGAGCTCCAGCTTAGGAGGCGGGTAAGCAGCAGCGCGTGGAATCATCGTGAGGATGATGCGAGTGCGTTGCGGCGGCGTCATGGCTCGGATAGGTCTACTCGCTGTCAGGTCACATCACGCCCCCCACTACGGATAGTCCATCGTCAGCGTCACCGCGCTGGCGATCGTGCCCGGGGTCAATGCGCCCGTGCGGATGTAACGCACGGCAAAATCCAACGGCGCGGTTACGTTGGCGGCCGTCTTGGCCTGCGTCCAGCTCGATCCCATGTTCTGCACCACGTAAGTGCCCGAGGCATTCTTGCGCAACAGCTGAAGCTGCAGCCCTTTGCTGGTGGTGCTGCCCGGGATCGCCGCCAGCAGGTTGCTCGTGCTTCCCGTGGTGTGGGCATCGCGCAGGGTAAACCGCACATTGGTGGTCATGGTGACCGCCCCCGTGCAGGTCAGCGGCATGATGAACCCCGCATTGGCAGTGACCGTACTGTTCACTGCCCCCAGGTCCGTCGCGCGCACGTCCGCCAAAGGCGGAGCATGATTGGCCAGGCGGCAGAACCCCGGCAGCATGCCGAAGGTAAAGTCGGTCCGGAACGTGCTGGCGTCAACGCTGGGGCAACCGGAATACGCATTGACTTCGCAGATCCACACCGAGATGTTGGGCGCTCGATTGTCGTGAGTAACCGTGGTGCCATTACGCCGGATGACCTCGAATGCCACCGAATAGGTCCCTGACGAGGGTGCGCTCATGATGTCTGTGGTGCCCAGAGGCCTGAGGACGCCGTTCACCCGAACCCGCACGCCGAACACATTGGCACTGTATGTATTGTAATGGGCCAGGGTGGCCGCATCCGTGGACCCGGCCGACATCGTGAGGTGAATACGGATCCCCTTGGAGCACCCTGAGAACGTAAAACTGGTGCCGTTGCTGGTCGATACCGTCTGGCCAATCGCCGGTAAAGGCACGTTGGTGGGCGCGGCGAGCGCTCTTACCCCGGGGTTGCTCGCATTGCAATCCGCCCACGCTGGCGCGCTCAGCACCAGCAGCACACTGGCGGCCAGCCAGCTGCGCCATCGCAGGCCTGCCGCGGCCCACCTGCTCACTGCGCCAGCGCCGCCGACGCGCTCAGGTGCCCACCAAAATAGTCGATCCAGTCGAACTGCACGGCCTGCCCTGCGCCCGGCGCCTTGTCCAGCGCCATGCGCAGCGAACTGCCCGGCGCAATCATGCCCGGCTCGGTCACGCTGGCACCGCCCACCGAGGCCGTCGCAAGCGAGACGTGATAGCGGCTGGGGTTGTGCGCCTCAAGGTACTCACCATCGGCATCGCGCCCTCTGCTCCACCGCAGGTTGGCGGCCGCCTCGCGCGGCTTGCCCTCCAGGCCCACGGGGCGATAGAACAGTTTGATGCGGCTGCGCACGGCCAGCTGCAGCAGATTCTCATCCGGCGCGGCCTCGCGGCGCGGGGGAATCTCCAGCACGTTGAAATAGAACACCGACTCACGGTCCGTCGGCAGCTCCGGCATCGCCTGCGGCGTATGCAGCAGCCGCAGCGACTGGCCCTGCCGCGGTTCTATGCGCGCCAGCGGCGGGGTCAGCACGAACGGTACCCGGATCTCGCTGGCCTTGGCGTCGGCGTCACCCGCATCGATCCAGGCCTGCACCATGGCGGGCGCATCGTCCTGGTTGTTGAGCTGGATGGTGCGGTCCTTATCGTTGGCATCAAAGATGATGCGGGTGCCGACAATCACCACGCCGGCATGGGCGTGGGGAACGATGGCCATGGATGCGCCGGCCATCAAGGCAGCGGCCAACAGCGGGCGGAAAGAAAAGCGATGCATGAGGAAACTCCAGTCAGGCCCGGCCTGGCCGGGCGCCCGCCTCGCCGGAGCCGCAGCTGCGGCCCCGGGCTGCGTGGGATCAGGGATAGGCAACCGTGAAGGTGGCATTGGATTTGGCGGTGCCCGCACCGGCCGCGCCGCCAACGGCAACGTAGACCGCGGTGTAGTCCAGCTTCACCGCACCGGTGGTGATCGGCACGAACGAATCGGCGGTCGGCAGGCCATTGATGATCTGGCGGGTGCCGGCGGCGTTGTCGATACCGATCTGCACATTCTTGGCGGTGCTGGCGGCAGTCAGGCGCAGGTTGCCGGTGGCGTTGTCCCCAAGCGTGGGGCTCTCAAAGCGCACCGCCACCGTGCCGGTGGGCGCTGCGCCCGGGCAGGTGAGCGTGATCGGCATCGAGGCGCGGCCGGTCTCATTGCCGGCGGCCGACAGCGCCGATACATCCAGCTTGCCGAACTTGACGTCCACCTTCGCCGCCGCCGTGACGGTGCAGGTACTGGCCACCAGCTCGCCGTCGAAATCGATGGTGTTGGCCGAGGCCAGCGCGGGCAGCAGCAGGGCGGCGAACAGCAGGGCGGTCATGGGTCGTTTCATGGGAAATTCCTTTGAAGTGGGCTTGAGGGATATGCAGTGGTCCGGCCTGCTCAAGCGACAGATCGGCGCGTAGGTTTCAGTCGTAGGTCACCACGACCGTGGCGGCGCTTTTGAAGCTGCCGTGCTGGAGGGGGCTGCCGTTGTGCCGATAGAAGTAGCTGCGGCCCTGATATGTCGCCGCGCCGCTGGCCACCGCCAGGCTGGCGTGGTGACCGGCGGCCGGCATCACGGCCTCCGAGCCCTGCTCCAACAGGTGCAGACTCACGCCGGTGGCAGTACCGTGGTTGGCGTATTGCGGCTGACCGGCGGCATGCGGGGGGCCGGCAAACACCAGCGCGACCCGGCGCACGCCGCGGCAATTGACCAGGCGAAACTCCCAGTCCAGTGCCGTGGCGGCCACCACCCCGGTAGCCGCCCCGATCACGTGCAACTGCACCCTGGGCAGGTCCACCCGTTTGGCCTGGTCCTCGGTGTGCACCTCACACGTGCCGGGACGCACGCTGCCGGCCAGATCGACCACACCGTCGGCCAACGCACTCCACGGCCACGGCAGGAGGATCATGCACAGCGCGATCGCCCTGCCGCGCTGCGGTGCTGCACTGGCGCGCGTGCGACTCATTGGTAATCGACAGTCACGGTGAAGGTACTGCTGATGTCACCCGCAGTGACCTCACCCGTGCCGACCTTGGTGTACTGCGCGCACAACGCTTCGGTATGGGTACCGGTGAAGGTGCGGGTGAGCGTGCTGCCCGGCGCCACGGTGGTACCGGTGGCCGAGCACGCGCCCTGCTGCAGCCAGATGCCGGTATTGGGGGCAGCGCTGGTGGTCAGTTTGTTGCGGAAGATCGTGGCATTCGGTGCAGGTGCTGCATCGGCGGCGGCGCCGAAGGTGAGCCGCGCACCTTTGACGCCGCTGCAGGCCGTCAGCGCCAGTGAGAACGGCGTGTAGCTGTCCGCCACCCCACCGCCGGCCGTGGCCGGAAACTTGTCGGCACTCACCGCGGGCATGGTGTGGGTGGGATTGTTGAGCGTGCAGGTACCCGGGCGAACGGTCCCGGTCAGGCTGACGTTCTGTGCGTGCACGGGAGCCAGCAGGAGCCCGGACGCCATGATCGCAATGCAGGCAGGAAATCGCATGATGGAAGGCCTCAGCGGTAAGTGATGGTGACGGTGAAATTGGTGGACAGCGGGCCCATCGTCACCAGGCCGCCGGCGATCTTCACGTACTGGGCGCACAGATAGAGCTGGTACGTGGCAGTCGTGAAGTTCTTGGTGATGGATGCGCCCGGGGCGACGGTGGCGCCCGCCGTACAACGGCCGGTGCCCTCCTTGATCCAGTAGCCGGTGAACGGCGCGCCATTGGTGGCCTTGTTCCGGAACACATTGGCCTGGGTGCTGGCATCGGCCACCGCCCCCATCTGGAACGTGGCTCCGGTAACGCCGGAGCAACCGGTCAAGGCGATCTCGAAATCCGTGTAGCTGGCCGGGGCCGAGCCGGTGTTGCCTGCCACCTGGGGGAAGACATTGGCACCCACCGCGGGGATGGTCTTGCTCACGGCAGCCACCGAGCAGGTGCCGGCATCGATGCTGCCGTTGAGATCGACGCGGGCACTGTTCTGGGCCGCTGCATCGGCGCCGCAGGCGAGCATCCCAACCAGCGCTAGCAGGGAAAGCAGATGCGTGCTCATCGGTACGTCACCGTGACGGTGAAGGTGGTGGTCAGCGGTCCCATCGAGACCAGGCCGCCGGCGAATTTGTAGTACTGGGCGCACATCGGAAGCGTGTACGTTGCCGTGGCAAAGGTCTTGCTCAGGGTCGCTCCCGGGCGCACGGTGGCGCCGGTGCTGCACGCCGCCGTCTCCCGCACCCAGATGGCGGTGAAGGGCGCACCATTGGTGGCCTTGTTGCGGAAGCTGTCGGTCTGCTGGGGCTCGGCATCGGCAGCCGCGCCGAACACGAAGTTCGCGCCGGTCACGCCGGAACACCCGGTCAATGCGACGTCGAATGGGGTGTAGCTGGCCGCCACCCCCGCTTTGCCGGCAGCGGTCTGCGGGAACGCACTGGCCTTGACGGCGGGCATTGTCTTGGTCACCGCAGCCGTTGTGCAGGTTCCCGCCTGGATGCTCCCATTGAGATCAACGCGCACGGTGCTCTGCGCCGCAGCCAACGGGCAGGCGCACAGGGCCAGTAGCGGAAGGCAGTTGAGAAGGTTCATCCCGGTCTCATTGATAGGTGATCGTGACGATGAAGCTGGTGCTGGCCGGGCCCTGCGTGACCAGGCCGCCAGCGGACTTGTAGTACTGAGCGCACAGCGGAAACGAATAGGTCGCTGTGGTGAAAGTCTTCGTGACGGCTTGCGCAGGCTGATAGGTCGGCCCCGCGCTGCAACTGCCGCGCAACCAGATGGCGATGTAGGGCGATCCACCAGCGCCTTTGTTGCGGAAGCTGTCGCGCTCGGTGGCGTGACGGTCCGCATCGGTGCCGAAGACGAACGTCGCGCCGGTGACGGACGAGCAGGCCGTCAGATTGATCGTGAAATCGGTATAGCTGGCCGCGGCCCCCCCCTTGCCGGCGGCGGTCTGCGGGAAAGCATTCACGCCCACGGCGGGCATGTTCTTCGACACGGCCGTCGCGGTGCACGTACCGGCCAGGAGCGTGCCGTTGAGATCGATGCGCGCCCTCGAAATCTCCTGTGCCGCCGCCGGCAGCGGCGCCGCGAGCAGCACGGTGACCAGCGCCTTGGCGAGGGTCATGCGCGCCCTCATTGGTAGGTGATCGTGACGGTGAAGCGGGTGGTGATCGCACCCCGCGTGACCACGCCGCCGGCAAGCTTGACGTACAACGCGCACAGCGGCACCTCGTGGGTCGACCCACTGATGGTTTCGTTGCGCGTACTGGCGGGCGCGATGGTTCCGCCAGTGGCACAATCGGTGGTGGGCCGCAGCCAGATAGCCGCGTACGGTGCGGCATCCGCCGTAGCCTTGTTCCGGAACATCGACGCGCGGGATGGCTCTGCATCTGCGGCTGTCCCGAACACCAGCGTTGCGCCGGTCACTCCTGCACAACCGGTCAATGTGAGATTGAACGGTAGCCAGCTGGCGGAATTGCTGTTCTCGCTTGCGGGATTGTTGTTGAACGTGTTCGCCATGACGGTTGGAAAGCGTTCATTGACCGCCGCCACCGTGCAGGTGCCCGGCTGGATCCGGCCCGTAAGCGCGACGTTGGATGTGCCGGTGCTCTGCGCACGCGCAGGCAGCACGCTCACCAGCATCAGCAACGGCAGGAGGCACACTATGCGCATCATGACCCTCATCGGTAGGTAATCGTCACGGTGAAATCGGTGCTGATGCCGCCCTGGGTCACCAGGCCGCCGCGGTACTTGGCATACTGCGCACACAGCAGCAGTTCGTACTCCGGCGCGGAGAAATCACGGGAGAACGGCGCGCCGGGCGTGATCGTGCTTGAGGACGCGCAGGTGCCCGCCTTCAGCCAGATGGCGGCAAACGGCGCTGCATCCGCCGCCTTGTTCCGGAACAGATTGCTATGCGTTGGCTCGCCATCGGCAGGGGTGCCCATCACGAATTCCGCGCCCAGCACACCCGCACAGCGGGTAAGAGAAAGTGCGAACGCCGTGTAGCTGGATGGGACACCAGCGGTTCCCTCTGCGCTCTGCGGAAAGACGTTGGCCGTCACCTCAGGCAACGTCCTGGCCACAGAGCCCACCGCGCACGTACCGGCCTCGATCTGCCCGCCCATGGCGAAGCTGGCGGTGCCCCCCGCCTGGGCCAGCGCGGCTCCGGGCAGCACCAGGCCGAGCAGCAGTAACGGATGCAGACTTGCCATGGCTCAGAGGAACGTCACGGTGAGAGTGAAGGCCGTACTGATCGCGCCCTTGGTGACCAGCCCGCCCGCGAGCTTGTAGTACTGCGCGCACAACGGCACGTTGTGGGTGGCGGTGGCGAAAGTGCGGTTCAAGGTCTTGCCCGGCGTGACGGTTGCGCCGGTGGCGCAGTTGGTCTCCTTCAACAGCAGGCCGGTATACGGCGCCGGGTTGGTCGCTGCCTTGTTCTTGAACGCGTCGGCCTGGCCATCAGCTGCATCGGCGGCCGCACCAAAGGTGATCGTGGCACCGGTCACGCCGCTGCAGCCGGTCAGCGCAAGATTGAACGTATCAAAGCTGGGTGTCGCACCGCCGGCGGTGGCCGCGACATTGGGAAAGTCGCTGGCCGAGGCGGTGGGCATGGTGCGGTTGACTGCGCCAATGGCGCAGGTGCCGGCCTCGATCTGGCCAGTCAATGCGAAGTTGGCGGTGGCGCGACTCTGTGCAGCCGCCGGAAAGGCGGTGAGCGCCAGGGCGATGAGCGCGGTACCCGCCCGGGCCGCGCATGCGAAGGTGGTGGTCATGGAGAACCTATCGAAGTAAGAGGAGAGGTGAGATCAGCCGCGGAGGCGGCCTGCTCGATGAGGGGTGTTACGGGTGGTGCTGGTGCAGCAGGGGGCTGGTGGTCGTCACCGGCCGTGGTCGCGCTGTCCTGGCAGACCGATTCGGCCCAGCGCTGGCCGCGCTCCCTGCGCACCTCCGCCTGGCTGAACTGCATCGCACAGTGCACCGTGGTGCCGGTGCCCACGGTCAGCCAACCGTTGATCGGCGCATGGAGGTGGACAATGCCGCCCTGCCCCACCACGCCGACCACGGCGCCTTCGCTGTCGTATACCTGGCTGCCGAAGTGGGTCAGCGCGCTGCCGTCGGGGTGGGTCACGTAGGCGAACGCGGCGTGCCGCTGCTGCGTTTCGAACGAGAGCGCCACCGCTGCTCCCGCCGTGGGGGCCACCCGGCGGCTGTTCTGCAGCAGCGTCAGGTCCAGTGACAGGCCGTCCGAGGCGATGGTCACCTCGTTCCAGCGGTACGGGCTCAGGCCGGGCAACAGGGCATAGCCGTTGCGGCCCACTCTGGCGCCGTTGATGCCGACGCGGGCCCCCTTGCCACCGTCCACGCGGACGATGCCGAACGTGTTGCCCAGCGATGGCCCCAGATTGAGGCCGCCCGGATGCCATACCACCGCACCGGATGCACCGGCGGTGATCCGCTGATCGTGCTCGCTGTACATGTAGCCGGCACTGACGCGCGCCAGCGGTGTCTGCAGCTGCGCGCTGAGATTGGCGCTCTTGCTGCCATCGGGCGAGCGCGACAGGCCCGCGCCGTAGTCAACCGGCAGCGAGCCGGGGGCCCGGCCACTGACATTGACATACTGGCTGGTGCCTCCCTGCTGCTGCGCCAGTGACAGGCTGACCGAGGCCGGGCGCTCGGCGCCCCCCAGCGGCACCTCGAACTGTGCCTGGAACTGGTCATCACGGCGGCCGGTGCTCGAGCGCACGCGCATCGCACTCAGGCTCCAGCTGACACGCCGCCAACGGCTCTGCAGGCCGATCTGGTAGTCGGTCTGTGCCTGGGCTGCGCCCCAGTAGCTGACATGGCTGGCACGCACGAAGGCAGACGAGCGCGTGCCCAGTTGCTGCGAGAAATCCAGCTGGATGCGGCGCTTGGCGCGCTGCAGGATGGCCTGGCCGGACGCGTCGCCCGGCTTGGCGCGCCACTGCATCGCCTCTTCCAGGGTGACGAAGTCGCCACTGCTGTAGCGATAGGTGGCCAAGCCGATGTTGGTGCCGGTACTGGCCATGTGCCGCTGGTAGTTGACGCGCACGCTGTTGCCCCGGCGCACGCCATGGCCGTTGAGCGTTACCTGCGAGTGCGTCAGGTCTGCGCCGAACGCGCCAATGGACGTGTTGATTGCCGCGCCAGCCAATGCGGCGTGGTAGCCCTGCGTGGCCTGCGTACCGGCGAGCAGGGTGAGCCAGTTGTTCATGCCCCTGCCCCAGGTGCCCTGGAAGAACACCGGGTCGGACAGCCCATCGTGCTCACCGGAGGTGCGTCGACGCCCCCCCGCCAGGCTGTAGCGCCAGGCACCTTGCCGCAGTGCCTGCGGCACCGCGGCGAAGTTCACCGAGAAGCGCTGCTCGCTGCCATCGGCCTCGGTGACCACCACGTCAAGATCGCCGCCGTAATTGGAGGGGTACAGGTCATCGATCAGGAACGGCCCGGCTGCCACCCGGATCTCATGGATCACATAACCACTCTGGCGCACGGTGACGGTAGCCGCCGAGCGCGCCATGCCGCGGATCAGGGGCGCATAACCGCGCAGGGCATCGGGCAGCATCTGCTCATCGCTGGACAGCTGCGCCCCGGTAAAGGCAATGCTGTCGAACAGTTCGCCGGTGGTCATGGATTGCCCCACCAGCAACTGGCTGCGCCAGCGCACCACATCCCGCTGCAGATACGTATGCCCGGCCTGGTAGCCGCTGTCGCCCTCGTGCCGCCGCCATGTGCCCCGATGGCGCAGCCGCCACGGCCCGTGGTTGAAGCCGAAGGAAAGGCCTGCGTACGCTGCCACACCGCTGTCATTGCGCTGCGCGTTGAAGTCGTAATCCAGCATGCCGACGGTGACACCAGGGTCCCACTGCCCCGGGTTGACCGTGCCACGCGCCTGGGTCTCCAACGCCTGCTGCGGTACGCTCAGGTTCAAGCGCAGCGCGTGGGTATCGAAATGCGCCTGGGCGTGTTCAACGCGGCCGACCAGCGGCACGCAACCGCGCACGTCCTCCTGCAGGTGCTCGGCTTTGACGCCGCCGTCTTCCAGCAGCGTGCGCGGCAGGCAGGCCTCGGCACGCAGAGGATCGGCGCCGGGATGGAACGTGATGCCGTGACGGCCCAGGAAGCTGTCATTGAGGTGGACGTCCAGATCGTATTCGCCCGCTTCAACCGGATTACCGTGGCGGAAGCGCTCCAGATCGGCATCGCTGGCGCCGTCCATGAGGAAATCGGCATTGAATGCCAGCTCCACCGGTGCCCCATTGCCACTGGCCATGGCCAGACCATGCCAGCAGCCGGCCAGCGCCGCCGCCAATGTGCTGACACGCGCGCCTCCCCGACGCTGCCGATGCGGCGCGCGATGGGAAAGCGATGGGCTCATGCGTATCGGCACGGGGTGTTGCCCGCTCAAAGCGGGACCAGGTCAGCGGAAGTGCGGCGAGAGTGGCAGCGGCCTGCGGGCAGGTACATGCAAGAACTTGCAAAACACAGCGGCGTCACTGCAATTGTTCAGCCTGGCGCCGTTTCCATTCAGTCAGCGATCTGTTGGATGCGCACGCAGTAAATCGAAAAGCTCTCTGTCATTGGCAGCGCCTAACTTACGCATCCCCGTGCGCTTCTGCCGACTCACCGTGCTGACGGTTTTGGCCTGACATCCGGCGATCTCGCTGACCGAGTTGCCCTTGGCGATCAGCGCCAATACCTGCCGCTCGCATCGCGACAACGCCGACAAAGGGGGTTGCCGCGGTGCGTCCTGGTCAAAGGTGCGTTCCGCCCAACCGTCATGCACATAGCGGCGCCCGGCAATGACGGATGTCATTGCGTCCAGATAAACCGCCAGCGGCGCGCGGCGCTGCACGATGGCCGATGCCCCGGCGTCCAGCAGGTTCGCCAACCCGTCGGCGTGGGCGCTGTCGGTCAACACCATGACCGCTGCGCTGGTCTGCCCACGCACGGCACCGATCATCTCCACTGCCTCCGCACCCTGACGGATGCAGGCAGGCAGATCGAGGATCACCAACTCGGGCGCATCCTCCCCGGCCCGCTCGCGGAATGCCGACCAGCTGCCGGCATCGTCAACCACCCGGCACCCCGGCACGCTGCCGAGCAGGCAACAAAGGGAAAACACTGTGAGCGGGTGGTCACTGATGACCACAATGCGTGTTGCCATGGAGTGTCCATTCCCTCTGGGCGCTGACGCCAGCCCCGTCCTTCGATCACCATGACGAATCGGGAACCGCATCGCCATGCAAGCACTATGAAAATCGGGTTCATATGAACGCCGGGAGGCGACGGGTATGGCTTTGTGACGCGGCCTGCGGAGACGCCATGCTGGGTGGAACTTTCGTACTTGTTGCATACCCCGCCGTGCGATGCCGGCGTATCTGTGGGGGATATTTTTGTCGGATGACTGGTGCATGGACCCGCGTGCTTCCTCCCCTTTCCGCACCACCGGCCGGCGACAGAGCCCGTGGCGCGTGGCATGGCTCACGGCCACCTTCGCTATCGCCGGCAGCCTGCTCTGGCTGGTCCTGTCCTCCCCGACGGCACAGCGCACGCCCTTCAGCCTGGCCATCGGCCCGCAGATGGCCAGCCAGCACGGCCTGGCCGGGGATGCCACGCAAGGCGGGCCCGGTGCCTATCTGGAGGCAGTCGAGGCGCTGTCCGGGCTCACGCTGAAGCTGGTCACCGCGCCCTCCATCGAGCGTGCAGTCCTGCTGCTGCACAACGGGCAGGTGGACGGAATGGCCTTCTCCCTGCCCTCCACCGCCAAGATGCTGCCCGACACCGCCGCGGTCTCGCCGTCCTTCTACAGCGGCACCACGGTCATGGTGACGCGCCCGACAGCGGCCTTTCGCGCGCTGTCGGCGATGAGCGGGATGCGCGTGGGCGTGATCGGCCATGGGGAGTATCGCGGCTATCTGGCTGAGCACTTCCCCGGTATCGACGTGTATCCGCTGCCCAGCGTCGATGCGATGCTCGAGGCGGTTGACAGCGGTGGCATCGACGCCGCGCTCGGTGTGGATGCCGTGCTGGCGCCGCTGGCGCGCAAGCGCTTCGGCGAGCGGCTCGAGGTGCATCTGGTTTCGGATGGCCCACCGGTGGAGATGCGGGTGGCCTCGCTGCCGCAGCGCGCCGGCGAGATTGCCATGGCGCACCAGACCTTCCTGTCGCTGCCGTTGGATACCCGCCAGGACATCCTGGAGCGCTGGTTGAACACGCTGTACCGCTCTCCACCCACACTGCGGGCGGTGCTGTCCCACTACCGCGTGCCTATCACACTACTCGGCCTGTTCCTGCTGGCGTTCCTGCTGGCCGTCGCCCAGTCGCAGCGCAATGCGCGCTCACTGGCCTCACGCCAGGCCAGTGCAGCGCGCATCCTGACCCTGGTCAATCATGAAGTCCGCAACGGCGCGGCCTCGGTCATTTCAGCCATCGATCTGCTGGAGGCCGAGGCGGACCCGGACGAACGCAACCGGCTGTTCCAATCGGCCCGGTCGGCTGCCGATGCGCTGAAGCACACCCTGACCAACGCGTTGGAGTTCATGTTCCGTGATGCGCCCGAGCATGCCGATGCCGCT
Source organism: Stenotrophomonas sp. 05L413 (assembly GCF_056397945.1). Lineage (NCBI taxonomy): Bacteria > Pseudomonadati > Pseudomonadota > Gammaproteobacteria > Lysobacterales > Lysobacteraceae > Stenotrophomonas > Stenotrophomonas sp. 05L413. Next base: position 212,692 of record NZ_JBFTOL010000002.1, read on the forward strand.
TTCCTGCACAACGCCCACGGCATCGTGGCCGAATGCCTCTCGGCGATGCGGCCGCTGGCCCGCTGCAAGGGGCTTCACCTGGTGCTGCAGATGGACGGTGAGGCTACGCTGCAGGCGCGTTGCGATGCGCGCGCCCTGCACCATATCGCCAGCAACCTGATCTCCAACGCCATCAAGTTCAGTGACCACGGCGAGGTGACGATCGGGCTCTGCTTCTTGCCTGGCGTCGGTAACACCGGAACGGTCGTGCTTCGCGTGACCGATGTCGGCCCCGGGATTCCAGCCCACGACATGGCACGCATCTTCGAGCCTTTCAGCGCCACCCGCACCGGCCAGCTCAAACACGGCGCCGGCATCGGACTCTCCCTGTGCCGACGTATCGCGCGCGCGCACGGCGGGAACGTGACCGTCTCCAGCCGGCCAGGATCGGGTGCGACCTTCGTGGCCACGCTACGCGGGCAACTCGGCGATACCGCGCCGGAGATGACCTCGCCCCTTCTCCGGGCCTCTGCACCCCAGGTGGCCTGCGCACTGGTGATCGAGGATCAACCCGCGATCGCCAACATCATGGTCCACCGGCTGCGCGGGCTGGGGTTCGAGACGGTCATCGCCAGCTCCGGTGCCGCGGCGATCCGCCTCATGAATCAAGAGGGGCCGTTCGGCATCATCACCGTGGATGGCGACCTGATGGACGCCGATGGCAGCGATATCGCCCAGGAGATCCGCGCGATCGAACGCCGCCACGATTGGCCGCCCGCAAGGCTGCTGTCTGTCTCCGCCGCCACCGACGTGATGGACCGCGCGGCCTACCGCCGCGCCGGGGTCGATGTCTATCTGGGCAAGCCGATCGACTGGGTCGCCTTCGATGCCGCCAGCGGCGCACCCGTGCGTGATGCGAAGGCGCCCGTCGTGCCCGTACAGCAAGGCGTGAGCGTGATGGAAATCTACCATCACCAGATGCAGCTCGACCGGACCGGGCTGGAGGTTTCGATCCGTGTGCAGAACTGGCGCGGTGCGCTGGCCATGGCGCACCGCATGCAGGGCGCGGCCTCGATGGTGGGCGACGTGGACACCGTGCCCACCCTGTGCGAACTACAGCGCTGCCTGAAAGCGCATGCCATCAACGGCGACCCCGCCGATGCGCAGGTCTGGGCACTGGTGGCCAGTCTCAGCCCGGCCCCGGCCCCGGCCGACGGTGTGGACGGCGTGCCCCGGAGCAGCAACTGAAGCACGGTCACGAAACGGTGCTCGCGCTCAAAGGCCTCGGTCATCTCGGCATGGATATCCACGATCTCCCACAGCGCGGTGCTGTAGTGATTGACGTCGGCGAAGCCGCCGCCCTCACCTTCCAGCGCGAGCGGTGATTCCTCGGCGGTTGTAGGTATTCAGGCCGGCGGTGTTCATCGCACCGGCTCACTGCCGCGGCCTTCCAGGGTGTCGATCTGGCCCTGCAGGTTCTTCTGCACTTCCTACAGCTGGGCGACGGTTATCGCCTCCCACGCGCTTATCACCGGCGTGCCCTCTTCAACAGGATGCTGCCGTGCGCAGGACGCGCCTGGCGCTGGCTTGCGTTGCTCGGCACCGCTAACCTGTCTGTCACGTCCAGCCGTGGCAGCCCAAGGAAGAGGGATGAACACACCATTGCCGCTCGCGGCACCATCAGCAGGCACTCATCGCCCGCAAATGCGTGCGTTGTATGATCAACTAGCCACGCATCTCGGCTTCCCGGCTGAAAAACTGCCCACGCTCGTGTTCGACCGGCCAGGCCTGGCTTCTGCGAAAGCAACCTTCAACATGCAGGCCCGCAGGATCACCATCGGCCAAGCCTGTGAACGCGAGTTCGTCCAGTGGGGAGCATACCCGTTCCAGCTGACAGTGGCCCACGAGCTCACCCATGCCGTTCTCTACGAGGCCGGCTATGGCGCCACTGGACATGCGGACGCATTCCTCGCTGTTTATGGGCTCGTGCTGGGCAAGATGGACATCAACCTTGTTGAACTCGAGATGGAACGCTGTGCCACGCAGAATTGGCCGGCTGACGTACCACCTTCGTTGCGCCGTTTGCATCTCAGACGAGCACGCCACGTACTGAGCCATCTAGAAACGTACGGCCAGCAGCAGTCGCCCTGGCCGTTGCTGTCGGAAGCAAAGGACGCCTTGGCCTATGCCCGGCAGCATTTTTACGGGGGCAGCGTCTGGTGGACTGACCGCTGGACTGACTATCTAACCGACCACGGAAAGCGTGGCGCAGCAAATCTGATCCCCGCCGTAAAAAGGGGCGCCGGCGGTGTCGTCTTGGTACTGGCCGTCTGGTTGTTCCGGTATCCGCTGATGAACCGAAGAGGTCCAATGCGATCGCGATATGACACTTGCCTGATGAGTCTGACGCGGCCAAGCCGCCGATAGCTCACCCTTCGCGCCTCTCGAGGCGCATGCCCTGCCACGCATACACAAAAGGCAGACGGGCACCGGGACCCCTTTGGCTATCAGAACAGGCGGCGCTGCAGCAGTTGCAGCACGGCCACTGCCCGGTGCTGGTGATAGTAGCGGCTGGAAAGATCGGCATGGATGCCGACGATGTCCCACAGCGTATCGCGGTACGCATGCACGTCCTGGATGTGGCACACCTCATGGCCATGCGGACCGCCCCAGTCTGGCTGGGCCGCGCTGCGCCACACCGCATCGGTACTGTGCTCGCGCACCGCCCCCAGCATCGCAACATACGCATCCACCTCACGGCAGTGCAGCTCGCCGCATTCGTCCAGCGCCAGGATCAGGGCTGCGATGTCCTGCAGCAGTTTCTGCTGATAGCGCAACGCGGCCGGCTCCAGCAGCACACCACGGACCTGCTGTATTCGGTGAGCCCCGGGGCCCGCGCCCTCCGCGGTGTCTGGCCTCGCGACGCGCTGGTGAAAGCGGAGCACCTCCGGCCCTTCGTAACTTGCCTGCGCGCGCTTGCGGATGCGGTCGTCCAGCGCCAGCATCCAGACGTGCGCGGCCTCGGGAGTCACCTGCAGCCTGGGGGCGGACAGCAGTGTCCAACCGGCCCATGCACCGGCAAGGGCGATGGCGAACGACACCACACGCAGTGCTACACGGTGGGCCACTCTCCCGCCCCCGGAGCCGGGCCGCCCAGCCCCGGCCAAGGCGCGTCCAGACGCCTGCGAACCGATCATAGGCCGGCCTCCCCCACGGTTGCCACGGCCACTCCCCGGGTGCGATCACTCATTCACGCGCCTCCAGCGCAAGGGGCATCGCGCGGACTGCGCGCGCCTCACCATCACGCTAATGGCACCCCTCGCCCGACTTCCATACAACACCAATGAAAAATGGCCGCGCCACGCCGCATGAAAAAGGCGCGGCCCGCCAGAAGCGAACCGCGCCAGATCAAGCGTCGTTACCGGCTGCCCAGTCATACCGACCCGGGCAGCCTATACAAGCCGCAGGGCTACGTGCCGCTTACCAGCCGATACCCACGCCCACACCGACGGTCTTCTCACCGCTGTTGGTGAAGGCGCCATTGAGGCTGAAGGTGGCCGAGCCACGCTCGTTCATCACCCGCTGGTAGCCCACCGCCAGTGCGGATTCGCCATCGGAATGGCCCACACCCGCGCCGAGGCGGTTGTAGGTATTCAGGCCGGCGGTGTTCATCGCCATCGCACTCTGCGCACTGCTCATCGCCGCCATCCGGTTGAAACGCTTGTCCATGCCATCCAGGCGCTTGTTCAAGCCTTCCACAGCCAGATCGGTGTACTCGTTGGACTGCGTGAGCACGTCGTTGAGCTGACGGACATTGACCGCATCGGTATCGGCCGTGCCCTTGGCCACGTGGCGGACGCTGCGCTCCTTGCCTTCGCTGCCCACGGCGACAGCGTTGTCCCCATCGGCCTTGACCACCGGCTCGGGCGTGTCGACCTTGGCAACCGGGGTGTCCACCGGGGTTTCCACCGGCGTGCCCATCCGGCCCATCATCGCGACCGGCTCACTGCCGCGGCCTTCCAGCGTATCGATCTGGCCCTGCAGGTTCTTCTGCACCTCATACAGCTGGCCGCCGTTGACCGCATCGCGGCTGCCAGAGGCGATCAGACCGTTGGCCACATTACCCAGCACCATGCCGTGCGCGCCGCCCAGGTTCAGGCGGCCGGGGCCGTCGGACCGGGTGCTGGCCTCTTCCTGGAACAGGCGGTTGACCTGGCTGCCCAAGGCATCCATATCGGCCTGCGTGGTGACAACGGTGGCGTCCAATGCAAGCAATGCGTCGCCGACGTTGTTGTAGGTGTTGCTGCTTAGAACATACGCCGGCGCCGTGATCGCGCCGGTTGCATCAACGGTGGCGCCCCCGCCCAAGCCGTCCAAGGCGCCTTTCAGCTGAGCGACTGTGGTGGCATCGCTATCTACCGTACCTCGGGCCATGTTTACTACACGACGCTTTCTGGTGTCGCTGCCAACGGAAATCGTGTTTGCCTCGGTTGCTACGGATCCATAGCCGAGTGCTACCGCGTCACGTGCGCTTTGCTGCACCACCGAGGACGCGCCTAACGCCACGCCACCCGTCACTTCAACGTGGGAGCTGGCACCAAGCGCAAAGCCCTCTTCTGCGCCCGCGTGGACGTATGCCGCACGCCCCAACGCGACGGAGTTCTTCCCTCGCGCTACTGCAAAGCTGCCGAGTGCAACCGCGCCTTCCGTGTCAACGGAAGCCTCAGCAGAGTCGCCCAGCGCAATACCAAACAGACCGGCCCGTGCTTCAACGCTTTCATCGTCGTACCCGACCTTGACGAACATACGCTGTTCCTCAAGGTCTCCTACCCGCGCATTGGTCGCAAACAACTGCCCCCCATTCACCGCATCCCTGCTGTCGGCCCGGCTAATGTCTCCCGCCGCCAGCCCGCTGATCCGGGCGTTACCCAGATCCACCACGGTGCGCTCTTTGTTGAACATCACCGCGTAGTCCAGATCTGCCGTGGCTGCATCAAGGTCGGTGCGCAGCGTGGCGATGCTGCTGCGGTTATCGCCGATAAGCCGGGTGTTGCCGGCCACCACCTCCTGCTGGCTCTTGACCACTTCGTTGGTGGCGAACAGCTGGCCACCGGTCACCGCGTCCGTGCTGGTGGCGCTCAGTGCACCGTCGGTCACACCGGACACCGTGCGGGTCAGGTTGCCCTGGTTGCGCACATCCAGCGTACGGCCGGTGTTTTGCGCGCCCAAGCGCACATTGCCCGTGCCCGAGACCTGGCTGACCAGGCTGTTGGCCAGGTCCGCACCGGTCTGCGCCTTGTTGGCCGCCGTGGCAGCCGCGGTGGCGGTGGTCTGCGCTGCAACGGCCTTGTTGTCGGCGGCGGTCACCTTGCCGTCGGTGGCGTGCAGCTGCTTGCCGGTCACCGCTTCCGTGCTGGTGGCGCTCAGTGCACCATCGGTCACACCGGACACCGTGCGGGTCAGGTTGCCCTGGTTACGCACATCCAGCGTACGGCCGGTGTTCTGCGCACCCAAGCGGACATTGCCCGTGCCCGAGACCTGGCTGACCAGGCTGTTGGCCAGGTCCGCACCGGTCTGCGCCTTGTTGGCCGCCGTGGCCGCGGCGGTGGCGGTGGTCTGCGCCGCAACCGCCTTGTTGTCAGCGGCGGTCACCTTGCCTTCGGTGGCGTGTAGCTGCTTGCCGGTCACCGCTTCCGTGCTGGTGGCGCTCAGCGCACCGTCGCTCACGCCCGTCAGCGTGCGGCTCTGATTATCCTTGTTCCGTACATCCAGGCGTACGCCTTCGTTACCGATACCTACGCGCACCGTACCGGTAGACGATGCCTCGGTAATAAGGCTCTGGACCTTGGCCGCGTTGGTGGAGATGGTCTGATTGGTCGCGTTCAACTGCTTGCCGGTCACAGCGTCCGTGCTGGTGGCGCTAAGCGCACCATCGGTCACACCGGACACCGTGCGGGTCAGGTCGCCCTGGTTACGCACATCCAGCGTACGGCCGGTGTTCTGCGCGCCCAAGCGCACATTGCCCGTGCCCGAGACCTGGCTGACCAGGCTGTTGGCCAGGTCCGCACCGGTCTGCGCCTTGCTGGCCGCCGTGGCCGCAGCGGTGGCGGTGGTTTGCGCTGCAACGGCCTTGTTGTCCGCGGCGGTCACCTTGCCGTCGGTGGCGTGCAGCTGCTTGCCGGTCACCGCTTCCGTGCTGGTAGCGCTCAGCGCACCGTCAGTTACACCCGACACCGTGCGGGTCAGGCCGCCCTGGTTACGCACATCCAGCGTACGGCCGGTGTTCTGCGCACCCAAGCGCACATTGCCCGTGGCCGAGACCTGGCTGACCAGGCTGTTGGCCAGGTCCGCACCGGTCTGCGCCTTGTTGGCCGCCGTGGCAGCCGCGGTGGCGGTGGTCTGCGCCGCAACGGCCTTGTTGTCTGCGGCGGTTACGTTGGTGTTGGTGGCACTGAGCTGATTGCCGGTCACCGCCTCACTACTGCCGGCCGCCACCAGGCCGTCGCCCACGTTGACGATCTTGCGCTTCAGGGTCGCGTTGCCAACCGAGATCGCATTGGCCACGGTGGCTACCGATTCAGTACCCAGCGCAACGGCCTTGCTCGCGTTCTCGTCCACCTTCGCACCGCGACCCAAGGCCATGCCCGCTGCGGAGGTGGCAGCAACCGATGCACGGTCGCCGAACGCCAGCGAGTGTTGCGCCGCAGCGCTGGAGACAGAGCCGATGGCTACCGCGCTTGAGCCACTGGCCGCGGCCTGATAGCCGACCGCAGTGGCGTAGCTATTGGTCGAAGAGGCCTGTGCTCCCATGGCCATTGCATTGGCCTGTGAGGCACTGGCTGCCTGTCCCAGCGCCACGGTGCCGGCGGTCATGGCCTTGGTGCCCGCGCCGAGAGCAACCGCCGAGGAGCCAGCACCTTCAGCGCCGGTGCCCAGTGCAGTGGCATTGGCCCCGGAGGCCTTTGCGTGGATGCCTACGCCAGTGGCATTCGTACCCGTGGCGACAGCGTCCTTGCCCAAGGCAGTCTGCGCGCTGGTCAGCTTGGCAACGGCGTTGTTGGCCGTGGTGCTTGCCGTCGTGGCGGTGGTCTGCGCTGCGGTGGCCTTGTTGTCGGCGGCGGCAACCCTGCCGTCTGTGGCGTGCAGCTGCTTGCCGGTCACCGCCTCGGTGCTGGCTGCACTGAGCACGCCATCGGCCACATTGACGATCTTGCGTTGCTGGCTCGCGCTACCAACCGACACCGTGTTGGCTACCGTAGCAACGGAACCGTGACCCAATGCGATCGCGCTGGCACCGCTTGCCTTGGCATTATGGCCCAGCGCCACGGTGTAGTCAGCGCTGCCGGTGGCGGACCGGCCAATGGCTGTCACGCCAGCCCCGGAGGCCAGCGATTCATACCCGATCGCGGTGGATGTGTTGCCGGTGACCTTGGCGCGGTGCCCAATGGCAACGGCGTATTGGTGATCGGCGTGTGATTCAGTGCCGATTGCCACCGACGAGGCATCGCCGCTGGCCTTGGCATCCGTACCGAGTGCAATGGCGTTCAGACGCCCGCTGGCAGCGCTACGTGTGCCGATGGCCGTGCCGCGGGTGCCGGTCGCGGCGGCGCCCTCGCCCAGCTCGACTTTCGTGCTGGCCAGCTTTGCCAAGGCTGTATTGGCGGTGGTGGTGGCCAGGTCCGCACCGGTCTGCGCCTTGTTGGCGGCCGTGGCCGCCGCGGTGGCGGTGGTCTGCGCCGCGGTAGCCTTGTTGCTGGCGGCGGTCACGTTGGTATTGGTGGTATGCAGCTGCTTGCCGGTCACGGCATCCGTGCTGGTGGCACTGAGCGCGCCATCGGCGACATTGACGATCTTGCGCTTCAGCGTCGCGTTGCCGACCGACACTGTGTTGGCCGCCGTAGCGCTCGAGTTACTCCCCAAAGCCACCGAATTTGTCGCCGCGGCTGCGACCTCTGCGCGGTTGCCGAGGCTGACGGCACTGCTGGACGCCCCTTTGGCGAGGGTGCCGATGGCCACGCTGTTCGCGCCTGTGGCGGTCGCCGAGTAACCCATGGCGTTGCTGTATGTGCCGGATGCTACAGCTTCATTACCAATCGCCACGTCGGCAGCCCCCGTGGCGGAGGCCGACAAGCCAACCGCCACCGCATAGTGGGCCGCCCGCGCCTTCGCGCCCAGCGCGGTGGCCCCTGCGCCAGTGGCATTGGCCCCGAAACCAAAGGCACTGCCAATGCCCCCGGTCACAACGACCTGGTTACCGTATCCCGTCGCATTGCCGCCGCTCACCGCGGAGCGCGAGCCGAGCACGATGGAATGATCGCCGCTCAGCGTCGCGTTTTTGTAGGAAGAATCAGAGGTGAGCGCAGTCTGATTGTGGACACTGAGGATGCCCGCGACGGCTCGTGGTGCGACGCCCTGCGCTGCGAACGGCGACATCACGGCTTCCGGCACCACGGTGAACCGCAGCTGCTCTTCGGCATCGTCCGCAGCAACATCGTTCGCAGCCATGACCGGAAGCGAAAGCACCAGCGCAACGGCGGCGGTTGCCACGGCGCGTGCGCCACTGGCGCGCTTGCCGCGGCCCTTGGTGTGCTCGCTGGCGACCATCCAGCAGCCAAGGGCGGTGTTCCAGATGAGGCGGTAAATGTGGTTCACGCTGAAGTACTCCATGGGTCAAGAAACGAAAAAGGCAAAGCGTTGCCGTCCACGGCGGTGCCGCGGTGGCAGAAGGGAAGCGAGCAGATACCCGGTCGCGCCGTTTGCGGCGGCGACCGGAATACAGCGCGGCCGTCTTAGGGCGTAAGCACCTTGTGGTGGTCCCGATACCCCTGGTAGCTCAGGCGATAGGACACGGTGATCTGCGAGGTGCCGGCGGGATCGAACGGCAGCGGCATGCGCGCACCCGGATACACGCTGCGTTCCACGGCGTGTTCGGTGCATTGCGTCGCGGCCGTACACGCCCGGATGCTGGTCACGCCCAGGCGGACATTGCCGATGTTGTGCAGTTCAGCCCCATCAATACGCATGTCCGGCACGGGCTGGGCCGGAATGACGTGGACCAGTGCGCCCCAGACCAGGCTGACGCCGACGTTGGCGACCGGGTTGTCCGGCTCTTGCTCGGCAATTTCTTCGCGCGGCGGCGGGACACCCTCGAAATACACCCGGTACGGCGTTTCCTGCTGGACCGATGCCAACGGAATGACCCGGACCAGCCGGTTGCCGCCCCCGGCGAGCACGAACTTGCCGGGGGTGACCGCCACGCCATCGCGGTGGCCGGGTGCAAGTTCGACCTCGGTTTCTTCTTCGGTGCCCGGATGCTCGAGGCGCAGCACGCGGGTCTGCACGTACTGGGTGCGGCTGGTCTGCGAATGCGCGCGGATCTGCCCGCTATGGCCATCGTGCACCGGCAGGCGCATGGGATGCACGCTCAGGTTGGCGTTTGCGGGCGCGGCCAGTGTGGCCGCCGCCAGGAAAAGGAGGGCCTGCAGGCGAGCGATGGGGCTGTTCATTACGGTGTCTCGTTGGGGGGCCATCAGGGCGTGCCCGTGGGAACGTTCAGGACGATGGTCAAATTGCCTTGGTAGTAGCCTTCCGTTTTGGACGAAGCATCCACGCGCGGCACCTCCAGGGTCAGCGGTGTGGGCACGCAGTACACCGGCAGCGACATGCCCGGCAGCACCACCAGGCGCAGCTCCGCACTATCGATGCCATTCAACGGCTCCAGCCGTCCGTTCTGCATCCGGATCGGCACGCCGGCATGGCGCAGGGTGACGGTGTAATCCAGCCGGTCGCGTTCGTCGCTGCCGATGGCCGCCGCATTCCAGACCGAGAACCGCTCGGGCGGGCGCCCGGGCGCGGGCCGGCCCGTATCGGTGACGCTTATTTCCAGGTACGGGCTTTGCGAGCCGAGCCCGTCGTAAAGACACATCTCAAGGTCGCGGCGGCCGGACAGCGAGGGCGTGCCGACCGGGTTGTACTTCACGTTGAGCCCCACGTGCGGCGTGGCCTGGTCGTACTGGGGGAAGTAGATGCTGACCTTGTCGCGGTCGCTGATGGTGAGATCAAACGTGAAGGTATATGTCGCCAGATTCGTATCGTTCTCATCGGTACGCAGGTGAAGTTTCAACACCGCATCCCAGCGGCCCGCGACCAGTTTTTCCAATTCACTTGCGGGCAGTTGCAAGGCGCCGCCTGTTCCGCTCGGCATCCACGTGCTGCATCCCAATGCATAGGATGATGACAAGACACGATCTCCCGCCTGCCAGTAGTCGCCACCACATGCGCGGCTGGACAGCACTCGTTCCAGCCAACCTTCCATAGCCAGGTCGATACGAAGACCGGAACGTCGCTCTACGAACTGCACCGGAACATGGCTTCGGCCGGCACCTGCTTCATGCGTATCCGCGACAGGGCACTTACCAGTCCTGGAATCGCTCTCCGACTCGCACACCAGGTAGATGGACCCGTACCTGAGCCCTTCGTCATCGTCATACCCGAGAAGTGTCTTCGGCGCCCAGAGAATCTGGTCACCCGGCATCGCCGAACGATCGTAGTTGAGAACGATGTGCTGATCTCCGCCGGAGGGGCGGGTAGGCGTCGGGCGTTGGGCGAAAGCGGGCTCGGCCATTACTGCCGTCAAGAACAGCAAGAGTAGAAGACGAATCGTGCTGACGTTCACAGGGTACCCCCCGCCACCGAAGGCAGCTGCTCGCCCAGCGCCTGCTCGCGCAGCAACCGCTGCACCCGCGCCTGCTGCTGGATCTTCGACGGTAGCCGGTCAACGGCCAATGGCTGGCAGCGCACCGCGCCCACCATGAACACCACGCTGCGGCGCTCACGTACCTGCAGGGGGCACTCCATCAGGCGGTTTTCCTGCAGCAGATACAGGGTTTTTTCGCGCTGCGGGAAATCGGCGATGAAGCCGCCGTCATTTCCCAGCGAAGGCAGCGGCGCGTTGAGGATGCGCGCGCCGTGGAGGGCGACGCCCTCATCGTCGTGGGCGCTGCCGATGAAGGTGTAGGTCAGGTCAAGTTCGATGGGCATCATCCAGAGTTTTCCAGGTGGCAGGAACAGGGACTGGCCACTGCCCTGCCCCTCCACGCGCACGGCGGCGGCAACGTCGTGCGCGCTGACGTCCTGCACTTCGGCACGGGTGAGGGTGTAGCTGCTCAGCGGCAGCAGGCGGCGCTGGCCGAAGCGCAGCGTCTGGCGGCGTGCACCGGCCACGCGTACCTCGGCCGCGTGGCCGTTGAGTTCGATGTCTTCGGGGGTGTCCACCTGCACGGCGACACCCGCCCCGCTGCCGTACTCACTGCCCCAGAACAGCCCGCCCCGGCCCACTGCGAAGGAGGAGGTATGCGTGGCCGTATAGCTCGTTTCGCCCTGGTCGCGGCTGCGGTAGTGCGAGGCAGTGGCGGCGGTGGCGCCGTAATCATCCTGCTGGCGCACGCTGGCGCTGGCACTGTTCTGCCCGTTGCTGCGGCCATTGAACTCGCCGCCCAGCTCGCGGTAACCGGTGCCCCACTCCCAGCGGCGGGTACGGCCGATGCGATAGCCGGCGCGCGGTTGCTCTTCGCGGCCATGCTGCAGGTCCAGCCCAACCCGGTCCTGGCGGGTGGTCATCGGGGTGCGGACCACGCGGGATACGGCCAGGTTGACGTACACACCGTTGTCGCGGCGGGGGCCCTGGCTGGCGCCGGTGTGCTGTGTGAATGCGCCGGTGCGCGTGGCCAGGCTCATGCCCCGCCACTGGAAGCTGCGGCTGTAGTTGGCCTGCAGCGTGCGGGTGAGCTGGCCTTCGCGCTCGTCCGGGCGCCACGGCGCGCCGGGCGGCAGGCCGCCCTCGAACCACGGCAGCAGGTTCTGCTCGCGGCCCAGCGTGTAGGTGGTACGGCGGGTATAGCCGAAATAGAGGTTGCCGCCCGCCAACGGGGTGGACAGCGAGGCACTGAGCGCATCGCTGCAGCCCAGCGATTCGGGGTTGATGTAGTTGCCACGGCAGGCCCCACCGCGCATGCGCTGGTGATAGACCGTGCCCGACACACGATGGCGGTACGTTGCCTGCTGCTGCAGGCCGCGGCTGCCGTCATCGCCGCGCAGCATCGCACTGCTGCCGGTGAATTCATGGGTGCCCAACGCCTTGCGGCCCTCCAGGCGGAGCTCGCCGTAGGCGATGTTGTCAACGATGGCCGAGCCCACGGTCATGGCCAGGTTGGGGTGCAGCGGCAGGCGCAGGCCGGCCTGCAGCGCGCCGCGGTGATCGCGCTCATCGTGCGTGATCAGCCGCCCGCCCTGCACGAACCATTGCCTGCTGTCCTCATCCCAGGTGGCACCGGATTTACTGAACGGCGCGTCTTCGGTGCGCACCAGTACGCCATCTTCAAAGATGCGCAGGTTGACCAGATAGCTGCCGGTCGGAAACCGCGTGGTGTCCAGATCATTGATGCCGCTGTCCAGGTAGAAGCTCTGCAGCAGGCGCTGCCCATCGTAGGCATCCACGCGTGCGTTGCGGCTGAGCAGCACGGTCAGCGGGCTGCCCTGCCCGATCACCGCCCGGTCCAGATAGGCCTGGGTGGTGCCGAAGCGGACGCCCTCGAAGCGGTCCAGCGGCAGCATGCTGAAAGCGAAATTGCCGCCCTCGGCGCTGGAGAGGTTGCGGCGGTCCATGCGGCCCACCTGCACATAGTGCTTGCGCGCCAGATCATTGCGCAGGTACAGGTCATTGAAGGACAACGTATCGCGGCTGCCACGGCCGCGCTGCTGCTGCCGGTTGTAGGTCCAGTCCACGCCGATGTGTCCGTCGCGGAACACCCCCAGCATGCCGGTGCCCATCGCCGAGAGGCTCATGTAGCCGCTGCCACCACTGATGTTGAACATCTGCTGGTGCAGCAGGGCGTTCTGCGCGGCCTCGTTGGGGCGGTGGTAGCGGTCACGCACCGGGCTTGCCGACGGCAGCCACTGGCGTGCCGGGAAGAGATTCAGTACGCCTTCGTTTTCATCGTGGATCACCCCGATGCTGGTCGGGTCATCGGTGGGCGCCAGGTAGCCGCAGCCACTGTCCGGCGCCACGTTGTCGCAGGCGAGGTGACCATTGCGCGGCAGCGTGGCCGACAGTGCCGGCACGAGTGCGGCCTTGGCCTCCTCACTGAGCTCCAGCGCGGTCAGCACCGGCTCCGGATCCAGCAGGCGCACGCCGTCGGGCGTGACGAACACCGGCCAGACGCCTGCCGAGCGCCCCATCAAACGGACGTCGAGCTGTTCGGTCTGGCCGGCCACAAGGTCCTCGAATCCGGCGGGCACCGGGCGCGCGCCCGCAGCGGCGCAGGCGAGCACGGCAGCCATGGCCATGGCGAGGCGGGAACAGGATAGGTAAGGAGTGTGCATGGCAGGTAGCCCACAGCGCAGCCGCCCGGTCAGGCGGCGGCTGCACTGCACAGGCGTTTGTTACGACTTCTGCACCATGACGAGGCTGACGATGCCTTCATAGCGGCCGGCAACGGCGATCGGGCCTGCGGTGGTCTGCGAGATCGTCAGCGGCAGCACGATCGAGGCGCCCGGATAGTTGGAACCCGGGAACAGCGAGGCGGCAGTGAAATCCACGCCGGCGGCGGTCAGCGCGACCGAGTTCAGATGGACCGACAGCGGCACGGCCGTTGCGGTCGGGCCTGCCATCGTCGGGATGAGGCTGGGTGCCGAACCGAGGCGCACGGTGATGTCCTTGGTGATGTCGTTGGAGAACACGCGCACCTGGTCGGTCCACGGCACCAGGCCGGCAGTGGTGCCGCTACCCGCACGGTAACCCAGCTCGACCACATCGCTCAGCGGGGTGCCATCGGCCTTGAGCAGCGCAAGCGTCGGGTCGATATCGGCCCAGACGGTGATGTCGGCCTGTACCGCATGGGCGGACATCGACGCGGTTGCCAGGGCAGCGGCAGCGAACAGCTTGGTGATCAGGTTCATCGGGTTCTTTCCTTGGTGTTGTAGTTGGGGAGGCTGGCCGGGAAACGTGGGGAGCGCTGCGCGCCCTTCCCGACCAGCACCTCACAGTAGGCAGCCGCGTTGCGCGGCACCATGCAACAACTTGATAAAATTCCGTTACTTTCGAGAAGGGCGGACCTGTTCGCACTCTGCGCGGCTCAACTTCCGCTGGGCGACAGGCCGATGGACTTGGCATAGAGCATGAGCTCGTAGTCGGATTTCAGATTGAGCCGCTTCATCGCCGCGCCTTTCTGCCGGCTGATGGTGCTGACCGTCCGCCGATGGATGTCGGCGATCTGCTTGATGCTCAGGCCGTGTGCCATCAGCCGCACCACCTCGCTTTCCTTGGCGCTCAGCGCACGCGTGCCGGTGGCGGACGCCTTGAGCCGCTGGGCCAGATCGCCGGAGTAGAAGCGGCCGCCCGCCAGGACCGTGCTGACGGCCTCGGTGAGTACCGCCAATGCGCAGGTTTTCTCAAGGATGCCTTCAACCCCCAGCCGCGCCACCGCGCGCAGCACGACAAGATTGCTGAAGGAGGTCACCACGAGCAGGCGCACCCGTGGATGATTGCGGCGGATATCGGCCAGCATCCGAACGCCGTCCGGCCGTTGCCCGAAGGGCATGGAGAGATCGGTGATGACCAGTTCGCAGGGGTGCAGGAGCAGGAGATCCTCCAGCTGCGCGGCGTCGGCCGCCTCACCGACGATCGCCCACTCCGGTACGTGAGCAAGAACCGAGCGGAGACCGGTGCGGACGACGGGATGGTCGTCCGCCAGCAGGATGCGTTTCATGGCAAAGACCTCGTCGTTGGAATCGGTGCGCGCGCATTGATTGCTCACGCCGCGTCCTGCGGCGGTAACTGCGGTGTGGGTCAAGCGGGCGACCTTGTCGCGGGGCGCTCAACGACGCAGCAGGCAGCGCGTTCCCCGAGGACCGGGGACACCTTGAGGATAGGAGAAGTCGCTGCCCGGCCTCTATGACTCGAGTTGCATAATTCGCGTTCTGCAGTGGCTATCACTATTGCCAGCCACGATCAGCGCTACGGTCTGCGCCTGAACGCCCTGCCTCGGGAAGGAGGACGGCGGCTGCCGGTCACCCGCGCAGCGTCGCGCCGCCGTCCACGTAGAGATCGCTCATGGCGATATGCCCGGCCTGGTCGGAGAGCAGGAACATCACCGATTGGGCAATGTCGTCCGGGGTGGCCAGCTTGCGCAGTGGAATGCCGGCCTTGTAAGTCTCCAGCGAGCCGGCGATGACCCGCTCCGCGCCGTGGTCGTCGGCCCACATGCCGGTCTGCATGGGGGTGAGCGTGGAGCCCGGGGCGACGATGTTGCAGCGGATGCCCAGCGGTGCCAGTTCCAGCCCCAGGCAGCGGGTGAACATCGTGGCGGCGGCCTTGGAGGCGGCGTAGGCGGCCATGCCGTGGCGCGGGACGCCCGCGGCGTTGGAGCTGACGGTGACGATGGCACCGCCGCGGCGTGGGCTCATTACCCGGGCCAGTGCCCGGCAGACGTGGAAGACGCCATCGGTGTTGACCGCGAAGACCTGCCGCCACTGCGCGTCATCGATGCCGGTGACGGTGCCGACCTGCAGTACGCCAGCCACGTTGACGCCGAAGCCGATCGGGCCGATCTCGGCCTCGATCCACTCGACCAGCGCCTCCACCGCACTGGAATCGGTGACATCCAGTGCGCGGGCGTGGAGGGGCGGCTGCCCTGCCCGCTGCTCGAGCACGGGCGCGGTGATATCGGTGGCGACCACGATGCTGCCGCTGTCACGCAACAAGGTCGCCAGGGCCGCGCCGATGCCGCCGCTGGCGCCGGTGACCAGGGCGATGGTGCCGTCGAATCCGGTGAGTTTCATGCCGATGTCCTGAGTGCGTCGTGCCGCTGAAGGTGCGCATCGAGCCACGGCGCGATCTGCGCCACGGCATCGCGCCCGGTGAGTTCGGCGTGCAGATAAGGGAGTTCGATCGCCTCCACGTGCGCTGCGTGGGCCTGCCACAGGGCCGACTGCAACTGCGGGCGGTTGAGGTGGTCGCGGCCGGCCCGGACGTGCAGCAGCGGACCCTCGTAGTGCGTGTGGTGATGGGCGCGGATCAGGCGGTTGGTGCCGGTGACGGCCCGGACCACGCCATCGAGAACGATATCCGGCAGGTTGCCCAGCGCGCTGTCGCCGCGGCGCAGGAAGGCCAGGATGCGCGCGCGGGTGTCCAGCTCGGGGTGTGCATCCGGATCGTGGCCGGCGATGGCGAGCAAGGCGCGCAGCGCGGCTATCGGGTCCGGCTCGGGCTCGGCCCGCCAGCACTCGCTGGGGTACGCATCGAGCAGCGCCAGCACGCCCACCTCATGGCCGAGGCCGCGCAGGTGTACCGCCATCGCCTGGGCGAGGATGCCGCCGACCGACCAGCCCAGCAGATGCACCGGGCCGGGCCGACCCAACGCGAGAATGCGCGCTGCATAGTCCGCGGCCAGGGCCTCGATGCTGGTGGGCAGCGGCTGGTCGGGATCGAGCACGGGCGACTGCATGCCCTGCACCTCGCGCGTGGGCGACAGCGCCCGGGCCAGGTCACGATAGTTCCAGGCGATGCCGCCTGCGGGATGGATGACATACAGCGGCGCAAGTGCGGCATCGCTCCTGGCCAGCCGGATCATCGGCGCGAGGCCATGATCGGCAGCGGCCGGCGGCGCATCGATCCGTGCCGCGAGCCCGGCCACGGTCGGGGCGGCGAACACCGCGCCCAGGCCGAGGTCGCAGCGCCACTGCTGCTGGATGGCCAGCAACAGGTGCACGGCACTGAGCGAGTCACCGCCCAATGCGAAGAAATCGGCGTCGGCGCTGACCGGTGCACTGAGTGAGAGCGTCTGCGCGAACAGCGCGGCCAGCGCCTGCTCGGTGGTGGTCACCGGCGCCACGCCCGTGGAGACCGCCTGGGTGGGCGCCGGCAACGCGGCGCGATCCAGCTTGCCGTTGGCGGTGACCGGCCAGTGTTCCACTGCGACGAAGGCGCTGGGCACCATGTAGTCCGGCAGGCGCGCGCCCAGATGGGTACGCAGCGTTTCCTGCTCCGGGCCACCGGCATTGAGGTAGGCCACCAGCCGCGCCTCGCCCGGGCGGTCCTCACGCAGCAGCACTTCGGCGCGGGTGACGCCGGGTGCAGAGCGCAGTGCGGCATCGATCTCGCCGAGTTCGATGCGCAGGCCGCGCAGCTTGATCTGGTAGTCATTGCGGCCGAGGTACTCCACGGCCCCATCCTCGCGCCAGCGCGCTATATCGCCGGTGCGGTACAGGCGCCCCCCGGGCACGAACGGATCGGCCAGGAAGCGCTCGGCGGTGAGGTCGTCGCGGCCCAGATAGCCACGTGCCAGCTGCACGCCGCCGAGATACAGATCACCGGCCACGCCGGGAGGCAGCGGCTGCATCCGGGTATCGAGCACATACAGGCGGGTATTCCAGACCGGATGACCGATCGGCACCGGCGCGGCGGTGTCATTCCGGCTGGCCGGCCAGAAGCTGACATCCACGGCCGCCTCGGTGGGGCCATAGAGATTGTGCAGTTCGGCGTGGACGGTGGCATGGAAGCGGTCACGCAGTGCGGCATCGAGTGCTTCGCCACTGGTGAACACGCGTCGCAGTTGCAGCCCACGTGCGGCAGGGGCCGCCAGGAACGCGGCCAGCATGGCCGGCACGAAATGCAGGGTGGTGATGGCGTGCTCGCGAATCAATGCGGCCAGCGCCAGGGGATCGCGATGCGCCTCAGGCGGTGCCACCACCAGCGTCGCGCCGCTGATCAGCGGCAGGAAGAACTCCCAGACCGAGACATCGAAGGTGGCCGGGGTCTTCTGCAGGATGCGGTCGTCCGGTTGGAAGGCATAGTGCTCGCGCATCCACTCCAGGCGGTTGACGATGGCGCGGTGCTCGATCAACACGCCCTTGGGCTCGCCGGTGGAGCCGGAGGTATAGATGACGTAGGCCGCGTCTGCCGGCTGCGGCGCGGCGGCCAGGGCGGCGTCGCTGTGGGCGTCCCACTGCCCCGGCACCAGCACCGACGCGTCCGGGAAGCGCTCGCGATCCTGCGCCAGCGCCAGCACGCAGACCGGCTGCGCCGAGCGCAGGATCCGGGCGAGGCGCTCATCCGGGTGGGCCAGATCCATCGGCAGATACGCACCGCCTGCGCGCAGCACCGCGACCAGGGCGATGATCAGCTCCAATGAGCGCGGCAGCGCGACCACCACCCTCGCCTCGCGGCCGACGCCTTGCGCCTGCAGCTGCAGCGCCAAGGCACGGCTGCGCTGCTCCAGCGCGGCGTAGGTGAGCTGCTGCGTGCCGAAGACCACGGCGACAGCCTCGGGCGTACGGTGCATGCGCGCGGTGATCAGTGCGGCGAGGCTGACCTCGGGCACGGGGTGCGCGGTGGCGTTGATGTCATATAGATAGCGCTGCGCTTCTTCTGGCGTGCACAGCGGCACCGAAGCGATGTCGCCCCCAGCGGCCTGCACCTGCAGCGCGGCCGACACGAAATGCAGCAGCCGTGCGGCGTGCGCCTGCACCTGCGCGGCGGTATACAGCGCAGGATTGGCCTCGATCTCCAGATCGAGCACGGCGCTGCCGTCGCCACGGAAGCCAAGCGTCACATCATCGACAGGACCAGTGGAGAGCACCTCCAGCGTGGCATGGACGCCGGCCAGCTGCAGCGGCCGATAGAACGGCTGCACGTTGACCAGCGGGCCATGCAGGCGGCGCTGGCCACCAATCAAGCCCAGGTCACGCCGCAGCTGCTCGCCGCGGTAACGCCCGTGGCGGCGGCCGCGCATCAGGCGCAGGGCGACCTCACGCACGAAGGCATCCACGCTGCCCTCGCCGGCCGTGACCCGCAGCGGCAATACGTTCATCACCATCGCCGGCACACGGGCGGAGACGCTGCCGAGCCGGCCCATGAACGGCACGCCGATGATGGCCTCCGCTTCGCCGCTGATCCGGCGGCAGTATTCGGCGCCGAGCGCGGTCAACAGGTCCGGCCAGGGCTGGCCGATCGCGGCGGCGGCACGGTGCAGGCGCTCGCGCAGGGCCGGCGCCATCGGCTGTACGTGACGCAGTGCATCCGGTGCGGCGGCAGCAAGCCCGGCCTGCAGACCGGTGGCGGCCGGCGCACCGGCCATGAGCTCGCGCCAGTAAGTGGCATCGCGCGTGCGGCGCTCGCTGGCACGGTACGCGGTGTCTTCCTCCAACGCGGGGGCCAGTGGCGCCAATGCGGCGTGTGATGCGTTGCCCGCATACAGCGCGCAGACCCGCTCGGTGAGCAGGCCCATGCCATAGCCATCGGTGGCGAGGTGGTGCACGCGCAGATACCAGACGCTGCGTGCCGGGCCCAGCAGGAACAGACGCTGCTGGCTGAGCCGGTCGCGGGCCGGATCGACTGGATTGAGGCGGTCGCGCTCCATGGCCTCGCGCGCCGCCGCGGCCGGGTCCGGCTGATCGGACAGATCCATCACCTGCAGCGCCGGCGTGTGCTGTGGATCGACCCACTGCACGGGCAAGCCCTCTGCGCTCTCGACCATGCGCAGCGCCAGTGCCTCGGCTTCCTGCGCGGCCTGATCGGCGGCGCGCACGAAGGCCGCGACGTCCAGCGCCCCTTCGATCCATACCGCATGGGCGGTGTTGAAGGCCGGGTTGTCCGGCGCCAGGCGCTGCGCGTACCACAGGCCAGCCTGCGCCTCGCTCAGCCCGCGAACGATAGGCTCGGCCGCACCGGGTACCGCACGGGCCTTCATGCGCTGGCCGCCGCCTGTGCCTGCAGGCGCTGCACCACCGTCCACCAGCCGCCGAGCGTGGCGTGCTCGGCCAGGTGGCTGAACTCCAGCGCGATGCCGGTGTTGCCCCAGGCCAACACCAGCCCCAGTACACGCATCGAATCCAGGCCGAGGTCCATCAGGTTCTCCTCGGTGCTGATGTCCTCGGGCGCTTCGCCGAGCATCTCGGCGATATCGGCGCGCATGCGCGCCAGGGTGAGTGCGGTCATGCGAGGGTCTCCAGCAGGTGATCGGTGGTCATCGGCACGCCACAGGTACGGGCGATCCAGTGCAGGGCGAGGTCATGATCGGCGCGCGAGAAATCGGCCACGGCATCGGCGGCGATGAAGCTCTCGATGTCGCGCTGGAAGCCCTCGGCGACGGTGGCGGTGCAGCCGATGTGCGCGTACACGCCGGTGACCAGCAGCTGATCGCGGCCTCGCGCACGCATCATCGTCTCCAGATTGCTGCGCTGGAACGCGCTGTAGCGGTGCTTGACCAGCACGTGATCGCCCGGCGCCGGGGCCACGGCCTCGACGATGGCTTCGTGCTCTTCGGTGGCGGACATGCCCGGGCCCCACAGATCGGCCTGCAGGCCCCGGTCGCGGCGATCCTGGTTGCCCCGCTGGGCGGTGTAGAACACCGGGATGCCACGGGCGCGGCAATGCGCGAGCAGGCGGGCGATGTTGGCCACGGCCGGTGCCAGCGGCGCCGCGTCCGGCGCGAACGCGGCCAGGAAGTAACGCTGCATGTCATGCACCAGCAGCGCCAGGCGCTCGCTCTGCGGCTGCCACGCGCCGCGCGGGGTGGGCAGTTCGGCCTGGGTCGGCAGGGGGTACGGTTGGATCTTGGGCAGCGCCATCAGCGCGTTTCTCCTGTCTGTTGCATGAAACGTTCGCGCAGCTGGGCACGCAGYTCGCGGCGGCTGATCTTGCCGACCGCGGTGGTGCCGAAGGCATCGACGAACACGATCTGGTCCGGCACTTTGAACGCCGCCAGGCCACGGCCGCGCACCCACGCCTTGAGGCTGGCGGCCTTGGTCGGCTCGCCCTGGGCAATGATGAAGGCGCAGCTGCGTTCACCAAGGTAAGCATCGGGAATGGAGACCACCGCGGCATCGAACACGCTCGGGTGCGCCAGCAGATGGTCTTCGATCTCTTCGGCGGAGATCTTCTCGCCGGCACGGTTGATATGATCGGTGGCCCTGCCCTGCACCACCAGATAGCCGCCCGGCAGGCGCTGCACCCTGTCGCCGGTGCGGTAGAAGCCGTCCTCGGTGAAGGCGCGTGCGTTGGCGGCGGGATCGTTGTGATAGCTGCGGATGGTGTACGGGCCGCGGGTAAGCAGATGGCCGGTCTCACCGTCGGCAACCGGGTTGCCGTGGTCGTCGACCACCAGCACCTCGTCGTGTTCGCTGATCGGGCGGCCCTGGGTGGAAACGGTGATCTCCTCGCTGTCGTGCAGGCGGGTGTAGTTGACCAAGCCCTCGGCCATGCCGAACACCTGCTGCAGGGTGCAGCCCAGCCCGGCGATCACCCGGCGCGCGGCCTCCGGCACCAGCTTGGCGCCGCCGACCTGCACCACCTGCAGGCTGGAGAGATCGTGCGTGGTCGTGGCGGCCGCCTGCGCCCACAGCAGCGCCAGCGGCGGCACCAGGCCGACACAGGTCACCCGCTCGCGCGCGATCAGGCCGAACGCGGTCTCCGGGCCCGCGCCCGGGCTCAGCACCACACGGCCACCAGCGTACAGCGTGCCGAAGAACCCCGGCGAGCTCATCGGGAAGTTGTGCGCAGCCGGCAGCGCCACGAGATAGACGCTTCCCTGGGTGATGCCGCAGATCGCGTTGCTGGCGCGGAAGGAATACAGGTAGTCGTCGTGCGTGCGCGGGATCAGCTTGGACAGGCCGGTGCTGCCCCCGGAGATCTGCAGGAAGGCGACCGATTGCGGGTCAGGATCGGCGGGCAGCTGATCAAGATCGCCTGCCAGCGACTCCAGCGCGGTGAACCCGGCCGCGTTACCGGCGATGATGACGTGCTGCACCTCGGGCACCTGCACCTGCAGTTCGCGCGCAAGGGTGCGGTAATCGAACCCCTCGTAGCTGGAGGCAGCGATATAGGCATTGGCCTCGGCCTTGCGGGCGAAATGCACGACCTCGGTGATGCGGTGCGCGGGCAATGCATACACGGGAATCAAACCAGCGCGGAACAACCCGCAGACCACGGTCACAAATTCCGGCACGTTGCCAAGCTGCACCACCACCCGGTCACCCGGGATCAAGCCCTGCGCGAGCAGGCCGGCGCCGATGCGGCCGGCCTCCTGCCACAGCTGGGCATAGGTGAGGCGCGTATCGCCGCCGACCACTGCGATATCACCGGCGAAGCGCTCGGCGCGTTCGCGCAGGAAGCCCGGAAAGGTCTCGCCGCGCCAATGGCCGGCCGCACGATAGCGCGCGACCAGGGCCGGCGGCCAGACCTGGCGCAGCGGCACCCGGGCGGAAGAGAAGGATGCGTTCATGGACAGCTCCCGCACATCAGAAAGGACGAACGTCATGGACGCCGAGCGCGGTCAGCAGGGCCATGAACTTGGCAGCCGTTTCGGCCACCTCGAGATCGGGTTGGGACTCGGCGACGATGCCGGCCCCGGCATACAGGCGCACTTCGGTGCCCTGCACGCGTGCGCAGCGGATCGCCACATACCAGTCGCCATCGCCCTGCGCATCGGTCCAGCCGACGGCGCCGGCATAGAAGCCCCGTGCGACCGGTTCAGCCTGACGGATCAGTTCAAGTGCCGGCTGGCGCGGCGTGCCGCACACCGCCGGGGTGGGATGCAGCAGTGCGACCAACGCGGCCGAGGACACCGAAGGATCCTTCAGCGTGCCGTGGATGCGGGTACCGAGATGCCACATGGTGGCGGTGGCGTGCAGTGACGGCCGCGGCTGTGCCTCGACGTGATGGCACAGCGGTGCCAACGCGGCCACGATGGCCTCGACCACGTGGCGATGCTCGTCATGGTCCTTGGCCGAGGCCAGCAGCGTCTCCGCGGCGCGTGCATCCTCGGCCGGATCGGCCGAACGACGGGCCGAGCCGGCCAGTGGATGCGAGAGCACACGGTCACCGCGTCGGGAGATCAGCAGCTCCGGGGTGGCGCCGACCAGCCAGGCCGCGTCGTTCGTGCCTGCTGCGGGCACCGGGACGACGTAGGTCGCCACGCTGGGGTCTTTGCCCAGGCGTGCGGCCAGCACGCGCGGATGCAGCGGCTGCGCGGTGGTGACCCGCAGGCTGCGCGCGAGCACGACTTTCTCCAATGGGCAGTCGGTGCGCTGCAGTTCCGTGACGGCGGCCGCCACCGCCTGCGCATACGCATCGGCAGACGGTTCGGCGAGCACATCGCCAACGAGGGTCGGCGTTTCCACGCGGACCACCGTGGGCTGGCCAGACACCTGATCCGGCTGGTAGAGCGCATCGCCCTGCTCGGGATCGAACGGTACCGCCCCCACCAGCAGGCGCGGGCCGGAGCGCGGCGCGGCGAAGAACGCAGCGACGCGCCCGGCCAAGGTGGCGGTGGCACCGGACGGCAGCCGCGCACGCACACCGTGCGCTTCCATCGCCTGCTGCGGGCTGCGCAGCAGGAAGTACGGGGCGTCGGCCGCATCAGCGGTGGCGGTGTCGGTCATCTCATCGGCCACGCCGCTGGCGAGCATCTCGTTCATGCCGCACCCCGCGCACGATGCAGGGCGGCAGAGCCCGCCAGGATCAGCAGCACCACGCCCACCAGCAGGTACGGCGCGCTCGGCGACCACCGATACAACAGTGTGCCGATCATCGGCCCGACCACCATGCCCATGCCCTGCACCGATGCCACCGTACCTGCGGCAGCGCCCTGCTCGTGCGACTCCACCGAATCGGCCGCCAGCGCCTGGAAATTGGGGAACACGAACCCCATGCCGAACGCGGCGATCGCATAACTGGCCAGCAGCTGCCACGGCACACTGACCAGCGCGACCGACGCAAAGCCCAGCCCGGAGATCAGCGCCCCGACCAGGATCCAGCGCGTCGGGCGGATGTCCTTGAGCTTCATCACCAGACCCTGCGCGAAGATCAGGCCGACACCGACGGCGGTCAGGGCCAGCCCGGCCATGCGTGCGCCGTCTGCCGGTGAGAGCTGCAGCCGATCAATCGCGAAGAAGCCGACCGTCACCTGCGCGATGGTCACCGAGATCATTGCGGCGAACACCGCCAGCAACGGCAGGCGCAGGCGGGCATCGCCCAGGCCCAGTGTCGGTTTGGGGCCGGTGTGCGTCGGCGCGACGGGCGGCGTGTCCGGCAGCCGCCACCAGATCATCAGCAGCGACAACAGCGGCAACAACGCGGCCACATACAGGGTAAGCGAGAGATTCTGGTAGGCGATCCAACCGGCGGCGGCCGGGCCCAGCACCATGCCCAGCGCATTGGCGGTGCCAAGCTTGGCCATCACGCTGCCGCGCTGCCCCGGGGCGGCCTGGTCGGCGATGATGGCCGCAGCGGTCGGCGGCACGGCGGCGTAGAACAGCCCCACCAGGGCACGCGTGCCGACCAGGACCAGCACGGAGAGCCAGACCGCCGGCGGTGAGGTCAGCGCCACATCCACGAACACCGCCAGCGCCACGTAGATCGCCGCGTAGGCCGCCAGTGCGATCAGCAGCACGCGCTTGCGCCCGATGCGATCACTGAGTGCACCCCAGCGGCGCGCCGACAGCATCCACAACACCCCCGCCGCAGTGACCGAGAGGCCGGCGTGCCACTCGGCCAGGCCCAACACCCGCACCACCGGGCCGATCACGGACACGAACGCCATCATTGCCATGGTGCCGAGCAGCGCGGCGGAAACGAGGGCGGGCAAACCGGAAACGACAGGACGTGAAGACATTGAACACCACAGCCAATAAGAAGTTGAACCACGCGGTGCGCCGCGGCGCGCGCGGTTCTGCCATCCGGTTGCGAACGCATCACCGCCCTGTGATCCATCAAATGATAACGGCTCGCATTTGCGTTTGATAGTGCAATCTGTATGGGGTGTTCATGTGCGCAGCCCCCCACCCCTGCGACAAAAAGACACTACATATACGGTTGACGAGCTCACACCACCCCACTATGTTGTGTCCATCGGCTCCCCGCTTCCGCCAGGCCCGGTGCACCGTTGCAACGCCGCGTTGCTGTTGAACGCCCCGTTGCGCCCACCTGACCGGCGCCTGGAAGCATGGCCCGTCGCCACCGATGTGAGCCTGCGGCGACGTATTCCTGCACACGCAGGGCCTGCCCACCAATCACGCCCTCTGTCCGGCTGCCGCACGGCTCTGCCGCGCCGCCTGCTGGGCTCTGCGCCATGCATGGAGAACGCATGAACACCGACGACACCGTCGCTTCGACCCTCACCCCGCCCACGGACACCCCCGTTGATGCGGCCACCTGCAGTGAGACGCTGTGGATCACCAAGGAGGGCGGCAACCGACGCATGCCGTTCGACCAGGCGCGGCTGGAGCGCACCGTGCACAGCGTGCATGGCGAGTTCCCGCAGCTGGACGTGGCCGATTACCTGCGCAGCGTGCTGGGGCAGATCGCACGCCGCCAGCAGCTCAGCGCCGATGAAATGGTGGACCTGCTGATCCGCGAGGCGGAATCGCGCATCGACCTGACCGCGCCGGACTGGGAGCACTTCGCCGCCCGCCTCTATCTGCGCCGCCTGTACAAGCGCGCCAGCAAGAACCGTTTCTACGATGCCACGCTGAAGTACGGCTCGTATGTGGGCCTGCAGGAAAGCCTGGCGGACCGCAACGTGTATTCGATCGACATCCTCAAGGCCTATTCCAAGGACGAACTGGAGGAAGCCGGGCAGATGATCGAGCCCGAGCGCGACACCTTGTTCGCCTACAACGGCCTGTACCTGCTGGCCACCCGCTACCTCGCCACCGATCACTCGCGCGCCGTCTACGAGCTCCCGCAGGAGCGCTGGCTGACCATCGCGCTGTACCTGATGCAGCACGAACACGAGCACGGCGAGCGCTCACGGCGGCGGCGCATGCTGCTGGTGCGTGAGGCCTACTGGGCGCTGTCCAACCTGTACATGACGGTGGCGACGCCGACGCTTGCCAATGCCGGCAAAGTGGGCGGCCAGCTGTCGTCGTGCTTCATCGACACGGTGGACGACAGCCTGCAGGGCATCTACGACTCCAACACCGACGTGGCGCGGGTCTCCAAGCACGGCGGCGGCGTGGGCGCCTATCTGGGCTATGTCCGCTCGGCGGGTTCCTCGATCCGCGGCGTGGCCAATTCCTCCGGCGGTGTGGTGCCGTGGATCAAGCAGCTCAACAACACCGCGGTGAGCGTAGATCAACTCGGCCAGCGCAAAGGCGCGATCGCGGTGTATCTGGATGTCTGGCACCGCGACATCGAGGCGTTTCTCGATCTGCGCCTGAACAACGGCGACCAGCGCCTGCGCGCGCACGATGTGTTCACCTCGGTGTGCCTGCCGGACCTGTTCATGGAAGCGGTGGAGCGGCGCGGCGACTGGTACCTGTTCGACCCGTATGAGGTGAAGCGGATCAAGGGCTGGTACCTGCAGGACTTCCACGATGAGCAGCGCGGCCAGGGCAGCTTCCGCGCGAAGTACGAGGAGGTCGTCGCCGACGAGCGCATCAGCCGGCGCACCCTCAAGGCCATCGAGCTGTTCAAGCGGATCATGGTCAGCCAGCTGGAGACCGGCAACCCCTTCATGTTCTACCGGGACGAAGTGAACCGGATGAACCCGAACAAGCATGCCGGCAGCATCTACTCCAGCAACCTGTGCACGGAGATCCTGCAGAACATGAGCCCCACCCGCATGATCCAGGAGATGATCAGCGGCGACCAGATCGTGACGACCAAACAGGCCGGCGATTTCGTGGTGTGCAACCTGTCTTCGATCAACCTGGGCCGCGCGGTGACGGCCGCCCCGGACCTGCTGAGCAGCGATGTACTTGAGCGGCTGGTGCCAATCCAGGTGCGGATGCTGGACAACGTGATCGACCTCAATCAGCTGCCGGTGCCACAGGCCACCATCACCAACCGCAAGTACCGCGCGATCGGGCTGGGCACCTTCGGCTGGCATCACCTGCTGGCCCTGCAGCAGATCGAATGGAACTCCGCCCAGGCCGAGGACTACGCCGACAGCCTGTACGAGCGCATCAACTACCTGACCATCCAGGCCAGCATGACCCTGGCCAAGGAAAAGGGGCGCTACAGCGCGTTCGTCGGCAGCGACTGGCAGAACGGTGAGTACTTCCGCGCCCGTGGCTATGACAGCCCGGCCTGGCGGGAACTGGCGGCGCAGGTGGGCGTCAACGGGCTGCGCAACGGCTGGCTGATGGCGGTGGCACCGAACATGAGCACCGCCCAGATCGCCGGCTCCACGGCCTCGATCGATCCGGTGTACGGCGCGTTCTACTACGAAGAAAAGAAGGATTTCCGCCGCCCGGTCGCCGCACCGGGGCTGTCGCTGGAGACCTACCCGTACTACGAGAAAGGCGCCTACCGGGTGGACCAGTTCGCCAGCATCCGCCAGAACGCCCGCCGCCAGCGCCACGTGGACCAGTCGATCAGCTTCAACCTGTATGTGCCGAGCACCATCCGCGCCAGCACCCTGCTCGCGCTGCACATGAGTGCCTGGCGCGAAGGGCTGAAGACGACCTACTACGTGCGCTCCAACGACATAGACATTTCTGAGTGCGAATGGTGCAGCAGCTGACGTACGTCAGCCCGGTAGCTGACGACCGTTGGTCGTCAGCGCACTGACCGGTAGTGCCGGCCGCTGGCCGGCAACCCCACACATGCCCCGGTAATGCCGGCCGCTGGCCGGCAACTCGTATTGCCCGCAGAGAAACTAGGACGCACCCCCATGGCCATCCCCCTCGAACGCATCAAGATCCTCGAACCGCGCCACCCCAACCGCTCCACCGGCATCATCAACGGGCGCACCAGCGGCATCCTCAACTGGAACGACATTCCCTACCCGTCCTTCTACCGCGCGTACAAGGAGCTTTCGACCAACTTCTGGATTCCCGACGAAGTCGACATGAAGGGCGACGCGCGCCAGTACGGCGAGCTCAATGCCCGCGAGAAGAACGCCTACGACTCGATCATCGGCCTGCTCGCCACGTTGGACTCGCCGCAGACGCGCTTCATCTACAACGTCGCCGAGTACATCACCGATCCCGCCGCGCATGCCAATGCGGCGATCATCGGCCAGCAGGAAGTGATCCACAACGAAAGCTACAGCTACGTACTCGCTTCGATCGCCGGGCTGGCCGACCAGAACCGCGTGTTCGAGATCGCCCGTACCCACCCGACCATCCTGGCCCGCAACGCGCCGATCATGCAGTCCTACGATGACTTCATGCGCGAGAAGACCGCCGAGACGCTGATCCGCGCATTGATCCAGTCCTCGATCCTGGAAGGCATCAACTTCTACTCCGGCTTCGCGTTCTTCTACAACCTGGTCCGCCAGAACCGCATGACCGGTACCGGCAAGATCATCAGCTTCATCAACCGCGACGAGCTGGCCCACACCAAGTTCATCAGCGAACTGATCCGCGCCATCATCGGCGAGAATCCGGCGCTGCAGGGCGAGCAGCTGACCGCCTACGTGCATGAGGCCTTCGAGCACGCCATCCAGCTGGAAACGCGCTGGACCGGCGAGGTGCTGGACGGCATCGACGGCATCGACGTGGACGAGATGATCCGCTACGTGAAGTACCGCGCCAACAAGATGGCCGGCATGCTGGGCATCGAGAAGCTGTACAGCGAGACCAATGTCAACGTGATGCCGTGGATCAAGGCCTACGCCGACAACTTCACCGAGACCAAGACCGACTTCTTCGAAATGCGCAACGCCAGTTACAAGAAGACCAACGCGGACAACGGGTTTGACGACCTGTAAGGAGGCATGGCGATGCACATCCTGCTGGCCTTCGCCTCGCTGAGCGGCAACACCCGCGAGGTGGCCACGTTGATCCGGGCGCGCTGCGAGGCACTGGGGCACCGGGTGGACTGGGTCGACGTGGATGCCGTTGACGCGGCCGTGGCGCTGGCGGGAGAGCCGCCTGCCCTGTGCCTGGTCGGTTCCTGGACGGACAACGCCGGGCGTACCCCGGCGGAGATGAAGGACTGCGTGGCCGCGCTGCGTGATCGCTTCGGGCTGCCACTGCCGTTCCCGGTGGCGGTATTCGGTACCGGCGAGACCCAATGGGGCGAGGAGTACTACTGCGGCGCCGCCCACCGGCTGGCGCGGTTCTTCGGCGCCCCGTACCCGGTGCTGGAGATCGAGCAGATGCCGCACGGCGCCGAAGACACCCACACCATCCACCACTGGACCGACACCGTGTTGGCCCATACCCAGAGCCCTACGACATGCTGACCCTGCACGCCCAGACCCCCGAGGATTACCACGCCGCCCTGCGCGAGCACCCGGCCCTGCTGGTGGATTTCCACAAGGACGACTGCCCGGGGTGCCGGATGCTGGAGATGTCGTTGGCCAGTGTCGCTGGCGCGATTGAAGACGCTGGCATGACCCTGCTGAAGGTCAGACTCGAGACGGTTGGAGAGGGATTGTTCCGCGAGCTCGGGTTGCGCCAGACCCCCACGTTGCTGGTGGTCCGCGACGGTCACGAAACCGCGCGGCTGGCGGGATTCCAGTCGCCGAAGCAGATTCTTGGCGTGCTGGGCGCTGGATGACGCATATGTGCACGTTTGGACTCGCTAATGCGGCGCGACTGCCGCTGGCTGGCGCCTCGCCAGTGCGCCACGTCGCCGTGACAAACTGGGCCTATCGGCATATACGGATTGCAGCCTCTTAAACGCACTGAGTCGATTAGATCTTTCGATCCAAACTCACATTGGGCGTTGCGTTGCAAAAATCGAAATGCTCTGCATCCACTATCAGCGTGCCTGAATGATCAGGCCCATGACGGAGAGATATCATGCAGATGGTCAGATTATTGTCCGCAGCTATCATCTCGGGGGTCGCCGTATTCACAGCATACGTGGCGGAAGGCGCACCTCCGTTCTGTGAAAAGCAATGCGACTATGGTTACAAGGCCTGCCTGAGGATAGGGGAGGAGCCGGTAAAGTGTAGGGAGGAGTATGCGAACTGCATGCAAGCTTGCAGAGACCACTCGGAACTAGCTACAGACATTCTGAGGTAGGGGGAGATCGCCACGTGGAATCGTCGCAGGCCAACCTTGGTCTGCGACTACTTCGGGTGCCTATCAATATTGAATCGCAATCGAACTCCCTAGCTCATCGGCAAGCTCTACATCCAAACCACTCCGATAATAAACCCGCGACCGGGACACATCACTTCAATTGAAGCGCTATCTGCAATTGCAGACAGCACTCCATTCTTTACTTCATATGGCCAGCGAACATAGAGGCCCGATGCTGTCGTCAGCCATTCCGTGTAATCGGCGCCAACAAGAGCCCACGACTCTTGAACCACCACTCCAACGGCAGCGTCACCAGCGGCGGCACCGCAGCAGCCAATGCCAGCAGCGCGGCCCACCACGGCCAACGCAGGCGGATCGCGGCGAGCACCGATACAACCACGTAGACCATGAAGGCCACACCGTGCACCGGGCCGAAGATCTTGACCCCGACCGGGGTCGGATCGGCTGCCTGGTACTTGAAGTACATGCCGATCAACAGGCCGGCCCAGGTCAGGGCTTCAACGAAAGCGACCGTGGCGAACACGCGGCCCATGGGGCTGATTGGCAAGGCACGCTTCAAGATGGGCTCGGGGTCGTAACGGAAAGGACCCGCATCATAGCCAGCGAACGGTTTTGATGCGAATCATTCTCAGCATGCGGCGCCGGCCCTGCCGATCACCAGCGTGCACTGATGCGGAAGTCGGCGCGCAGGCTGTCATCGTCCTGCAGCACTTTGTCCAGTGGGTGGCCCAGGTCAAGGCTGTAGCTGTAGCGCTTGGCGAGCTGTCCATTCAGGCCGACGCCGACGCTGCTGATGCTGGCCGAGGTGGGGTAGTCGTCACGTACCTCGCCATGATCGAAGAACACGTAGACATCGTGCGCCTGCCGATAGGGCCGGTGCAGTTCGACGCTGCCGAAGTAGCCTTTCACCCCGGAAAGGGTGCCGCGAACATAGCCACGCACGCTGCCGATGCCGCCCACCTGGAACAGGTTGCTTGAGGGCAGGAAGTCGCCGTTGCTGAACTGCCAACCCAGCTGTGCGCGGTACAGCAGGCCGCTGCTGCCGATGCGCTGGGTCCAGCTGGTGGATCCGTTGGCGGTCGTGAAGGCACGCCCTTCGGCCAGCGTCTCATCGGTGCGGATGCGCGAGACGCCCTGATAGAACGTCCAGTCGTAGCCGTCATTGCGATAGCCGGTGCTGACACCCAGGGTCACCGTGGTCGAATCGACCTCCGACACCCGCACATCACCGATATCGGACACGGAGTTGCTGCGCGAGACGTTGGCGATGGTGGACAGCAGCCAGTTCGGCGTGGCCACCCACGGCTGGGTGAAATCCAGACCATAGCTGGTCGACTCGCCAGTGATGTCCAGGGCGCGGTAGGCACCGTCGATGATGTTGATCTGGCTGCGCGACACGCTGGCGCCGACACGGCCGTTGCGCGTGTTGACGATACCGGAGTAGCCGATGCGCCCTTCCAGGCCACCGCGCGACCACGCCACCGAGCCGGCCAGCAGGTCACTGATCCCCGCCAGACCCCAGAACTGGCCATGCGCACCGTAGCGCTCGCGGCCGGTGGTCTCTACGCCGGAATTATCGACGAATACGCCCCAGTTGCTTCGGTCCGGCACCTCCGCCAGCAGCACGATATCGGTCTGGCCGGCGGCCTGG
Source organism: Stenotrophomonas sp. 05L413 (assembly GCF_056397945.1). Classification (NCBI taxonomy): domain Bacteria; kingdom Pseudomonadati; phylum Pseudomonadota; class Gammaproteobacteria; order Lysobacterales; family Lysobacteraceae; genus Stenotrophomonas; species Stenotrophomonas sp. 05L413. The sequence continues at coordinate 244,319 of NZ_JBFTOL010000002.1, forward strand.
CCGGGCCGCATCAGTGCACGCACCTGCAGATCGGTGGTGCGGTTGAGGTAGATCAGCTCATCGCGCAGGTGATCGCTGCGCACCACCTCCCCTACCGGCTGCCGCACCCGCCGCTCCACAAAGCGCACCGGCACCTTGCCCTCCCCGGTCACCTCCAGCGTACCCAGCGTGCCTTCCAGCAGGGTGACGTCAACGCGCCCTTCGTTGATCGACTGCTCGCGCAGAAGCGCGCGTGCCGTACTGATCCCGGCTGCCTCGTAAGCTGCATTGACGTCGGCCACCAGTGTCTCCAGCTCGGCCAAGTGGACCTCGCGCCCCTGGTAGCGGGCGGCGATCGCATCGAGCGTGGCCTTCGGCAGCAGCGCCGATGGACTGAAACGCACCTCGTTGAGCACGAAGCTGCCACGGACATCGGCCAGCCCGCGTTGCCCGGCCGGCGGAGGCGCCGGCTGCACCGGGTCCACCACCGGGCGCTCCGGCTGCAGCGGCTGGCGCTGCTCGTAGTAGCCGTCAATGCGCTGTGCGGTGTCCTTCCCCGCGGTGCCACTACTGTTCTGCGCATGTGCAAGACAGGGCAGCAGCGCGCTGCCGATCAGGAACATCCCTCGGTACATGGTGTGTTTTCCGTCGTTCATCAGTTGGGCGCCCCTAGGTTGACCGCGCCGCCCGGGGCCGGAGCCACCACATCGCGGGCGTTTGCTTCATCACCTTCCGCGGGCGCACGGGCGGGTACCGCCATCTCCGGCGAGCGGAGATTGAGCATGCGGCCCAGGTAGCGCACCGCGCTTTCGCCCAGGTAGGCCGGCCCGGCCTCGAGGTGGTCGCGGTTGTAGTTCGGGCTGCTCACCCCGACCCCATCGTTGAACCGCAGCACATAGGCGTCGGTATCCAGCAGGCGGCCATCGGTCGCCAGGTGGAAGCGGCGGTTCAACTGCAGCAGCTGCGCGTCCGCCGGGCGCAGCGCCGGGCTGGTGTTGTCCATCAGCACGTGCAGCGCCGGGGTGGTCAGGGTCATGGTGCGTTCCACATGGCCATCGGCGATGGCGACCTTCGCCGAGGAGGACGTCAGCTCTGCCTCCATGGCCCGCAGCGTATCGATCAGCCAGGCATCACGCGGCTGAACGTCCACCACGATCCGGCGGGCGACACCGTTGCGGTAGCCGGTCAGGGTGGTCGTCAGCAGGCCTGGGCCAGCATCGGACTGACTTACCTGCGCCTGCACCTCATCGGCGGCCAGGTTCAGACGGGTATCGACCATGGCCTGTGCCAACGACACGGTGTCACGTGCGGCCAGCTGTGCAGACGCCGCCTGCAACTGCCCACCGGCCAGCGAACCTGCCTGGGCGTCCATGTAGGCCGTGGTGCCTGCGCTGGCCCGCTCGAAGCCGATGCTGCCACCCGCAAGGATCGACTGTGCGCCACCGCTGCGACCGTCACCGAAATGGATATCCCGACCCGCCTGCAGCGCTGCATCGCCGCCGGCCTGGTACACACCCCATTGCTGGGTGCCGCCGCTGGTGGCCACCAGGTCGCTGCCGGTGCTGGCCGCTTCGATCCGGATATCGCCCGCAGCCAGCACCTGCAGTGCCATCCCCGCGTCCACCTGCCGGCCTTGGACATCCGAGCCGCGCGATGCCAGTGCGATGCCGCCAGCCGCCTGCAACGCGTCGAACCGCAGCGCCTCGGTGGACGTCAGTCCAAGATTGCAGCCCACGTTGAGCGTGCCGATGACCAGTGCGACACCGGCATCGCCACGGAAGTTACAGCCCACGGTCACCTCATCGGCGGAAAGCTGGGTGCCTGCGATCCAGTCACCATCCACACCGATCACGGCCGTGCCCACATCGATGGCCTGGCCGGCGCGCAGGGTCATCGAGCCGTCGACCGCCGCGCTGCCGAGGGTGATGGCGCCGTCAGCATTCGCCACCAGATCGCCGCGGCCATCGAAACGCTGGACGTGGGTGTCGCCACCGCTGCCCACCTGGGCATTGCCGCCGATGCGTGCGTTACCGACATCGACGTGACCCGCAGCGTTGATCACCAGTGACTGCGCGACCGTTGCATTGCCAAGCTGCACATCCGTGCCGCCATCCACACTTGCCTGCCCCCCCACGGCGGCATCGTCGATGGCCAGCAGACCTCCAGCGTTCGCAGCGAGGTCGCCGTTGCTGGTCAGCTGCTGGATCTGCAGCGCACCGGCCGCATCCAGCTGCATCGCCGCACCGGAGGACAGCGTCTGCGCTACCAGCGTGGCACCGCTAGCCGCGCTCATGGCGCCCTGCGCCTGCAGTTCGCCAATGCCCATCGCCCCGCCGCTGCGAAGCTGCGCATCGCCGCCGACCGTGGCAGTACGCATGTCCAGCGCCCCGGCCGCCGCAACGTCCAGCGACTGCCCGACCACCACCTGGGCCAGGCGTACATCCGCGTCGCCTTCAAGGCGCGCATCGCCATCGGCCACCAGATCGCCGATGGCGAGCAGCCCACCTGCCGTGGCGGCCAGATCGCCCCCGCTGTGGAGCTGCTGCACATCCATCGCATCGGATGCCTCCAGCTGCATCCCCGCCCCGGAGGACAGCGTCTGCGCTACCAGCGTGGCACCAGTGATTCCGCTCAGCGCCCCCTGCGCCTGCAGTTCGCCAATGCCCATCGCCCCGCCGCTGCGAAGCTGCGCATCGCCGCCGACCATGGCAGTACGCATATCCAGCGCCCCGGCCGCCGCCACGTTCAGCGACTGCCCGATCACCGCCTGGGCCAGGCGTACATCCGCGTCGCCTTCAAGGCGCGCATCGCCATCGGCCACCAAGTCGCCGATGGCGAGCAGCCCACCTGCCGTGGCGGCCAGATCGCCCCCGCTGCGCAGCTGCTGCACATCCAACGCATCGGACGCCTCCAGCTGCATCGCCGCACCGGAAGACAGTGTCTGCGCCACCAGCGCGGCACCGGTAGCCGCGTTCATTGCCCCCTGCGCCTGCAGCTCGCCAATGCCCATCGCCCCGCCGCTGCGAAGCTGCGCATCGCCGCCGACCGTGGCAGTACGCATATCCAGCGTGCCGGCCGCCGCAACGTCCAGCGACTGCCCGACCACCGCCTGGGCCAGGCGTACATCCGCGTCGCCTTCAAGGCGCGCATCGCCATCGGCCACCAGATCGCCGATGGCGAGCAGCCCACCTGCCGTGGCGGCCAGATCGCCCCCGCTGCGCAGCTGCTGCACATCCAGCGCATCGGATGCCTCCAGCTGCATCCCCGCGCCGGAAGACAGCGTCTGCGCTACCAGCGTGGCACCACTGGTTCCGCTCAGCGCCCCCTGCGCCTGCAGCGTGCCAATGCCCATCGCCCCGCCGCTGCGAAGCTGCGCATCGCCATCGGCCATCAGGTCGCCCACTGCGAGCAGCCCACCTGCCGTGGCGGCCAGATCGCCCCCGCTGCGCAGCTGCTGCACATCCATCGCACCCGACGCCTCCAACTGCATCGCCGCGCCGGAAGACAGCGTCTGCGCTACCAGCGTGGCACCACTGGTTCCGCTCAGCGCCCCCTGCGCCTGCAGCTCGCCAATGCCCATCGCCCCGGTACTGCGAAGCTGCGCATCGCCACCGACCGTGCCGATACGCATATCCAGCGCCCCGGCCGCCGCAACGTTCAGCGACTGCCCGATCACCGCCTGGGCCAGGCGTACATCCGCGTCGCCTTCAAGGCGCGCATCGCCATCGGCCACCAGATCGCCGATGGCGAGCAGCCCACCTGCCGTGGCGGCCAGATCGCCCCCGCTGCGCAGCTGCTGCACATCCATCGCACCCGACGCCTCCAACTGCATCGCCGCGCCGGAAGACAGCGTCTGCGCTACCAGCGCAGCACCGCTAGCCGCGTTTATTGCGCCCTGCGCCTGCAGTTCACCAATGCCCATCGCCCCGGTACTGCGAAGCTGCGCATCGCCACCGATCCTGCCTTGGCCCAGGGTAAGTCCGCCGGCGCTGGTCACGACGGCATCCGCGCCAGCCTCCAGGTGGCCGATGTCCAGCGCTCCCCGCGCCTGCATCGCCACCGAGTGACCGGCGACGCCGTGGCCGATGTCGGCGGAGGCCGTTTCCAGCCGGACATCGGTTGCCGCATCCAGCAGATCCGCCTGCAGGTGCGCGTCGCTGTGCAGCGACAGCGCACCCGATGCGGCAACCACGTCGCCCACAGCACCCCCGTTGGGGAGGCGCAGGTGGATGTCACCGTGATCGCTGCGTGCCAGGACAAGCCGGCCGACATCGACCGTGAGGGCCTGCGCGTCACTGCCGATTCCGTCGCCCGCCTGCAGGCTGGCCAGCACGTGACTGCCGCCACCGACATTGACCGCGGCATCCCCATTGGAGTGGATACGACCGTCCGCCTCGAGCATCACGTTGCCGGTGGCCGTGTTACCGGTCACGGCCAGCTGGCCCACGCTGATATCCGCGCTGGAACGCACCGCGACCACCCGGCCAGCACTCAACTGGCTTCCGGCGCCCATCGCGAAGCCGCCCGCGTCGATCTGCACGCTGTCGCCGGCGCTGACCTGCGCGCCTGCCGCCAGCGATGTGGCCTGCAGCGAGAGCAGCTGCAGGACCTGGTCAATGGCGGCGTCCCCCAACTGCAGGCCGCCACCGGCGGCGACATTGGCGGAGGCAGCGCGCAGGTTGCCGATGCGGACATCCCCCATCGGGGCGCTGACAATCGCGTCGCCCGCCGCCTGCACCGAACCCAGGTCGGCACCGTTGTACCCGGTGGCGCCCAGATCGCCACCGGCCTGCAAACGCACTGCGCTCAGCTTGCCCGCCGTGCTCAAAAGCTGCAGGTCGCCCCCTGCGGTAAGCGTGCCGATCGGCATATCCACGTCGCTGGAAAGACGCACCTCGCCCCCTGCCGCGCCATCCAGCCGACCGCCGGCAACGATGCGCAAGGCCAGCGAACCGCCGTCCTCGTCGCGGATGTCGTCGCGCACGGCGAGCTGGATGTCGCGCCCGGTCAGCGTGCTCACGCCCTTCAGGTACGACAGCAGGCTGCCGCCGCCGACGTCCAGTACGACGTCCTGGTTCGCCCTCACCAGGCCGATACGCAGGTTCCCGTTCTGCTGGGCCAAGCGCACGTGTTCACCGGCGTTGGCCAGCAGCAGGCGGCCGTTGATCTGCACACGCAGCGGCTGACCATCGTGGCCCATGATGCTGCGCAGGGCGCTCAGGCTGAGGTCCTTGCCGACCCTCAGAGTCGCACCGGCCGCACTGCCACCGGTATCGGTGATATCGCCGTCACTGCCGATACGTACATCGCCACCGGCGTCGAAGCTGTTCAGCGCCAGTGACGTGCTGCCATGCAGGTAGGCATCGCCCCCCACATCGGCCTCGATCCCGCCCGTGGCTGCCAGCACCACCGGAGCCGTGCTGCGGATGCGCAGCGAGACCACCACGGCACCGCCGCGCACCTGATCGGGCGTGAGCACATTGCCGGCCGCGTCGAGCATCTGCACATCGCCCGGCGTGGTCGCAAGCCGCATGGCCAGCATCGCCTCGGCACTGAGGTTGCCGCTGTTCACGTCGGCCAGGCTGACCGTGTATTCCTTGTCCAGGCGGCCCAGGTCATCGCGGGCATGCAGGCTGACATTGCGCCCGATGATCACCGGTTCGGCATTCAGGGCTGAACCGGTGGAGGGTTCCAGCGCATTGGCGTTGAACACGTAGCGCAGCTGGTCCTGGCTCCACTGAGAGTCAGCCGTCATGCCATCAAGAAGTGCCGCCTTGCGTGCCGCGACCATCGCGCTGTCGCCACCGCTGGCAGCCAGCTCATAGCGGTACCCCGCGTTGAAGGACGCGAAGATCGCTTCCTGCTGCCAGCCGCTGCCGAAGGCGTCGGTGAACACCGTCCCCAGACGGTTGAAGCGCTCGGCGAGGTAGTCACTTACCCCTGCATCGTCCAGGCTGCCGCCCCGCGCGGCTTCTGCCATGGAGCGGAACAGGTTGATGGCAGTGCCACCGGCCAGGTAGCGCCCATCGACGACACTGCCCAGCGCGTGGAGCTGGAAGTACTCGGCGTAGCTGGCGTCGACCTGGCTCTGGTAGCTGACGATCGACTGCTGGCCGCCGCCCTGGAACAGCTTGAGGTTGTCGCGCAGGCTGGCCAGCTGTGCTTCGTTGAGGAAGCTGAACGAGGCGCGCTGGGCACCGCTGTAGATCGAGCCCGAGGGGGCCTCGATCAGCACGTCACCGGCCAGCGACTCGATGCGCTGTACCCAGAAGTCGCCGCCGAGGTCGCGCAGCGCGATGTCACCGGTCGCCCGCGCCGAGATGAGCCCACCCTCCAGCACGCCGTCGCTGCGGGTACGCTCGCCGGCATCGACCACCAGGGGCCGGGAGAGCGAGCCGATGGCACCGTAGACGCTGTCCAGGGTGATGTCGGCACCGATGATCGACGCAGCATTGCCGGTGGCCGCACCTTCAATGTCGTACTTGGCGCGCAGCCACACATCGCCACGGCCGGTGCCACTGCCGGCGCTGATCAGCACCTTGGCTGCCGAATCCACGTCCAGTGCAATGTCACCGCCCGCACGGGCCACCAGGTTGCCGGCAGCCACGGTAGCGCCGTTGGCATTGGTGTAAGACACCATCTGGACATCCAGCGGGTTGGCGGCTTCGCCGGCCTGTGCGCCGACAATGCTGCCGATGCTGCCGGCCGCGTCGAGGGTAAGCTGGTTCGTGATGATCCTGGCGTCACGCGATGCGCTGACGATGCTGCCGTTCTCGCTGGTCAGGAAGGTCCGGCCATCGGTGTTCTTCAGAACACCATTGATACGGATGGTCTGGCCCGAGTCGACGTCGAGCAGGCCTGCATCGTTGGCGCTGAAGTTGATGCCGATCCGGTTGTCGGCCTTGGCCGTGTTGGTGACGACCAGCGTGCCACTGCGCGGGGCGCGCTGGTACCAGCTCGTGCGCCACGTGCCGCCGTCATCGAACTCATTACTGCCGGGGAACCCGTAGTTGTAGCGGCAGCCACTTTCGTTCTTCTTTTCGCAGCGGTAGTTGACGCGCGAATTGAGGTTGCTGCCGAAGTCGCCGGTCAACTGTGACTCGAACACCGCCACGCCGCCTGCCTTGTTGCCGTACGTGACGCTGGACGTTTCCCACTGCTGGCCGTTGAAGACGGTGTTGTTGTCCCTGTCCACCCAGCGCCAGTTCTCAGCAGTAAGCACGCCGTTGTCGGACTGGATGTTGCGCGCGATGCGGGCCGTCTGTGTCCAACTCGCAAACATGCCGGCGCGCGGGTCATACGCGGTCGTGTTGCTGAGGGCCGATACTCCCGGGGCATCCCAGTTCAGGGCATTCACTCCGCCCTGATAGCCCTTCACGTTGCCGTTGCCGTCGCGCAGATACCACGACGCAGTATTGAGCTCACGGTCGCGGATGGTGATCTGCCCGGGCGCCCCGTTGCCGACCAGGATGTTGCCAAGCTGCAGGCCCACATCGGCCAGGCCATTGTTGATGATCACCGAGCCCTTGCCACTGACCACATTGAGCGAGCCGGCGGTGGATGTGCTGACGATGCGGCCATCGAGGTAGATCGAACCGCCCCCGTTGGCCGAAATGTCCGGCACGATGAACTGGCGGTTGAGCGAATCGTACTTCAGGGCGATGCGGGAAGAACCTGCGCCGGATTTCGCCACGAACATGGCAGGCACATCGAAGATGCCCTTGCTGGCCTGGTTGTCCTTGCCGTCGATCCAGGCGCGCAACGCGCTGCTTTCGACCAGGATCGCCGAGTAGTCGACCGGCCGGCCCGCCTTCAGCGCGACGTTGACGTCGATGTAGTTGGCCGTGATCTTGATGCCACTGCCGGCGTTCACACCGCTGCCCGTGCTGGGCACCTGGCCAAGGCTGGCGTTGCTGACGTCGTCGGGCTGCGTGGTAAGCAGGGTGCGCAGATTCCGGGCATTCACCTTTGGCAGGTAATTGGTGTCCTTGTGGCTGTACCGCGATACCACGCCACCGTCGTAGTACTGCCCACCCAGCGCTGAAGCGGTGCAGTCCTTGTCGCCGATGCGATAGCGGCATGCACCAAACACCAGGATGCTGGGGTTGTTGACGTCGTTGCCGGTGCCATACAGCAGATAGTCGGTCAAGCTCATGCCGGCCGCGGCGGCCGCTGCGCCGTACTTCGCGTTGGCGATGTACGCCGCGGCGTCGTCGGCATTGGTGATGCCAGATGCCACGCTGTGGCGTGCCCACAGCGCGCTCACCACACTGCCGTACCAGTTTTCCGAGCCCCGGTTGTAGCCGACCTCACCGTTGGGCGCATTGATCGTCACGCTTTCGGCGAGCTGCTCGCCCCAGCTCTGGATGTTGCCGAGCGCGTTGTACATGTCCAGCTCGCCGCCCGTGACCGAGATCAGCCCGCCCGCACCGATCGCAGCGGTGCCGGTGGTCGCCTCGTTGCGGATGCTCACCAGCGCATTGCTCTGCCCCGGGTTCTGGCTGACGCCGATGCCCACGGCCTGGTTGCTGTTGCCGGTGAACAGCACGTTGCCGCCGCTGTACTCCGGTACCAGGATGTCACCGGCCAGCAGCAGGTTGTCGGTACTGCGGTTGGTGATGGTGATCTTCGGGGCGCCCTTGGCGGTGACCGAGCCGCCACCGCGGATGTTGCGGCCATACAGGATCACATCGCCGCCGGCCGCATACAGGTCGCCGATGGTGTGGGTGTAGAGCGCATTGCCGGCGATCGCATCGAAATCGTGGATGCCCGACGCGTTCAGTCGCGCCTTCAGCGCGCTGCTGAGCTCGCGCTGGGTATCGAACGGCAGCACATCGCCGCCCGCGCCGCTGCTGGTCAGCTTGCCATTGGCATCGATCAGGATATCCAGCACGTTGTAGCGCCCGGCAACGACGCGGCCATCGATCAGCACATCACCGCGGGTGCTGCCACCACTGCGGCTGTCGCGCACGGTGACCGGAATGAACCCCAACTGGTAGCCGGTGGCGGCGCCATCGGCGTTGCGGAAGACATTTTCACCGTAGGCACCGAGCGACACGAATGCGCCGCTGAGCAGCTCACTGCCCGCAGCCAGAGCGGTGCTCGCGTTGCTGTCCACCGTGGAGGACGCCGAGGAATCCGGCACCGCGATCAGCCCGCGGCTGTACCCCTGCGAGACCGCATTGGCGGCCAGGCGTGAGGTCCAGCCATTCATGCCGTCCTGACCGGCGGAGACGAAAGCGTTGTGCAACGATTCCAGCTTCGCGCCGCGGCCGACATTGACCTGCTGGTCCATCGCCAGCGCCACGTTCGCATCGGAGATGCCGACCGCGGCCAGCACACCCCAGGTGTTCACCAGCGCGGTGGCGCCGATGTCCGTCGCGGCGTAAGTGCCGACGTTGAGCATGTAGCTGCTCTGCAGGCGCGCGTCATCGCCGATGTTCACGCGGTTGCCAAGCATCGCATTGGTGCGGGCCTTGACCACGGCGGCATTGATCGCCCCGCCGGTGGTCAGCCCCGCACGGTCATCGGTGTTCGCACGGGTGTTTGCCACGATGTCCAGCGCGCCGCCATCGCTCGGCGTCGGTGCGACACCGGCGCGCAGCAGGGCGCCCTTGCCGATATCGATGGTGCTGCTGCCATCCAGCCGGGTGACCACCTGTGCGGCACTGCCACTGAGGACACCGCCGCCGGCCGCGCTGGCGGCAAGCTCGCTGCCCAGCGTGCCGGTGTAGTTGTTGTCGGTGCGCAGCACCAGCGATCCGGCCGAGACAATCTGGGCATCCTCGTCCACCAGCAGCCCGACGGTCGCGTCCGCACGGTTGCTCACGTTGGCGCCACTGGCGTTGAGGACGCCTGCGCTGGTGCTGTTCGCGCTGCCCGCGTAGTGGCTGTCGTGCAGCGCCCGGGCGTCAAGGCGACTGACATCCAGCACGGCGTTGCGGCCGATGGACAATTGCGTGGTGCTGCCGGTGTGCGTCGCTGCCAGCGCCGCGTTGCCCGCAATGAGCCCGCCGGTGCCCGCCGTGGCGTTGGCGCGATTCTCGTCCTTGCCGCTGGCGGCGAGCGTGGTGTTGCCTGCGTACAGCAGGCTCCCGGCCCCCACGGTGACGCCGGTGGTCGCCGCGGAACGCGCGTTGGCATCGACGACGCCAGCGGCCAGCAGCCCCGCCACGCTCAACCCGGTGGCATCGGCATGCTGATTGCTGTTGTTGACTGCGCGCATCGCGATCGTGCCGCCGCGCGCGTAGTCGGTGATGTTGTTGATGGAATAGGCCTCACCCTGCACCACCACGTTGGACCCAAGCGCTGCCTGCACCGCGTTGGTACTGGCAGCGGTGGCGAAGGCGCCGGCGCCGGCCAGATACAGGCCACCGGAACCGGCGACCGCGCGTGCATCCACGCTCCCGCCGTGGACGCTGGCCAGGACATCCAGCCCACCGCGGTTGGACAGCACCACACCATTGCCTACATGGGCGTCCACCTTGGCACGGGAGGTGGCATCAGCGACCGCCGCACCGACCGCCAGCCCGCCGGCCAGTGCAGCACCGAAGGCCTCGGCCGAGACCTGCGGGGTGGCCTCGGCATGCACCTCAATGCTGCCGCCCACCCCGGATACGCGTGTCCGCTCGCCCAGCCAGGCGCGCACGTCGGAGCCATCGTCGGCCAGTGCGACGGCGGCGCTGACGCCGGCCAACACGCCACCGGCCGCACCCCACGCGCCTGCATGCGCGCCGCCCAGCGAGCTGGCGGCGAAGGTCACGTTGCCAAAGCCGGCCAAGGTACTGTCGTTGTGCAACCACGCCTGGACGTTGGCGTTGCGTGCCGCGGTTGCAAGGACCGCACCGGCCGCGAGTGCACCGGCCGCCATGCCGGTGGCTGTCACATCCAGCGTGCTGGCATCGCTGGCACGGACCGCAAGACCCTGGCCCTGGCTGCCTGCCTGCAGGTCACCGGCCACCGTGGCCGATACCGTCTGTTCCAGGCGCGCCAAGCCGATGGCCGCACCGACGCCCACCAGGCCGGCACCGCCGGCATAGACGTCCAGACCTGCGGCCTTGCCTGCGCTGCCGTCGCCGGCGTTGGCGAGCACCGCGATGGAACCGGCCCGCGTGGTGTTCGCCGCCAGCACCGCCTCGGTGCTGCCATACAGGCCGGTCATGCCGAATGCGCCGCCCACCCCGAGGCCACCGGCGCCGAGGCCACCGACCGTGTTGCGGCTGCTCATCAGGGTCTGCGCGCTCACCTCAAGCGCGCGTGCCTGCACGCTGCCGCCACGGATGCTGGCGCTCACCAGGTCCCCACGACCCTGCAGACTGCCGATGTCCACCTGGGCGCGGCTGTTCAGCGCGCCCGCGCCCTGCCCCCCCAGGGTGCCGTCCAGCGCGGCGGCGTCGATCTTCTGGCCATTGCCCAGCTGCTTCAGGCTGGCAAAGGTGCCCCCCAGTTCCGTATCACTGTCACCGCGGTCGCCAATGCCGGCCAGCAGCAGCCCGGCAGCGCCGCCGATGCCGGTGGTGGCGCCCACGCCAGCCGTCACGGTGACCATGTCCACCGCGCGATCGGAGACGGCATTCACATCGATGCTGCCCGTGGTCGACAGCGTGCTGTCTTCCACGGTGGCCTTGACGGTGCTGCCAAGAATGGCCACCGAGGCGCCCGCACCTACACCGCTGCCGGCGATGCCCACGCCCACCGCACCGGAGTACGCGGACAGCCGCAGGATATCCTCGGCCACCACCGCCATATCGGTGGCATCCACCGAGGCCTGGGTGACCAGCGCACGGGTGTCGTTCTGCAGCAGGTGCACCTGTGCCATGCCGGCGATGCCGGCGGCGCCGGCACCCGCGCCGCTCACCGCCACGCCGTTGAAATCGGAGCGGCTGCGCGCGTTCACGTCGAGGTCGCGTGACACGAAAATGTTGGTCGCGCGCCCACGTTCGCCCACCTGCGCCAGCGTGGTTGCGGTGCCCATGTTGACCAGCGCGGTGCCGGCCACCGCCGCGCCACCCCCGACGGCGCCTGCGCCGCCCACCAGCGAGGCGGCGTTGTCGCTGTTGGCGTTGACCGCCAGGGAGCCCGCCCGCAGGGTGCCGCCCAGCACGCTTGCGCGGGTATCGGTGGTGAAATTGTTGACCACGCCGGTGGCGGCGCCGCCGGTCAGGCCTGCGGCCGCGCCGACCACGATCGCCAGCGCGTTCTGGCTTGCATTGGCCTCCACGGTCACCGCGTCGGCAGCCGACAGGGTGACGCCCTCGATGCTGGCGCTGGCGTGGCTGTCGAACAGGTTGGTCGAGAGCGCGCCCGCCCCCGAGAAGACGCCTGCGCTGGCAGCGATGCCGGCCACATAATTGGCCGAGGCCACGTGATGGCTGGCGCGCACATCCACGCTCTGCTCCGCTGCGGCGAGACCTGCGCTGTCCTGGTCGGGGTCGCTGCTGGTGCCCAACCCATGCTGGTTGATCCGTGCGTCCTTGATGATCGCGGTGGTACTGCCGGCGATGTCGTTGACGGCCGCCATCACCGCCACCGCACCACTGGCGATCGGGGTGGTACCCAGCGCGCCACTGACGCCGATGGTCCTGACCTGCTGGCGCGTGGCCGCATTGACCGCGATGCCATGCACGTCGATATGGCCAGTGCTCAGGTCCACGGTATCGAAGGCCATGCCGGCGGCGTCGGTACGGGTGCTGTGGGTATTGCCCGCCGTGCGCCGGCCACTGTCCACGCCTGTCAGCGCATCTCCCAGCCCCAGCGCGGTCACGGCAGTTCCGGCACCGGTGATCGCCGCCTCGGTGCTGCCATCCACCAGGTTGACGACGGTCCCCAGGCCGATGCCCGCGTTGACGCCCCCGCCGACGCTGCCGGCGTACACGTCAATCTGCTGCGCCTGCGCGGCGAGCACGCCGACGTTGTCCTGTGCGAGGACATTGGCGCCTGCTTCAATCCGTGCCGAGACAGCGCCCTTCATCCGGTTGACCGCCACCGAGGCTGCGCCACCGACCGCGCCGCCGCCGCCCAGGCCAGCGGCCACGGTGCGGATGCGGTTGCCCTGTCCGCCGGCCGCACCGGACGCATCGGCCTGCACCAGTAGATTGCGGACATCCAGCTCCAGCGCGCTACCGGACACCACCGCCGAGGTAGTGCCGCCGATATCGTTGTAGGCCACTGCCGCGCCCACGCCCACGCTGCCGCCGACCGCTGCGCCACCCGCCAGCGAATCGATGCTGCGCTCGTCACGGGCGCTCACCTTCACATCGGCCAACGCGTTGTGCAGGCTGCTGTCAGTAAGGCTGGCCTGGGTATCGGAATGGATCAGGTTGGTGGTGACACTGCCGGCCACCGCGGCCGTGCCCGCCCCCGCACCGGACACGGCCGCGGTACGCACCAGGCTGCGGTTGGCCGCATCGATGCTCAGCGCACTGGCGCCGCCCAGCGTGGCATTGTCCACCACGGCACGGGTACGGCCGCCGATGTCGTTGACGCTGCTGGCTGCGCCGATGCCTGCCGTCCCCCCGGCCGACAGCGCGCCCCCCAACGAATAGGCCGCACCCGAGGTGTCGGCGCTGACGGACACCGCACCGGTGATGCCACTTCCCTGCCCGGTGACACCCCGCAGGCGGGCCTCGGTGAGGGTGTCGATCAGGTTGGTGGTGTTGCTGCCGGCAATGGACGCGGTGCCCCCCAGCGCACCGGCAATGGCGAGTGTCTTGGTGGTGGCGGCCGACGCCGCACTGACATCCAGCGCAGTACTCACCTCCAGCGCGGTTCCATCCACCTCGCCCAGCGTGGTATCGCCGATGGTGGCCACGTTGATCGCCGCGCCGATGGCGGCGGTGCCGCTGCCGGCGACCGCACCGGCCAATGTGTGGATACGCGATTCGTTGCTGGCGGCCACCTGCACGATGCCTGCCTGCACGCTGCCTTCCCGCAATGCGGCCTCGGCATGGTTGTCGATCATGCTCCAGCCCACCGAGCCTTGAATGGCGACATTGTTGGCTGCGCCTGCGGCAACCGCACCGGACAGGATCCTGGCGGCATTGGCGGCCTCGACATCGACCCGGCCAGTGCCAGCGGTCAGCTGCGCATCATCGACCAGCGCCAGCGTGGTGTTGCCGATGTCATTGATGGTCAGCGCCGCACCCACGGCGACCTTGGAGCCCAGCGTTGCCGCCCCCGCCAACGAGCCGATGAAGGATTCGTCGCGTGCCTGCAGCTGGATGCTGCCTGCGTTGAGCTGTGCGCCATCCCGCGGCACCTGGCCCTGCGCGTCCGCCAGGCCACGGCCGACCAGCACCGAGGTGGTGTTGCCGATGGCGTTGTAGGACGCACTGCCCACCCCGGTGAAGTTGCCGGTGCTGCCGCCAATGCCGGCACTCACTGCCAGGATGTCGGACTGGTCGTTGGCGGTGAGTGCGATGTGCCCGGCATCCAGCGTGGCATCGTTGACCGAGACGGTATGCGTGTTGTTGATGGTGTTGTAGGCGAAGGCCACCCCGGCATTGTTGCCTCCCACCTGGACCATGCCGGCAACGGCGATGATCGAGCTGCGGGCATTGTTGCGACCCGCCGCATCTACCCGCGTATCGTCAGTGCTGGCGGTATCGGCATTGGGGTCGACCTCGATGGGGCCGATCCCGGCGCCACAGTAATCGACCGCAAAGCCCGAGCCGCAGCCGTCGCTGGTGCCACGCAGGTCGTCGATCGTCGCCGTCCCGGCGAAGGCTTCGATGTCACCACTGGCAGTGATGCGGCTGCCGCCGTCAATGCTGGCGGCGGTCTGGCTGGCGATCTGGTTGACCAGCACCGAACCGGCGATCGCCACGCCGTCGCTGCGCGTGGACGCGCCCCCACTGGCAGCCGCCGCCACGATCCGCGATGCATCGGCCGCACGCACGCGCACGTCCTGTACGCCCTCGATGTCGGCACCACTGACTGACGCGCGGGTGCTGTCGCCCACTTCGGCATACGTCACTGCCGCCCCCAGGCCGGCCTTGCCACCCGCATACAGTGCACCACCCCCGTTGGCGATCTTCGAGGCGTTCACGGCCTTGACATCGACATCGGCGGCCGCGCCGCTCATGCCGCGGAGGCTGCCCCCCACGATGCTGGCGGCCGTATCGTTGTGGGACATCGCCACGGTCGCCGAGATCGCGCCGGCACCGGCCGAGCTCTGGTTGGAGGAGGCATTCACGCCCACGCTCAGCCCGACGTTGACCTGTTCGCTTTCGTTGCGTGCGGTCACCGTGACGGTGCCGGCATCCTCCACGGTACTGTCGCGCAACTGCGCGGTGGTCGTGTTCTGGATGTCACCGTAGGCCACGCCACCGGCCAGCGATGCGCTGCCCTGGGTGTTGTCCGACCCGGCCGCGGCCACCGACAACGCGCCGCTGACGCTGACCAGCAGCGTCTGGTTGGTCGCGGCAAGATCCAGCTTCAGGCCCTTGCCGCTGTTGTCCTTGACCACGGCCGAGCTGATGTCCGCCTTGGTGTTCTGCCGGGCACGATTCACCGTCGCACTGCCGGACAGGGCGATGCCGAACTTGGGTTGCGGCGTCTGCGCGCCCTGCCCCTGCCCCGGTGCTGCATTCCCACTGCCCAGCAGGCCCTTGGCCTTGTCGAAGTACGCGGTCAGCCCGGCGCTGCCGTTGCTGTCTGCCTTGTTGGCCATGCCTTCCAGCGCCGTGACCTTGCCGAGCGCACGGGTCTTGAGTGAGTCCAGGAAGCCAGGATTCTCCGCATTCTGCTTCGCCGCCAGCTCATCCTGGGCCTTCTGCAGCTGCTCGGACGAGCTCTTGGCGACTGCGCCGGCTGCGGCCACCGCACCGGCCAGCCCGCCGCTGGTGGCGTTGACCGCCAGCTCACCCGTGGTGATCGCGCCTACCGGCCCCGTGCTGCTGCCGGTGGCGAAGGCTGCAGGCACCGCACCGATGAAGGCGCGGGTATCGGTGTCCAGCTGCTGGTAGGCAACGCTGGCCCCCACCGACACACTGTCGCTCATCGCAACCGCGCCGGCCACGGACCACACGAACAGGTCTTCATCGGCACGCACGCCAACCGTGGCGGCACGGATGTCGGCACGGTTGCTGATACCGGCCAGCGTGGTGCTGTCCAGGTCGAGCGCGGTGGCCGTTCCGCTGACACCGATGCTGCCGCCCTGGCCTGACTGCAGCGCCAGCGCCACCACGGTTTCTTTGTTGTCGGCCTGCACTGCCAGGCTGCCTGCACCGGCATCGACGCGGACGCCATCATGGATGATCGCCGCCGCCGTGTTCTGGTAGTCGATATAGCCGACGCTGCCGCCCAGGGCAGTTCCACCCTTGCCGACGTTGCTGTCCTTGAGGTTCTTCAGGGCAAGATCACCGGCCGCGTGCAGCCCGGTGACGTCGGTGTTGGCGCGCACGGTGGTGGTGGCGTCAAACGTCCGGCTGCGCGCAGCGCCGGCATGGTCCTCACCCTCCAGCGCGGCGCTCCACGCCGCGGTGCTGGTGTCGCGGGTGGTCAGCGAGGCACCGGCGGCGACATCGGTACGTGCGCTGTTGGTGGCCTTGAACCAGCTGACCGCGCCCCCGATGGCCACTTCCTCGGCCGAGCCCCGCGCCGCCGCGTAAGAGGCGAACAGCTCCGATGGGTCGGTGATCAGGTCCTTGGCGGCGGAGATCGAGGCCTTGAACGCGTCGAAGCTGCTGAAATCCGGGACGGCACCGGTGAGCGCACTGAAATCACGCGGCAGGCGTACGTCCGACGACAACCCGATGCGTTGCGCCGCGAGCTCGGCCGAACTGCCCACCAGGGTCCGTGCCTCATGGGTGAGGTTGGCGATGTTGACCGCCCCGGACAACGCGAACGCTGAACCATCCGCGCTCTTGCCCTTGGCCAGCACATTGCTCATCGCATGGTTGCCGATCTGTGCATCGGTTACCTGGCTGTCGACCACGATCGCGCCGGCGCTGTCGACCTTGGTGCCCGCGCCGATGCTGGCGGTGGCCGCATGGTCGCCGTCGACAACGCTGATCGCCCCGCCGAGGCGGAAGGGCGACGCCGTGGTCGGGGTCGTCGCCGGCGGCGTGCTGCCACCGTCCTCGCTGCCGCTCAGCTTGGCGATGGCGCCGCCAATGCCGGCGCCGGCCAGCGACTGCGCCACACTCATCAGCCCATCGCTGCCGCTGCTGATCGCTTCCACCTGTTCCTGGCCGGGCAACGGCTCGCTCTTCGGGCCGGTGATCAGCGTGCTGGTCTTGTTGAGGCGGGTGATGCTGGCCGCCTGCACGGTGACGTCGCCCGCCGTGGTGCGGGTATCACGGGCCAGGCGTGCTTCGGCCGCGATATCCTGCAGACTGATCGCGCCGGCCAGGCCGACCGCGCCATTCTTGTCGGCGCGCGCCGTGGCGGAGGTGTCCAGAGAGACCGCGTTGACGGCAGAAACGTTGACGCTGGCGGCGTTGAGCGCTGGCCCACCGGCTTCAATCACCGCGCGGGTGTCAACGTTGACGTTGCTGATCGCCGCCGTGAACGCAGCGGTCGTGTTGTTCACCGCGAACGATTCGGCCGCAAGCTTCAGCGTCGTATCGGCATCGGCCTTCACCGCCACATCGCCGCCCGCCACCAGCGTTGCGCCCGAGCGCACGATGGCTTCCGTGGTGGCGTTGATCTGCGCGTATGCCGCGCCCAGGCTGAGCAGGTGCTTTTTCGGAATGGGGTTGCCATTGGCATCCTTCACCGGGTCGCCGTTGGCATCGGTCACCACATCGCCCTTCTCGTACGTCTTTCCGGCGGCCGAATTATCGATGGCCTGCCGGGTGCTGGCGTGCAGCGTGATGTCATCGCGCGCGGTCAGCGCCGCGCTGTCCTTCACTTCCACCCGCGCCGTGGTGGCGCCGTGCAGGAACGAGATCTGTTCCCCCAGCAGCTTGTCCGCCCCCAGGTTCACCAGCGCATCGCCGAGGTCCGTGAGGTTGCTGGAGTCGGTGACGCTGTTGACGAGGTCGGCCTTGATCTCGTCGAATACCGCACCGTCCTTGTCGTAGCCGGAATCAATGACCGCAAGCGCGGTCAACTCGATATCGTCCGCCTCCAGACGTGCGTTGCCGCCCACCGTCACCGAAGCATCGGCACTGCGCACGCCCAGCCCGGTATCGGAGATCGCCGCCGCGCGCAGCTGAATCCGGCCGCCCTCGTTGACCAGGACCAGCGGCTGCGAGGCGCCGGTATTGACGGCCGCCCCGATGCCCTGCAGATCGCCATTGGCATCGCGCGCGCCGGCCGGCACGAACAGCGTGCCGGTGACATCAATGGCCCTGGCCTGTACGCGGATGCCGTTGCGTGCGTTCACCGTCCCGTGCAGCTCCACCGTCTTGTCGGTGAGCTGTCCCGGCGTCAGCGTGCCGTACATCAAGGCATCCAGGCTCTCTCCGGCGCCGAGGATGTCGCTGGCCGTGGCGCGGTTGGCCGTGGCCACCGACAGCGAGCCGACATTGAGCACGCCACCGTTGCCGACCACCAGGCCATCCGGGGCGACGAAGAACACTTTGCCGCCCACCGCATTGGTCGATTCCAGCACGCTGTTGAGGTTGCCGTTGATGTACGCACGCGCGTCGGTGACCAGGTTGACCAGGTTGTGCACCTGTTGCTGACCCTGGGTGGGTAGCACAAGATCAACGGTCTGGCCGAGTTCCACGCCGAACTGCCGGAAGGAGTTGAAGGCGACCTGGTTGCCGGCCGCGCCCTTCACTGTGCCGGTGGTCACCTTCCAGTGCGGATCGTTGCCCTGCCGCGTCACGTGGGTGTCGGTGCGACCATCGGTGACCATCGCACTGCCGTCATCGCCGGCGATCACGCTGCCTGGCAACGCCAGCCCCAGCACGGAGCCGATGGCCACGGCCAGTCCGGCAGGGCGCAGGCGATGGGGACCCAGCTGCGCGTTACGCACGGCGGAGGACAGGCAGGACGAAGGGTCGCGATGGTTCATGGCAGGCTCCGGGCAGTGGCTGGCGGGGCAACCGCGGGCCAGCAAGGGTCGCGGCAAGGCATGCGTGCCTTGCCGCTCGGTGGCGTTACTGGGAAGGGATCAGTGCGTTGCGGCAGCGGCTGGACGGCTGTCCAGCGCGCGGCTGAGCAGCTCGACATTGCCCAGCGAAAGCAGATGGGCGTAGATCAGCCCAAGATCGCCCGAACGCGCCAGATCCTGGAGCGCCTTGCCCTTCAATTCGCGCAGCTTCTGCTCATCGACCACAAAGAAGCCATCCAGCGAGAAGCCCTCGCCCAGCGCGGTCTGCACGTTCACCTGCCGCGGCACCAGCAGCCCATGGCTGGCCAGCGCCGCACTGAAGGCACGCGTACGCGCCAGGTGTACCTGGTATTCCTGCAGGAACTGCAGTGCGTTGCTCAGCAGCGGGCTGTCCTTGCCCTCGTCATCGAACAGCGGCGCACCTTCCTCACCACCTTCGCGGATACCCGCATAGGCCTCATCCAGGCACACGGTGAAGTCGCTGCCCTTCTCATCGCGTTCGGCAAGCACGAAGGGATAGCGGCGCAGGAACGCCGGGACGTAGGCCCCTTCGGCCCAGCTGCCCTGCGCATCGACCATCAGGTTCTGGCCGGCACGCAGGCCCAGCAGTGCGGCCGGCACCACCGCGTCGGCGCTGTTGCCGGCGAACAGGATCGGGTATTCGCGGGCGACCGGCGCGAATTCCACGCAGGCCAGCGGCACGGAGTTGAGCGCGGCGGCGAAGGCGAAATCGCCCGGAGTGGCCACCACCCGGTGGTGGCGATGGGCGACGCGGTTGAGCTGGATCGGACGTTCGTAGATGAGCAGCTGCTTCATGGTGGTTCCCCCTGGAGTGCAAAAAGTGCCCCTTTGCCTAACAACCGTGGAAAGCAGCGCCGTCTCATCAGTCAGCAGGCAATTCGTCACACTTTTTTAATGAACGCGTTCACAAACCCCCAGGCGCCACGCGCCATCGGACCTATGCGCCTTCCCGCCCCATCCCCATCCCCATCCCCATCCATCGCAGCGCGCGCCGTCGTGGCGCGCGCCTTCATCCGGCCCGCCGCTGCCGGCACGGCCACTGCGCGTCATCCTGGTGATGCGCCCTCAGACGAACATGCCGCCCGACGCCTCCACCCGCTGCGCATTGATCCATGCCGTCTGCGGCGACAGCAGCGCCACCGCCACCGGGCCGATGTCATCGGGCTTGCCGGGACGGCCCATCGCGGTCACCGAGGACACCATCGCGTTGACCTGCGCATCGTCGCGCACGCGGCCGCCGCCGAAGTCGGTCTCGATCGCGCCCGGGGCCAGCGTGTTGGCACTGATGCCACGTGCGCCCAGCTCCTTGGCCAGGTAACGGGTAAACACTTCGATGCCGCCTTTCATCATCGCGTAGGCCGAACTGCCCGGCAGCGAGAACCGCGCCAGCCCGCTGGACACGTTGAGGATGCGACCGCCATCGGCGATCAGCGGCAGCACCGCCTGGGTCAGGAAGTACGGCCCCTTCAGATGCACGGCGACCAGTGCATCGAACTGCGCGACCGTGGTGTCGGCGATCATCGCGTGCAGGCCTTCGCCGGCGTTGTTGAGCAGCCCCTGCAGATGGGACTCGCCCCAGCCCTCCAGCACGCTGCGAACCTGGCCGGCGAAGGCACCGAAGCCGGCGCTGTCGGCCATGTCCAACGGAATCGCGGCGGCACGGCGCCCCAACGCGTTGATGCGGGCGACCGCCTCCTGAGCGGCCTCGGCCTGGCTGCGGTAGGTGAGGATGATGTCGGCGCCATCGGCCGCCAGTGCGAGGGCGGCGTTGCGGCCGAGGCCACGGCTGCCGCCGGTGATCAGAACGACTCGGGTTGTCTTGCTCATGTCAGTGCACCTGCCAGGGGAATGGGAGACCAGCGTATTGGTGTTGCAGGGCTGCATAAATCGGCAGATGCTGATTTGACTGTCCATACATCACGAACAATCAATGGATCGCCTCGATCAACTGCGCTGCTTCCTGCGGGTCGCCGAACTGGGCTCGTTCACCGGCGCGGCCGACAGCCTCGGCCTGCCCAAGGCCAGCGTATCGCTGGCGGTGCAACGTCTGGAGGCGGAGGTCGGCGTACAGCTGCTGCACCGGACCACGCGCCGGGTGCAGCTCACCGCCGATGGTGCCCAGTTCCAGACCCGCGCCCACGATCTGCTGCATGACATGGACGACCTGCAGGGCATGTTCCGGGTCGATACCAGCCAGTTGAAGGGCCGCCTGCGGGTGGACATGTCCAGTGGGCTGGCCCGGCAGCTGGTGATCCCACAGCTGCCGGGCTTCCTCGCGCAGCATCCGGGGGTGGAGATCGAGCTGAGCGGTACCGACCGCCGGGTCGATCTGATCCGCGAGGGGTTCGACTGTGTGCTGCGGGTCGGGCCGCTGGATGACAACACGCTGGTGGCCCGCCCGCTGGGACGGCTGCTGATCGTCAACTGCGCCAGTCCCGCGTACCTGGCCGCGCGCGGTATACCGGTCACGCTGGATGATCTGGCCGGCCATGCCCTGGTGCACTACGTGGGCACACTAGGCCAGCGCTCGCCCGGCTTCGAGTACCACGATGGCGAGGGCTATCGCAGCCTGCCGATGCGCGGCGCGGTAACGGTCAACAGTGGCGACGGATATACCGCTGCGGCGCTGGCCGGGCTGGGGATCATCCAGGTCCCCCGGCTGGGCGTCCGACGCGCGCTGGCGGACGGCACTCTGGTGGAGATCCTGCCGGACTGTCTGGCCGAGCCGATGYCGGTCTCCCTTCTGTACGCCCAGCGCCGCCATCTGCCGCGCCGGGTCGCGGCGTTCATGGAATGGGCGGCCACAGTGATCCGGCCGGAGCTGCTGCCGCAGGCGTGAGAGCGTGGTGCGCACCCGATCTGAATGAACCCGCGCATTCGCGCACCTTCGTGCACACATTCGCACACGAATCGTCGTTTCATGTTAAGGTTCGCTCCAGATACAGGCGCATACGTGCACTTTCGTGCATGTTCAGGCAAGCCGCCGCCGCGCCTCCGCCCTGACCCGAGGTTACCCATGACTACCCAGGACGCCCTGCCGGGCGAGCGCCAACAGACCATCCTGCGCCTGCTGCGCGAACACGGCCGCGTGATGTCGGCCCAGCTGGCCGTCGAACTGCAGGTCTCGGAGGATTCGATCCGCCGTGACCTGCGTGAGCTGGCCGCGCAGGGTCTGTGCCGCAAGGTGCACGGCGGCGCACTGCCGGCAGCTCCGGCGTTTCCGGCGTTGGCCGAGCGCCACGAAAAGGACCATGACCGCAAGCTCGCGTTGGCCCGGATCGCGGCCGCGCAGGTGCTGCCCGGTGAACTGGTGTTTCTCGACGCCGGTTCGACCAACAGCGTGATTGCCAGTTGCCTGCCCGCGGATCAGGGCGTGCGCGTGGTGACCAACGCCCCGGATATCGCGCTGGCCTTGATCGCGCGTCCGGGCATCGAGGTCAGCCTGGTCGGCGGCCGCGTGGACCCGCGCATCGGCGCGACCGTGGGCGCGCAGGCGCTGGAAGCGGTCGCCGCACTGCGCGTGGACGTGTGCTTTGTCGGCACCTGCGCGGTGGATGCCGACGCTGGCATCTGGGCGGTGGATGGCGAGGAAGCAACGCTCAAGCGCGCCCTGCTCGCCGCGAGCAGCCGCTGCGTGGTGGTGGCCACGAACGACAAGCTGGGTGCGCAGGCCTCGCACCGGATCGGTGATGTGGACCAGATCGATCTGCTGGTCGTCGAGGCCGACGCGCCGCCTGCACAGGTCGCCGCGTTCGAGCGTCGTGGCGTTGCTCTCCAGCGCGCCGCGCAGCACTGAGGTCCGGACCCATGTCGACACTTTCCGCGCCCTCGTCCCTCCTCGCCCGCGGCCAGCAGCACGCCACCCGCGCCGCCTTCTTCCTGCCCGGCTTCGCCACCGCCGCCTGGGCGCCGCTGGTCCCGTTCGCCAAGAACCGCACCGGTCTGGATGAAGGCTCACTCGGCCTGGTGCTGCTGTGCCTGGGCGCCGGTTCGCTGCTGGCGATGCCGATCGCGGGCATGCTCGCCGCACGCCACGGCTGCCGCGCCGTCATGATCGCCACGCTGATGATGGTGATCGCCACCCTGCCCCTGCTGGCCATCGCGCCCTCGCCAGTGACCCTGGGCCTGGTGCTGTTCGTGTTCGGTGCCGGCGTGGGCGCCTGCGACTGCGTGATGAACATGCAGGCGATCATGGTGGAGCGCGACAGCGGCCGGCCGATGATGTCCGGCTTCCATGCCTTCTACAGCATCGGCGGTGCGGTCGGCGCCGGTGCGATGACCGCCCTGCTGGCGCTTCACCTGCCGCCGTGGCTGGTGTGCCTGCTGGCCTCGGCGGTGATGGCCGCGCTGCTGGCCATCTCGCTGCCGTACTGGCGGACCGACAAGGCACCCAGCGATGCGCCGATGTTCGCGGTGCCGCACGGCGTGGTGCTGGCGATCGGCGTGCTGTGTTTCGTGGCGTTCCTGGCCGAAGGCTCGGTGCTGGACTGGAGCGCGGTGTTCCTGCATGAAGTGCAGCACGTAGATCCCTCCCGCGCCGGCCTCGGTTATCTGGCCTTTGCCATCGCGATGACGATCACCCGGCTGGTCGGCGATGGCGTGGTGGCCAAGCTCGGCCGCCATCGTTCGATCCTGATCGGCAGCCTGGTGGCGGCATCCGGCTTCGCCCTGGCAACGTTCGCCACCTGGATGCCACTGGCACTGTGCGGCTATGCGCTGGTCGGCCTGGGCTGCGCCAACATCGTTCCGGCGCTGTTCTCGATGGCCGGCAACCAGAAGGTCATGCCAGAGAGCCTGGCCATCCCGGCGATCACCACGCTCGGCTATGCCGGTGTGTTGGCCGGCCCGGCACTGATCGGCTTCGTCGCGCAGGCCAGCAGCCTGGTGTTCGCGTTCAGCGCGGTGGCGGTGACACTGGTGCTGGTGGGGCTGTGCGCGCGGTGGGTGCGCGCCTGAGGCTGCCCACGCCGCTCAGACGCTAGCGCCCGTAACGCGCGAGGATCACCAGCGCCAGCAGCATGATCGCGCTCAGTACCAGCACCATCACGAAGATCATGCGCCAGCGCGCGGCCTTGCCCTGTTCGCGGCGCAGGCGCTGGCGGTAGGCCGGGTCACGCAGATAACGGATGGGGCTGACCCTGAACAGCGGCGCCAACAGCAGATCGATCACCTCGAGCATGCCTGCCTCCTTGGCCCGGGCTGCGGGCGCTGCGCCAGCGTTGCATGTGGCGCGGGCCCGGGCAAGCCGCCCGGCCGCGATAACGCACATGATTCCCATTTGCTGTACGATCCGCCGGCTTTTTCCCAGGCGCGCACGCGCGACCTGCCCCCTGCCCGCTCCGGACCGCCGTACGCATGCACCCCCTTCCCGCACGCCTCTCTCTCGCCGCGATCGCGGCCGCCATCGGTTTAGCGCTGGCCAGCGCGCCGCACTTGGCAGCAGCCCAGGCCACCCCGCCCACCGCCACGGACCTGGACACGGTCGAGGTCACCGGCAACTGGCTGGACAACCCCACCGAAGCCAAGCTGCTCGACCACCCGGGTGCGCGCAGCATCGTCGAAGCGCAGCGCATCGCCGAGAGTGGTTCGACCAGCGTGCGTGACGTGCTGCGCCAGATCCCGGGCGTGCAGGTGCAGGAAAGCAACGGCACCGGCGGCAGCGATGTGTCGCTCAATGTGGGCGTGCGTGGCCTGACCTCGCGCCTGTCGCCGCGCTCCTACGTGCTGATGGACGGCGTGCCGATGTCCTACGCGCCCTATGGCCAGCCGCAGCTGTCGCTGGCCCCGGTCGCGCTGGGCAATCTGGAATCGGTGGACGTGGTGCGCGGCGCCGGCTCGGTCCGCTACGGGCCACAGAACGTGGGCGGCATCATCAACTTCGTGACGCGCGCGATTCCGAAGGACTTCGCCGGCTCGCTGGGCTTCGCGTCGGAGATGTACGGCCAGGGTGGCAACCTGAAGACCGTCCCCAGCCTGTTCCTGGGCGGCACCACGGACGGTGGCATCGGCGCGGCGCTGCTGTACTCCGGCACCCATGGCGACGGCTGGCGCAGCAGCAACGACAAGAGCGATATCGACGATGTCCTGCTCAAGGCGTCCTATGCGCTGGGCAACGCGGGCGACCTGGCGATGTCGCTGCATCACTTCGAAGGCAGCGGGCGCATGCCCGGAGGCCTGACCACCGCCGAGTACGCCGCCGATCCGTTCCAGTCCACCCGGCCCTATGACGTGTTCAACGGGCGCCGCAGCGATGGCTCGCTGAAATACAGCTACAGCGACGGCAGCAACAACCTCGAGGTGCTGGGCTACTACGTGGATTCCTTCCGCGGCAGCTACATCGAGCAGGACGGTAGCGGTGCCAGCAACGGCCAGCGCCGGCTCACCGCTGCCCCGCGCAGCTACCACTACCTGGGCGTGGAGCCGCGCTATTCGCGCCTGTTCACCACCGGCACCGTGGTGCAGGAAGTGAGCGTGGGCTACCGCTACCTGAAGGAGGCCAGCAGCGAGGTGGCCTCGCGCACCAGCTACTACCGCCCGAACGCTGCGGTGGCCGGCGTCGATCTGCCGCTGCTGCCCTACCAGACCAGCCGCGGCGGCACGACCGCCAACGCGTTCTACATCGATAACCGCATCGACATCGGCAACTGGACCATCACCCCGGGCGTGCGCGTGGAAGACATCCGCACCTTCAACACCGTCACCAACCTGGCCACCAGTGGCGCGGTCACCAGCGTGCTGACCCCAAGCATCGACTCGCGCGAGACCCTGCCGACGCTGTCGGTGCTGTACCGCCTGACCGATCACTGGTCGCTGTTCGCCAATGGCGGCAAGTCATTCGGCCCGCAGCAGTACAGCCAGCTGGCCTCGACCACCGAAGGCCTGCACCCGGAGTCGGCGACCACGTATGAGCTGGGCACGCACTACACCGGCAACGGCCTGAGCGGTGAGTTCACCCTGTTCAACGTCGACTTCGACAAGGAACTGCAGCTGGCCCGCTCGATCGTCGGCGAAGGCATGTGGACCGACCTGGGCGCGACCCGTCACCGCGGCGCGGAATCGGCGCTGCGCTACGAGATGGGCCAGTTCAACGACGCACTGGCCGGCCTGCAGCTCTCGATGACCTACACCTGGACCGAGGCCACCGCCCGCGCCGGTGCGTTCGCCGGCAAGGACCTGCCGTTGTACTCACGGAATGTGGGCTCGTTCGGCGCGCGCTATGCGATCGACCGCTGGACCTTCAACGCCGATGTGTTCGCCCAGTCCGGCCAGCGCTCGCCGGGCACCCCGAACCCGGGCGCCACCTATGTGACCGAGGAAGACCCGACCGGCCGCCTCGGCAACATTCCCGGCTACGCCACCGTGGCCGTGCGCGCCGGCTACGACTTCGGGCCGGAGCTGCACGATCTGAAGCTGGCGATCGGGGTCAAGAACCTGTCCGACCGCCGCTACTACACGCGCTCCACCGACAACAACGGTGGCAAGTTCGTCGGCCAGCCGCGCACGCTGTACCTGCAGGGCACGATCGCGTTCTGAGGTGCCGGCACACTGCGCGGCCCACGTGGTCGCGCGGCGCAACAAGGGCGTGGCGGCCGCTGGCGTTACCATCGGGTGACTGCTTACCGGATGCGTACCATGACGGACCTGTCCTTCGATCCCCGCCCGCGCCGCGCGGCCTTCCGTGCACTACATGACACGGGCTGCTTCGTGCTGCCCAATCCGTGGGATGCGGGCAGCGCACGTTACCTGCACAGTCTCGGCTTCCAGGCGCTGGCGTCGACCAGTTCCGGCTATGCGTGGAGCCAGGCCCAGGCCGATGGCTCGCTGACGCTGGATGAAACACTCGCCCATCTCCATTCCCTCGCCGCTGCGACCCCGCTGCCGTTGAACGCCGATTTCGGCGATGGCTTCGGCACGCTGGACGCGGTGGGCGGCAATGTCATCCGCGCCATCGCCACCGGCGTGGCCGGCATCTCCATTGAAGACGCCAGCCTGGATCCTGCGCATCCGCTGCGCCCGCTGGACGATGCGGTAGCACGGGTCCGTGCCGCGCGCCGTGCGATCGACGCGTCTGGCCAGGACGTGCTGCTGATCGGCCGCGCCGAGAACTTCTTCGTCGGCCGCCCCGACCTGGACGATGCGATCACCCGTCTGCGTGCCTATGCAGAAGCCGGTGCGGATTGCCTGTATGCGCCGGGCATCACCACCCGCGAGCAGATCGAAGCGGTGGTGGCCGCGGTGACGCCGCGACCGGTCAACCTGCTGGTTGGCAGCGCGCTGCCGTTCACCCTGCAGGACATCGCCGGTATGGGCGTGCGCCGGGTCAGTGTCGGAGGTGCGATGGCGCGCACCGCCTGGGGCGGGATGATGCGGGCCTCGCAGCTGCTGATGGACGAGGGCCGCTTCGACGGGTTCGCCGATGCGGCCTCCGGGGCAGTGCTGAACCAGTTGTTCCGTTGATCGGGCTCAGTGACTGGACAGCACCACCACCGCACCGGTGACCAGCGCGATCCCCACCCAGCCGATCGGGCGCAGGCGGTTGCCGAACAACGCGCGCCCGCAGAGGGCCGTGCCGATCACGCCGATGGCACCCCACATCGCATAGGCCGTGGCCAGATCCATGGTCTTGACCGCCTGACCGAGCAGCGCGAAGGCGATCCAGACCAGCACGATCGCGGCCAAACCCCAGGCGGGCTTACGGAAGCCATCGGACTTGGCCACCATCATGTTGGCCGCGATATCGATCAGTGCCGAGCACAGCACGAAAAGGAAGGCAGTGAGGTTCATGGCGTGTGCGCCTCGCCAAGGGTGACGCAGACGATGCCGACCGCCGCCATCACCAGCCCGATCATCTGCTGCACCGAGAGGCTGTCCTTGAACACGACAATGCCGACCACCGTCAGCAGCGTCAGGCCCAGGCCTTCCCACACGGCGTAGGCCACGCCCACCGCGATACCCCGCACGGACAGCGCCAGGAAGTAATACGAAATGGCCAGGGCGACGGCCATCACGACATAGCCCAGATAGCCGCCATGACGGGCGGCATCGGCCATGAATGAGGTGCCGACCACTTCAGCGACGATCGCCACGGTCAGGCAGGCCCAGGCGATCAGACCGCCACGGGCACGCGGTTGTGGATGCACCTGTGTGTGCATGGAAAGCTCCTTGGATGCACCTACGTCGCTGTTGACCGGGTGATCTGTGTGATGACACCGGAGCGACGCGCCCATTATCATCGCCGTTTCCATCAGGCCAAAGATGGAATCCATCGATAAAGGCGATACATCCATGCGCTACGGCCCCGAATCCCTGCACGCCTTCGTGGAAGCGGCGGCCCTTGGCACGTTCTCCGCCGCCGCGCGGCGCCTGAAAAAGACCCAGTCGACCATCAGCACCGCGATCGCCACGCTCGAGGCCGACCTGGGCCTGACCCTCTTCGACCGCAGCGGCCGCTACCCCGTCCTGACCGAAGACGGCCGCAAGGTGCTCGGCCATGCGCAGGAAATCCTCGCTGCCGCCGACCGCCTCGAACAGCTGAGCATCCGCCTTGCCGACGAGGTCGAGCCGCGCCTGAGCCTGGTGTTTTCGGATATCTACCAGCTCAACCCGGACCAGCACCTGCTGCGCCGGTTCGAGCAGCGCTTCCCGGATATCGAGCTGGAATGGCTGGATGCCGAAGGCAGCGATGTGCTCGATGTCGTGCAGCGCGGCCGCGCCCATCTCGGGCTGATCCCGCATCAGCCGGCCTACCCGTCCGAACTGGCCGTGCGTGCCCTGCCCCTGCGCGCGGAGATGGCGGTGTTCGTTGCGACCGGTCACCCGCTTGCCGCGCTGCACGCGCCGGACGAATCCCACCTGGCCAGCCACCGTCAGATCTGTCTGAGTGGCGATGCGGCGCGCGAGGGCCACGCACGCGGGCGCACGTGGTCGGCCTCGGACTATCTGATGGTGCTGGAGATGGCCGAGGATGGCTTCGGCTGGGCGGCATTGCCGCGCGCACTGGTGGCGCGCTATGGCCGGGGCATGCTGGTGGAGCTGCCCCTGCCCGGCTGGCCGCGGCTGGTCTCCACCGATGCGGTATGGCGCAAAGGCGCGCCGCTGGGGCCAGCGGCGCTGTGGTTGCTGGATCAGTTTCTGGGGGCAGCCAACGTGTAATCGATCGCCGCGCAGATCGCCGCTACCTGGGCGTCATTGCACTGCTGTGGGGTAGCGCGGGTGCTGTCCGGATACACCTCGGTGGTGGTCGTGTATCTGGCGCCGCTGACGCTGGCGCACAGGCCCAGCTTTTCCAGCGGGTACTCGATCACCCCGGGGGCGACCACCGGGGAACCGATGATCTCGCCCTTCTCATCCGCCGGGGCGATGTGGGTGACCTGCTCGACCGCTGCGTTCACTGCGGTCTGGAACGCAGGCTGCGGGTTCTCGCTGTCATCGACCAGATAGAAACCATCGGGAATCAGCCCCGGTTCGAACGCCTTGCCGTCGCGTGCGGCCAGGGCCGGGCGGAATTCGGTCTCATCCGTGTCGGTGGTTTCGTGCAGGTCGATATGCATCGCGATGCTGCCGCGCAGCGGCGCGACGAGGGCCATCAGCGCCGCGGACTCGGCCGCCGGGCTGTTGGCCATGAACGAGCGGTTCGGATCGATCGCATCGGCGTTCCAGCGCTGGATGCGTTCGTAACCCCAAGGGCTGACGCAGGGCACCACCAGCAGATTGGCGCGGCCTGCATACTCCGCTGCGCGGGTCTGCAGGAACTGCAGTGCGCCCTGCACGCCACTGGTTTCGTAACCGTGGATGCCACCGGTGACCAGCATCGTCGGCAACGCCGGATTCCAGTCGCGGCTGCGCACCGCGAACAGCGGGTACTGGTCCGGCGCGTAATCCAGCGTGCCGTACTGGCTCACATCGAACGCATCGCGCAGCGCGTCGACCGCTGGCAGGACATCATCGGCATAACGCCGTAGCGGCAGCTGGCGGGCACGCCACTGCGCCTTCTCCGCTGCGCCCCAGGGCTGGCCGGGGGTGCCGATGGGATAGAAGGGGGCATTGGTCATGGCGTGCTCGTCTGTGTTGCGGGTGGAAAGGTGATTTTACCATTGCCGCCCACCCGGACTCCCACCTCCCACCTCCCGCTTACCCTCGGCCAAGCTGCGCGATCGCCTCATCGACCGGCTGATCGCCGTCGGTCAACTCGATGATCGTGTGCCGCAGCTTCGGATGTTCCACCAGCGCCACCAACGCGGCAGCCACATCCGCGCGCGGGATATCGCCATAGGCGATCGCCGGGCCGGCCGTGACGCGGCCCGTGCCTGCTGCATCTTTCAAGGTGCCCGGGCGCAGGATCACCCAGTCCAGATCGGTCGCGGCCAGATACACATCGGCGCGCTTCTTGACCGTCATGTAATTCTCGAAGCCCTCGCCCATGCCCTTGTTGCGGCCCGCTTCCGGGAATGCCGAGACCAGCAGGAAGCGGCGCACGCCCGCCTGCCGGGCGGCATCGACGGCAAGTTCAAGGCCGCGGCCATCGATGGCGTTGGTCACTTCCACGCCTGCGCCACCGGCACCGGCCGTGAACACCACCACGTCACTGCCGCGCATCTGGCCGGCCAGCGTGTCCACGTCGGTGGCGGTGAGATCACCGGTGACCGGCGTTGCGCCCAGGTCGCTCAGTTCAGCGGCCTGCTCGGCGCGTCGATGCAGCGCACGTACGTGATGCTGCTTGTCGGCCAACTGCTTGACCAGGTGACGGCCGACCTTGCCGGCCGCGCCAACGATGAAGACAGTGCTCAAGACGGTTCTCCTGTTTCAATCCGCCTGTCAGGGTACGCAGGTGGATGTGACACGGCCGTCCCCATCGCGGGGCGTGGTTCAGTTGCCGCTGTACTGCGCGTCGCTGACCTGCTCCATCCACGTCACCGGTGAGCCATCGACTGCTTCGGCGATCGCGATATGGGTCATTGCGGTGGCCGCTTTCGCGCCATGCCAATGCTTGACGCCCGGCGGGATCCAGACGATGTCGCCCGGGCGGATCTCCCGCACGGGTTTGCCCCATTCCTGCACGCTGCCCACCCCTGCGGTGACGATCAGGGTCTGACCCAGTGGATGGGTATGCCACGCGGTGCGTGCGCCGGGCTCGAAGGTGACCGTGGCCCCGCCGACGCGCGCAGGCGCATCGGTCTGGAACGGTGCATCGATGCGCACACGGCCGGTGAAGTAGTCCGCCGGGCCGGCCGCCGAAGGGGCGGTACCGGCACTGGTGATGCGGATGGGCGCGGTCTCGGCGGGTACGGTGGCCACCATGGAAAGCGACAGTGCTGCTGTGAACAGGTCCATGAAGCGATCTCCTGTGGGGAGCGGCGGTTCGCGCCGCCGGGAGGGTCACTGTAGGCCTGCCCCCGCACGGGCACTAGCCGCCCCGATCGGCATGCAGCCATGACCGCAGCTCATCAATCACGAAACAAAGCCGCTTGAGTTCATCAGTCCGCCGCCCTCATCATGGGCGCGCATGACTGCCATGCGCTCTTGGCCCCGCCTCATGGCCCGCGAGAACTTCAACGATCTGCAGGTGTTCGTCACCGTCGCGCGCGAGCGCAGCTTCACCCGTGCGGCCGCGCAGTTGGGTGTCTCGCAGTCCGCACTCAGCCACACGGTGCGCGGGCTGGAAGAGCGCCTCGGCGTGCGCCTGCTGACCCGGACCACCCGCAGCGTCTCGATGACCGAGGCCGGTGAACGGCTGTACGACACCGTGGCGCCGCGCATGCAGGAGATCGAGGCCGAGGTCGCCGCGATCAGCGAGTACCGTGACCGGCCCGCTGGCACGATCCGCATCACCACGGCCGAGCATGCCGCCAACACGCTCGTGTGGCCCCGGCTGTCCGCCGTGCTGCCCGCCTACCCCGACCTGCATGTGGAACTGACCATCGACTATGGCCTGGCCGACATCGTCGCCCAGCGCTACGACATCGGCATCCGCCTGGGAGGCCGCGTGGCCAAGGACATGATTGCCGTGCCGATCAGCCCGCCGCTGCGCATGGCGATCGTGGCCAGCCCGGCCTACTTCGCCACGCATGCCGCGCCGCAGCTGCCGGCCGACCTGGCCGCGCACAACTGCATCGGGCTGCGCCTGCCCACCCACGGCGGGCTGATGGTGTGGGATCTGGAGAAGGACGGCGAGGAAGTGAACGTGCGCGTGGATGGTCAGTGGACCTTCAACGGCAGCAGCGCGATCCATCGTGCCGCACTCGTTGGTGCGGGCCTGGCCTATCTGCCCGAGGACATGGTGCGCGATGACATCGCCGCCGGCACCTTGCGGCGTGTCATGGAGGACTGGTGCGACCCGTTCGACGGGTACTACGCCTACTATCCCAGCCGCCGGCAATCCTCGAGCGCCATGAAGGTCGTGATCGAGGCGTTGCGCGCAGGCCGGTAGAACCGACCGTGTACATCAGGGACGCAGCAGCACCTTGCCGTTGCGGCCCGGCTCCAGGCTGGCCTTGGCGGCAGCGGCCACCTCGTCCAGCCCGAACACGCCGTCCACCGGCAGGCTCAATCCACCGCGCGCGGCCAGCTGCAGCAGTTCGCCAACGAGGCGACGCTTGTCCTCCGGCGCCATGGCCTGGCTGACCCTGCTGCCCCAGAAGCCCTTCACCGTGGCCTGCTTGAAGATCACATCGCCCGAACTGAGCTGCATCGGCTCGCCGGTCATCGAGCCGAACGAGACCAGCGTGCCGCCATCGCCCAGCAGCGTCATCAGCTCGCTGCTGGCGCGTCCGCCGACCGAATCCACGGCGGCGGCGATCGAGGCCTTGCCGACCTTGGCCTGCACCTGCGCCATCCAGTCCGACTGCGCGGTGGAGATGGTGTGGTCGATGCCGAGCTCAGCCATTTCTGCCACGCCGGCATCGCGCCGCACCAGGTTGATGCAGTGCACCCCACGCGCCTTGGCCAGCATCGCCAAGGCCTTGCCGACCGCGCCATTGGCGGCGTTCTGGAGGATCCACTGGCCCTCCTTCACCTGCAGGAATTCCAGCAGCATCAGGGCACTGAGCGGCATGGCGATCAGCTGCGCGGCGGTGTTGTCATCGATGCTGTCCGGCATGGGGATGACCATGCGCGCCGGCGCGATGAAGTACTCGGCCCAGGTGCCATGCACCGAGGCGGCGCTGACCCGCTGGCCGATCTTCAGGCCCTCGACGCCCTCGCCCAGCGCCTCGATCACGCCGGTGCCTTCGCTGCCGCCGACCGCAGGCAGCTCGGGCTTGTAGCCGTACTGGCCACGCACGGTCCACAGGTCGTGGTTGTGGATGGGCGCCAGCACGGTGCGGATCCGCACCTCACCGGCCGCGGGGGTCGGCTGCGGCACATCGCCGCCGTGCAGGATCTGGGTCGGATCGCCAAAGGCGGTATGGATGGCAGCGCGCATCAGCAGCGCTCCTTCATCACGATGTTCATGGGGGTGTCTCCTGCAGAAGGAATCAACGGCGATGACGGTGGGCGGCGGCGATCGCGCGCGGCTGGCGGTATGCGCGTACGCGCAGCCAGACCGTCTGGATCACCACGATGATGATCAGCACCAGCGCCAGGGTGGCGATGTTGGCCGCGCCCGGCAGGTCCCAGCCGGACTGTTTGACGTACATGCCGGCCAGCGCCCAGATGACGGCGGCTGGATAGGCGAAATGCCCGCGAAGCAGCTGGTTGACCACCAGCACCAGCAGCGTGGCCAGGACCAGCAGCACCAGGCTCCAGCCGAGCATGTTGTCGGTCGGCAGCCAGCCGTAGGCGACGATCACCTGGGCGGTATTGAGGTAGGCCGCCAACGACAGCCAGCCGGCGTGCAGGCCCAGCGGGTACGCCGCCCAGGCACGCTGCCCGCCCGGGGCGGTGATCGGCGAGGCGCGGTAGGCGGCCACGATCAGGCAGAGCAAGGCGGCCCAGATGATGGCCAGCGCCGGCAGGAACCACTGGTTGGAGAACACCGGCATCCAGGCGGCGGTGAGCGCGAAGCCGGCCGCGGCCCACGGGCGCACGCCGGTGATGTCCGGCTTGCGCAGGCGCAGCTGCCAGAACCCGAACAGCACATCCCACAGGAAGATCAGGCCCCAGATCGCGAAGGCGTACCCGGCAGCGACCAGCAACGTGGGGTACTGGTCGGAGACTGCACCGTTGGTCGGGCCGAACATGCCGGTCTGTGAGAACCACGCCACCACGGGCATGGCCAAGGCGGCCAACAACACGATCCAACGCATGCACCCACTCCAGCTGAAAAGAGCGGTGACGATACGCGGTTCAGGGTTAAGGCGTTGGGATGCCTCAGATTGCAAAGCCTTACTAACATAGCCTCTGCTATATTGCGCCCGTGGACAGTCAACGCCGCCCCGAGAGCTCCCCCGCCTGGCCGTCGTCGGCCGGGCATACGCCCAGCCTGGGCGAGATGAACGCCAGCGTCGCGGTGCCTACGGGCGGACATTGGTGGTTCCGCCTGCTGGCCTTCCTCGGCCCGGGCTACATGATTTCGGTCGGCTACATGGACCCCGGCAACTGGGCCACCGATATCGCGGGCGGTGCGCAGTTCGGCTATCTGCTGCTCTCGGTGATCCTGCTCTCCAACCTGATGGCGATCGTGCTGCAGGGGCTGTCGGCACGCCTAGGCATCGCAACCGGGCGTGATCTGGCGCAGGCCTGCCGCGACCACTACTCACGCCCGGTGAACCTCGGCCTGTGGCTGCTGTGCGAGATCGCGATCATCGCCTGCGACTTGGCCGAGGTGATCGGCACCGCGATCGCCTTGAAGCTGCTGTTCGGCATCCCGCTGCTGGCCGGCGCGATCATCACGGCGGTAGACGTGGTGCTGGTGCTGCTGCTGATGAACCGCGGCTTCCGCGCCCTGGAGGCGTTCGTGATCGCGCTGCTGCTGGTGATTTTCGGTTGCTTTGCGATCCAGATGATCATCGCTGCGCCGCCGCTGCAGGCGGTGCTCGCCGGGTTCATTCCGCACGCGCAGGTGGTGACCGACCCCAAGGCGCTGTACCTGGCGATCGGCATCATCGGTGCCACCGTGA
The DNA here is from genome assembly GCF_056397945.1 of Stenotrophomonas sp. 05L413. NCBI lineage: Bacteria > Pseudomonadati > Pseudomonadota > Gammaproteobacteria > Lysobacterales > Lysobacteraceae > Stenotrophomonas > Stenotrophomonas sp. 05L413. The sequence goes on from NZ_JBFTOL010000002.1 coordinate 279,380, forward strand.
TGCCGCACAATCTGTACCTGCACTCCTCCATCGTGCAGACCCGCGCTTATCCGCGCACCGATGCCGGACGCCGCAGTGCGCTGCGATGGGCGGTGACGGACAGCACCATCGCGTTGATGCTCGCGCTGTTCATCAATGCCTCGATCCTGATCCTGGCCGCCGCCGTGTTCCATGCGCAGGGCCGTACCGACGTGCAGGAGATCGAGCAGGCGTATGAGCTGCTGGCGCCGATGCTCGGCGTCGGGCTGGCCTCGACCCTGTTCGCGGTCGCCCTGCTCGCCTCGGGCATCAACTCCACCGTGACGGCGACGCTGGCCGGCCAGATCGTGATGGAGGGTTTCCTGCGCCTGCGGATCGCCCCGTGGGCACGGCGCTTGATCACCCGCGGCATCGCGATCGTGCCGGTGGTGGTGGTCACCGCGATCTATGGCGAGCAAGGCACCGCGCGATTGCTGGTGCTGAGCCAGGTACTGCTCTCGATGCAGCTGCCGTTCGCGGTGGTGCCGCTGGTGCGGTTCGTCTCGGACAAGGCCAAGATGGGGGCGCTGGTGGCGCCACGCTGGCTGATCGTGCTGTCGTGGCTGATCGGCGGGTTGATCATCGTGTTGAACGTGAAACTTCTCGTGGATGTGTGGCGGGGCTGAGCGGTGGCACTTGACCTCAACGTTGGTTGAGGTGGCACAGTGCAGCCTCCTTATTCCACTGGCAACGCCAGATCGAGCCCTGCAATGACCGACACCTCGCAGCACGCGTTATGGAATGGCCCGGCCGGTGAGGCCTGGGTGGAGGCGCAGCGCATCCTCGATCAGATGTTCGCACCGCTGGCCACTCACCTGCTCGATGCCATCGCGCCGGGTACCGATGCCCAGGTGCTGGATGTGGGCTGCGGGACTGGGGCGGTGGCGCTGGCCATTGCCGGGCGGCTGGGTCCGGAGGCACACGTCACCGGGGTCGACATCTCGGCCCCGATGCTCGCCTTGGCGCGTGAACGCGCGCAGCGCGCCGGGCTGGCAGTGGACTTCATCGTCGCCGATGCGCAGCAGCATGCGTTCGCACCCGGGAGTCTGGACCGGATCGTGTCGCGCTTTGGCGTGATGTTCTTCGATGACCCGGTGCAGGCCTTCGGTCAGTTGCAGCGCGCCGCCAAACGCGGCGGCGTGCTGCAGGCGCTGGCCTGGCGCGGTCCGGACGAGAACGCGTTCATGACCACCGCCGAGCGCGCCGCGGCACCCTGGCTGAGCTTGCCACCTCGCCAGCCCGGGGCACCGGGTCAGTTTGCGTTTGCCGACCAGGCCCGGGTCGAGCAGATCCTGAGGGACGGCGGCTGGGAGCATATCGAGCTGCTGCCGCTGGATGTGGTGTGCCGCATCGACCGTTCGGATCTGGCGACCTACGTCTCGCTGCTCGGACCGGTCGGGAGCGCGCTGCGCAATGACGACCTTGCTGCGGACGTCCGAACGCAGGTGATCGACGCGGTGCTGCGTGCGTTCGAGCCGTTCGTCGACGCCGATTCAGTGACGTTCACTGCTGCCTGCTGGGACGTGCGCGCCCGCGCGTGGTGACGGCCGGCCGGATCCACGCCCTGCGCGGACGCCAGCTTCGGACTGTCTAGCGCCTGGCCATCAGCGTGCTGGTCAGCAGCATCGCTACCAGCGCCATCGCCGCTGCGGTCACGAATGCATACGCGGCGCCATCGGCATACGCCTGGCGCGCCAGCAGTGTCAGGGTGTCGTGTGCCGCCCCGGACACGGACAGCTCGCCGACCACCACGCGCTCGATCAGCGCCGGCGACCCTGTCTGCCCTGCCTCGCTCAGCGCCCCGCGGGCGGCGTCGCGTACGTGGCTGGACAACACCGCGCCCAGCGTGGCGAACCCGATCAGGATGCCGGAGAAGCGCGCGGTGGTGCTGATGCCGGAGGCCATGCCGGCGCGGTCCGGCGGGATCACGCTCATGATGGCCTTCTGTGTTTCGCCGTTGAGCAGGCCACCGCCACTGCCGAGCACGGCCATCGCCAACAGCAGACCGGAATCGCTGTGTTGCCACAGCGCCAACGCGATGCCCAGGTTGCCGATCACGGCAACGCCCAGGCCCAGCGCCAGGATCCGACCGGGCGCCCACCGCGTCCCCAGCCGGCGCCCCGCGAACGGGAGCAGCAGCATCGCCAGCGCGAACGGCAGCATGTGCATGCCGGCCTGCAGCACGCTGTCACCGCGGGCGTTCTGCAGCAACAACGGCAGCAACGAGGCCATCACCTGCACGCAGGCGGCGTAGGCGAACATCGCCAGCACCGCGCCCACCAGTGCAGGCGCACGGAACAGGCGCAGATCCAGCATGGGCTGGGCACGGCGCTGCTCGACCACGATGAAGCCCGCGCCCAACGCGGTGCCGGCCAGCAGCCACGGCAGCACTGCGGCACTGCCCCAGCCCTCCACGGGGCCACGGATCAGCGCCCAGGTCCAGGACAGCATGCTGCCGGCGAACAGCAGCACGCCCGGCACATCGATGCGGCGGCTGACCGGATCGCGCGACTCGGGCCCGAAGGCCCAGCTCAGGCTCGCCAGCAGCAGGCACAGCGGAAGATTGATATGGAAGGCCCAGCGCCAGCCAAACCAGGTGGCGATAGCGCCGCCGATCAGTGGTGCGAGCACCATGGTCAGGCCCATGATCGCGCCCCAGATCGCCCACGCGCGCGCGCGTGATGTCGGGGTCTGGTGCGCATGGCCGATCAGCGACAGCGCTGGCGCCAGCATGAAGGCTGCGGCCGCCCCCTGCCCGGCCCGTGCCAGGTACAAGGCCATGGCGGTGCCGGCGATACCGCACGCGACCGAGGTCAGCGCGAACAGGCTCAGGCCGATCAGGAACAGGCGTCGACGCCCGATCCGGTCGGCCAGGGTGCCGGCGGGCAGCAGCAGCGAGGCGAAGCACAGCACATAGGCACTGACCACCCATTCGATGTCTGCGAACGAGGTGGACAGATCGCGGGCGATGGTCGGCAGGACCACGCCGACCACGTTGGTATCGAGCACGGTGAGCGCACAGCCAGCCGAGCCGAGCAGCAGGACGAAGTCCGCGCGGTCCGCGCCGGCCCGGCTCATGGCCGCGCGATCCCTCCCGCCACCGCCAGCCGCACGCGCAGCTTCTCGACGATGTCCCGTTCGTTCATTGCATAGCCGTAGACATCCTGCAGCTGCCCGTCAGCGCCGAGCAGGAACCACGAGGCGGTGTGCTCGAAGGTGGCCATGTCGCCCTCACCCACGCGCCGGTAGCTCACGCCCAGGCTTTCGGCAATGGCGCGGGTACCGGGTTCGTCAGCGGCCAGGCCCAGGAACGTGGTATCGAAGGCCGCCAGATACTCGCGCAGGTGCGCAGGCGTATCGCGCTGCGGGTCGACGGTGACGAAGGCCACCTGCAGCTGCGCTGCCGCCGGGCCCAGCAGCTGCTTGATCTGAACCGCCTTGACCAGGCTCAGCGGGCACACTTCGGGGCAATGGGTGAAGCCGAAGAACAGCAGGGTCGGCTTGCCCTGCAGATCGCGGATGGCGAGCGTGCGCCCGTCGCTGCTCTCAAACTTGACCGCCCCCAGTGCCGCCTGGCCCATCACCGGCGCCTGGCCGTCGGCGCAGCCGCCCAGCAGCGCCAGCGTGAGCAGGCCCGTGGCTGCCCAGCGGGTCACTTCACCGCCCCGTGCGGCACCAGGCCATCGCGCACACTGAAGTCCACCACCTGCGCTGCGCTGCGGGCAAACTGCAGCGTCACCCGCACCGTCTGGCCGGCCGACACCGGCCGCTTCGGCTTCAGCAGCATCAGGTGGTATCCCCCGGGCTGCAGCGCGACGGTCTGGCCCTCCGGCAAGGCCAGGCCATCGGGCAGCGCTTCCATGCGCATCACTTCCCCGTCCATGCGCATGGCATGGATCTGCACCTCGGCAAACGCCGGGGACGCGGCTGACAGCAGCCGGTCCTCACCGCCGCCGTTATGCAGCTGCACGTACCCGGCGGCTACATTCGCCGCCGGCGGTGGCAGGCGCACCCACGCATCGCTGACCGACACCGTTGCCGCGGTGTGGGCCTGCGCGGCCGCAGCCACCACCGGCATCACGGAACACGTCAACAGCAGCCCGGCAGCCAGGACACCCGAGCGTGACCAGCTCATGGCGCGGCCGACATCTGCATCGGCATCATGTTGAGGTTGGCGTTGTGCATCACCCACAGCGAACCGGCCACCACGATGGCGATCAGGAACGCGGTGCACAGGAAGATGCCGGTGTTCTCGCGCTGGCTGCGCCCTGCCCCGATATGCAGGAACAGCACCAACTGGGCGACCAGCTGCACCACGCACAGCACCACGATGGCGGTCAGCCGCAGCGGCTGCGGCACCAGATCGGTCATGACCACGCCGAACGAGGCGCCGGTGAGCACCAGGCACAGCAGCAGGCCGAGGATGTAGCCCTTCAGAGTGGCGTGGCCGCTCATACAAACTCCCTCAGGTACACGAAGGTGAACACACAGATCCAGATCAGATCCAGGAAGTGCCAGAACAGGCTCAGGCAGGCCAGGCGGCGCCGCACGATGCCGTCCAGGCCGAACGTCAGCACCTGGTGGACCATGATCGCCAGCCACAGCAGGCCGAAGGTGACGTGCAGGCCGTGGGTGGCCACCAGCGTGAAGTACGCCGAGAGGTAGGCACTCACATCCGGGGTGGCGCCTTCATGGATCAGCTCGGCGAACTCATACAGCTCCATGCCGATGAAGACCGCACCGAGCACGCCGGTCACGGCCAGCCAGCCCACCACCTGGTTGCGTTTGCCGGCCTGCATGCCGAGCATCGCCAGGCCGAAGGTGAAGCTGCTCAGCAGCAGCACCACCGTTTCGGAGAGCACGAAGCCGAGCTTGAACAGGTCCTTGCCGCTGGGGCCATCGGCCGTTCCGTTGAGCAGCACGCCGAAGGTGGCGAACAGCACCGCGAAGATCAGGCAGTCGCCCATCAGGTACATCCAGAACCCGACGACGGTCTTGTTGCCGTCGTCGTGGTGCTCGTGGGCGTGGTCGTGATGACCGGCCGCGAGCTGCCCGTGCTGCGTGGCAGCGGTCAGGGTATCGCCGCTCATGCCTTGGCTCCTTCCATCTGCGCGAAGTGCGCCTCTTCGATGCGCTTCACCTCGGCGGCGGGCACGTAATAGTCCACATCACGGTCATACGAGCGCAGCACGAAGGTCGCGATCACACCGATCAGGCCGATACCGGCCAGCGCCCACATGTGCCAGACCAGGGCGAAGCACAGCACCAGGCTGAACACCGAGATCACCACACCCGACGCGGTATTGCGCGGCATGTGGATGTCCTCGTAGGTGTCCTGGCGTTGCCAGGCCCGGCCGTGCTGCTTGTCGTCCCAATGCTGCTCCAGCGAGGTGATCGCCGGGAGCTTGGCGAAGTTGTAGAACGGCGGTGGCGAGGACGTGGCCCACTCCAGGCTGCGCGCATTCCACGGGTCGCCGGTGAGGTCCATGTTGGCCTTGCGGTCACGCACGCTGACATAGAACTGGATGAACATCGCGGCGATACCGGCGGCGATCACCAGCGCACCGATGGCGGCCACGATCAGCCACGGCTGGTAACCCTCCACCCCGTAGTGGTTCATGCGGCGGGTCATGCCCTTGAAGCCCAGCACGTACAGCGGCATGAAGGCCAGATAGAAGCCGACCAGCCAGCACCAGAACGAAATCTTGCCCCAGCGCTCGTTGAGGGTGAAACCAAACGCCTTCGGGAACCAGAAGCTGATGCCCGCCAGGCAGCCGAACACCACGCCGCCGATGATCACGTTATGGAAGTGCGCGATCAGGAACAGGCTGTTGTGCAGCACGAAATCCGCACCCGGGATCGCCAGCATCACGCCGGTCATGCCACCCAGCGCAAAGGTGACCATGAAGCCGATGGTCCACATCGTCGAGGAGTGGTAACGGATCCGGCCGCGGTACATGGTGAACAGCCAGTTGAACAGCTTCACCCCGGTGGGGATCGAGATGATGGAGGTCATGATGCCGAAGAAGGCATTGACGTTCGCACCCGAGCCCATGGTGAAGAAGTGGTGCAGCCACACGAAGAACGACAGGATGCCGATCGACGAGGTGGCATAGACCATCGAGCGGTAGCCGAACAGCGGCTTGCCCGAGAACGTGGCGATGATCTCCGAGAAGGCGCCGAAGCACGGCAGGATCAGCACGTAGACTTCCGGGTGGCCCCAGATCCAGATCAGGTTGACGTACATCATGGCGTTGCCGCCGGCGTCATTGGTGAAGAAATGCATCCCGAAATAGCGATCCATGGTCAGCAGCGCCAGGGTCGCGGTCAGCACCGGGAAGATCGCCACGATCAGGATGTTGGTGATCAATGCGGTCCAGGTGAACACCGGCATCTTCATCAGGTCCATGCCCGGCGCACGCATCTTGAGGATGGTGACGATGAAGTTCAGGCCGGTCAGCGTGGTGCCGATGCCGGAGACCTGCAATGACCAGATGTAGTAGTCCACGCCCACCGTGGGGCTGTACTCGATGCCGGACAGCGGCGGATACGCCACCCAGCCGGTCGCGGCGAAATCGCCGACGAACATCGACAGCATCACCAGCACCGCGCCCACCGCCGACAGCCAGAAGCTGAGCGAGTTGACGAACGGGAATGCCACGTCGCGCGCGCCGATCTGCAGCGGCACCACGATGTTCATCAGGCCCACGATGAGCGGAGTGGCCACGAAGAAGATCATGATCACGCCGTGCGCGGTGAAGATCTGGTCGTAGTGTTCCGGCGGCAGGTAGCCGGCGCTGTCATTGGCGGCGATGGCCTGCTGGGCACGCATCATCAGCGCATCGGCGAAGCCGCGCACCAGCATGACCAGGGCCAGGATGATGTACATCACGCCGATTTTCTTGTGGTCCACCGAGGTGATCCACTCGGTCCAGAGGTAGCCCCACTTCTTGTAGTACGTGATGGCCGCGACGATCGCCACGCCCAGCAGCAGCGAGCCCACCAGCGCCGACATGATGATCGGGTCGTGGTAGGGAATCGCTTCGAGGTTCAACTTTCCAAGCACAATCAGTTCTCCGCGGTACGGCTGGCAGACGCGGCCAGGCTCACGAGTTGGGTTTTCGCGCCGGGTTCTTCACCGGGCAGGCAGATTTCGTCGTCGGGCATGCCGCCATAGCGGCGCAGGATGCTGTCGAACAGGCCGGTATCCACGCTGGCGAAGCGCTGCATCGGCGCGCCGTGGGTCGGCTTCTCCAGCTCGGCCAGGCGGGCCTGGTTCAGATGGACGGCGGTGCCGCGCGACTGCGCCAGCCACTGGTCGAAGTCCGCCGCCGTCACCACCCGCGCATCGAACTTCATGTCCGAGAAACCCGAGCCGCTGTAGGCCGATGACATCCCGGCATAGGTGCCCGGCGTGTGCCCGATCAGGTGCAGGCGGGTCTGCATCGCCGGCATGGTGTAGACCATGCTGCCCAGCTGCGGCACGAAGAAGGCATTCATCATCGACTCGGAGGTCAGCTTGAAGGCGACCGGCGTATCGACCGGCATCACGAGCTCATTGACCGTGGCCACGTTGTGGTCCGGATAGATGAACAACCACTTCCAGTTGAGCGAGACCACTTCCACGCGCAGCGCGGGCGTGTCCGATTCGATCGGGCGGTAGGGATCCAGCGCGTGGGTGCTCTTCCAGATCAATACACCCAGAACGACCACGATCAGGCACGGAATCGTCCACACCACCACTTCGATCGCGGTGGAGTGCGACCAGTTGGGTGCGTAGGTGGCCTTCTTGTTCGACTCGCGGTAGTGCCACGCGAAGTACAGCGTGAGGATGATCACCGGGATCACCACCAGCAGCATCAGGCCGGTGCAGACCAGGATCAGCTGCATTTCCTGCTCGGCGATGCTGCCCATGGGATTGAACAGCTCCAGGTTCTTGCAGCCTGTGAGCAGCGGCAGCAGCGCTGCCAGGCCGAACCAGCGTCCGGCGCGGGCTCGACCGGCCAGCGTGGCGCGGCGAGCGGAGTGTGTAGCGGGGTTCATGCGTGACGGCCCTTCCAACGCAGTGCCGGGCCGGGCGGCCCGGATCATGAAAAGTGGCGAACACCCCCCTGCATGACCGATATGCATGGGGGGTGCCCGCCGCAGCCGCGTACGTTAGGCAACGACATGATCCATACATGATGCGACACACTGTCGCAGCCGCTCGCCCTGGCGCGCGTACCATGCGCGCATGGAATGGAGCCCCCTCATCGCCGATGGCCACGGGCCGGTGTACCTGCGCATCGTGCAGGCGCTGGAACGTGCGGTGTGGTCCGGTGCGTTACGTCCCGGCCAGCGCCTGCCCGCACAGCGTGCGCTGGCCACCGAGCTGAAGGTGGACCTCACCACCATCACCCGTGCGTTCACCGAGGCACGCAAGCGCGGGCTGATCGATGCGCGTGGCCCGCTGGGGTCGTTCGTCGCGCCGCCGCAGGTGGAACTTGCCCAGTTGGTGGACCTGAGCATGAACCTGCCGCCCAGCCCCGGCGGCGGCCAGGTCGCGGACATGCTGCAGCGTGGCCTGTCATCGGTGCTGACCCGCAGCGACGTCGGCAACCTGATGACCTATCACGTGGGCGGCGGAAGCCGGGCGGATCATCGGGCTGCACAACAGTGGCTCAAGCCGATCCTCGGCAAACTGGATGCCGACACCTTGATCGTCACGGAAGGCGCGCAGGCTGCGCTGTCCGCCCTGTTGCTGGCGCTGACCGACGCCGGTGACACGATTCTGTGCCAGCCGCTGGTCTATCCCGGGCTGCTGCATGCCGCGCGGGTGCTGCAGCGGCACCTTCAGGTGGTCGAGTGCGACGAGCACGGGATGCGCCCGGATGCGCTGGCCCGTACCGCGAAAGAACGGGGTGCGCGCGTGGTCTATCTCAACCCGACCGCGCAGAACCCCACCGCCCACACGATGCCGCAGGCACGCCGCGAAGCGTTGGCGGAGGTGATCCGCGCGCAGCACCTGCAGCTGATCGAAGACGACCCCTACTGGCTGCTGCTGGAGGACGCCCCTGCCCCGCTCGCGCTGCTGGCACCACGGCACGCCTGCTACATCTCCACGCTCTCCAAGTGCCTCAGTCCAGGCCTGCACACCGGTTTCGTGCGCCTTCCCGAAGGCATGGACCGGCAGCCGATGCTGGATGCGCTGCGCGCGGTGAACCTGATGGCACCACCACTGATGAACGCCCTGGTGACGCAGCTGATCCTGGACGGCTCCGCCCAGGCCATGCTGACACTGGTGCAGGACGAAGCGGCCGAACGACGCTATCTGGCGCGGTCGGCGTTGTCGCCGCGGTTCCTGCAGCATTGCGCGGGCGTGCACGCCTGGTGCCGTCTTCCCGCGCACTGGACCGATGCCAGCCTCACCCACGCCGCGCGCCTGCAGGGGCTGGGCATCGCACCGTCATCGGCGTTCACGCCCGAAGGGGTGGCGATCAACGATGCGGTGCGGATCTCATTGGGTGCCGCCGCCAACCGGCAGGAACTGCACCGGGCGCTGCGCCAGCTGGATCAGCTGATGCATGTGGCGGCGGAAAGCCCCGGCTGGACGGTGTGACGCCAGTCTTTCGGCACGCTCAGCCGGAAACGGCTTTGGCCTGCTTCCAGACGGCTTCAAACTGGCTGGCGGTGATGGCGTCATCCGAATCCAGGTCCAGCCAGGACAGCGGCTGATCGGACAGCGGGAAGCGCTCATCGGCCTGCCCGGTTTTGTCGGCCCAGACCAGCACACTGCGGTAGCTCTCCACCTGCCGCACGATCACATCGCCCTGCGCCTCGAGGTAGATCGTGCCGTTGCCGATCTCGGATTCTGCGGGGTGTTTGTAGTGCTTGCGGGGCGTGCTCATGGCGGGGCGCTATCTGGCAATGAAAATGGGGCCGGGGAATATACCCTGATCCGGCCGTTCCCAGTCGGCGTTCGCCGCGCGGGAGCGGGATAGTGCCGGCCGCTGGCCGGCTTCCCGTAGACCACGCAAGTAGGCACTAGACGACCGGTCTAATCAAGCGTACAGTGGCGTCCATGAACTCGCCCACCACCTCCGCTGCCCGTGACACGATCCTCGCCACCGGCCAGCGGATCATGGGCGCCAAAGGCTTTTCCGCCGTCGGCCTCAACGAGGTCCTTTCCGCGGCAGGGGTTCCCAAGGGCTCGTTCTACCACTACTTCGCCTCGAAGGAAGCCTTCGGCGAGGCATTGCTGGAGGACTACTTCAGCGCCTATCTCGCCGATATGGACCGCATCTTCCGCCAGCCGGGCCAGACCAAGGCCGAGCAACTGGCGGCCTACTTCCGCGCCTGGCAGGACAGCCAGTCCTTCGAGGACTGCCAGGGCAAGTGCCTGGCCGTCAAGCTCGGTGCCGAAGTGGCGGACCTTTCCGAACCCATGCGGGCCGCACTCCAGCGGGGCACCACGGGGATCACCGATCGGCTGGCGCGTGCGATTGCAGCGGGTCTGGCCGACGGATCGGTGGCGACCCGGGAGCCACCCGAGGCGGTCGCCCGAAGCCTGTATCAGCTGTGGCTGGGGACCAGCATCATGGTCAAGATCGCCCGCACCAGCAGCCCGTTCGACGACGCCGTGGCGTTGACCGCCCGCCTTCTGCATACCGCCCGCTGACAAAAGCCTGTCTCACGCATGCCGGCATCGGCGTGTTTCTCTCGGCCCCATCACTAGACGACCAGTCTAATCAAGCACCCACAGGAGCATCATCCATGAAAGTCCTCATCGTTCTGACCTCGCACGACGAACTCGGCGCCACCGGCAAGAAGACCGGCTTCTGGCTGGAAGAGCTGGCCGCGCCCTACTACACCTTCAAGGATGCGGGCGCCGAGATCGTGCTGGCCTCGCCCAAGGGTGGGCGGCCGCCGCTGGATCCCAAAAGCAACGAACCGGACTTCAAGACCGACGCCACCCGCCGTTTCGAAGCAGACGCGGATGCCAACGCGCAGCTGGCCAACACCGTGCGGCTGGACAGCGTTTCGCAGGCCGAGTTCGATACCGTGTTCTATCCCGGCGGCCACGGCCCGCTGTGGGACCTCGCCGAAGACACCCACTCCATCGCGCTGATCGAAGGCTTCATCGCCGCCGGCAAGCCGGTCGCGCTGGTCTGCCATGCGCCGGGCGTGCTGCGTCACGTCACGACTGCCGAGGGTGCCCCGCTGGTGCAGGGCAAGAAGGTCACCGGCTTCACCAACACCGAAGAAGATGCCGTCGGCCTGACCGAGGTGGTGCCGTTCCTGGTCGAGGACATGCTCAAGGCCGCAGGCGGTTCCTACTCCAAGGGGCCGGACTGGGGCTCGTATGTGGTCAGCGATGGCTTGCTGATCACCGGCCAGAACCCGGCCTCGTCGGCCGAAGCGGCTGAGGTGCTGGTGAAGCGACTCGCGTCCGCCACCAAGGCCTGAGCCGCCGCGACGGCATCGGATTTCACGGTGCCCCACGCCGCCAGGGACGGCAGCAGCGGCAGAAGATGTTTCATGCACATGCGTTGTCCTCCGGGATGGCGTGGGACCGCCAACTCATGGCGTGGCAGGGAATCCAGCATCGGCCAGCGCGGCCAGGAAGGCGGCCCGCTCGCGGTCGCTCTCCACGCGTACTTCGCGCGCGGGCGGATCGGTCTCGATGCGTGCGTGTGGATCAACGCCCTGCAGGGCCTTGGTGACGGAGCGGGCGCAGCCGCCGCAGGTCATGGTGGGAAGGGTGAAACGATGCATCGGGCGACCTCGCCGTGGTGGGTGTCAGCCCACTGTCGGGGATGACAACGTGGCAAGGTCAAGGCCTTAACGCGTCCGCGCCCTTTGTGCAGGGCATGAACGCCACCGGGTCGATCAGGACTGTGGCGTGCGGGCCGCGCGCCCGCGCGAGGACACCGGCGTATCCGCACCGAACAACGGCGTTTTGCGAGGCTTGCCGGCTGATGCGGTCTCCGCCGGCGCGGAAACGGGCTGGGCCAGGCCGGCGATGATCGGGCAATCCGGCCGGTCATTGCCGTGGCAGTGCGCGGCCAGATGCTCCAGCGTCTGCACCATCGCCTGCAGCTCAGCGATCTTCGCCTTCAGCCCACCCACGTGCGACAGCGCCACCGCCTTGACGTCGGCACTGGCACGCTCGCGGTCCTGCCACAGCACCAGCAGTTCGCCGATCCGTTCGACTGAAAAACCGAGATCGCGCGCGCGGCGGATGAAGCGCAGGCTGTGTGCGTCCTGCGGGCTGTAGTGCCGGTAGCCCGCCTCCGAGCGCGCCGGCGGCGGGATCAGGCCGATCTGCTCGTAATAGCGGATCATCTTTGCCGACACGCCCGAAAACGTCGCGGCTTCACCGATATTCATCGTCCGGTCCTCATCTCACTTTCCACCATGCCGGTGCCCAGCGTATCGGCCTGCATCGGTGCATGGAAGCGCTTGAGCCGCAGCGCATTGCCGAGCACGAATACACTGGACAATGCCATCGCCGCCGCAGCGAAGATCGGCGAGAGCAGCGTGCCGTTGAACGGGTACAGCAGGCCAGCGGCCACCGGGATCAGCACCGCGTTGTAGGCGAAGGCCCAGAACAGGTTCTGCTTGATGTTGCGTATCGTCGCCTGGCTCAGGGCGATCGCGTTGGGCACGCCGCGCAGGTCGCCGGACATCAGCACCACGTCGGCCGCCTCGATCGCCACATCGGTGCCGGTGCCGATGGCCAGGCCGACATCGGCCTCGGCCAGCGCCGGTGCGTCATTGATCCCGTCACCGACGAAGGCCACCTTGGCGCCACCCGCACGGAAACGCTTGAGCGCGGCGACCTTGCCATCGGGCAGCACCTCGGCGGCCACTTCATCGATGCCCAGCTGGCGCGCGATGGCCGCCGCCGTGGCCGCGTTGTCACCGGTGATCATCGCCACCTTCAGGCCCAGCGCGTGCAGGGCCTGGATCGCCGCGGGGGTGCTTTCCTTGATCGGATCGGCCACGGCGATCACCGCCGCCAGGCGCCCATCGATGGCGGCATACAGCGGGCTCCTGCCCTGCTCGCCGAGCCGCTGCGCGGTCGGCCGGAAGGCGGTCACATCCAGACCCAGCCGGGTCATGTAGCGGTCCGCGCCGACGGCCACGGTACGGCCAGCGACATGCGCGGACACACCGAAGCCGGGCACCGCCTCGAAGCGCTCGAGGGTGGCCAGTGCGAGACCACGCGTTTTGGCGGCAGCCACGATGGCCTCGGCAATGGGATGCTCCGAGCGGGCTTCCACCGCAGCGACCAGCGCCAGCACCTCATCGGCCTGGAAACCATCGGCCGGCTCCAGGTCGGTCAGTTCGGGACGGCCCTTGGTCAGCGTACCGGTCTTGTCCAGCGCGATCACACTCACATCGCGCAGTGCCTGCAGCGCCTCGCCCTTGCGGAACAGCACGCCCAGCTCCGCCGCGCGGCCGGTGCCGACCATGATCGAGGTCGGCGTGGCCAGGCCCATCGCACAAGGGCAGGCAATGATCAGCACCGCCACCGCATTGACCAGCGCAAAGGTCAGCGCCGGTGCCGGACCGAACACCAGCCACACCAGGAAGGTCAGCGCGGCTGCAGCCATCACCGCCGGCACGAACCACATGGTGACCCGGTCGACCAGCGCCTGGATCGGCAGCTTGGAGCCCTGTGCCTGCTCGACCAGACGGATGATCTGGGCCAGCACGGTATCCCCGCCCACCTTGGTGACACGGAAACTGAAGGCACCGGTGGTGTTGAGGGTGCCCCCGACCACCTCGGCGCCCACGGCCTTGGCCACCGGTACCGGCTCGCCGGTGATCATGCTCTCATCCACATAGGACGCCCCCTCCACCACCGCGCCGTCCACCGGCACCTTCTCGCCCGGGCGGACCAGTACGACATCGCCGAGCGTGACCTCGTCCAGCGGCACCTCGACGTTCTCACCGCCACGTTGCACGCGTGCAGTCCGCGCCTGCAGCCCGACCAGGCGCTTGATCGCCTGCGAGGTACGGCCCTTCGCCCGCGCCTCGAGCGTTCGCCCGAGCAGGATCAGGGTCACGATGACGACCGCCGCTTCAAAGTAGACGTTGGCGGTGCCCGGCGGCAGCACGCCCGGGGCGAAGGTGGCGACCACCGAGTAGCCATAGGCCGCCGCGGTGCCGAGCGAGACCAGCGAGTTCATGTCCGGGGCGCCGCGCAGCAGTGCCGGCACGCCTTTGCGGAAAAAGCGCAGGCCCGGCCCGAACAGCACCAGCGTGGCCAGCGCGAACTGCAGGTACCAGCTGGTCTGCAGGCCAACGGTATGCATCACCCAGTGGTGCATGGCCGGGACAAGGTGCGAGCCCATTTCCAGGATGAACACCGGCAGGGTCAGCAGCGCCGCCAGCAACAGGGAGCGGCGCAGCGCGCGGGCGTCACCTTCGCGGCGTTCCTCCTCCTGATCACCGGCCGCAGCCGTGCTCGCGCCTGCAACGCGCGCGGTGTAGCCGGCGTTTTCCACGGCAGCCAGCAGATCGGCGACGGAGACCGTACCGGCCAGATGGCGCACCTGCGCCCGTTCCGTCGCCAGGTTGACGCTGGCCGCGATCACGCCCGGCAGCTGCGCAAGGCCGCGCTCCACGCGACCAACGCAGGACGCGCAGGTCATCCCTTCGATGCTCAGTTCGGTGGTGGCTTCGCGCACGGTGTAGCCGGCGCGTTCGATGGCACGGACCGCCGCCTGAGGATCGGGCGCCCCGATGAAGCTGAGATCGGCCCGCTCGGTGGCCAGGTTGACCGAGGCGGTCTGCACGCCGGGGACGGCGGTCAGCGCGCGCTCCACCCGGCCCACGCAGGAGGCGCAGGTCATGCCCTCGATGGGCAGGCTCAGGCGGCTGAGCGGCGCGCCGGACCGGGAAGCAACAGAAGACATGGGGCAGTCCTTGGGGTGAGGTTACCTGCCACCCTAAAGATTCCCATCATGGGAAGGTCAAGCCCCCTCTTAACGGGGACGGAGGTAATTATTAATCCCCTCCGTCCCCGTTAAGGATTATGGCTGGGCGGGCGTCCCGTCGTGAGTGACCCGCCAGATCGTGTTGGAGAGGTCATCGGCAACGATCAGTGCACCACGCGGGTCGACCGTGACACCTACCGGGCGGCCGCGCGTCTTGCCGTCCTCGCCGAAGAAACCGCTCACGAAATCGATCGGCTCGCCGGCCGGACGGCCATTGCTGAAGGGCACGAAGACGACTTTGTAGCCGACCGGCGGATTGCGGTTCCAGCTGCCGTGCTCGCCAACGAAGACGCCATCGGCAAACCGGGTGCCCATCACCGGCGACGAGAACGCCACCCCGAGTGCGGCCACATGCGAGCCCAGCGCGTAATCCGGTGCGATGGCCGAGGCGACCTTTTCCGGATTCTGCGGCATCACCCGGCGATCCACATTCTTGCCCCAGTAACTGTAGGGCCAGCCATAGAAGCCGCCCTCCTTCACCGAGGTGAGGTAATCGGGCACGAGGTTCGGGCCGATCTCATCGCGCTCGTTGACCACCGCCCACAGCGTGCCGGTGCCCGGCTGGATCGCCAGCGCAGTGGGATTGCGGATACCGGTGGCGTAATCCTTGTGCGCGCCGGTGGCCACATCGATCTGCCAGATCCGCGCGCGATCGATCTCCACCGCCATGCCGCGTTCGGTGATGTTGCTGTTGGAGCCGATACCCACGTACAGATAGCGGCCATCGGCACTGGCGGTCATCGCCTTGGTCCAGTGATGGTTGATCGCCGCGGGCAGATCGGTCAGCTTGACCGGTGCGCCGCTCGCCTTGGTCTGGCCTTCCTGGTAGTCAAAGCGCACCACCGCATCCTGGTTGGCCACGTAGATCGCATTGCCGATCATCGCCAGGCCATACGGCGCGTTGAGCTTGTCGGCAAAGACTGTTTTCAGTTCGTAGGTGCCGTCGCCATCAGCGTCGCGCAGCAGGGTCAGGCGGTTGCCGCTCTTGACTGACGTGTTGCCCTTGGCCTTGATCTTGCCGGCAATGACATCCTTCGGCTTCAGGGCAGGCGCACTGCCGCCACGACCTTCAGCGACCAGAATATCGCCGTTGGGCAGCACCAGGGTCTGCCGCGGAATGCCCAGATCGGTGGCGATCGCCGAGATGCGGTAGCCCTTCGGCACCGTCGGCAACATGTCGCCCCACTGCGCCGGCTTGGCGATGGTCATGTCCGGCATCATCCCGCGATGCGGCTTGGGCATCTCCGGGTTGCCGCCATACTGCTCCAGCTCGGGCGCCTTGCCGCTGCAGGCAGCGAGTGCGACCGCAAGCGCGGACACCGAAAGAAGGCGGAACGTCGTCTGGCGGCTCATCGCACACCGCCCACGCGCAGGCTGGACAGGCCCACCCAGGTGGCGACCAGCGCCAGCACCGTCAGGATCACCGAGAGCACCAGCCCCGCCGGCATCACTGCCCAAGCGTCGCGCGCATGGTGCAGGCAGTTGATGAAGCCCACGCCCCATATCACCGCCAGAATCACCACGTAAGCGAGGTTGCGACTGCCACGGACCAGACCAACGATCCCGCACAGCAGGGCCAGCGTGGTCATCACCATCGCACCGATCAGCAGCCAGGACGCAAAGTTGGCCCACTGGATCTCGTATGAACTCCAGTATGCGTAGTCCGCCAGCAGTGCGCCGAGGAACAGCGGCAGCACGCCGCCCAGTACAGCGGCGTGGAACGGATGGATGACCCATGATCGGGTCAGGACAACGGTCGAAGCCATGGTGGTCTCCTGGTGAGGGGGCGAATCTCTTCCGATCCTGCCACCCCCGGTGTGATGGGGGTGCCCATGGCTCACGGATCAGCACGATCCCAGTACGGCGGCGATCCGATCGCCTCGGTGAGGAAGGCCGACACTTCGCGGACCTTGCGTGAGCGCAGTCTGTTTTCCGGCGAGAGCAGCTGCAGATACACCCGTTCGGATTGCGGGGAAAACTCCCAGTCGCCGAGCAGCGTGACCATGCTGCCGCCACGCAGCATTTCCGCGTTGAACAGCCAGGTGGGGAACAGCACCACGCCACGCCCTGCAATGGCTGCCGCCAGCAGCGCTTCGGCATTGTTGCTGCGCAGGGGGCCGGTCACGTTCACCGCTTTGAACGGTACCTCCGGCGAGGAACGGAAATACCACTTCTGGATGCCGAGCTGCCCTTTGTAGACCAGGCATTGATGCTGCAGCAGATCCTCCGGCACCACCGGCGTGCCATGCGCGGCAAGGTAGGCCGGGCTGGCGGCGAGGATGTTGCGGTGGGGAGCGATGACCTTGCCGATCAGGCCCGAATCCATCAGCAGCCCGACCCGGATGATGATATCCACGCCTTCCTGGACGGGATCGATCAGCGTGTCGGTCAGGGTCAGCTCGACGATCAGCTCGGGATACCGCGCCTGCAACGTGTTGACGATGTGCGCGATGTGCAGCCGCCCCAGCGACTCGGGGGCGTTGATGCGGATCAGGCCGCGCAGCTCGGCGTCGCGGCCTTCCAGCTGCCCGACCGCGTCATCGAGCAGATCCACGGCGTCGCGCACCTGCTGGTGGAACTGCTCGCCCGCCTCGGTCAACCGCACCGCCCGGGTGCTCCGGTAGAACAGCTGGTGCCCCACGTCCTGTTCAAGCGCCGCGATGAAGCGCGACACCGATGAGGCTGGCACCCGGTACTGGCGCGCCGTGGCCAGGAAGCTGCCGGTGGCGGCGACGGTGAGGAAATAGCGGAGGGCTTTGAGCTGCATGGTGGGCGCCTTGGGAACCTGATTGCTGTTTCAGCAATAGTCATTTGCCGAATCATCGCATTGTGGCCGATATCGCACGCCCATACGATGGGGGGAACGCATGGCGGACCCGCCACGCCCCTCCCGCTCGCACCCTCAGGAACCCCCATGAGCTCCCTTTTCAATACGTTCGACCTCGCGGGCATCCCGCTGCGCAACCGCGTGGTCATGGCCCCGCTGACCCGTGCACGCGCCCCGCAGGATGCCGCCGATGAACGAACGGCGCTGTACTACGCCCAGCGTGCCACCGCCGGCCTGATCGTCAGCGAGGGCACCCCCATTTCCCGCGAGGGCCAAGGCTATCTGTTCAATCCCGGCATCTTCACGGCCGCGCAGATCGCCGGCTGGCGCCTGACCACCGATTCGGTCCATGCGCTGGGCAGCCGGATGTTCGCCCAGCTCTGGCATGTCGGTCGCGTCTCGCACCCCACCATCCAGGCCAACGATGCGCGCCCGGTCAGTGCCAGCTCGAAACTGCCGGTCGGCGCGCAGGCATTCGGCTACAACGAGCAGGGCCAACCGGCGCTGGTCGCCGCCCCGGCGCCGCGCCAGCTGGAGACCGACGAGATTCCGCGCATCGTGGCGGAGTTCGCGCAGGCGGCCGCCAATGCCATCGAAGCGGGCTTTGACGGCGTGGAAATCCACGGCGCCAACGGCTATCTGCATGAGCAGTTCATCAATCCACAGGTGAATGACCGCACCGACCAATACGGCCCGCAGTCGCTGGACAACCGCCTGCGCTTCACGCTGGAAGTGATCGACGCCGTGGTCGCGCGGATCGGCGCATCGCGTACGGCCATCCGGCTCTCGCCGTATGGCCAGTTGTTCGACATGCCGCACTACCCGGAAATCGATGCGACCTACACCGCGCTGATCCAGGCCATCGGGCAGCGCGGCCTGGCGTATGTGCACCTGATGGACCAGTCCGGCTTCAAGGTCGGCCAGAAGTCGGTCGATGGTGCCGGTGACTCGGGCTTCAGTGGCCTGTTGCGCACGCTGAAGCCGCATCTGCCCGGCACCGCGCTCATCCTCGCCGGTGGCATGACCCGCGAGCGCGCCGAGCAGCTGATCGATGCGGGCCTGATCGACCTGGCGGCCTTCGGCACTGCCTTCATCAGCAACCCGGACCTGGTGGCACGCCTGCAGCATGGCTGGCCGTTGGCCCCTGCCGATCGCGAAACGTTCTATGGCGGCGGCGCGGCCGGCTACGTCGATTACCCGGCGTACGCCCCGGCCCACGAACAGGCAGCCTCCGAGGCCGCCTGACGGAACGGGCACGCGAACGGGGGGACATTCCGTCCCCCCGTTCGTCGATCCTTCCACGCGATGGCCGCAGCCGCTACTTGCCCGTCACTGCTTCCTGCAGCTTCTCGACGGCCTGGTCGGCCGTGAACGTGTTCGGCTTCTGGATCTTGGGGAAGTCCACGAACGTCTCGTTGAATTTCGTGAGCAGCGCGATCGCCCCGTACACGATGTAGACGTGGTTGATGTACCAGTCCCAATAGGTATTGGAGGTCACATCCGCGAACTCGTACGGATCGGTGCGCAGGTTGTAGATCTTGGGAATGCGCATGACCGTGAACGGTTCGCCCCACAGCTGCATGGTGCCCTTGCAGCGCTGCTCGATGAAGGTCACCTTCCAGTTGTCGTAGCGGATGCCGAGCATGTCGCCATCATCGGAGATGTAGACGAACAGCTTGCGCGGCGACTTTTCCTCCTTGCCGGTGAGATACGGCAGCAGGCTGACGCCGTCGATGTGGTTCTTGTAGGTGCGCCCGATCGCCTTGACCCCTTTCTTGAGGTCGTTGACCACGCCCTTGTTGCCCGCCAGTTCCAGGAAGGTCGGCAGCCAGTCATGGTGCTGGACGATCTCGTTGGACACCGAACCCGGCTTGATCCTGCCCGGGTAACGCACCACCAGTGGAATCCGGAACGCGCCTTCCCAGTTGGTGTCCTTCTCACTGCGGAACGGCGTCATGCCGCCATCCGGCCACGAATTGCGGTGCGGCCCGTTGTCGGTGGAGTACACCACCAGGGTGTCTTCGGCGATGCCCAGTTCGTCGAGGTAATCGAGCAGCGAGCCCACGTTCTTGTCGTGGTCGACCATGGTGTCGTGGTACGGCGACTGCCAACGCCCGGCCTGGCCCTTGCTCTCTTCCTTGGTGTGCGTATACAGGTGCATGTGGGTGAAGTTGACCCAGACGAAGAACGGCGTGTCATCGTCACTCGCCTTCTTGATGAAGCCCTTGGCGCGCTCGGCGAAGTCGTCATCGCAGGTCAGCATGCGCTTGCGGTCCAGCGGGCCGGTGTCTTCGATCTTCTGCTTGCCTACCTTGCCCCAGCGCTTCTGGTCGGTGCTGTCATCTTTGTCGGTGGCGAAACTGTGGATCACCCCGCGCGGCTTGATGGTCTCGATGAAATCCCCGAACTCGTCCTTGGGGAAGTAGTCGTACATCTCCGGCTCTTCTTCGGCATTGAGGTGGTAGAGGTTGCCGTAGAACTCATCGAACCCATGGTTGGTGGGCAGCATGTGGTTCAGATCGCCAAGATGGTTCTTGCCGAACTGCCCGGTGGTATAGCCCTCGTTCTTCAGCAGCGCGGCAATGGTGACGATCTTCTCGTTCATCCCGACCGGCGCACCGGGAATGCCCACCTTCGACAGACCGGTACGCAGCACGCTCTGCCCGGTGATGAACGATGAGCGGCCGGCGGTACAGGACTGTTCGCCGTAGGAGTCGGTGAACAGCATGCCCTCGTTGGCCAGGCGGTCGATGTTGGGGGTCTGGTAGCCCATCAACCCGCGCGAGTAGCAGCTCAGGTTGGAGATGCCGATGTCGTCTCCCCAGATGACGAGGATGTTGGGCTTCTTTGCGGATGAACCGGGCTTCTTCTTTGCGGATGAGCTGGCCATGCACTTCTCCGACGACGGTGGTGCTCAATAGTCGGTGTGGGTCGCGATGGCGGCCAGCGTGTTTCTACTTAGATCGCATCAGTAAGTCTTCGCCTCCCCTGCTCATCCTTCCCAGCCGATGCCTTTTGGCGCACTGGAGAAACCGGCGGCCCGCAGCGCGTCCATCAGGCCATCGCGTCGGGCCGGCGCATCGTCGATCAGCTCCACGGTGAACGAGGTGCGCCGGCCCCGCCGCAGTGCGCTGGCCAGCGCCTGCGCCGCGGCAGCCGTCGTACCTGCCAGGGACACATCGTCCGCGTCGAAGAACGTCAGCAGCTGGCGCCCCCCCTGGGCCAGATACATCAGCAGCCGCCCGCCGCCGATCACCACCACGGCGCCGGCACGTCGCACCGGCCGGACCGCCGAGCCGTGCACCGGCCAGGGCACCACGGTGCCAAACGGATTGGCCGGGTCCACCGCAGACAACCCGATCGCCACCTCGGCAGCACCGGGCCGCAGGGCCTCGGCGACGCCACGCAGCCGATCCACGATCAGCCGGTCGGCGAACTGGGCCCCGCCCAGCCCGTCCACGAAGCGCCCGCGCAGCACCCGTCCCGCATCTTCCATGCCGCGATACACCTGTTGCAGCGCCGGGAAGCCGCCGGCGATCCCTTCGGCCATCGCGGCCCCGCGGGTCACGATGCCGTGCCGGTCCAGCAGCCCCTCGGCTAGCGCCACCGCGCGCGCCGTGTCACTGATCGCCTCACGCTGCAACAGCGACCAGCGCCCGGCCAGCGCGGGGGCCGCAAAGCTGGCGATCACCGCCGGCGCGCCGTCGGCCAAGGGCGTGTCGTGCATCGGGATGCCACGGACGCGTCGACCGCGCCGCGAGGCGCGCGCGACCCGCGGCCGTGGCGCGCGGCCACCGGCAATGCCACGCAGCGGCGCCCACAGATCCGTGGTCAGGTGCCCCGACCAGGCCAGGCCCCACAAGGCATCGTGCAGCTGCGCGGCGGTGATCTCCATGGGCGGGCTGCCGGCCCGCGCCCCGTGCGTGCCCACCGCAGTGACCAGCTGGCGCGCGAAGTAAGCGCCACCGTCGGCCAGCGCCTGCAGCAGCGCGTCCTGCAGCGGCGACAGCGCGGTTGCCACCGCCAACGCGGGCAGCGTTTCTGCCGCGAATTCCTGCAGGTGCAGCGAGACCAGTCCGTCCTCCTCGCCGAGCCGCCCGTGCCCGGCCCACACCACGGTGCCCGTAGCGAGCAGCTCATCGAGCATCGCCGGCGCGTAATCGACCACGCGCGCAGGCAGGATCTGCTGTTCCCACACCGACGCCGGCAGCGCCACGCCCGCCAGCAGGTCCACCACGCGCAGCACGCCGTCGATGCCCTCCAGCGCACCCGGCCCGCGGTGAGTGATGCCACGTGCAGCCTGTTCGGCATCGGCCAGCAGCCCATGCCGCTCCAGCAACAACAGGGCATAGGCGTCGCGCGTGACCGGCCGGGTCGCCTCGCGTGCCGCCTGCAGCGAGCGCACCCGCAGCCGACGGAACACCGCCTCACCCACCCATTCGTGACGGGCCAGCGGCGCCGGCTCGGCGGCCGCGCCGACGGCCTCGGCATCGCGACGCGCCACACCGAAACGACCCTTGAGCAGCTTGCCCTGCGTCTCCAGCTGCGTGAGTGCCGCATCGGCCACGGCCACGCCCACTCCGAACGCGGCCGCCACCTCGGCCGTGGTGAACGGCGCATGGGTACGCGCATATCGGCCCAGCAGCTCGCCCAGCGGGTCCGATGAGGCCTGCAGGAAGGTCTCGGGGATGCCGCGCGGAAGGGTGACCCCCAGCGCATCGCGAAGGCGCGCGGCATCTTCGATGGCCGCCCAGTGCAGGCGGCCGGCGATCTGGACCTGGATCGCACGCCGCTCGGCGGCGAGATCGTGCAGATGCCCGGCAGGATCGTCATCGACCCGCCGCAGCGCCATCGCTTCATCGGTGAGCGGGCCCAGTTCGCGCAGCAGATCGGCCGCCCCTTCCTTGCCGCGTGCCTGGCGGTCGGGCGCCAGGCGCTGCAGCTCGCTGCCCACCTGCTCCACCACGCCCGCATCCAGCAGTTCGCCCAGATCGACCTGGCCGAGCAGATCGCCCAACAGGCCGCTGTCCAGTGACAGCACCGACGCGCGTCGCTCGGCCAGCGGCACATCGGTGCCGTACATGAACTCGGCGACATAGCCGAACAGCAGGTTCGCCGCGAACGGCGACGGCACCTCGGTGGTGACATCGGCGATCGCCACGCGGCCGTCGGTGAGCCGCTGCATCAGCACGCCCAGCGCATCGAGATCGTAGACGTCCTGCAGGCATTCACGTGCGGTCTCGATCAGGATCGGGAACCCGGGGTAGCCCTGCGCGATGGCCAGCAGTTCACCGGCGCGCAGGCGCTGCTGCCACAGCGGCGAACGACGACCCGGCGTGCGCCGCGGCAGCAACAGCGCGCGTGCGGCACATTCGCGGAAGCGCGCGGCGAACAGGGCCGAGCCGCCCACGGCGCGCGTCACGTCGCTGCGCAGCCGCTCCGGCTCGAACAGGAACAGCTCCGCGCCCGGCAGGCGCCCCTCCGCGTCGGGCAGCCGCGCGATGATGCCGTCGTCGCTGGCCACCACCGCCGGATCCACGCCCCAGCGTTCGCGGATGCGCGCGGCCACCGCCAGCGCCCAGGGATCGTGTACGCGCCGCCCATAGGGGGAATGCAGCATCAGCCGCCAGTCACCGGCCTCATCGCGGCAGCGCTCCAGCACCAGCCTGCGGTCGGTGGGCAGCACGCCGGTGGCCTCACGCTGTTCGGCCAGCAGGCCGGCGATGTTGGTGATCGCGTTGTCCGCCAATCCGCAGGCCTGCAGCCGCTCCCGCAGCCCGGGCGGCATGCCCGCTTCCGCGACACCGGCATCCAGCGCGCCGATGAAGGCACCCACCGCCTCGCCCAGTTCGGCCGGGCGGCCGACGCCCTCGCCGCGCCAGAACGGCAAGCGCGCCGAGCGCCCCGGTGCGGGGGTCACCACGACCTGATCATGGGTGATCTGCTCGATCCGCCACGAGGTGGCGCCCAGGGTGATCACATCGTTGACCCGTGATTCGTGGACCATCTCCTCATCCAGTTCACCGACCCGGCGCGACCCGGCACGTTCCTCGCCTTCCGGAAGCACCACACCGAACATGCCACGGTCCGGGATGGTGCCCCCGCTGGTGACCGCCAGCTGTTTCGCGCCCGGCCGCGCGCTCAGCGCACCGGTGTCGCGGTTCCAGACCAGCCGCGGGCGGAAGCCGGCGAAATCATCGGAGGGATAGCGCCCGGCCAGCATGTCCAGGGTGGCATCGAACGCGCTGCGCGGCAGCGAACGGTACGGCGCGGCACGCCGTACGCGCGCATACCAGGCGTCCACGTCCAGTGTCTCCATCGCCGCCGCGGCCACTGTCTGCTGGGCCAGTACGTCCAGCGGGTTGCGCGGCGGATCGATCGCTTCGATCTCTCCGGCCAGCATGCGCTCCACCGCCACGGACGCATCGATCAGGTCGCGCCGCGTGCGCGGGTAGACCAGGCCGGTGGAGATGCCCCCGACCTGGTGGCTGGCCCGCCCCACCCGCTGCAGCGCGCTGGCGACCGACGGCGGCGCGGCGACCTGGATCACCAGATCGACCAGCCCCATGTCGATGCCCAGCTCCAGGCTGGAGGTGGCCACGACACAGCGCAGCTCGCCGGACTTGAGCGCCTGTTCGATCTCACGGCGCTGTTCCTTGGAGACCGAACCATGGTGCGACCGGGCGATCAGCGCGTCCGCTCCGGCGGCCCGCCCGGCGGTGCCGCCGTTGAACGACCCATAGTGCTCGGGGGCAGCCGCCGCTATCGATGCAAGCGCCGGGAGCTGGCCACGGGCGACACGGTCGGCATGCAGTTCATTCAAACGGGCAGTCAGCTTTTCGGCCACGCCCCGCGAGTTGGCGAACACGATCGTCGAACGTCGCGCCAGCACCTGGTCCAGGATGCTGGCCTCCACATGCGGCCAGATCGAGCCGACCCGGCCGGCGGACGCGGGTGCATCGGCGGCCGCAGGATGCGGCGGAATGTCGGCCATGTCCTCGACCGGCACCACGATCCGGACCTCCAGCGCCCGCTGCGACGGTGGATGAACCACGCTGACCGGCCGGTTGCCACCGAGGAACCGCGCGACCTCCTCCACCGGGCGCACCGTGGCCGAGAGCCCGATGCGCTGCGCAGGCACCTGCAACAGCGCATCCAGCCGTTCCAGACTCAACGCCAGATGGGTGCCGCGCTTGCTGCCGGCCACCGCATGGATTTCATCGATGATGACGGTATGCACCTCGCGCAACGTCTCGCGCGCCTGCGAGGTGAGCATCAGGAACAGCGATTCGGGTGTGGTGATCAGGATGTCGGGCGGACGCCGCAGCAGCCGCGCCCGCTCCGCCGGGGTGGTGTCGCCGGTCCGGATCGCGACGGACAGGGTGACCGCCGGATCGCCGCGCCGCTCGCGTTCGGCACTCACCCCCTGCAGGGGCCTCTGCAGGTTGCGCTCGACATCGGCGCCGAGCGCCTTGATCGGCGAGAGATACAGCACACGGGTGCCGCGCTTGGTGGACGTCGACGTCGCCGTCGCCGGCCGCCCACCGCCCTGCTGCTCACCGCTGCGGAACAGCTGGTCGATCGCGTGCAGGAACGCGGCCAGAGTCTTGCCCGAGCCGGTCGGCGCGATGACCAGGGTGTGCTGGCCGGCGCTGATCGCCGCCCAGGCATGGTCCTGCACTGGCGTGGGCGCAGCGAAGGCTGCCGTGAACCAATCGCGCGTGGCCGGGGTGAAGGTGGCCAGTGCGCCGGGGGCGGGGTCGTTCGAGGTGGGCATGGATCCGGATGTCGTGGGGCACTCGCCCAGCGACGGCCGCGAGCGCAATGGAACCAGACTAGGGTAAGCCGCGTCGGGCATCCGTCAATCGGCGCGGGACCGACGTGTCTCCGGTTGGCGCCGCCCGCCCCCGAGCCCCCGCCACTCGTCCCTTGATCACCGACATCCGGCCCCAGGCCAAGGCCCGCGGGCCTCTGCGGGAACACACTCGCTGGCATCAACCCCGCTACTGCCGCAGGAACGACCCTCATGAAACGACGCGATTGCCTCAAGGCCGGGCTGACCCTGCCGCTGCTGCCGATGCTGCTCAAGGCCGGCCCTGCCTTCGCAGCGACGCGTGCGAGGGTCCGGCCGGGCGCAGCAGGGTGGCCCGCTGCCGCCGAGTGGGACCGATTGTCGCGTGCCGTCGGCGGTCGGCTGTCGGTGCCGCAGTCCCCCTTCCTCGCTGATGCCGCCACCCGCACCGCGGCGCTGGAGCAGCTGCAGAATCCGTTCTTCCTCGGCGATGCGCCCGCGCTCACCCAGACCAGTGGTTACTTCGGCGCGTGGCGGTCAGTGCCGAGCGCGAAGGTGGTGGCCGCCGCCAACAGCGCCGATGTGGCCGCGGCGGTGAACTTCGCCCGCACCCACCGCCTGCGGCTGGTGGTCAAAGGCGGCGGGCACAGCTATCACGGCACCTCCTGCGCGCCGGATTCGCTGCTGGTCTGGACCCGCGCGATGAACCAGGTCGAGCTGCACGATGCTTTCGTCGCCCACAACGCCCGCGCGGGCACGGCGCCGCAGCCGGCGGTCAGCGTAGGCGCCGGGGCGATGTGGATCGATGCCTACGATGCGGTCACCACCCGCGGTGGGCGCTATGTCCAGGGCGGCGGCTGTACCTCGGTGGGCGTGACCGGCCTGGTCACCGGCGGCGGCTTCGGCAGTTTCTCCAAAGCGCATGGCACGGCCGCGGCCAGCCTGCTCGAAGCCGAAATCGTCACCTCCGACGGGCAGATCCGCACCGTCAACGCCGACAACGACCCGGACCTGTTCTGGGCCTTGAAGGGCGGCTGCGCGGCGAGTTTCGGGATCGTCACCCGGATGACGCTGCGGACCCATGACCTGCCCGATACCTTCGGCGGCGTCTCCTGCCAGATCCAGGCCAGCGACGACGCCAGCTGGCGGGCACTGGCGGTGGAGATGCTCCGCTTCTACCGCGACACGCTGTGCAACCCGCACTGGGGTGAGCAGTTCACCTTCAAGGACACGCGCCGGCTGTCGATCTCGATGGTGTTCCAGGGCCTGTCGCGCGACGCGGCCGAAGCGACCTGGACGCCGTTCCTGGACTGGATCCGCGCCCGGCCGGCCTACACCATCACCGAACCCTTGCAGGCACTGGCGATGCCGGCCAGAGACTTCTGGGACGCGGACTTTTTCCGCCAGCACGCCCCTGCCCTCATCGCCGAGGACACCCGCGACGGCGCCTCCTCCCGGCACATGCTGTGGAAGGGCGACCAGGGCCAGGTCGGCTGGTTCCTGCATGGCTACGCATCGGCCTGGTTGCCGTCGGGGCTGCTGGACGATGCGCAGCGTGAGCAGGCGGCCGCCGCGATCTGTGCGGCCGCCGATCACATGGATGTCGGCCTGCACTGCAACAAGGGCCTGTTCGGTGCGCCGGCGGCGGCGCTGGCCGCCAGCCGCGACACGGCCACCCATCCGGCGGTACTGGACGCCTTCGCGCTGGCGATCATCGGCAATGCCAGCGGGCCGGTGTATCCGGGCCTGGGGCGCACGGTGGATGAGCCCCGGGCACGGCGGGGCGCCTTGAACGTGGCGCGCGCCTACCAGGCCCTGAGCGTGGTGGCGCCCTCGGCCCCGGCCTATGTTTCAGAGAGCGACTACTTCCAGAAGGACTGGCAGCAGGCGTTCTGGGGGCCGAACTACCCCCGGCTGCAGGCCGCCAAGCGCCGCTACGATCCGCAGGGCCTGTTCGTGATCCATCACGGTGTGGGCAGTGAGGACTGGAGCGCGGACGGCTTCGAGCGCATCGGCGGCTGACGGCGCGTCGGGCAGCGTCTACGCCGCCGCCCCACCCTGGGCCTTGCCCAGCTGGGCGAGCACGCTGCGCAACGCCTGCTGCGCACGCCGGTTCTCCGCCGGCGTGCCGACGGTGATCCGCACCCAGGTGTCATACGGGGCGAACACACGGGCGATGCGCACACCCTGTTGCAGGAGCCCGGCGGCGACGGCTGCATGGGGGTGCCCGGTATCGACGAACACGAAATTGCCGGCCGCTTCGGTCGAGCGCAGGCGCAGCCCGCTCAGCACCTGCTGCCAGTGCTGCCGCTCCGCCGCCACGCTGCGCCGGACCTGGGCCACGTGGGCGGGATCGGCGAGTGCCGCCGAGGCAGCGGCCAACGACAACTGGTTCTGCGCGTGCGCGCCGCCGACGCCGCGCTGGCGCAGTGCCCCGGCGAGCGCCGCAGGCACCAGCGCATACCCGACCTGCAGCCCGGCCAGGGCATGGATCTTGCCCAGCGTGCGGAACACCACCACGTTCTGGCCCTGCCGCAGCAGGCGCACCGCGCTCAACGTGGCGGCATCCTCGCGGTAGTCGAGGTATGCCTCGTCGACGATCACCAGCGTGCGCGCCTGCGCGGCGCTCACGAAACGATCGAACTCGGCCCCGGGGCTCAGCGTGCCGGACGGGTTGTGCGGATTGACCACGAACAGCGCGCGGGTATCCGGCGCGATCGCCGCCAGCAATGCGGGCAGATCGTTCTCCAGCCGCGCGTTCAACGGCACTTCCACCGCCCGGCCGCCAAAGGGCCTGGCCGCATCCACCAGGGCGCCATACCCGGGCACGCTGTAGATGAAACCGCCCGCGCCCTGGCTCAGCGCAAGATGCTGGCCCAATGCTTCGAGCACTTCACCGACGATGACCTGTTCGGACGCGACCCCTTCCAGCGTGGCGATCTGGCTCTGCAACGCCTGCAACTGCGCGGCGCTGACATACCGCGGCGCCTCCGCCAGCGCGCGCTGTACCGCGGGCCCGACCCGAGGTGACGGGCCGTAGCTGCTTTCATTGAGGTCCAGCCGCAGCAGGTCCGTGGGGCTCCCGGCGGCCGTYACGCCTGCCGGAGCGGCCGGTGCAGCGGATCCAGCGGCCGGCGCCAGCGCGACCGCTGCGGCACTGGTCAGCCCGGCACGCAGCCAGTAGCGGCGCTGCGGATCGGCAGGCAGGTGGCCTGCAGTGGTGGAACGGGTCATTGGAAACGGGCCTCCAGGCGTGCGTAGTAGTAGGTGCCACTCCAACCGAACGGCGACAGCTCGCTGTACGGGAACACGCCAAAGGTATCCGCGCCGGAGACCTGCGGGGTGGTGGCGATGTTGCGGGTGGGATAGGTATTGAACAGATTGTTGGCGCCCAGCACCAACGTCACCGTCTCGGTCGCACGGAAGGCGATGTCCAGATCGGTGACCCAGCGCGCCTCCAGCTTCTGGATCACATCGACATTGCCAGCACTACCCGCTTCGGTCGGCAGCGTGCGGAAACGGGTCGAGCCCTGCGCAAAGGCGGCGACATTGGCCGCGCTCTGGTTGGTCGCCGCCACGCCTTCGATCTCGCCATAGCGGTGCGTGCCCAGGTGGAGGCCCCAGCGGCCGACATCCCAGCCCAGCGCGAGGGTCAGGTTGTCGCGCGGCTGGCCTTTCTCCACCCGGGTGCGCTCGGTGACATCGAACAACGGCGTGCGCACGCCGAGCGCGGTCAGCTGCGCCGGGGTCGAGGCGACATGGGTCAGCTCGGTCTTGTTGCGGTTGTACGCGATGGTCGCGGTGAGCCTGCCATGGTCCGCCAGCTCCCAACGGTAGCGCGCGGAAGCGTCCACGCCGGTGGTGCGGGTATCGGCGGCGTTGCTGAAGTAGCGCACGCTGGTCACGCCCGGTGAGCCCAGTGCGGCCAGGTAGTCACGGATCGCGGTGGACCCGGCCGCATCGACGAAGTTGCTGGAAAGAAAGATCCGGTCGTCGATGTCGATCCGGTACACATCCACCGACGCGCTCAGCCCGCCGATGCCCCAGGTGAGGCCCGCCGTGACATTGGTCGCCTGCTCCGGCTCCAGCGAGCGCGCCCCCAGGGCAAGGGCTTCCACCGTATCCACCGGTGCGGTGCGCACCAGCACGTACTCGGGCACCCCGGTCACCGCGTTGTTCAGCGTGCGGCTGCTGGTCGAACTGAAGTACTGCTGGGCCAAGGCCGGCGCATGGAAGCCGGTACTGACCGAGGCGCGCACCGCCACCCCGCCGTCGAGCTGGTAGCGCAGGGCCAGCTTGCCGTTGGTGGTACTGCCGAAATCGCTGTAGTCCTCCCAGCGCCCGGCCAGCGAGACCAGGAAGCGATCCGTCACATCGGTTTCCGCTTCGGCGTAGGCCGAGACGTTGTGACGGTGATGGTTGCCGGCGTCCGCCGGCTGGATGCCCGCGAAGCCCTGCGAGCCGATCGTCGGCACCGCGCCGGCCGAGGGGCCATCAAGCACCCGCGCCGGCCCCCAGACGTAGGAGTTCAGCTCGCCGGGCGAAATGCCGTAGGTATCGCGGCGGAACTCCGCCCCGATCGCCAGCCGCAGCGGTGCGTGCCAGCCCAGCTCGATGCTGTTGTTCGCATCCAGATTGGTGGTCCACTGCGAGGCCTCCAGCGCACCGTTGTAGAACGCGGTGGGGCTGGCCGCACCCAGCGTGGCGTTGAGCGTGTTGCGGGTGCGGTAGACCAGCTTGTTGCGGCCGTAGACGCTGCTCAGGTCCCAGTGCCAGTCGCCGAGCAGACCTTTGATGCCTGCGCCGAGCGAGGCGTTGGTGCTCTGGGTATCGACCCACGGCAGGAACCCGTCCGGGTAGATCGCGCGCACGTTCTCGACCTGGCCAGCGCGGCGCAGGGAGGCGTTGGAACTGCCCTCGCTTACCCCGTAGCCGCCGAACGCATACGCCTCCCATCCTTCCGCCCAGGCGAGCGGCTTGCGCAGGTTGCCGAACACGGTCTTTTCCACGGTGTCGGCCGAGTCGGCGAAGCGCCACAGCGCATCGCGGTCGATGCTGGCTTCGCGTGGGTCGGCCACTGCACCCGCCGCCGCGCCCCCGATCGGGGCCAGGCCGGTACCGGAGCCGAAGGTGCCCGACGGCGCCACCGGTGCACCGTTGCGGCCGATCCCGAAGTACTGCTGACGGGTATCGGGCAAGGCGCGGTTGGCGGCCTTGCGGTCACGATAGTCCCAGGTGAGGTGCAGGCCGCCGCCGTCGGCAAAGGCCACGCCGGTGTCCAGGGCGACGGCCGTGGTGCCACCACCGCCGTCGCGGGTGGTGCCGCGGCTGACCCGCCCTTCAACGCCCGCATCCTCGCGCAGCACGATGTTGATCACCCCGGCAATCGCATCGGAACCGTATTGGGCAGACGCGCCATCACGCAGCACTTCGATCCGCTCGATCGCACTCACCGGGATAGCATTGAGATCGGTCGAGACCGCGCCCTTGCCCACCGTGCCGCCGGTGTTGACCCACGCACTGGCATGCCGCCGCTTGCCGTTGACCAGCACCAGGGTCTGGTCCGGCGACAGCCCGCGCAGCGTCGCCGAGCGGATGTGGGTGTTGCCATCCGGGGTGGTCGGGTGCGGGAAATTGAACGAGGGCAACAGCGACTGCAGGATCTGGCTGATATCGGTGTAGCCGCTGCTGCGGATGTCCTGCGCGCTCAGCACATCGATCGGCACCGGCGATTCGAGCACGGTGCGGGCCTGGGTGCGGTTGCCGAGGACGATGAGCTGGTCGAGCTGGGTGACCGCCGGCGCACTTGCCACGGTCTGAGCATGGACCGGAACGGTGGTGAACAGGCTGGCAAGCACGGCGACGGACAGACGGCGACGTCGCAGCACGGTGGCGCGAGGATTCATGACAACTCCGAAGAGATCGGGCATCACGCCCGAAGAAGACGATGGAACAGCGCAGGCGGTACGTCAGCGGCGACATCGCCGTGGCAGATTCGAAGCAGGCAAGACACGTCCCCAGGTGACCCTGCGGGACATGTTGCAAACTTGTTGCAGAGCGTCAATCGGTGCGGACGCGTGCATTCGCGCCGCGGTGCGCAGGTGGGTAACGAGTGCGGGGCAAGTCACTGATTTCATTCGGCGCAGCCAACGGCGCCGCACCGATGTCCTTACTTCCGGGCATATCCAGATAGCCAACCGTGCGCGGCCGGCAGTGCCTGCACGCTGCCCGCATCTGCCCGCCTGCGCAGACATGACGATCCGCAGGTGCAGCCGCACCCGTGCAGGCGTAGCCTGCCCGCAGCCTGCCGCCAACGGAGATCGCCCTGTGATTACGACCTCGCCTGCCCGCCGTGTCCCTGTCCTGCTCGCACTGGCCATCGCAGGCGCACTGCTGCTGCCGCGAGCCGATGCACATGCGCAGGCGCCGTCCACGGTGAGCACACCGGCCACCGCCTCGTTCAACGCCCTGCTCGATGCGCAGACGATGGCTGCGATCAACGCCGATCCGGAACTGCGCACCATGCTCGGCATCAGCGACGATGCCAGCGGTGATCTGTCCGGCCAGCTGACCGACGTCTCGCTGGCCCGGCGCGAGGTCAACCGCCGCTTTCTTGTCGACAACCTGGCGCAGATCCGTGCCTGGAAAGGCGCGCCGCTGGACCCACAGCAACGCCTGAGCGACGGCCTGGCACGCTGGTTCTACCAGACCCAGATCGATCTGATGGCCGTGCCATGGGCCGCGGCGTGGTTGCCGGTCGGCGGCAGCACCTACGCGATCGACCAGTTGTTCAGCCTGCCGGTCAACCTGCCACAGTTCATGGACAACCAGCACGCGGTGACCGACGAGACCAGCGCCCGCCGCTATATTGAACGGCTGCAGGCGATGGGCACCAAGCTGGACCAGGTCCGCGCCAACGTCGACATGCAGGCCCAACAGGGCGTGGTGCCGCCGGCGGTTGCGCTGGAAGGCGCGGCCAACCAGTACCGTGCACTGCTGAAACCGGCGCCGCAGGACAGCCTGTGGGTGCTGTCGTTGCAGCGCAAGCTGGACAAGGTGCCGTCCATCCCGGCGGCCCGTCGTGCTGAACTGATCGCGCAGGCCACCGCCGCGGTGCGGGACGCGGTGAACCCGGGCTATCAACGCCTGCTCGACAACGTGCAGGCCACGTTGGCGACCCATCCCGGCAACAACGGCATGTGGGCACTGCCCGAGGGCAAGGCCTACTACGATGCCGCCCTGCGCTGGTACACCAGCACCGATCTGGATGCCGATGCCATCCACCAGATCGGCCTGCGCGAAGTGGCGCGGCTGGACACGGCGATGGATGACCGCCTGAAGCAGCTGGGCCTGCGCGAGGGCAGCGTGGCCGCCCGCATCGAAAAGCTGCGCAAGGACCCGCGCTACCTGTATGAGGACAGCGACGCTGGCCGCAGGCAGCTGATCGGCGACATCGAACAGCGCCTGCGCGCTCTCGATCCGATCCTGCCCACCTACTTCGGCCACCTGCCGACGCAGAAGCTGCTGGTGCAGCCGGTCCCTGCGCACATGCAGGCCACCTCGCCCGGCGGCTACTACTACCCACCGGCGATGGACGGCTCGCGGCCGGGCACGTTCTTCATCAACCTGGGCGACATCACCTCCAATACGCGTTGGAGCATTCCCACCCTCACCTATCACGAGGGCGCGCCGGGGCATCATTTCCAGATCTCGATCGGCCAGACCCTGACCGAGCTGCCGATGCTGCGCCGCAGCCTCAACCCGAGTGCGTTCAGCGAAGGCTGGGCGCTGTACGCCGAGCAGCTGATGGCCGAGACCGGTGTGTACCGCGACGACCCCGCCGGTGATCTGGGCCGCCTGCAGGCCGAGATGTTCCGCTCGGTGCGGCTGGTGGTCGACACCGGCCTGCATCGCAAACGATGGACGCCCGAGCAGGCCATCGCCTACATGCAGGACAAGACCGGCATGACCCCGGCGGATGTGCGTATCGAGGTCTACCGCTACCTGGTGCAGCCGGGTCAGGCCGCCTCCTACAAGATGGGCCAACTGCGGCTGCTGGAACTGCGCGAGCAGGCACGCCGGGAGCTGGGCGACCGCTTCGACATCCGTGCATTCCACGACCTGATCCTGGGCAACGGGGCCATGCCCATGACAGTGGTCAGCCAGGCCGTGGACGCCTGGATCGCCGCCGGCGGACCGGCCTCCCCCCGGACACCATGATGCCCCTGCACAGCGGCCGGCCGCTGGCCGGTGCCTGCGTATAAATACCTAGCGCGTTACCGTGTAACTCCGGTTGTCCGCCGCGTGGGCGGTGCGCAGAGTGTCAGCAGGGTCGGCCCGTCGCGCGCCCCACCGACGACACTCTGGAGACTGTCATGCCGCGCACCTCATCGGGCCTGCTGTTGGCGCTGGTCCTGGCCGGACCGCTGCTCCTGCTTCCTCCTCCGCTTGCGGCGCAGCCCGCAGCGGCCAGCGTTGATGCCCAGGCCGTAAGCGTTGATCCCCAGGCCGTACAGGCGCTCACGCGCATGGGCGCGGCCCTGCGCGCGCTGCCGCACTTCACCCTCAACGCCACCACCAGCACCGAGTATGTGCTCGACGACGGCCAGAAGATCGCCCTGCCCGGCACCGTCGCGTACCGCGTGCTGGGCCCGGACCACTTCTTCGTGGAGATACAGAGCGAGGACCAGCACCGCCAGCTGTTCTACGACGGCAAGGCGCTGACGATCTACTCGCCGCGGCTGAAGTACTACGCCACGCTGGAGGGCCTGAACAAGAGCAGCCAGGCGCTGTTGACCGAATCGGCGACGACCTATGGCATCGAGTTGCCGCTGGCCGATCTGTTCCTGTGGGGCACGCCGGCGTTTCCGACCGATCAGCTGCAGTCCGCGCTGCGCATCGGCAGCGCCCGCATCGGGGGCGAGGCCACCCAGCACTACGCCTTCCGGCAACCCGGGGTGGATTGGCAGGTCTGGATTTCCGACACGACCCACCTGCCCCGCCAGCTGGCGATCACCAGCCACAGCGATCCCGCGTTGCCCACCTACCAGGCTACGTTGAACTGGGATACGCGGCGCACGGTGACCGCCAAAGAGCTGGCGTTCGATCCCAAGGGTGCGACGAAGATCGTGTTCGTACCGGTCGCGCTGGCCGTACAGACCACTGACGGGGAGAACTGAGCATGGACCGTTCCGCTTGCCTGCGCGCCGCGCTGGCCCCGGCCCTGATGACACTGATGCTCGGCGCCGCACTGCTGCCTGCCGATGCCGGGGCGCGCCCCGGGCTGCGCGGCTTTGCCCACCCCTCGATCGCCCATGCCGGCGGCTTCGGCGGGGGTGGCATGCCCCACGGCGGCGGTGGATTCACCCCGCACCCGCCGGGGCCTGGCCCCGCCCCGCATCCCGGCCCTGGCCCGCGCCCGGAGCCGGGCCCGCATCCTGGCCCCGGTCCCGGCCCCCACCCTGCTCCGGGGCCGGGACCCGGCCCGGGACCTCATCCGCCTGGACCTGGCCCTGGCCCTGGCCCCGGGCCGCATCCGCCCGGGCCACCCCCTCCGCCGCCCCCGCCGCCGTACTGGGACCATCCCTTCTGGGATGCCGCCGCGTTCACCGCAGGCGTGGCCGTTACGTCGGCCGTGATCGGATCGATCGTCTACTCGCTGCCGGTGGACTGCAGCACGGTCGTCGTCAACGGCATCGGCTACCAGCAGTGCGACAACGCCTGGTATCAGCCGCGCTATGCGGGCACCACGGTGCAGTACATCGTCGTGGATGCGCCGCGATGAGGTGCCGGCGGCATCCGGTCTGGCTGGCGCTGCTCGCCCTGCTGGGTGCCGCGCCCCTCGCCGCGCAGCAGGCGCCGGCCGGATCGGCGTCCTCCGACGACATCGCACGCAAGCTCGCCGATCCCGGCGCGGCGCTGATCTCCGTGCCGTTCCAGTACAACTACCAGGGCTCGGTCGGGCCCGGCGGCGATGCGCACAACCAGCAGTTGAAGATCCAGCCGGTGATTCCGTTCGTCGGCGAGAACGGCAAGTTCATCCTGCGCCCGATCCTGCCGCTCAGCTGGAACCAGTTTCCGCAGGACAAGCACGGCACCGGGGACCTGTTCGTGCAGGGGTATTACATCCCCAAGACTGCAGCTGAAGCGCACGGCACCGAATTCGGCTACGGCTTCGCCGCGCTGCTGGATACCGCCTCGCACGACAGCCTCGGCACGGGAAAATACTCGCTCGGCCCGGCCTTCATCCTGGTCCACAAGACCAAGGCGTGGACCGTCGGCGCACTGGCCAATCATGTCTGGTCGGTCGGTGGCGACGGCGCCCGCGAGGACGTCAGCAGCACCAGCGTGCAGCCGTTCGTGACCCGCAATCTGCCCGATGGCTGGTCACTCAGCGTCACCTCGGAAACCAACTACAACTGGAAGGCGGCCAGCGGCGATGCCTGGACGGTGCCCCTGGGCGCCACTGTCTCCAAAGTGCTCAGGCTCGGCCATACCCCGGTCAGCATCGGTGTCGGCGGCTTCTACAACGTGGACCGGCCGCAGTACGCCAGTCGCTGGACCGGCCGGTTGATCGTGACCCTGGTCTTTCCCGAATGAGGCAGCTTCCCATGAACCGTTCTCTCCTTGCCGGCGCCGCCCTGATCCTGCTGGGCGTGGCCCCCCTCGGCTGCAGCACCTCCACGCCCACTCGCAGCGACGCACCGCCCTCCACCGAAAAGAGCGAGGCACAGAACCAGGCGCGTACCGCCACCGCCGCAGTGCTCTCGCGGCTGTATGCCGCACAGCCCGGTGCGCGCCAGGCCGTGGAGCAATCGGCGGGGTACGCGGTCTTCCGCAGCTTCGGGGTCAAGGTGTTGATTGCCGGCGGCGGCGGTGGGCATGGCGTGGCCATCGACAACCGCAGCGGGCAGGAAACCTTCATGCGCATGGTGGAGATCCAGGCCGGACTGGGCTTTGGCGCCAAGACCTTCGATCTGGTCTGGGTATTCAAGACGCCCGAGGCGTATCAGGATTTCATCACACGCGGCATCGAGATCGGCGGCCAGGCAACGTTGGCAGCGAAGGTGGACAAGGCCGGCGGTGGGCTCACCGGCGCGGTGCAGATTTCCGAGAACGTCTGGGTGTACCAGATGACCGAAAGCGGTCTGGCGGCGGAGCTGACCGTCAAAGGCACCCGCTACTACCCCGACAAGACGTTGAACTGAGCCGGCAGGCCAAGGAGTTCCCATGCATGGCCATCCGCTGGTCTGGATCGTCAGCCTGTTCGTCCTGCCCCTGGTGGCGGCGCTGGTGCTGAGCCTGTTCGTCCGCCACCGCGGCATCAGTGCCAATGCGGTGCTGGCCTGGTTCGTGATCGTCTGCTGGTGCGGCGCGCTCGGGGTGATTCTCTCGCAGGTGTGGTAACTGGTAGTGCCAGCCGCTGGCCGGCATCACAGCGATTGCCCGAGCTCGATGAAGAGCACGTTCTCGCCGCCTTCGCGGAATCCCATGCCGAAGATCAACGGGCCGACCCACGAATCAAAGCCGAGGAACACGCTGCCGTTCCAGATGCCGTCGATCAGTGACATGTCGCTGCGTCGCTGCCAGGCATTGCCGTACTCCACCGTGCCCCCGACCTGCGCCGAGCGGCCCAGCAGCTTGCCCAACTCATAGGTATAGCCGGCGAACCCGAGCGCATAGTCCTGGCCAGTCAACTGGTTGTGCTGGAACCCGGCCAGCCGCCAGCGCCCGCCGAGGCGGTAGAGGTTCTGCACCGGCGCCGTGCCCGACGCGGTCACGTGATAGCGCAGCCCAAGCTGCAGCGCATGCTTGCCAAACGATCTGGCGGCCACGGCATCCAGATCGATCTGGCCGAAGCGGGCATCTGCGCCGAGACTCGGGCTGGACTGATACGTCCCCGCCGTAACGAGATAACCATCGCGCGGGAAGTACACGCTGTCGATATCGTCCAGGGTCGCCTGCGCGATCCACGCGCCCTCGTCGAAGTTCACCCGTGGAATGGTGGGGTCGCCCACTTCCACCTCCGCATTGCCGGTATAGCGCTGCACGCCGACCGACAGCGCCAGCACATTGGACACATTGCGGAACACGGCCAGCGTCGCACCGGTACGACGCACGCGATAGCGCGCGATCTTGTCGCCGTCATCGTCGTAGAGATTGAAGCTGCGGGTCTGGAACCCGCCGCCCGCCTGGAAGGCGTAACGATCGTGCAGATCGAACGGATGATAGTACTGGCCGGTCAGCCCCGGCTCGCTGCCGATCTGCAGGGCGATACGCGCTTCGGCACCGTAGGGCGACAGCGGCGAAAACAGCAGGCCGGCGCGCAGGTTGCTTTCGTGATTGCCTTCCAGATCATTGCTCAGGCTGAGCCCGGCTTCCAGGTACACCGGTCCGTTGGGCTTGGCGTACGCGGACACCACCACGCCGGTGCGTCCGTCACGCTGCTTGACCTCATAGTTGATGCTGGCCAGCGTTCCCATGCCGTAGGCGCGCAGTACACCGGCCTGCATCGCCTCGATATCCAGCGGCGCGCCGACGTGGACCGGGAGATAGGACAGCAGCAGCGCATCGGCATAGCCGGTGTGGTTGTCGACCTCGACGAAATCGATGGTGGCCGGTGCCACCGGATGCGTCCGGCCGGCACGCTCGGCGGCCAGTCGGGTGTACTCCTGTGGCGCCTGCGCGAACGCCTGCAGCGCCGGCGCGGCCTGGTCGGCGGCGAGCTGGCCGATCCGCAACGCCTCGGGCGCCTTGTCGAAATCGCCGGTGGCCACCTTGCCGGTCAGATCGGGCGAGATCAGCAGATCCTGCGCGCCCAGACTGTCCAGTTGTGCCTGCGCGCTGCGGGTGGTCAGGAATCCGCTCAGCTGGCTGATCACATCCACCAGGCTGGCGTCGCGATCCAGCGCGCTCAAGGGCGTGCCGACGTCCACCGCTATGACCCGGTCGGCCCCCATCGCGCGTACCACATCAATCGGCACCTGGTTGGACAGGCCGCCATCAAGCAGCACGTGCCCGTCGATCACCACCGGCCGGAAGATGCCGGGCAAGGACATGCTCGCGCGCATCGCCATCGGCAGGCTGCCCTCGGCCAGCACCACCGGCATGCCGGTATTGATATCGGTGGCGACCGCCCGGAACGGGATCGGCAGGTCATCGAAGCGGCCATTGACCCGGCCGCCGCCGGTGGCGCGCTCGAACAGGGCGATCAGCTTTTCGCCCTCGGAGACGCCACCAGCCAGTGCCACCGCCTTGCCCTCGCCGCCGAGCCCGATGCCGATCGGTGCCAGCTGGGCGTAGTCGTCGGCCTTGCGTCGCAGGGAGCGCTCACGGCGTGGCAGGGTGTCGGTGAACAGGCTCAGCCATTCGGTGCTCAGCACCAGCTGCTCGATCTGTTCGGGCGTGGAGCCGGAGGCATACAGGGCGCCAACCAGCGCCCCGGCGCTGGTACCGGCGATGCAGTCCACCGGCACGTGCAGCGCCTCCAGCTGCTTGAGGATGCGCACGTGTGCGATACCGCGTGCGCCGCCGCCGCCCAGCGCCAGCCCGACCCGTGGCCGGGTGTCGCCCGGGCCGCGCACGCCGCAGTGGTCTGCCTGGCCTGCCGGAGCGACAGCAACCACCGGTTCGGCGGCCTGCAGCGGCGACAGGGCGCCACTGGCGCACAGCCACGCCACGGCGAGCGCCGAGGCGCGCGATACACGGTGCCCGGGGCGTTTCAGCGCCACGCGCTGCCGACCTGGATGTAGAACGTGTCGTCCTCCGGCCCCCACGCATAGTCCACGCCGACATGCATGCCCAGCTGGCGGGCGATCAGATAGCGCACGCCCGCGCCTTTCGACACCTGGCTGGCGCCGTCGCTGAAACTGTTGTGCCGGCCCCAGGTGCGCCCCGCACCGACGAAGCCGATCAGCGCCCAGCGCTGGGTCATGTTCCAGCGCAGCTCGCTCTCCAGCACCGCAGCCCGCGTGTCCTGGTAACGCGCCGAGCCGATGCCGCGCAGGTCGATGTAGGGCAGTCGATAGAACGGAATCTCACCGTTGGCCCAGCGGGCATCCGCGCGCCCGCCGAGCACGAAATGCTTGCCCATCGGCCAGTAACCGTAGGCGTGCCCGCGATAGCTCTGGAAACTGGCATCGCTGCCGATTCCCGGCAGATACGCGTTGCCTTCGATCATGCCAAGCCAGCCGCTGGAAGGCGTGAACGGGTTGTCGCGCGAATCGTACTCCAGCGACAGGCCCAGCCCGGAGCTGCGCTTGGACAGTTCGTGTGGCTGGAAACGATCGCGGTCGGAGGCGACATCGAAGCCGATATCCAGATCCATGTAGATCCAGGCCAGGCCGACATAGAGATCGCGGTCACCCAGGCGCCGGAAGCCCTGCTGGAACGACATCAGGCCGTCCATGTTGTAGTCGATCTTCTGCGCGGGCAGCACCGTGCCGGGCGTATAGAAGCCCAGATTGAACGACGCTTTGGCGACGCCGCCGCGGTAGCGCCAACGGTCATCGTCGAAGTGCAGCGAGGCGCCCACGCCATACGCTTCGCTGCCATTGGAGGTGCGCATCGCGCCACCGCCATAGATGTCCGGCGTGACCATCTTCGGGGTGCCGCCCTCACCTGCCGCTGCCGACGCCGGTGGCCGATGGAAGAACGCCAGCGCCACGCCGCCGCCATTGCCCACGGCGGGGTCGGTCACGATGATCGGCACCGGCAGAAAACCGCGGTGCTCCAGCAACCAGCGCGACATGTCGAACCGGCCGTCTTGCGCGTCACGGAACAGGGACGCCCGCGGCGCCGGAGCGGCCGCGGGCGCCGGCGCAGGCGATGGCGCGGCGGGCTGCTGGGCGATCGCGGCGCAGGGCGTGAGCACGCCCAACAGCGAGAGCAGGCGTACGGCATGGCCGATCGACACGGTGCACCTCGGGGATGGGAAGCCAAGTGCGCGGGCCCGGGCCGGTGGGAGGGAACAGCCCGGCGCGGGCCCACGCGGTTGAACGCATCTCAGGCCGTGCCGCAGCGATCAGCGTGCGGCGGTCGTGCCCGGCGGGAACGCCGCAAACAGCTTGTCCAGGCCGGCTTCCACCGCCGCGTTGACCTTGTCCGGCGAGGTCGGCACGGTGCCACTGGCGGTGCCGCGCCAGACCGCCTGTTTGGTCTTGGCGTCGAACATATCCACGACCAGCGTGCCGACGTCATAGGTGTGCACCGTGGTGGTGGCATTGCCCATGGCCATCCCGCCACCCCAGCCACCGCCCCGCCAGCCCCAGCCGCCCATGCCCGTCCCGGAGTAGAACGTATCCAGGGTCTGCTTCTGGCCGGTGGCGATATGCGCTGCCAGGGCGATGTCGCCGTTGGGCGCTTCGCGCAGGCCCTTGGCCTGCAAACGTGCGTTGATGCCGTCGATGATGCGTTGCTGCACCAGCGGCGAGCTTGCCTGGGGTTTCATCGCCCAGGTGTAGGTCTTGTAGGAGGCGAAACTGGCTGACGGATCGAAGTCGGTCTTGACGGTCGGTGTGGATGCACAGGCAACCAGGGAGGTCGCCAGGACGGCGATGGCAAAGGCTTTCATGACGCGAGTCTCCAAAGGCGGGATGGAAAGACGCGCTGCGGTCGCAGCCGTCCTGGGGCGGGCCGTGGTGGCCGGTGGTTACAGCCCCACGGTAGTGCACTGCCGGCCACGCGTAATGCGCATAACTACGGTAGAGAGGCGGGAAAAACTACCGAGTCAACGCGGCGGATTGATCACCACGTATTGCACGGTGGTCCCGGCATAGCGCGGCTCATACCAGACGTTGCCGCACTGCTGGTAGGCCATGCCGTTGATCACCGTGGTCACGCAGCTGGGCGGGACCGAATTGACGATCGAACCGATCACCGCCGAGGTCACGGCCACGCCCGCCGTCACCGCTGCAGCGGTGGCGAAGGGATGATCGTCCCAGTGGTTCCAGTGGTCGTCGTGGTAGTTCACATCCACATTGACGTTGCGGTTCACGTTGCGATTGACGGTGCGGTTGCTGTCGATGTTGCGGTTGATGTTGGCCCCGCGGTTCACGTTGCCGCCCCGCGGGCGCTGTACCGGG
The DNA here is from genome assembly GCF_056397945.1 of Stenotrophomonas sp. 05L413. Lineage (NCBI taxonomy): Bacteria > Pseudomonadati > Pseudomonadota > Gammaproteobacteria > Lysobacterales > Lysobacteraceae > Stenotrophomonas > Stenotrophomonas sp. 05L413. The sequence goes on from NZ_JBFTOL010000002.1 coordinate 321,086, forward strand.
CGGTTGATGCTGGTATGGGCACTGGCGCGCGCGCCGCCGCCATGGAACCCGCTGCGCTGCGCGCTGGCCGGTGCGGACACGGCCAGCAGCAGCGCCAGCAGCATGCCCGCCGCCAGGGAGGAGGCCACGAAGAAGCGGTTGATCACGGTACGCATGTCAGTTCTCCTGCCCAGCATCGGTGACGACCACCGCGACCGGCACCAGCTTGATGCGGGCGGCATCGGCCGGCGGCGTGAACTGGAAGGCGGTCGCGGGCACGGCGCTGCGGGTGTCCCAGCGCAGGTGGGCGCGGTACTGCGGCAGCGCCGGATCATCCAGTGAGGTGATCACCAGCTTCTTCGGCAATGCGGTGGCCTTGCTGACCCACAGCTGCCAGTCCACGCCGTCCTGCTTGAACGCGTACTGCTCGATCGGCTCGCCGTCCACCGTGCCACCGCCGATGTGCAGCGCGCCACGGATGGCGGTTTTGGGCGCCTTGTCGGTGCCCCACAGGAACATGTCGGCCAGCGGCATGTCGATGCCATAGCGGGCGGCGGCATCCTCCACCAGTTCGCCCAGCGTGCTGTTCAGTCCGTCCACCTGGGCGTAGTACTTCAGGCGCGGCGAATACAGCGACAGCGCCTTGCCGTCGTAGAACAGCTGGCGCAACTGACGATCGCTGCGCAGCTCCAGGAACAGCTGGTTCGGGGCGCGCACCTTGTAGGTCACCACGCCATCCAGTTCCACCTTCTGGCCGTCTTCCAGCACGATCTCGGTGCTGGCGTCGGAGCTCAACGAGAACTGCTTGAGCGCACGCAGCGCAGCGCCCATGCGGTCCAGGGCGGCCAACGCCTCGGGATCGCGCTCGGGGGCGTCGGCCGGTGCAGCCGGGGGCGGTGCGGCAGTGGCAACACGGGTAGCGCCGTGCGCGACGGGCACCAGCGCGGCCAGCATCAGGCAGGCCGACCACGCAACCGGGGGAATGGCAGAGGACATGACCGTTACTCCATGGCACGGTAAACAGGTGGCCGCCGGCAGGCGGCCGGGATCAGAAGCCGCCGCTGATCGACAGACTCCACGGGTCGCCTTCGAAGCGGTTCTTGACGCTGAATTCGCCGACATAGCGGAACGACACATCCACATGCTCGCCGCCGGACCATTTCTTGCCGTAGGTCAGCACCGGGCCGATACCGAACGAGCGGCCTTTGAAGCCCCCCAGGCGGTCGGCGGTGTCGCCCTTGTCGTCCTGCAGCTGCTGGATCCAGCCACCGGCGGCCCCGAACCCCCAGCCACTGGCGGTGCGCTTGACCAGCAGCGCATCGGCCCGTGCGACCACGCCGTTCTTGTAGTCGGTATCGTCGTTGCGGGTGTACCAGTCGGTGGCGCCCAGCACGCTGAATTCCAGCGTGCCCTTCTGGAACAGGTGCGTGTAGCCCACGCTGGGCGAGAACGTCCAGATGTTCATGCCCGGATTGGCCAACCGGTTCGGGTCGTACTTGGCGGTGGGCGCATACACGTACACACCGAAGGAAAGGTGCTGCACCTCGCTGATGTGGAACCCGGCGATCACCGGGGCGAAGTACACGTCGAACAGGTTGGAGGCATGGTCCTTGGTCTGGAAGCGGTTGCCCAGCGGGCCTGCCAGGTTGGCGGTGACCTCGGCATCGATGTACGGCACGGTCAGCATGGAAGCGAAGTTCCAGCGCCCGGGCTTGGTCGGCCACACGTACACCCCGGTGGCAGCGGTCAGGTTCACGTCGGCCTCCAGGCCCAGCGAGATCTGCCCGGCGATGGGCGCGGGGCGGTCGCCGCTGATCTTGCCGTTGTAGCGGATGTAGCTCAGCGACCACTGCATGCCCGGCTCCGGTGGAATCACACCGGCGTACGAGGTGATCTGCATGCCGGTGATCGAGCGCCCCAGCGCGCCCTCGGTCGCCCATGCCGGCCCGGCGGACAGTGCAGCCAGCGAGCCCAGCGCGAGGGCCAGTGGCCAGCGACGCGGCAGGCGGAGAAAGGACATGGTCATGCGGTGGCCCTCCGGCACGGGTGCAGGTTCATGGATACGCACCTCACAGCGGCTCCGGCTCCGGCGCCGGCCGCGTGGCACGCTGACGTTCGCGGACATCGGCGATGTCACTCCAGGAAGTAGTTCAGGAACGTGCGGATCACCGCGATCGCGGCCAGCTGGCCGATCGCGTCCCAGCTGGTGTAGATCGACGATTCGATGATGTCCGCCGAGAGCTGCATGGTCAGCCCGGCCACCAGCCAGCGCCCGTACCCCAACCACAGGTCGCGGCGCTCGACGTTGGTCAGATGGCCGCGCAGCGCCAGCCGCACGGCCCTCACGAACACCACCACGGTGGCCATCGCGATCAGCACCAGGGCCATCGCATCGATGATCACCACCACCGGTTCGGTGATGGCGATCAGCCACGCCTTGAGAGGAAGCATCGTCGGGGCTCCGGTAGGCATCGCAGTGCGGGGGGTTCGGGTTCATCCGCGCTCCACGCAGCGGAAGCCGAGGTGGCAGGTGGAGGTATCGATCGGCTGCGCCATGCGCGCCGCAGGCCGGTAGCGCCTGCAGTAGTTCGGCGCGCACAGGTGTGAGCCTCCTTTCATCACCCGGCGCGGAACCGCGCTTCGATCGCGCGGGTCGTGGCTGCGCTCACGCAGCCCGCCGCGCGGATTGTCGATCGCGCAGCACGGCTTGCCCTGCAGCTGGTCATGCTGCTGATACCAGTCACGGGTCCATTCCCAGACGTTGCCGATCATGTCGTACAGCCCGTATCCGTTGGGCGGATAGCTGCCGACCGGTGACGTCCAGCGGTGGCCGTCCTCCTCCAGGCTCTGCCAGGGAAATTCGCCCTGCCAGGTATTGGCCTGGTGGCGGCCGCCGGGGATGAAGGTGTCGCCCCAGGCGAACTCACCACTCTGCTGGCCGCCACGCGCCGCGAATTCCCACTCGGCCTCGGTCGGCAGGTCCTTGTCCATCCACCGGGCATAGGCCAGCGCGTCGGCGAAGGTGACGTGGACCACCGGGTGATCCTCCAGGCCCTGCAGGCTGGACAGCGGACCGCGGGGATGCCGCCAGTCGGCCCCGGGAATGTAGTGCCACCAGTTGTGTGTGTTGCCCATGTCCACCGGGTGCGGCGGCTGCACGAACACCACCGAGGCCGGTTGCAGCAGCGCCGGGTCCGCACCCGGATAGTCACGCGGGTCGGCTGCCTGCTCGGCTGCGGTGACGTGGCCGGTGGCCCGGATGAAGCGGGCGAACTCCCGGTTGGTCACCGGGTAGCGATCGATCCGGAACCGCCCTACCCGCGCTTTGTGCGCCGGGCGCTCTTCGGGATAGTGATCGTTGGAGCCCATGCTGAAGACCCCGCCGGCCAGCTCGATCATGCTATCGGCCACGACACTCATGCGAACGGTGCCACGTTGAAGGTCATGCTGACGATCGCCAGCAGGCCCAGCAGCCACAGCAGGCCGGCGGTGATCAGGGTCAGCGAGATCGGGTAGTGACTCTCCCCGTGGATCAGGCCTTCGCGGATCATCTCCTCGCGCTCGGCACGCAGGCCCTGCATGTAGCGGATGTGATAGAGGATGCCGAGGGTCAGCAGAACCATGCCGAGGCCGACCAGCGCGATGCCGAAGTTGCGTGGCGCATGCGGGCGCAGGCCAACGCCGGGCACCTCCAGCATGTGGCCGAAGAACTGATAGATGGTGAAACCGAAGCCGATCAGCGACAGCGCCGTGCGGATGATCGACATCAGCGTGCGATCCGCGCTCATGCGCGTGCGCTGGAATGACATCCCGGTGCGCCGCGAGGAAAGCTCCATCGAGGTGGCATCGGCACCGCCCAGCAGCGTCTTGGCCTGCTCGATGGTGAGCGCACGCTCGGTCAGCTGCTCGCGGGGGTCCTGGGCACTCATCGGCGGGTCGTCTCGTGAGGGGGTCATTTGCGGTGCAGGAAGTAGCTGGCGATGCGGGTGATCGGGCCGCGCAGGATCAGATACGGCAGGAACCCGAGCACGACCGCGATGACGAAGGCTTCCACCGGATACTTGAAACCGCCGAACATGCGGAACTGGTAGATCACATCCATGCCGACCCCCAGCAGAAGAATCCGGGCGGTCGCGGTGACCCCTTCGCGCCAGGCGACCAGCCGGTCACCCGCAGAGCTGTGCGCCATCAACCAGGCATAGGGCGCCTTGCCCGCCTTGGCATCCTTGATGCCATCGATCAACGCCGCGATCAGTGCCATCGTCGGCTGCAGGAAGAAGCGGAAGGTCATGGGGCCATCCGCGCGATCGATCATGTCGGTCCAGAAGCGCGTCAGAATATCGATCACCAGGAGCATGGGCGGGATCCTTGCGTCAGGCCTCCAGCTTGGGCGCCGCCCGGTAGCCACACAATCGAGTTGTTACTGCAACCTCCCCAGTATTTTTACTGCGTCCAACGCGTGGAAAGGCAGCGCTATGCTCAGCGACATCGCGTCCGCTGCCCGCTGCAGCCGCGCCTTCTCTTTCTTCGCCACGGGCTGCCCCCATGCACCTGGACCAGCACCATTACTCCCTGATGCGCGGCGGACTGGTGCACCGGCTGCTGCAGGCCGCCGGCATGCTGCGCGGCACCGCCCGGCTCTCGCTGTGGATCGCCGTGGCATTGGTGGTGATCTCGCTGGCGCCGTTGGTGGTGATGACCGCGCGCGCGGGCACCCTGTGGACGCCCCCGCCGGGCATGCCGCTGCTGGGCGACTACGCAACCCTCGCCCGCGTGCTGCTGGCGATGCCTCTGCTGGTGCTTGCCGCCCCGCGCTCGGACACCTTGCTGCGCAATGCGTTCCGCCAATTGACCCGCGCCGGCCTGGTGCCACCGCAGCGACAGGAAAGATTGGCCGCACTGCTGGCGAAGGTGCGCCGCTGGCGCGATGGCTGGTTGCCTGAAGCGCTCTGTGTGGTGATCGCATGGCTGCCGCTGCTGTTCGGCACGGACAGCGTGAGCCTGCTGCCGGGCGTCGCCGACTGGCGGCTGGAGCACGGTGCATTGACGGCCGCCGGACGCTGGTACGAATGGGTCGCCGTGCCGCTGTTCCGGCTGCTGGCCTTGCTCTGGCTGTGGCGCTTCGTGCTGTGGACCGGCCTGCTCTGGCGACTGCCGCGTGTAGGACTGGCACTGCACGCAGAGCACCCGGATGGCGCTGGCGGCCTGGCGTTCCTGGGCATGGCGCAGGAACGCTTCGCGGTGCTCGCCCTGGCCGGCGGCATTCTGGTCGCCGGTGCGTGCGTCAATCATGTTCACTATCTGGGCGAGAGTCTGTATGACCTGCGCCACCTGCTGGCCGGCTATGTCATCGGTGCCACGCTCCTGCTGGTGGCGCCGCTGCTGGTCATGATGCCAAGCATGATGCGGGCCAAGCGCCATGCGCTGTACCGCTTCGATGCGCTGGGCAATCGGGCCGCGGCGCTGTTCGACCAGCGCTGGCGATCAGGGTCACGACAGGGGGCCGACGCGGATTCCCTGTTGGACCATGGCGATGCATCCGCGTTCGCTGATTTCAGCGGCGTATACAAGGGCCTGGCCAGCATGTCGGTGCTGCCGTTGAACCGCTGGAATCTGCTGTGGATCGCCCTGCACGCCATCGTGCCTCTGCTGCCGCTGGTGCTGCTGGCGATGTCGGTGGATGAGCTGGCCCGCAAGCTGCTCGGCATCCTGGTCTGACTGCCCGCGCCAGTAGCGGGATCAGCCCTTGCGCGGGCCGCGCAGCGAGCGCGAGACGAACGATTCGCCCTTCAGGGCGGCCGCCACCGCCGGCAGCAGGTCATCGCCTGCGTCGGATTTGAGCACATAGCTGCACGCTCCCAGGCCCATCGCCTGCGTGACCATCTGGGGCTCGGCATGCACCGTGATGAACACCACGCCCAGCACAGGCCGCTGCAGGCGCAGCCGGCGCGCGGCTTCCAATCCGTTCATTTCCGGCATCGCGATATCGGTGACCACCACATCCGGCAACATGCTCTGCGCCGCCTGCACCAGCGAGGCGCCATCCTGGACCAGGCCAATCACCTGGAACTGCTGGGACAGCAGGCTACGCAGCTGCCGCCCCATCGCGCATCCATCCTCGGCCAGCAACACACGGACAGCATTCATCGCACTCGCCCGCTCGATGCCTGCCACGATGATGTGGCCGGACACAGTACGGTAACAAGGGAAAAACAACCGTTGGCGGGCAAGTAAATCTACTTGCCCACCCGCAGGCGGGCGGCCTAGTGGCGGATCAGACCTTCCAACTCGGCCTTGCGCACCAGCTCCAGCGTGCCGTGTACGCCCAGTTCCTGCATGATCGCGTACTTGTGCGATTCGATCGTCCGCACCGATACCCCAAGCTCGTAAGCGATCTGCTTGGAGCGCAGGCCGCGCGCCACGTATTCCAGAATGCGCAGCTGCTTGTCGGTCAGTACATACTGGCAGCGACCCGATGCCACGATCGCGTTGGCCGCCAGTGTCGGCGTCACATACGTCTGGCCGTCCATCACCCCGTTGATCGCGCGGACCAGCTCGTCGCCGGCCGCACTTTTGAGAATATATCCCCGCGCGCCTGCCCGGATGGCCTCGGCCGCCATGCTGGATTCGTCGTGCATGGTGAGGAACACGAAGGGCGTCAGGCACCCCTCGCTGCGGGCCTGACGCATCACGTCGATGCCGCTGATACCGGGCATGCTGATGTCAGAGACGACCACGTCCGGCGATTCGCGGCGTAGCGAGTCCAGCAGTTCCTCGCCGGAGGACACCAGCACGATCGATTCGAAACAGTCCATCAGCAATCTTTCGATGCCCTGCGCCACCAGCATGTGGTCGTCAGCGACGACCACCTTGCGGAAGGGCACAGACACCGACTGCGCGCACGAAACGCTCATTGCACTGCCTCCATTGGCTTCAATCATCCCCTGATTGACCTGCCGGTGCACGGGTGCCTGATAACCAGCGCGAAGGCGCCCGCTCATGGCATCGCGGTGCAGCGGCAGCCTGCCGAACATGCGAGTCACCGCGTGATGGGGTCGTGATGCGAGGCACACTGTTTCATCCGCCCAGGGACACGCTGTTCAGCCCTGCATTCAGCGTCGCAGGGTGTCTCGCGGACATTCACCGAAGACATTTCGATACATCACGGAAAAGCGCCCGAGGTGCCCGAAGCCCAGTCGCAGCGCGATGTCGGTAACGCTGTCCTGGCAGTCCGCGTGCAGCAGCGCGCTGCGGGCCTGATTCAACCGGGCCAGTTGATGCCAATGACAGGGGCCGTGTCCGTAGGCATCACGGAACAGGCGTTCCACCTGGCGTTCGCCCACCCCCAGCGCCAGCGAGAGCGCGCGGCTGTCGAAGGGGCGATCCAGCTGCGCTTTCAGGTAGTCCTCTGCCCGGCGTACCACGGCATCGCGCTGGCGTTCGATCCAGCTCGGGTCCGCGCCTCGCGATGGCCCGGTGTCAGTCACGCTGACCGCGTCCACGAACGCCCCGAGCAGCAGGGCCGATTGCGCTGCCACCTGTTCCGGCGTGACCAGTCCCTCCCCATGGGCGGCCGCCTCCAGCGCCTTGGAAACGCCGTAGCGCAGGTTCCACGCATCGGCAGGCGCGGCAGCGCGGCTGCACCACCCGCTGCGCGGCAACCGCAGTTCGCGCCCCACTCTGGCCACGGCTTCACGCTGCAGCACGTCACGCGGGATCAGCAGCACCGCCCATTGCCAGCCACCAGGACGCGGCCGCACGTTGAGTTCGCTGTCCTCGGCGAACACCATCACCTGCCCGGCCGGGACCCAGCGTCCGTTGGCCCACATCGGCTGCTCGCAGGAGACGGCCATCGCCAGGGCGATCACGCCCTGCCCGAAGCTGCCACTGGCGAAGATCGGCAGCGAGTACGCGCCACTGTCCAGGCTGAATTCGGGAAAGACCAACCGCTGTAGACACGCGCGGAAGTGCCCGGCAGCCAGCAGGCGCTGCTCGAAGCGGGTGTCGCGCACCACCCCCAGCAACGCATCGGCGTCGAAGCCATCGACCACGAAGCGGCTGTAAGGGGCCATCGGTTCGTCCATGCCAGCTCCTGGGGCAAGTCGGAAATCGGATAGCGCGGGGGAAGACAACCTGCTTACATCGGCGCGATTGTGGGGCGGAAGCGACAGCGGAACAAGCAACGTCGCGATGTCTCCCCGCAAGCGTGAAACGCATCACATCGAGAGACGTCCGAAGGCGTATCGATCCGACGCTTCATCACGCACCGGCCGAGGTCCACGTGCCCGTCATTGCAACGGTAACGCACATCGCTCCTGTCGACAGCACCACCGACATTCCGCCGGACGACCTCGGCAACACCCCGCCCTCCACGCGCACATCACCCGGGCTTCGCAGCGCGCTCACGCAGGTGTTGCCGCTGCTGCTGGGGTGCCTGCTCGGGCAGCTGCTGCCGACCCTGGCGCAGATCCCCGGTTTCCGGCTGCATGTGCTGTGGATTCCGGGCCCCCTGCTGCTTGGCTGGTTGCTGTTCACCCCCAGGGCGCAATGGCGGACCTGCGTGCTCGCCGCCTGTGCGGGTACGGCGCTGGCCTTCGTACTGGTGCCTTTCGTGGCGCTGCCGCGGCTGCTGGCCAGCGCAGGCGAATTCGCGCTGGTCATCGCAGCGGCCTGGCTGCTGCTGCGCTGGCGCGGAGAGCGCGCACCGCTGGAGGGCTACCGCGAGATCGGCCTGTTCGTGCTTCTGGGGTGCCTTATCGTGCCCGGCTGTGTGGCCTGGTGGCAGGCGCTGTTGTTCGCCGGCGGCCCACCGGGGCTGGCGCCGGGCGCGATGTTCACGTTGATGCTGTGCAGCAGCGTCAGCTATCTGCTGATCGTCCCGGCGGTGGTCAACCTCGCGCGTGTGCTGCAGACACCGGAGCGGCGCAATGGATGGCGCTGGCGAACGCTGGCCGTCGCGCTGTGCCTGCTGGGAGTGCTGGGCCTGGCCTGGGGCGTGGACTGGCGTGATGGGGTGATCACTCCCCTGCTGGTGCTGGCACCGATTCCGCTGCTGGTGTGGGCGTTGATCGTCTTCGGTGTGACCGGTGCGTCGATCGCCATGGTGATCGTTGCCCTGCTTGGCATGCAGCTCAGCATGGAAGGCATGGGGCCGTTCGCGTTCTGGACGCCGGACCGCAACCTGATCACCGCACAGGCGTGGACCTTGGGCACCGGGTGTGCGCTGTTGTTCCTGGGCGCGCTGTCGGAGCAGAAGCTCTCCAATCACCTCAAGCTCCAGCAGGCCTATCGGCGCCTGGGCGAGGTCACCGGGCGGATGCTGGTGGTGCAGGAGGAAGAACGCACGCGCATCGCCCGCGATCTGCATGACGACGTCAACCAGTCGCTCGCGGCCATTTCCATCTGCCTGAGCGCATTGCGCAATCAGATTCCCGATGCCGAGCGCCGCAGCGTGGTGGAACTTCAGGAGCAGCTGCTGACGGTATCCAACGACATCCGCTCGATCTCCCACGAGCTGCACCCCAGCATCCTGCGCTTCACCGGGCTGGCCAGTGCGCTGGATGCGTTCTGCATCAAACGCAATGCGCGCGGCGCGTTGCGGGTGCGTTGCCGGATCGAGACGCCGCCACGGCTCAGCGACGAGCAGGAGCTGAGCCTGTTCCGGATCGTGCAGGAGGCCGTCAACAACGTGGACAAGCATGCGCGCGCCAGTACGGCCCACGTGCTGGTGGCGGTGCGTGGCGAGCAGCTGCTGTTGCGGGTCGACCATGACGGCGTCGGCATGCCTGCGCCCAGCGGGACACCGCCCGCGCCGGGCTTGGGCATGATCAGCATGGAAGAACGCGCGCGGCTGCTGGGCGGCACGCTTGAGGTGAGTGCCAGCCCGTTGGGAGGCACCCGTGTCGAAGTGCGTTTTCCGCTTGGCGACGCCGCAGTCGATCTGCCCCCCCTGCGGGCGGCACTGCATCAGTAAACATACTGGCGGCGGACACGTAGAAAGGCGGTTGTGCAGGGTGGGGCGTCCGCACACAGTAAACCGACACTTGCCCGTGGAGCGCCCCATGCACTGGAATGCCCTGCCCTCCCGCTGTCGCCATGGCGCGGCCCTGCTCGCGCTGACCTGCGCGTTGACGGCCTGCAGTACCACGCCGCCGGCATCCACGATGGCACCCACGGCGCCGCCGAGCGCTGTCGCCACGCCGGCGCCAGTACCGGAGCTGCGGCCCGGGATTCCCGCCGGCTACCTCGGGCGCGCACTGCCGGACAGCCTGGCCCTGCTGCCAGCGCCCCCGGCCAAGGGCTCGGCGGCATTCGCCAACGATCAAGCCATCCATCGGGCCGCGCAGCAGCTGCGAGGGACGCCCAGGTACACGCTGGCGACCACGGATTCGGACCTGCACTTCCCGCAGGTGGCCAACACGTTCTCCTGCGCGCTCGGGGTGCCGATCAGCCAACAGACATCGCCGGCGCTGTACCTGCTGCTGCAGCGCACGCTGGTCGATGCCGGGCTGGCCACCTATGCCGCCAAGGACCATTACAAGCGCACGCGCCCCTTCGTGTTCTACAAGGAAGGCACCTGTGCGCCGGCCGACGAGGCCTCCCTAAGGACCGACGGCTCCTATCCGTCCGGGCATACCGCCATCAGCTGGAGCTGGGCCCTGCTGTTGACCGAGCTGAGCCCGGAGCGCGCCGACGCCCTGCTCGCACGTGGTCGCGCGTTCGGTGAAAACCGCCTGATCTGCAACGCGCACTGGCAGAGCGACGTGCTCGAAGGGCGTGCGGTCGCTGCCGGCGCGGTGGCGGCCCTGCATGCCAACGCGGATTTCAACCGCGACATGGCGCTGGCGCGGGCGGAGATCCAGTCGCTGCGCAGCAACAGTGTGCAGCCCAGCAACTGCGAGGCGGAGAAAGCAGCGCTGGCCATCCCGATTCCCGGGGTCCTCTAGCGCACGGCCGTGCGTGACCCGGCGGCCCATGCCATCCTGCGCCGGCATCACCAGCGAACAGGGCCGCTGAACCCCGCACCTGGGCTGCGCCATCGCACCGTCCTGACGCCATCCTCACCTGCGCCTGACAGTTGAAAAATAGTGCGCTTGAAGTGCATCCGCCCCGCCACTCCCGCCGTAGCTGAAGGTGCGTCACACCGGCGCATCCATTTGGGAGTTTGGTCATGAAGATCCAGTTCGCAGGCCTTGTACTGATCGGCTGTCTCGCCGCCACCGCGTCCCCGCTCGTCTTCGCGCAGGCCCCTGCCCCCATGATGGGCGCGCAGCACAGCAATCCGATGGTGGGGGGCGCGGCGATGTATGCCAACAAGGACATCATCGACAACGCCGTCAATTCCAAGGATCACACCACGCTGGTCGCGGCGGTCAAAGCGGCCGGCCTGGTCGATACGCTGAAGGGCCCCGGTCCGTTCACCGTGTTCGCGCCGACCAATGCGGCCTTCTCCGCGCTGCCCAAGGGCACCGTTGAGGGACTGCTGAAGCCGGAAAAGAAGGCGGACCTGACCAAGATCCTGACCTACCACGTGGTCCCCGGCGCGGTCACCAGCACCGATCTGATGGCCAAGATCAAGCAGGGCGGTGGCAAGGCGAGCCTGACGACGGTCGAAGGTGAAGCGCTGACCGCCCGCGTCGCCGGCAAGGGCATCACCCTGACCGACAGCAAAGGCCAGGTCGCGCAGGTGACCATTGCCGATGTGAAGCAGAGCAACGGCGTGATCCACGTGATCGATAAAGTCCTGATGCCGTAACCGGCAATGGCGGCCGCAGATCGCCTGCGGCCGCCCCGGGTGGGAGGAAGAGATGACCTGGCGCGCCGTCTTCAGAACGATGACGGGGGAGACATCACGCTGTGCGGACGACGCGCCAGGTCAAGACGGTCCCTCGCCGGCGCACGGGTGCGCCGGACGGGGTATGCGCAGAGAGAGGTGAGCAGGCGGGACCGTGCGGCTTCAGCGCGGCAGTGCCCTGCCCGACAGTTCGACGCGCCGGTTCGGCGCCAGACACACGATCAGGGCCTTGCGCTGCGCCTGCTCGCACTGCACCAGCGGATCGGCCTTGCCGCGCCCTTCGGCGACGATGGCCGCCGCCGGCACCCCGCCGGCCACCAGCGCATCGCGCACGGCTTCGGCGCGCCGTTGCGACAGCACCAGGTTGTAACGGTCACTGCCGATCCGGTCCGTATAGCCGATCACCTGGATCGTCTGCACCCGGCTGGCATCGCGTACCTGCTGCAGGAGGGCATCCACGTTCCGGCGCCCCTCGGGGGTGAGCACGGCGCTGTCGAAGGCAAACATCGCGTCGGCCGCCAGCCGCAGCGGCTCGCTCGGCATCGGCGCGGGTGCCGGGGGCGCCGGGGGGCGCGGCGGATCAAGCACGGCGGCGCAGGCCTGCGGCTTCCAGTACGCCGCCTGGGCGATGCCCTTGCCATCGAAGTCGACCTTGAACTGGCAGGTGAAATAGTCCCCGCCCGGGCTGCTGCGGAAGTTGAACAGGTAGTTCCATTCACGCACGCCCCACATGCCCTCGCCGAAATGCGGGGTGCCCAGCAGGGCGTACAACTGGCGTTTGCTCATGCCACGAGCGAACAGGCGCAGGGTGTCGACATCCACGAACAGGCCCTCCTTCAACGTGGCTTTGCGGGGATCCGGGAAGCTCGCCGCGTCGGTGTCGGCGCTCGCAGTGGACGGTGTGGTGCGTTGCTCGCCGTGGCTGGCGCAGGCGCCCAGCAGCAGGGCCGCCAGGCTCAGGCCCAGTGACCGCAACAGCGGCACCTGGGTGGTGGATGTGGGCTGCATGGACATGGTGTTCCCCCTGTATGCGTTGAATACGGACCGCAGGTCCGGTGCCGGCAGCGCGCCGGCACCGGAGGCGGTCACCACTGGATGCCGGCACCTACCGCGACACCACCATCGCCGCGGCTGTTGGTCGACCCGCTGAACTTGTAGATCCAGCGCCCGCCTTCGGAGACCCCGGAGATGCCCACCGCCACGCCGGATTCGCCGTTGAAGCTGCCGGCGGCGAGCGAGGCCATGCTGCGGCCGGCCTCATAGGGTTGCGGTAGGGCGGCCACCGCCATCGCCGAGGCCACACCGGCCGACGCACGGTTGTCGGTCTTCTGCAGGTTGCGGTCGAACGAGTCCATGCGCTCGTCGGTGTAGGCCTTGGACCAGTCCAGGGTCTGGGCCATGCCACTGCGCAGCTGGTCCACGTTGACGGCATCGGTCCCGGCGGTACCCGGGGCGACGTTGCGCACCGTCGTCGGCCCCGTGGCGGTACTGCCCAGGGTCACGCTGTTGAGGTTGGTGGTGCCATTGATGTTGCTGTCATAGCGGATCGTGCCCTGCTGCGAAGCCTGCAGCTGGCGCACGTTGACTGCATCGGTGGCTTCACTGCCATCGGCGACATTGGCAATCTGCCGTTCCGCGCCGCTGCTGCCCACCGAGACCGTGTTGGCCCGGTTGGCGACCGAACCGGCACCCAGGGCGACGCTGTTGCTGCCCTGCGCATTGGCCCCGTTGCCCAGCGCCGTAGCGTTGTTGCCCGCAGCGGCGGCGCCGGCGCCACCGGCCACGGCGTTGTCGCCAGTGGCGGCCGGCGCGGCCAGGTTCTGCGTGTTGTTGACCTGGAACATGCCGGACGTACCGTTGTTGATGTTGCTGATCTGCGTGTCCGTGTAGGTCTTGGACTCGCTGATCGCGTAGTTCACGCCGCTCTGCAGCTGCCCGACATTGACCGCGTCGTAGCGTTCGGAACCGTCCGCCACGTGGGTGACCTTGCGCTCGGCACCGGTGCTGCCGACGGCCACCTCGCCCACCGAGTTGCTGGCACCGGCCTGGCCGTAGGCACCGGTGTACCCGGCCTGTGCGCCCACACTGGCCACCGAGCCGGCGCCGAGGGCGACGCTGTTGTCCGCGCTGGCGCTGGCGCCATCGCCGATCGCCGCGCTGCCGCTTCCGGTGGCGCTTGCCAGCGGCCCGATCGCGATGCTGTCGGCACCGCCCGCGGTGGCCGCGCCCTTGGTCGAGTTGACCTGCACGTACTGGCTGTTGCCGCCCGGCTGGATCTGGTCGATGCGGGTATTGAGGTTGGTCAGCGAGGTATCCACCGCCGAGAAGGCCACGGTGACGTCGCTGTAGTCGTTGGCGATGACGCTGCCGTCGGTGGCGATCGAGGAGATCCGGAAGGTCGGCGCGGTCCAGATCCCGGTGTTGCCATCGAAGTTGGTGGTGCCGCCGAAATACCCGACCAGGGCAGCGTTGGTCTGGAACAGCTGGTTGCCGTTGACCGCATCCAGGCTGCCGGCCAGCACGCGTCCGTCGGCCAGGTTGGTCAGTGCCACCGCCGCGCCGCTGGCATCGCCGGCCAGGGTGATGGTGTTGGTCGCGTTGCCACTGGCATCGGCGTCGTACTTCACTGCCAGCCGGTCCACGGTGTCGGTCTGGTCGGCGACGTTGGCCAGCGAGGTGCTGACCGCATCGAAGGCGCTGCCGACGTTGTCATAGTTGCCCGTGGTGACCTGGCCATCACTGGCCACGTTGCTGATCGTGTAGCTCGGCGCGGTGACCATGCCGTTGGCATCCAGCGCAGCGCCGCCACCGAGGTGGGTGGCCACGGCCTGGTTGGCCGCGAACAGCTGCGCGCCGTTGATCGCCTCGCTGCTGCTGGCGGTGACACTGCCGGCGGCCAGGTTGCTGAGCGTGGTCGCAGCCCCACCGTTGCCCAGCGTGGCACTGGCGTAGTTCACGCTGGCATCGGGATTGAGGTCGTAGCGCAGTGCGCCCTGTTCGGACGCCTCCAGCTGGCCCAGGTTGACTGCATCGGTGGCCTCGGTGCCCGCGGCCACGTTGACCACCTGGCGTTCTGCACCGACCGCACCGACGGACACCGTGTCCTGGCGGTCGGCCAGTGCGCCGGCGCCCACCGCGATGCTGTTGGCGGCCGTGGCCGAGGCACCCGTGCCGACCGCGATGCTGTCCAGGCCCGCGGCGGCGGCTTCCGCCCCGGTCGAGTTGATCTTCAGATAGCGGCTGCCAACACCGTTGCGGATATCGGTGATCTGCGTGTTGAGGTTCACCAGCGAGCCATCCACCGCGGAGAAGGCGTCGCTGGCATTGTCGTACACCCCCTGCGCGACTGCACCGCCGGTGGAGATCGTGGAGATCTGGAAGCTCGGTGCGGTCCACGCGCCGGTGACCGGATCGTAGCCAGTGACGCCGCCGAAGTAGTCGACAATCGCACTGTTGGTGTCGAACAGCTGGGCGCCGTTGATGGCCTCGGTGCTGGTTGCGTTGACCGCGCCGTTGGCGAGGTTGGCGATCGTGGTGGTGCCGGTGCCGCCGCCGAGGGTGACCCGGCGGAAGTCGGCGCCGCCTGCGCCATCGTCGTCATAGGTCACCGCGAGCGTGCCGACCGCATCGATCTGCGAGATCGCGCCCTGCAGCTGGGCCACGTTGACCGCGTCGGTGGCGGCGCTGCCGGCAGCCACGTTGCTGATCTGGCGCTCACCGCCGGCGAAGCCGACCGAGACTTCACCGGCCGACACCTGCTGCCCGTTCAGCCCGTAAGCACTGTAGCTGGCCTGCGCACCGCGGTTGGCGGCCGAACGGTACCCCAGCGCCACGCTGTTGGCCTGGTTGGAGGTGGCTTCCGCACCGAGGATGGTCTGGCCGTTGGCGGTGCCCGTCGCACTATCGCCGACGACCACCGAATGCCCCATGCGCGCGGCGTAATCCGCGGTCGGCACACCGGTGGGGTCGGTCGGATCATTGAGTCCGACGCCCGGGAACGCGACGTTGGCATCCTGCCGCGGCAGCTCATGCCGTGCGTTGGCACCGATGACCACTTCCTTGGAGCCGTTGGCAAAGGCGCCATCGCCGACCAGTACCTGGTAATCCTGCGCAGCGTTGACCGCCCAGCAGTCCACGCTCGCCACCAGCAGATTGACGCACGTGTTGGACCACGCCGGCGAGCCGTCGGGCAGCAGCAGGCCGAGCAGGCCATTGGGATTGCCGTTGTTGATGTTGTAGATGTAGCTGTCGGAGGTGACGCCACCGATCAGGGTCAGGTGGGAGCTGCCGCCGGTGCTCGCATTGCCCAGGCCATCGAGCAGCGTGCCGACCGGGGTCAGGTTGACCACCGGCAGGCCCAGCACGTTGGTCACCGAGTAGGTCTGCATCACGTTGGCGCTGCTGACCGACAGATTGCCATTGCGCACGTAGCCATCCCCACCCAGCAAACCCTGCGCGGTGGGGCCGACCAGCTGCGAGAGCGAACCGACCAACCCGGCGGTACCGATGACCAGGCCGGCATTGGGATCGGCCGGTGCCGGCCCTTTCGGGCTTCCCGGCGGCAGCGACGTCGGCGCCGGGAACACCGTGCCGAGGATCGGCGTGGTGATCGCACCGACCGCACCGAGCACCGGTGTGGTGATCGCCCCCACCGTGGTGCCGACGCCGTCGAGCAGGCCGCCAACGGCCCCGCCCACACCGTTCAACAACCCACCGAGCGCGTTGCCCAATCCGTTCGGCGCCAGCGCCATCGAGCTGGTCTGCACGGCACTGACGCCGGCATCCACGCGCTTGGGGTTGCGGTCGGCCGCATCGACCCGGTGGCCGACTGCATCCACCCGCACGCCGCCGGCGACGTTGCTGGCCAGCGATGCCTGCACGGCATCCGGTGCGTCGGGCGTTACCGTGGCCTCGGCAATCAATGCCGCCTTGGCCTGCACCTCGGCCGCCGCCAGGCGTGCCTGGGCGGCCGCATCGACGTTGGCCTCCAGTGCCACCTTCCGTGGTGACGGCGTCGCGGCGACCGCCACGCCCGCCGCCGCCTTCGCCTCGGCCTTGACCGGCACCCGCACCGTCGCTGGCGTCGGCGCAACCGCGGCGACCGCATCGATGTCGGCATGGGCATTCAACCTGGCACCGTTACCCGTGCCTGCCGCGATGCCCAGATCGGCCAGGGCCGCCCCCTGGGCACCCGGCGCGCCAACGCGCCTGGGCAGGTCCGCGTTCGCCTGCGCAGCGGCATGTACCTGCAGCGCCGGCCGCTGGGCCGTCGGTGTACCGAGGTTGAGATTGACCTTGGCATCCACGCTCAGCAGGGGGGCCGTGCCACGATCACGCGCCGCCGCGGCCAGCGCCACTTCGGCATCGAGCTTCACCGGCAGGGGTGCGGTGTACTTGGCGGTCAGTGCCTGCAGGTCGGTGAGGGTCTGGTTCTCGCCCGCCCATGCACTGCCCGTGCACAGTGCCAGCGACAGACCCAGCGACAGCACCGACATCGGCACCTTCAGATGCACCACCACCGGGCCAGCAGCCAGGCTGCCGCGCGCCGTGGCGATTTCGGAGACGACCACCAGGGCGTTCAGCCGGTGGCTCCACACCAATCGAAAGATACGGTTCATCAGGTATTCCCCCGTGTACGAATGCGTTGAACATCACCGGTGCCTGACGGCACGTGGATGTCATTACAGTCGAGGGGTCAAACCGCGAGCACTTCATTCCGGCAGCGCACACGTGCGTTCCGGCAAGACGAGGGGTAAAACCGGCAGGCCGATAGGCAATTTCGGCAGGTTGCCGAATACGTGCACGGCGGGCACGCAGCTGCCCACGTAACCCTCAGGCCGGGCTGCCCATCTGGGCCGGCGCACGCATCAGCGTGTCGCGCGGCAGCTCGCCGAACACGCGTCGATAGTTGTCGGCGAATCGCGACAGATCCCACAGCCCGCAGCTGAGTGCGATGGCTTTCACCGATTTGCGGCTGGAATCGGCCATCGACAACCCGCGGCAGGCTGCGCATAACCGCAGCATCGACAGATACCGGTTGGGCGAGGTGCCGAACAGATCTTCGAAGGCATACCGCAACGCGCGCTCGCTCACACCGGCTGCGTCACAGATTTCATTCATATAGATATAACGACGCAGATTGAGCCGCATGAAGTTCTCGGCACGCTGCGCGATCAGATAATGCGTGCGCCGGCCGCGGCTGCAGGTAGGGTGGTCATCGCTGCCGGCGCCCAGCAGCGCCTGGATGTGGTCATGCAGAAGGGCGTCCACCGCATCGGCCGCCAGTACACCGCCCTGCCCGGCCAAGGCCGCGTGCACATCGGCATAGCGCTGCGTCAGCCGTGCCCCTCCGCCGCTTCCCCCCGCCTGGAACAACGACAGCGCCTGCCCGGAAGGCAGGGTATTGCGCAGGCTCAACTCGGTCAGCTTGCGCTGCACACGTTGCATCGGCGCCAGCAGCAGGGTCAGGTGGGTGCCGGCGCTGAGGGTGAACTCGCTGATGCCTTCGGGCAGCACCGTCAACGCCATGCCGGCGGCCAATGGCATGCCATGGCACCAGCTGACATTCTCATCGGTGGCATGGATCAGCCCGAGCAGGCACCAGTCCTGCGGCAGCATGAAGCGGCCGCGGAAATGAAAACCGCTCACCGCGGTGCAGAACAACGCTTCGTCATGCACCTGCGATTCAATCGCGGCACGCGGGCCGTTGCCATCCAGCAGCACCATCTCCAGATCGCACACGCGCAGCACGCCGCTGAGCGAGGCCAGGTCGAATGCCCGCAGCCCGCTCTGGATCTGGTCATCC
Organism: Stenotrophomonas sp. 05L413; assembly: GCF_056397945.1. Classification (NCBI taxonomy): domain Bacteria; kingdom Pseudomonadati; phylum Pseudomonadota; class Gammaproteobacteria; order Lysobacterales; family Lysobacteraceae; genus Stenotrophomonas; species Stenotrophomonas sp. 05L413. Next base: position 339,664 of record NZ_JBFTOL010000002.1, read on the forward strand.
ACCACACCATCTACCATGACAGTGATGCCCCCTTTCGCCTGGAACTCCGGTGCCTGCGCCGCATGGCCACCGGGTGCGCACTCCTGCGTGTCCTGCAGCGCATCCTGCTACGGCCAACCCGCCGCGGCGATGCCTGCCAGCCCGCCCACCTAAATCATTCAGTGATCGCAGCTAAATCATTCACTCCATGCGGCATCGATTTACGCGAAGCCGTGGATGCGCATTTTTGGCAAGTATGCCCGAACTGGACGGCAGGTAAACAGAATCATAATCACCGTCACAACCAAGACCGCCCTGCGTGAAATCCAGCGTTTATGCGCCTGCCAATCGTGTCAAAAAGTTGACATCACAGGGCCATCACATAATCTACACCCGCACTTCACTTTGCCGCGATTACATCAACTCCACGCAATACGCAGAAAAAGAATCGTCATTTACTCAAGTTGAAACGACGCCTGCCGATTTTGTGTATTGGATACCGCGCGGTTCGTCGAGCATCCAGATCAGGACGCCCGGTTGTACCGACACGGTGATGCTGTAACGCAGGGGGAACGCCATGGACAGCAACCTTCATTCTCAGTGCCCGCATTGCCACTGCCGCACGTCGCAGGCAATGCCCGCACTGTCCAGCGCGATCTGCCGCCAATGATGTCGATCGGGCACTGTCCGCTCGATAGCGCAGGCCTGTAAGGGCTGCACCGCGCAGGATGCGCGGTCTGGATGGCCGTCCTGGCGGAGCCAGGCAACACCATCGGTACCAGGGGCTGTATCCGCCCGTTCGGGCTCTGATTGGGAAAGGGAGAAACCGTCATGAATGCATCCGTTCGCAAGTTCCTCGTGGAAGAAGATGGCGTGACCGCGCTCGAGTACGGCCTGCTGGCCGCCGTGATCGCGGGCATTCTGGTGGCCGTCGGCAAAAAGGAAATCCAGGGTTTCTTCGAGAACCTCTTCGAGAAGCTCGGTACGGTTGTTGACGACGCGACTGCGAAAGCATCGACCTGATCGTCTGATCTGACGCCAGCGCTGTCGCCCGGCTCTCCCGCAGCGACGGCATGGCACGGATCACGTTGTCGCACGACCGATTCGGGGGACTTACCGCATGGAACTTCTTCCCCTGCTGGCACTGCTGCTGGGTGTACAGGTCGCCATCCACGACCTGTATGCCCGGCGGGTATCCAATCGTGGGTTGCTCCTGGCTGCCGGGGTGGCGCTGGCCGCGCTTGCCTGGCAGTGGCTGATGGCCGGCCGCGGCTTTCCGGGCACGCATCTGCTCGGCTTCGCGCTGGGGTTGCTGTCGCTGCTGCCGTTCTATGCCATCGGCTGGATGGGCGCCGGTGATGTGAAGTACTTCGCCGTGCTGGGCCTGCTGCTGGGCGCCGCGCCGCTGCTGCCGATCTGGATCATCGCCAGCCTGCTCGCCGGCGCACATGCGATGTGCGTGATCGTCGCGCGGCGCCTTGCACCTGCGTTGTCCCACGGCGCGTTCTCCACTGTCTCCAGCGGCCCGGTGTCGCGCCGCTTGCAACCGGTGATCGCGCAATGGCGTCACGCACGCCAAGGGCGGGTTGGCATCCCGTATGCGGCCTACCTGGCGTTCGCCAGTCTGTGGTGGGTGCTGCAGCAGCACGTCGGCGGTGCTGCATGAGCGTCGCGCTCCCAGACCGCCGTCCTGCCCGGCGCCAACGCGGCATCGCCACGCTGGAATTTGCCTTGATGCTGATGTTCGGCCTGCTGCCGTTGCTGCTGGTCACCTATTCCGGCGTCATGATCATGGCCGTGCAGCAGACACTCTCGGCGGCGTCGGCCGAGGGTGCACGTGCCGCCTTCCGCCATGCCACGCCGGGCGAACGCCGCACCGCCGCCTGCCTGGCGGCACGCCGCTCCATGCAGTGGCTGCTGACCTACGCCAAGCAGACGCCGGACTGCGCTACCGCAGGCGCCCCGCCGATCACGGTTTCCACGCCCACCCCCTGCGCGGATCTGCCCGCGGTGCAATGCATCCGTGTGGAAGTGAGCTATGACTACGGCGCCTACCCCTTCCTGCCCGGCACCGGCCGCGTCTATGGCTGGGTGATGCCCAAGCCCTTGCGCAGCACCGCCGTGTCCCAACTCGATCTCGGCGGCAACTGATGACACTCCGGAGAACCGCATGCTCAAGTTGACCCGCGTCGCCGCGATCCTGCTGATCGGCCTGGCGGTGATCCTGGCGTTCGTCGCCTTCGGCATCAGCCGTCGTGCCAGCGAGGTAGCACCGGGCACGCCCGCGAGCGTCGGCGCGCCCGCCCAACCGGCGACCTGGCCCGTGGTCGAGGCCGCCAGCGCACTGCCCGCCGGGCGGCCGATCACCGCCGAGGACCTGCGGGTCAGCGGTCATCCGCAGCGCCCCGTGGGCGCCTACACCTCGATCAACGCCCTGGTCGGCGCCGTGCCGACCCAGGACATCGCGGCCGGCACGCAGATCCAGACCGCGCAGATCGCGCAGGGTTTTTCGCTGCGCCTGAATCCCGGCGAGCGCGCACTCGCGGTGCCGGTGGACGAGCTGGTCGCCGCAGGCAACCGCATCCAGCCCGGTGATTTCGTCGATGTGTTCCTCAACCTGCGCGCGTCCGGCGGCTTGCGCGATGACGGTGACGCGCAGACCCGGCTGCTGCTGTCGCGGCTGCGTGTTCTCAGCTATGGCGCGCACGACATCCAGAGCGTTGCCAGCATGCCGAGCGATGGCAGCGCGCCCGCGCCGGACGACAGCCGGGCGCAGGACATCACCGGCGGCAGCACGTCGGCCAGCAGTTCGCGCAGCGATGGAACGACAGCGCCGGCACGCAGCGCCGTGCTCGCAGTGCCGGTCGCCGAGGCGAACCGGCTGCTGCTCGGTGCCCAGCAGGGCAAGCTGTTCCTGGCGCTGCGCAACCCGGCCGACATCGGGCTGCCGGACCAGGCGTTGTTCCCCACGCCCAGCCGCGTGCTCAACCCGCGCCGCGAGCTGTCGCCCGACGAACGGCTTGCCCTGCAGCGCCCGGAGAACGACGCCTACGCCGGCATCGACACCGACGCACTGGCCGGGCGCGGGCGCAGTGCCGCCGCGACAGTGCCACTGCCCAGCAGCGCCCCGCGCCGCGCTGCACCGCGCGCGGACCGGGGCATTGAAATCATCCGTGGTGACATTTCCTCCCATAGCGGGTCGCGTTGAGCCCATGCCGAGACAGCCCATGACCGAACGCCCCACCCTCGCGCGCCGCTTCTCCCACGCCCTGCCGCGTTGCCTGCTGGCCGGCGTGTTGATCGGCAGCCCGCTGCTGGCCAGCGCAGAGGCGGAGCTGGTGCTGCAGACCCGCGAGCAGCGCCCGTGGTCACTGCCTGCCAACCTGGAGCGGGTGGCCATCGCCGACCCCAGCGTGGCCGACGTGGTGATGCTGCGTGGCCGCGAGGCGCTGCTGGTCGGCAAGGCGGCCGGCAGCACCACCCTGCTGCTGTGGCGTAATGGCAACCGCGAGCCGGAACGGCTGCAGGTGGAAGTACGCGGCGCCGTCCAGGGTGCACTGAGCGCACAGGGCGGTGGCACCGAGCTGATCGTGCAGGACGGTCAAGGCCTGCTGCAGGGCCTGAGCCCCTCGCTGCTGGACCACCAGAACAGCGTCAAGGCGGCGGCGATGGCGGTCGGCAAAGACGGTCAGCTGGCCGATGTCTCCACCATCGCCAGTGGCGGCGTGGTCCAGGTCGAGGTGAAGATCGTCGAGTTCAACAAGTCGGTGCTGCGCCAGATCGGCATGAGCTTCGGCAACAAGAATTTCAACCGCAACAACGGCTTCTACTACGGCATCACCCGGCCGGGCGCGACCTTGCCCGGCGTGTTGCCGGCAGGCGAATCGGCCGGCCCGGACGACGTCATCATCACCAACCCGCTTTCCTCGGCGTTCGGGCTGGTGTTCAAATCCCTCACCCACGGCTGGGACGCGAACATCGACCTGCTGCAGAGCAACGGCATGGCCCGGGTGCTGGCCGAGCCGACCCTGGTCGCGTTGTCCGGGCAGAGCGCGAGCTTTCTGGCCGGAGGCGAACTGCCGATCCTGGAGCCGCAGGGCCTGGGCACCACCACGGTGACGTTCAAGCCCTTCGGCATCGGCCTGACCGTGACGCCGACCGTGCTCGGGCCGAACCGCATCGCGCTGAAAGTCGCCCCGGAAGCCAGCGATCTCAACTACGCCGCCGGCATCACCTACAACGACGTGCAGGTGCCGTCGATCACCACGCGCCGCGCGGACACCACGGTCGAGCTGGGCGACGGCGAAACCTTCGTGATCGGCGGGCTGGTCAGCAACAACGTCAGCTCCAACGTGGACAAGGTGCCGCTGCTCGGCGATCTGCCGATCATCGGCTCGTTCTTCCGCACCCTCAACTACAAGAAGGAAGAGAAGGAACTGGTCATCATCGTCACGCCACGGCTGGTGCAGCCGCTGGCCCAGGGCACCGAAGTGCCGCTGCCGGGCCAGCGCGAGGCATCGCCGAACCTGCCGGTATGGGGTGCCTGGCTGCTGAGCCCGGCCTCCTCGGACCAGCTGCCCGGCTTCTCGCGCTGAGCCCAATGCCAGGAAGCCGCCCCTCATGTCCGCCACTCTGCAACTGGTCCAACCACGGGATGCTTCGATGAAGCTCGTGCTGTTTGCACCGGACCGCGAACTCGCCACCCTGCTCTCGGCGTTGCTGCCGTCGCTGGGCGTGGTGCAGTGGCTGGACAGCGCCGCACCGGCCTCGGCGCTGGAGCCGCTGCGCGACACCGGCTGCGTGGTACTGCTGGACTATCGGCACGAGCAGGCGGCGTTCTCCACAGCGTTGACCCGGCAACTGCAGGCGCAGGCGCCAGAGCTGCCGCTGGTGGCGATCGGCTCGACCCAGGCCGACCACATGGATGGCGTCGTGGCTGCGCTGCGCGCCGGGTTGCGCGATCTGCTCGATCTGGACAGCGCGCCGCAGGAGATGGAGGCGGTGTTGCGCCGTGCTGCCTCACTCGCCGTGCAGGGCCGCAGCAGCGTTCCGGCCACGCCATCGGCACGTGCACGCATGGTCCTGTTGCTGGGCGTGCGGCCTGGCGTAGGCAGCAGCACCCTGGCGGCGCACCTGGGGGTGCTCGCCCAGCAGACTGCCACGGCCCATCGGGCTGCCGCGGCAGAGACGGCGCCCGCCGGTGCGCAGACCCTGCTGCTGGATCTGGGCCAGCCCACCGGCGATCTGACGCTGTACCTCAATGTGGACCCCACCTTCCATTTCGACGATGCGTTGCGCAATGCCGGGCGTATCGATGCGACGCTGGCACGCACCGCGCTGGCGCATCACCCCAGCGGCGTCACCCTGCTCGGCCAGCCGCCGGGCATGGAAGGCGCCACGCTTGCGGACCCGGGCATGCTGATGCAGCGCCTGCGCAGTGTCTTCCACACCGTGCTGTGCGATCTCGGCGGTGTTCCGCTGCGCCAGTTGCCGGTGTCGCTGCTCAACAGCGCCGATGAGATCTGGCTGATCGCCGACCAGGCGATCGGCACCCTGGTCTCGCTGGACCAGATGCTCCGTCATCTCACCCAGGTGGGGGCACGCGATGCCCGCGTGCAGCTGATCATCAACCGCCACGACGATGCCAGTGGACTGAGCCCGGCGCAGATCGCCACCCGCTTCGAGCTGCCCCTGTTGGCAGTGTTGCCGGATCGTCCCACACTGCGCTCCAGCGCCAGCCATGGCCGCCTGCTGCTGCAGGATGCGCCACGCGACCCGTATGTGCGTGCCCTTGCCCCGCTGTTGTCGCACCTGGATCCGACGGCCCCCGCGCCGGCCAGGGGCTGGCGGGAACACCTCGCCCTTCGCCTGAGTGGTTCCCCATGGAAGACAAAGTGACCCCGTTCCCGACTGCCACCGCCCGCGCCGACGCCGGCACCGAGGCCGAGCACGGCGTGCAGCCGTTCGAGCAGTCCGAGCAGTACCAGAAGGTGCTGATCGCCGCACATGAGCATCTTCTCAACAGCATCGAGGACGAGCGCATCGATATCGATGCGTGGGCCCCGGACACCGTGTCGCGCTACGTGCACGCGCAGACCGCCGGCTTCGTCCACGAATGGCGGATCCCGATCAACGAAGCGGAGAAGGACATCGTGGCCACTGCGCTGGTCAAGGAACTGACCGGCTTCGGCCCGCTCGATGACCTGCTGCATGACCCGGAGATCGAGGACATCCTGATCAACGGCTACAAGGACATCCACGTCTCCCAGGGCGGCATGCTCAAGCGGGCGCCGCAGCGTTTCAGCGATGACAGCCACCTGCTGCGGATCCTGCGCCGGATCCTGGCCCCGCTCGGGCGCCGCCTGGACGAATCCAACCCGATGGTGGATGCGCGCCTGCCCAACGGCGGCCGCCTCAATGCCATCATCTCGCCGTTGGCCGTGGATGGGCCGATGGTCTCGATCCGCAAGTTCCGCAAGGACCCGTTCACCCCCGATGAACTGCTGCGCATGGGCACGTTCGACCGGCCGATGCAGGCGCTGCTGCATGCGATGGTCCTGGGGCGCTGCAACATCCTGGTGTCCGGCGGCACCAGTTCGGGCAAGACCTCGCTGCTCAATGCACTGGCCAATTACATTCCGGCCAACGAACGCGTGATAACCGTTGAAGACACTGCCGAGCTCTCGCTCAACCATCCACACGTGGTGCGCCTGGAAAGCCGGATCGGCGGCGCGGACGGCAACGGCGCGATCAGCATCCGCGACCTGGTCCGCAACAGCCTGCGCATGCGCCCGGACCGGATCGTGGTCGGCGAAGTGCGTGGCGCCGAAGTGCTGGAAATGCTGCAGGCGATGAATACCGGCCATGACGGCTCGATGGCCACCATCCACGCCAATTCGCCGCGCGACTGCCTGTACCGCATCGAGATGCTCGCCGGTTTCGCCGGCTTCCAGGGCAGCGAGGACAGTCTGCGCCGGCAGATCGCCAGCGCCATTGATTTCATCGTGCAGATCTCGCGACTGGGCAGCGGCCGCCGCGTGCTCATCTCGATCACGGAAATCACCGGCGTCACCGACAACATGATCGCCACCCAGGAGATGTTCCGTCACGAAGTGCAGATCGACGCCGATGGCAACGAGTACGACCGTTGGGTCGGGCTTGGCTTCCAGCCACACTCGCACAAGCTCGAACCGTTCCGCCGGCAGCTGCGCGAAGCACTGGGCGGAGGCTTCTGAGCATGGCCTTCGTCCTGCTCCTGTGCAGTGCGGCACTGGTGCTGATCGCCCTGGCCGTGGAGCTGTGGGGCGGCGCGGCCGCACGCGAGCAACGCCGGTTGTCATTGCAGCACGCCGAGCAGCGGCTGGCGCGTCCGGACACCTCGCCGCGCCTGGCAGGCATGGGTGACAGCCCGGGGCCGATGCCGGTGAGCACGGCACCGGCGGGGCTGCCGTGGGACGCGTTGATGCAGCGCGCTGCGCTGCCCACCGGTTGGCGGGTACCGCTGCTCATCCTCGCCGCCGCGGCGCTGATGGCCTGGATCGCCAGTGCACGCCTCGGCACGGTGTGGGCCGCGCCGATCATCCTGGTACTGAGCGCTCTGGCAGCCTGGTTCTGGGTATCGCGCCGCATCAACCGGCTGCAGACCAAGCTGTTGCGCCAGCTGCCGGACTTCCTCGACAACCTGGTGCGCCTGGCCGGTCTCGGCAACAGCCTGCAGATGGCCTTCCAGACATCGGCCGCGCAGATGCCGATGCCGCTGCGGGGCCTGCTCGATGCCACCCTGTCCTACACCCGCAGCGGCCTGGACCTGGACCGCGCCCTGGCGCAGGCCGCCCAGCCCTATCGGCTGGAAGCCTTGAATGTGCTCTCGGTGGTGCTGGGCGTCAGCGTGCGGATCGGCGGGCGCGCCGATCAGATCCTGCAACGCATGGCCGATTTCATGCGCGATCTGGATCAGGCCCAGCAGGAACTGATGGCCACCACCTCCGAGACCCGGATGTCGGCCTGGGTACTCGGTCTGCTGCCACCGATCAGTGCCGTCCTGATGGCGATCACCAGCCCGGATTTCTTCCAGCCGATCATCCACGAGCCGCTCGGCCACAAGCTGTTGCTGTGGGCATTGGGGCTGGAACTGATCGGCGGCTTCCTGCTGTACCGGCTGGCCAAATCCCTATGAGTGCCTGCCTGCGCGTCCAGATCGGAGGCCCGCATGACCAGTAGCAGCTGGTGGATCGCCACGTTGTTGGTGCTCGCCGCCGGCGTGGCGCTGTTGGGGGTGCGTGGCTGGGTGCTGAGCGGGCGCGAACAGCGCCACCAGGATGCGTTGCAGGCCGCATTGCGGCCGCGCGATGTGGCGGGCACGCCGGCCGCACCACCACCGCCGGCGGTGAGCCTGCGCCAGCGCTGGCTCAAGGGTGTCGCCGCGTTCGGCCAGCGCTTCAACGGCGGGCGTATCGAAGCGGCGCTGCTGGCTCCGGAAGACCGGCTGCTGCTTGATCAGGCCGGATGGAACACCCAAGCCGGCACCGCGATCTTCCTCGGCCTGCGCCTGTTGATCGCGGTCGCCACTCTGGCCGTGGTGCTGGCCTTCAACCACAGCACCGGCTTCAGCCGCGCGATGGTGATCTTCGGCGCGCTGGCCTTTGGCATCCTGCTGCCCAAGTTCGCCCTGCGCGCGTGGGCGATGCGCCTGCGCAAGCAGGTCTCCGCCGAGCTGCCGCTGCTGATCGACCTGTTGCGGCTGCTGCAGGGCGTGGGCTTCAGCATGGACCAGAGCCTGCAGACCCTCGGCGACAAACTGCGCAACGCGGTCCCGGTGCTGGGCCGGGAGATCCACCAGGCCAACATCGCCTACATGCATGGACGCAGCCGGGAGCAGTCACTGCGCCGCCTCAGCGAATCCTTCGATGACGAGGACCTGCGCAGCCTGGTGCAACTGATCCTGCAGGTCCATGCCCATGGCGGCGCGGTGCAGGAACCGCTGCGTCAGTTCAGCCTGCGCCTGCGCGAGCAGCGCCGTTCCACGCTCAAGGAGAAGGTCGGCAAGCTCTCGGTGAAGATGACCGTGGTGATGATGTTGACGTTGTTGCCGGCGTTGATGCTGGTGCTGGCCGGTCCGGCCATCATCGCCCTCGCCTCCGCCCTGACCAAACTGGATTGAACGCCATGCGCCACGCCGTGCTTCCCCGCCTCTGCCTGCTGCTCGCCGCGACGGCGCTCTGCGCGGCCTGTTCGAACGTGCGCAACGGTTATCGCCAGGACCCGATGGCGCTGGCCTCGCCCGAGGTGGCGCCGCAGGACGACAAGCAGCTGTACGTCGAGCTGATCTCCAAAATGCAGCAGCAGGGCGCCTTCTACGCCTCGCTGGCGCATGTGGAGGCATATCGCCAGCGCTATGGCGACAGCCCGCAGCTGCGCCTGTTGAATGCCGATGCACTGCGCGAAACCGGGCAGCGTGAAGCCGCACTGACCATGTACGGCAGCCTCACCAGCGGCCCGCAGGCGGCCGCGGCCTGGCACGGCATCGGGCTGATCGCCGCCCGCGACGGCGATGCGGTACGCGCCGAGCAGTCACTGGCCAAGGCAGCGCAACTGCAGCCGTTGAACACCGGCTACCTGGGTGATCTCGGCTTTGCCCGCCTGCGCGCCGGTGACTGGGCCCGCGCACAGGAGCCGCTGGCCAAGGCCGCCGAGTTGTCCCCGGGCAGCGCGAAAGCCAACGCCAATCTGGCGGTGTGGGCACTGCTGCGCGGCCAGAACGAGATGGCCGAGACGATCATGCGCAATGCACGCCTGACCGACGGTGCGCAGGCAGAGGTGCGCCGCCTGGCCGAGCAACTGCGCCAGCAGGCGACACCCGCACCGTCCGTGCAACGCGCGCCTGCCAGCGTCGCGGCAGCGCCCGCCGTGCCCGGGCCCGGGCACGGCGCCCTGCCTGCGCCGCACCCCGCTGCCCCGCGTCCGGCCCCACGCCACGTGGCGGTGGATACCGATCGCCGCACCAGTGCCGATGCGCGCCTTGCGCCATCGATGCTGGAACGCTTCAGCACGCCCTCTCCTGCCAGCGAGACCACGCCATGAGCCAGCTGCGTCGCCTACCTGTTCCGCTCCTGCACGCTGGCCTGCTGCTGATGCTGGTGACCTGGGCGGTGCCCGTGATCGCGCAGCAGGCACCGCTCACCGGGCAGATGCTGGGCGGGCAGGATGCCCCCACGGCCGTCACCACGCCGCTGCCCCTGCCCGCGCCCGCGCCCATTGAGCGCGTTGAGCCCGTACCGGCTTACGTGCAGCGTTCGCATGAATATGTGGCCGCCACAGCTGCCGAGCGCTACACGCCACCCGCACCGCCACCGCGCGGCGAGATCGGCCAGACCACCCGCGACCTGCTGCGCATGCAGGCCCAGGGCACCCATGCCGGGGCACGGCTGCCGATCCTGGGTGACCAGGCCGCCGCCAGCTACGCGCGCTACCTCAAGAGCTTCGAGCACGAGATTCCCGAGTTCCTCAAGACCAGCGTCAAGAAGGACGTCGCGGACACCAACTAAGGAGGGCAAGGCCATGCACCACTCCAGCGCCTACGCACCCCGGCCGTCCCGACGGCGGCTGCGCGGCGGGATGTCGGTCACCATGATGCTGGTGCTGCTTGGCCTGGTCGGCATGCTCGGCCTGGTCGAAGTGGGCTATCTGTACTGGGCCAAGCGCGATGCGCAGAAGGTGGTGGACCTGGCCTCGATGGCCGGCGCGCAGCGGCTGGACCTGTGCAATGCCAACCGCACGGACAACAGCGCCGCCCGCGGCAACGCGCAGAAGGACAACGGCTTCACCGGCACGCTGGCGATCCAGTGCGGCAACTGGAACCCGAGCCGCGGCGCGGACGATCATTTCAGCATGATCCTGGACGCGGCCAGCCCGCTCAACGCGGTCAAAGTGGTCGCGACGCGCTCGGTCGTGCCGTTCTTCGGCCAGAACACGCGCCTGCCCACGCTGCGTGCGGAGGCCGTGGCGACCCGCGCCCCGCCGATCGCGGTGTTCTCGGTGGGCTCGCAGTTGCTGCGGGTCAATGGCACGACGCCGTTGGGCAACGTGCTCAATCTGGTGGGTGTCAATCTGGACCGGACCACCCTGCTTGGCTATGACGGTTTGGCCCAGGCGAAGGTCAGCCCGGGCGGCCTGCTGCAGGCACTGGGAATTCCAGTCAACGCAAATATCGGCGTCGCCGAGTTCAACGCACTGCTGGCCGCCAACCGGGTCTCGCTCGGGCAGCTGCTGGATGCCACGGCCACCGTGCTGACCAACAGGGGTGTCGCCAACGTGGACCTGAGTGCACTGCGCGATGCACTCGCGGCAAAGCTCGATCTCAACCGACTCACTATCCAGCTGGGCAGCACCGATGCCGCGGGCGGCCTGTTTGCACACATCGTGGCTCCCGAAGGCCCGGCATCGCCGGCACTGCAGGCCGACGTCAGCGCATTGGACCTGATCACCACCAGCATCAGCATCGCCAACGGCGGCAACGGGGTCACGGTCAACAATCTGGACATCCTTGGCATGGTCAAAACGCAGGCGGCGATCATTGAACCGCCGTCCATCGCCATCGGCGGTGTCGGCACGCGCGCCTACAATGCGCAGGTCCGGCTGAAGATCAATATCGATACCGGCGGCCTGGCGCTGCTCGGCCCCATCCTCAATACGCTGGGCATCCGTCTGAACCTGCCGATCTATGCAGATGTGACCAACGCGATGGGCACGCTGGAAGCACTGAACTGTGGCGCCACCCCGCCAACGGCCACGGTGCGGGTGCAGTCGTCGCTGCTGCGCGCCTGCGTCGGCCGTGTGGATGCGGCCAGTCAGTTCTCGCAGCGCAACGTGTGCGATACCGGGCTGCAGAACGAGCAGCTGCTGACCCTGCTGGGGGCGCCGCTGGTCACCGACAAGATTTCCCTCACTGCGCTCACCCACGATGAAGCCATCACCCTGGCCGCCGGGGAAACCGCGTCCACTTACTTCAACCAGGCGCAGGTCGGATCGGCCGTCTCCGGCCTGGTGAGCGAGCTGCTGCGCGTTCTGAGCAACGTGGTCACCCCGGGCAAGCAGGGCACCACCGATGCTGCTATCGCCAATCGATTGGCGGACCAGTATCTCAAGGCGGCCAATCCAGGTAATGGGTTCTACGATGCCAAGAAGACCATCGAGCTGCTGCGCCATGGTGATCCGGTGCATGGCGTCGGTGCATTGGGCGACTGGACTGTACCCAATGGCGTGCCGTTCGCATGCGGGATTCTGTATCTCGATACCTGTTTCAAGGCGGGATCCGTCTGGGACGGCTACAACGCTACGGTCACCGGCGAAGGCATGGGAGCATTGAGCGGCCTGCTCGGCTCTCTGCTTGGCGGCTTGGTGATCAACCGCTGCAACAGCCTGCTCAGCAGCCTGCTCAACTACAACAACTGCGTGAAATCCAACCTGGCCTCCTACATGCAGACCCGGCCCGGCGGCCTGCAGGACCTCGGCGGCGGCACCGGGGTGACCGACCCCGGCACCGACCAGGTCCGCTGCAGCGGCCTGCTGTGCCTGGCACTGACCCCGGTGCTGGAGACCCTCAAGCCGCTCCTCAACGGCGTCGGCACCCTGCTCTCGCAGACCCTGGCCCAGATACTCGGGCTGGAGCTGGGCCGGACCGACGTGCACATGCAGTCCATCCAGTGCACCCCGGCGCAGTTGGTTTATTGACGCTGTGGCGAAGTGCAGACCACGCGATTGTGCGTGCTAGACTCCGGCGGGGACTTTACTTCACTGATAATCCACTCGTGGATGGCCTGAATATGCGAGAGAGAAAAGGGGTTGGTTCCATCGTCGCGCACGCGCTGACCGGTGGGATTGTGTTGCTGCTGACGTTGAGCGTCGTCCCGCAGGCCCTGGCCGCGCGCGCACCGCGTGCCGAGCCGGCCGTGGATGCCGCTGCGCGCCCGGCGCCGGTGGTCCGCAATACCGTGGATGAACTGCGCCAGCTGGTCGATTCCAAGCAGCTCACCGAGCTGCGCACCACCTATAACGGCAGTTATGGTGCCAGCCTGCTGTTCAATACCAGCACGCTGAACTATTACGTGGCGCTGTTCCACGAGAAGGATTTCTGGCGCGTGATCAAGACCGATTCGGTCGACAATGCCGAGAAGGTCTACCGCACATTCGTCGAGCAGACCGAGCAGCTGGCCCAGGTGTATATCGACACCACCCGCCTGCAGGCCGGCAAGCGCTATACCGAGAATCTGGTCGCTTACAACGAAGAGCGGTTGCGCAGCCTGCAGCAGGAAGCAGATCTCCAGCGCCAGCAGTCGTTGCAGGTCAGCGCTTCGCTGGAACAGGCCAAGCAGCAGGCGGTCAGCCTGAGCACGGACCTGCGCAGCAGCCACAGCGAACTGGACGCGCTCAACCAGCGCATCCAGACATTGCAGGCCCAGCAGCTGAACCCGGCACTATCGCTGCCCTCGGCCGAGACGGCCACGCCGGACCCTGCCCCGCAGGGCAACCCCGGCAACCCGTAACGGCATGACGCCCTGTAGTTGCAGGGCACGTGACAGACGGCGCCGAGGGCGCCGTCGTTCTTTCCGGTGCAGTACCCTTGGTGGCGCAGACGTACTGCGCATCAGCAAGGAGTGCACCATGCCCGTTCCACGCCCCCGTAGCGCCCTGTCCCGCGCGCGCGCCGCCCTGGTGTCCTCCCGCACACGGCTGGCCGCGGCCTTGGTTGCCGCGCTCGCCCTGCCGGTCGCCGCCCCTGCCGCCCCGGCCCCGCCCGCATCGCCGCCACTGTCGGCCGAAGCGTCCGATCCCAGGCGGCTGGGCTGGATGCAGGGCGCGCCGCCGCCGGAAGACAAGCGCATCCGTTACACGGATGACGACTATTTCAGCTTCCCCAAGCTGCGCTGGACGGCCTGCCATTTCCGCCAGTTGATGCCCACCGTGGGCGTCAGCCGGGGACCGGGTGCCGCGCATGACCTGCCGCGTCGGCTGGATGCCGCGATCGACGCGCTGTCGTTCACGCCCACCGGCACCAACCGTCAGATGACCTGGGCACAGTCGCTATTGGCCAACTACACCGACGGCATCGTGGTGCTGCACGACGGGGTGGTGGTCTACGAACGTTACAGCGGCTGCCTGGACGAGCACGGCCAGCACGGTGCGATGTCCGTCAGCAAGTCGATGACCGGCCTGCTCGGCGAGATGCTGGTCGCCGAGGGGGTGATCGATGAAACCCAGCGCGTCAGCGCGATTGTTCCCGAGCTGAAGGACAGTGCGTTCGGCGATGCCACGGTCAAGCAGGTACTGGAGATGACCACGGCACTGAGCTACAGCGAAGACTACGCCGACCCCAACGCCGAGGTCTGGGCGTTTTCCGCCGCGGGCAGCACCCTGCCCCCTGCCCCCGGCTACACCGGGCCGCGCAGCTATTACGATTACCTGCAGACCGTGCAGAAGCAGGGCCGCCACGGCGAGGCGTTCGGCTACAAAACGATCAATACGGACGCGCTGGGCTGGATCATCGCCCGGCGTACGGGGCAGTCGGTTGCACAGGTGCTGCAATCGCGGATCTGGCAACGCCTTGGCGCCGAGCAGGACGCGTACTACACCGTTGATTCCACCGGCACGCCGTTTGCGGGCGGCGGCTTCAATGCCGGCCTGCGTGATCTGGCCCGCGTCGGCCAGCTGCTGCTTGACGATGGCAAGATCAACGGCCAGCCCATCGTGCCCGCCGCCGCGATCGCCCGTATCCGCGCTGGCGGCAACAAGCAGGCCTCCGCCAAGGCCGGCTATCCCCAGCTGCCGGGCTGGAGCTATCGCGGCATGTGGTGGATATCGCACAACGACCATGGCGCCTACATGGCGCGCGGCGTGCACGGCCAGGCGCTGTACATCGATCCCACCGCACGCGTGGTGATCGCGCGGTTCGGCTCGCACCCGGTGGCCGGCAACAGCGCCAATGACCCGACCACCCTGCCGGCGTTCGATGCCGTGGCGCGCTATCTGATGGACCGCCACTGACGGCAGTGACTGCCGACGATGCCTGCACCTCATCGGCAGGCATCGTGCACCAGGTCATCCATCCGCCGGCTCAGTGCCAGGCTCGGGCGGTCACCCGCCTTTGCGTAGGTTGCCTCGCGCTGGCGGCGCGCGGCATCGCACCGGAGCGGATCGGCATGCACCGAGATCACTGCGCCCCGGAAGGCGGGCGCCGGCCGCACGTTGCGGCGCGGCGACCGGCGCGGGCGCGCCGGTGCGGTCTCTGCGCGCCGTTTGGACTTGAGCTCCTGGCGAAGCGATTCGATGTACAACGCATTGGCGCGCGTATCCACAGGCGGCGGCATGTCACGGATGCGCTCGGTCCGGCCGCTGCACGGCGTGGACTGGTACTGACGGTTGCCTTCCACGACACAGGTGTGCACCTGCCGCGGAGAAGCCTCGCTCGCTGCAGCGCTCATCATGATGGCCAACATCCACACAGGCATGGCTCAGCTCCCTCCAGGAGGCTGCAGCATCTCCCCGGCCCATCATCCCCGGCCGTGACCTGCCGCACGCTGGACGCGCGACGCGGATGATCCCGACACGGAGTCAGTCCTACGCCCTACCCCGATCCTACGGCGTGGCGCCCACGTGCAGCTCGAGCACCTCATCGCCCAGCGCATCGATCTCACCGGTCGGCCGCCAGCCGAGATAACGATAGAACCCGTGCGAGCGCACCGCCGGATCCGCTGCACACCCCAGGATCAGCCGCGTATGGCCCGCCTCGACCAGATCGGCGATGGCCAGATCCAGCAAGTGCCGACCGATGCCCCGCCCTTCATAGGCCGGCAGCAACGCCAGGACCACGATCTCGCCGCCTTCGCGATCGCCAAAGCAATAGCCGACCATCCGCCCGTCTTCGAGTGCGACATGCCCCGGCAATGCATCGTCACGGATACCGGCCGCCCAGCTGTCTTCGGTGATGCCCAGTTCGGCCAGCTGAGCGGCGGAGAAGGCGTTCTCGCGGGTGCGTCCGCGCAGATCGATGCAGGCAGCGGCGTCGTCTGGCAGCGCACGGCGGTAGTGAAGGTGATTTACCATGGCGCATGGATTGCAGTGAGTTTCAGGCGGTGAGCATACGCGAGCGCCGCCCTTCCGGCCGCATTGCCTCGGATAATGACGTCTGGCGCGACCCCCGGCTGCCCTGGGTTGAGTCACGCCGCGCGTGCAACAGCCGGGCCTGTTACCGCCCGCACAGTCATCCAACCTGGTCGATCGGCGCCGTGGACGCGGGTGAGAGCATTTTCAGCGGCGCGCCTGGCGGACAGCACCGCCTTCAACCAGGCACCTTGGTCATCGTGCCGGCGCACCGTGTACACGCCTGCAATCCGGCGCCCAACACCGCCTGGAGCTATCAGATGCTGCATCTGGATGCGGCATGGGTGGCGGCAGTCACAGAAGACATGCAATCCATCGACAAAAGCGCCCCAACGGCGCCGCTGATCCGGATCGACCGCAGCCTTGCGCGCTACCGGACGTTCTGCGACATGAATGCCCTGCTGTTCTCCGGTGCCGATCCCGGAGAAAAAGAAGCAGCCATCGTCGCTTTCATCGACGATCTCGACGTCACTGCCGGGGCGCCGGTTCCCGCCCCGGACGCAAGCGCAGCGCAACACCGGCGACTGCAGCCAGCACTCGCCCTGCTGGATGCCGCGCCGATGTCGAGCGTATCGCTGGCCGATCTGGCCACATGCACGGGGATGGACCGCTACGCGATGATCCGGGCGTTTCGCAAGGCCACTGGGCTGACGCCACATGCCTGGCAGCTCAATCGGCGGATCAATCTCGCCCGCGAGCGCCTTGCTCAAGGGCAACCGCTGGCCGAGGTCGCACACGCGCTCGGCTTTGCAGACCAGAGCCATTTCCAGCGCCTGTTCAAGGCTCACGCCGGTATTACGCCAGGCCGTTATCGCCGCTGAGTACTGCGCAATATCGTGCAATACATCAACCCGCAACACCGGCACAGTCAGGCGCCCCGTTGAAGCCTGCCTACCCCCCATGGAACAGTTTCTGCTCGTTGCTGCCGTGCACTTTCTGGCGTTGCTGTCGCCCGGGCCGGACTTCTTGCTGATCACCCGCACCGCAATCCGTCAGGGCTGGCGTGTTGCAAGCGGCGCCTGCATCGGGGTCGCACTGGCCAATGGGGCCTATATTGCGCTGGCATTCTTCGGCGTCGCGGGGCTGCAGGCGGGCAGCGCGCTGTTTCAGGTGATCCAGATAGCGGGCTGCGCTTTCCTGCTCTACATCGGCCTGCTGTTCCTGCGCCATGCCGGGACCGCCTCACTGCGTCTGCCGGGTGAGCAACCGGCGGAGCTGTCCCGCCTGGCACAGCGTTCGGCGTGGTTCCGAGCCCTCGGACTGGGCGCCACCTCCGCCCTGCTCAACCCCAAGAACGCCTTGTTCTACGCCAGCTTGGCGGCCATGTTGGGTGGGCCGGACACTACCGCCGGAACACGGCTGCTCTATGCGGTGTGGATGTTCGCGGTGGTGCTCGGCTGGGACCTGTTGATGGCCGGTATGGTTGGGCGCGCGGCAGCGATGGGCCGATTCAACGCAGCGCTGCCGTGGATCGAGCGCCTGTCTGGCGTGCTGCTGATCATCCTGGCACTGGCGGTATTGGGCGCGATGGTGATCTGAGCAGCTTCGACGCCTGTGACCCAAACGCAGCGGGCCCGGCATTGCCGGGCCCGCGAGCGGATTACAGGAAGCGGTAGTCGAACTCCAGCCACAACTGACGGCCGTAAGGGTCGTAGTTGCCGACCGGGTAGAACGGCCAACCACCGCCGTTCTTGTCTGCCGGTGGGCGGCTGTCACGCAGGTTGTTGACGATCAGGCCGAGCGTGGCGTTGTCGTTGAGCTTGCGGTACAGGCTGGCGTTGTAGGTCATGTACGGCGCGATGCGACCACTGCCGTCCGTCTTCGGCAGCGAGCCGTAGCGCATGCCGTACAGGGTGGCGGTCCAGTCGTTGATCGCCCAGGTGACGCTGCCGTTGACCTTGCTGCGCCACTGGTAGGAATCCAGCGAGTTGCGCTGGTCCTGCACGTCATCGCCAGCGAACTGGCGGTAGCTGTGATCGATCACCAGCGAGTACGCGACGCGGGCCGAGAAGCGACCATAGCGGCCCGCGTCCCAGCGCAGGTTCGACTTCAGGTCGATGCCGCGCACGGTTTCGGAGGCGGCGTTGATCGGATTGATCAGCACGCGCACCACCTGGTTGGGCTGCACGGCGGCATCGGCCGGATTGCGGATCACGCGACGCAACGCGTCCTGGCATTGTGCCGAGCCGATGTCGCGTGCGTCGCCACCCACGGTCTGGCCAAGGCGGCAGTCCGCTTCGTCCTTCAGGATGCGGGTGGCATCCAGGTTGGTGACCTCGTCATCGATGCGGATGTCGTAGTAGTCGGCGGTGAAGTCCAGGTTGGCCGACGGCGACCACACGAAGCCCAGACCGTAGGACGTAGCGGTTTCCGGCTGCAGTTGTGGGTTGGCGCCACTGGTGTAGTCGATCGCCAGCCCGCTGAAGTCGCAGTCATCGTATGCCTGCCCCGCACTTCGGCAGCGCCAGTAGTCGGTCATGCCGGGGTTGTAGCCGCGCGTTTCGGTGGCGAACACGTAGTTCATGTCCGGCGCACGGAAGCTGGTCGCTGCACTGGCGCGCAGCAGCAGCGTATCGAACGGACGGAACTCCAGGCCCGTGCTCCAGGTCGTCTTGCCCAGGTGGTCCCCGGCGGCGCGGTACTGGTCGTAACGGCCGGCGACGGTAGCGGTCAGACGCTCCAGCAACGGCAGCTGCAGTTCCACGCCGGCCGCATAGCGGTCACGTTCGCCACCGGCGGGAATGCCGGCGTTGAGATTCCAGAACACCCCCTGCGCCAACGCCGGGTCCGGGCGGTTGCTGTAGCCCTGGCTGCCGGCTTCGACGACGGCTGCCAGCGCGGCACGGCCGCCGGGCAGATCGAACAGCTGGCCGTTGACGCTAACGCTGGCCGTCTGCAGCCACGCGGCGTTGCGGCTCTCGTAACGGTCCGACAGGCCCTCGTATTCGCCTGGAGTCAGCGGCTGGTACAGGCGCGACGGATCCGGTGCGTAGACCTCCACGCCGTTGCGGGTGCCCAGCTGCGGGCCGAGCAGGTACTCGTTGATACCGACCAGCAGCCCCGGGCGCTGCGTCCTGTTCTCATAGCGCGAGCGGCTGTAGGCCGCTTCGTAGTCCCAGTCCGAGCTGCCGATGCTGCCGCGGGCGCCCACGTTGAACGACCACGACTGCTCCAGGAAACGGTTGGCATTGCGCTGCACCCCACCGATCTCTTCGGGCGCGAAACGCCGGTACCAGCTTTCCAGCTGGCCACTGTTCTGGTTGTAGAAATAATTGCGCGAAGAGGTCCAGCTCGGTGCGCGGGTGTTGTTGTAGATGCGCGCGGTGCCGATGGCCGCATCGGCGAACAGTTCCTGGCGATCATTCAAGCGCCAGGTCACCGCGCTGTACGCGTCGATGTTGCGCTTCTCGGTCTGCACGGTCCAGAACGTGGGCGCGGCTTCATTGCTGCCGCAGTACCAGCCCTGGCGCGGATTCTGCGCACGGAAGACGCTGCCGCCATACAGCGTGCTGGAGGCATCGCAGCCGTCGGTGCCGGGATCGATGTAGTTGTTGGTGGAGGCGTTGCGGCGATAGGCCACGGCCGTCGCGAGCGGCGCCACGCCGCGCGGATCGTCGGTCAGCGAATCCATGAAATCGCGCTGCGAACCATAGATCGCCTTGCGGTTGGCGATCTCCAGGCCGAAGATCGCGTCCCACTGCTCGCCCGAGCCGCCGCCGACCGCCTGCAGGCGCTGGTTGTCGCCGCCCCCCTGTTCGGTGGTGCCGGCGCGCACATTGATGCCGACGCCGTCATAGGTCTTCTTCAGGATGATGTTGACCACGCCGGCGATCGCATCGGAGCCATACACCGCCGAGGCACCGCCGGCCAGCACTTCGATCCGGTCGATCAGCGCACTGGGAATGTTGGCCAGGTTGACCACATTGACCGAGCCTTCATAGGCCAGCGGGTAATCCGACTGGCGGCGACCGTTGACCAGCACCAGCGTGCGGTTGGGGCCGAGGCCGCGCAGGTTGATGGTGTTGGCGGCGGGGGTGAACGTGTTGCCGAAGTCCTCACCCTGCACATTGCCGGTGTTCTCGGTCAGTGCGCTGAGCGCTTCGAAGGCGCTGCGGTAGCCCTGCGCCTCGATCTGTTCCTGGGTGATCACGGTCACCGGGGACGGTCCTTCCACACTGGCGCGGGGAATGCGCGAGCCGGTGACCGTGACCGCATCGAGCTGGGTGGGCGCATCGGCGGCGTGGACGACAGCGCCTGCGCCGAGCAGGGGCAACAACGACAGAACCAAGGCCCGCCGACGCAGCGGGCGATACAGCACAGACATGCAGACTTCCGGTAAAAGAGGTACGTCCCGGCGCGGACAGGCCCGTGCCAGAGCGTAGTGAGGGAGGGGCCGTGATTCTGCTGAACAGGCAGAAAAGGGGGAAATGACCGGCCGGGATATGCTTATCGGGATTTCGCCTAAGCCCTGCCCTGCAAGGACTCCGCATGCGCTTCATCCAGACCTTCGAGCTGTATCCCTTCCTGGACACCGTGGTCAGCCTGGTGGCCGCGTTCGTGCTCGGCACCCTGATCGGCGCGGAACGGCAGTACCGCCAGCGCACCGCCGGGCTGCGCACCAATGTACTGGTGGCAGTCGGCGCGGCCGCCTTCGTGGATCTGGGCATGCGCATCGCCGGCAGCGCCGAAGCCGTGCGGGTGATCTCCTACGTGGTCTCCGGGGTCGGCTTCCTCGGCGCCGGTGTGATCATGAAGGAAGGCATGAACGTGCGCGGCCTGAACACCGCGGCCACCTTGTGGTGTTCGGCGGCGGTCGGCGCCTGCACCGGTGCGGACATGCTGGCCGAGGGCGCGCTGCTGACGGTGCTGATCATCGCCGGCAACACGCTGCTGCGGCCGCTGGTCAACGCGATCAACCGCATTCCGATCAACGAGGCCGCCTCCGAGGCCACCTACGAGGTCCGCCTGAGCGTGGACCCTGCCGCCACGCCCTTGGCGCGCGAGCGCCTGGTGGACGCGCTGGAAGCCGCGCAGTACCCGGTCAGCGACGTGCAGGTGATCGAGCACGGCGACGGCCCGGTCGAACTGGTGGCGATCCTGGTCAGCACCGCCGTCAGTGCCGACGAGCTCGATGCCGTGATCGCGCGCCTGCAGCGTCAGCCCGGTGTGGTGCATGCCAATTGGGAAGTCAGCACCCGCGACTGAGCACCGCCCTGCCCCCGCACAACGAAAAACGGCGGCCTGCGGCCGCCGTTTTCGTCATTGCGCGTGCGCCTGGACTCAGGCGTCGGCAGGCAGCGCGCTCTGGCGGCTCACCAGTGCGCTGAAACGTGCCAGCGAGCTCAGGTGATGATGGACCAGCGCCAGCCAGCCACTGCGGTGCCAGGCCACGACGGTGGCGTCCGGCAGCGCGGCGAACTTTTCCACGTCCACGACCTGGAAGCCGTTGATCGACATCTGCCGGCCATCGGCCAGGGTGACGTCGATGTTGCGGTCGATCAGCAGTTCGTTCTCGATCAGCGCAGCGGTGAAGCGACGGGTCTGATCATGCTCGCGCGTGTAATCGCCGCAGAAGCGCATCGCGTTGTCGACAATCTCGGTCGCCTTGCCATCCTGGAACAGCGGCACGCCGTCCTCGCTCTGGCCCTGGTTGACCTGCTTGGCGGCCGAGTCGAGCGCGAGCACGTACTCGTCCTGCTCACCGGCCTGCATGAACACGAACGGGTAGCGGCGCACGTACGCCGGCACGTAGCTCTGCTCGTCCCATACGCCATCGGCAACGAACAGGTTGCGCTGGGCCAGGCCGACGGCCACCAGCGGCATCGCGTCCTTCCCGGTGAAAATGATCGGGTAATGCTGGGCCAGCGAGCCGAACTCGCCGATCACGGCGGGGATCGCATTGGTGTCGGCAGCAAAATGCGCGGTGTCGGGCACCAGGCGCCAGGCGGCATGCAGATCCGAGCGCAGCGGCACGGGCGCTTGGTAGAACAGCGGACCGGTGGCCTGGGACGGCGCAGCGGCGGGCGGAGTCGTGGTTTCAGCAGTCATGGATTAAGTCGGATACGACGCGCCAGTCAGCCCGGGCGCGAAAGCGGGAACCGCATTGAACGGCCACTATAACGTGCCACGTCCGCGGTTTTTATTTCAATCGCGCGTTGGATTCCCGCGCCCCACTACAGTTCGGTGAATTCGCTGCAGTCCGGCAATGCCTGATCGGCCATATAGGCACCGTTCTGGAAGCGGTACACCCGCTGATACGAGCAGGCCGGATCCGACACGGTGCGCAGTTCCGACGTTTTTACCCGGCCATGCGCAAGCGAATCCTGGTTGCGTGAGGCAAACGCAGGAAACCGGTGCGCGTGCGTTTGATAGTGCAGCACCGGCATGCCCTCGCCAGCCGGATCCAGGCTCAGCGCTGCATCGAAACCATACTCGTCGTGACAGGCGCCGGCGCGGAGGTCCATATCACGCTCGCTGAAGCAGGCGCGGATGCTGGCATGGCCCTGCACCGGCAGCCGCAGCACCTCGCCAGAGTCGGCGTCGGCGTCGGCTGCGTGGCGCATGACGCGCGCCACGACCCGCTCGGTCACGCTGGCGCCGCCGCCGGAGTACATCGTGCTGGCCTGGGCATCCACGCCGACCAGTACACCGCCCCCCGCGGCCGGGCCAAGTTCGACCAGGGCCGGCCAAGGCTGCAGGCCGCCCTCGGCGTTGCCGATGGCCAGCGCGATCGCGCGGCGGGAGATATCCCTGCCAGCGGAGCGCTCACGCACGATCAGCACCACCTGTTCCTCGTCGTCGCCCGGCTGCACGCGCACGCACCAGTGCTGGTCCGCGCTGCAGTACCAGCGCGGGTCGAACCCTTGGTCGCCGGCCGCCGCATCACTTGCCCCTGCAGGCGCTGCCGCGAGCGGTATCAGCCGATTGCCGGACACGTCCTGCAGGCGTGCACCCGCGTCATCCGCCGCTGCCCAGCACAACGCGGGCAACGGTGGCAGCACCATCCATACCGCCCACGCCCAGGTGCGCCTCACAGCACGCCCTCCAGCGGCCCGGTTGCACCGGTCAGCACGGCGCAGGCATGGTCCTGGAGTTCCTCGCCACTGGCTTTGTTGCCCGCTGCCAGGTCCAGCCGGGTGGCCAGCAGCACGAAGCCCGGGGCACCGGCGGGGTCCGTCTGCCCGGCCACCACCAGCGACCAGTTGCCGATATCGGCAGGCTCGGCCAGATGAGCGGCCAGCAGACGGACCGGATTCGCGGTGAGCTCGGCACCCGGCAGCTGGCGGGCGAGATAGGCATGCCCGCGCAGCGGCTCCGGCAGTGGTTGCCAGTCCGCGCCGATGGAGGGCTGCAGCCGGCGCAGCTGGGTCAGGACATCCGCCCGCAGGCAATCCACGTGGATGTGCAACTGGTGCTGGGAGCGCCCATGCGGGGAGTTCAAGGCCAGGCTGGCCACGTCGCGCGGCAGGGACCGGCCCAGCGCCTGCTCGGTGTGGCTGCGGGCGGCCCAGGCCGCGGCGAAGTAGTTCGGTGCTCCGGCCCGCAGCAGCGCGGGGCTTTCGATCCCCGAGACCCGGTCCAGCGGCAACACCAGGAATTGGTAGTGGCCGTGCGAATCCTTGAGCAGCACATCGCGGCGCTGCGCCTCGGCGGCCACCGCCAGGCAGCTGCCACGGGGGGCGGCATCGCCGGCACAATCGCGCTGGATGATGCCCCACAGGGCGTCTGGATTGGCGGGCGGTTTGGCCGGTGGCCGGGCCGGCGTGGCGCAGGCGGCCAACAGCAGCAGCGCACAGGACAGGAAGAATCGGGCGATCACGGACAGGCTCGGACAAGGATGCGGGCCCGGCCGGCACGGCCGGTGGGCGGGCGCGATTGTACCGTGCCGGTTCTGTCGCTTCCGTGTCAGTAGGTGCTGTACGGCACCTCGACTACCACCGGCGCGGCCGGTGCCGGCGGCTGCAGGGTGTAACGATCCAGCGCGCCGTTGTCATCGGCGAACCGCTGCGACTGCACCTGCAGGCGGTACATGACGGTGCCGAGCTTGATGCTGCCGCCGGCATCCAGCGCAGCCCCGGCCGGCAGCAGCAGGCCTCCGAGGTCGCTGTAGCCGCCGCCTTCCTGCGAGAAGACGTGGTCGACCAGCTCGCCTTCGCGCTTCATCGCGAACACATGCGGGTCGCCGTGCCGGCGGTTGTAGTCCTCGTTGCCGAGCAGATCGGCGATCCATACCCCGGGCAGCCGGTAGCGGGTCTCCAGCGCGATCGCATCGAGGCGGTCGCTGTCCACCACCAGGCAGCACACTGCCTGCTTGTTCTCGCGGTCCAGGATCGCGAAGCGCTCGCCCTTGGCAACCTCGCCCGGCAGGATCGCAAACGGCTGGTTCCTCAGTACCGGCTCGGCGCCACTGGCCGAATGCAGGTTGCGCCAGCCACCGAACACCGGTGCGTCCGGCTCGGCCGCCACGGCGTTGCCTGCCATCATCATTCCCAGCGTCACGATCACTGCGGCGGTGATCTTCCTGCTCTGCATGCGCTACTTCCGTTGGTTGACCTGTCGCGGCGACATCGCCGGACCTCACAAGACCGCGACACTATGCGCCAGCGGCACGGCCGCGGGCAATCGGGGCCGTTCAGCCGATCACGATGTAGTCACTGACCAGCGCGATGCCCTGGTGCTCCCCGCGCTCAAGCTGCACATACCGGCCGCCGACCTGATCGATGGCGATGCAGTCATCGACCTCCAGCAGGGCATCGGTATGCGGCTTGAACCAGCTGGCATCGCGCAGCGCCCTGGCCTTGTGCTTGGCCTCTTCGACACTGGTGGCGACCAGCAGCCGGTAGTCATGGGCCTCGCCCAGCGCGCCGGCGGCATACCCGCCGAGATTGAGAAAGTAGAGCCGCGGCGCGCCCGCCGCCGGGGCCACCTCGCCGAAGCGCACCTGGTACGCCTCCACCCCATCCACCGCGAGCCAGCCATCGACATGCAGCCCTTTGCGTTCGCCGAACCACTCCTGGCGCAACTGCGGGTAGGCCTCTTCGATGACATCGACGTTGGCGAAGGCCACATCGTGGACCTCGATGCTGGCCCGGGCATGGCGCCCGCCAAGCATGAACACGTGCAGCACCTGCGACTCCCGGCATGATCGATCGTGAGAGGCCGTCAGTGTAACGCCAGGGTAGCCACCACACGTCCCTGCGCACCGCGGTGGTATGGTCGGCGCCTGACCCCGCAGGAGCGACCCGATGACATCCCTTTACCGCTATCCCCTCGCCGCGATCATGCTCGCAGGCACCCTGTCACTGGCCGCCTGCGTCAGCACGCCGGGGCCGGAAATCAAGGGCCCGGGCCTGTGCAAGGCCGATGCGCTGGGCTGGGCTGTTGGCCAGCCGGCCGACGAAGCGAACATGCGCAAGCTGCTGGTACAGAGCGGCGCCGGCCTGATCAACCCGATCGGCCCGGCCACGATCACCACCCGTGACCTGCGCCAGGATCGCCTGCGGGTGTTCATCGACAAGGACAACGTGATCACCGCCGTCCGTTGCGAGTGATTCCGCGCGGGTAAAGCCACCCCATGGGTGGCTCTACCCGTGGGTGGTGCAGTCGCAGCTGCCCCATCCGCGCGTCTTCGGGGTCTGGCCGATGCCCGGATTGAGCGTATTGCTGGGATCCAGCTGCTGGTAGAACGCCGCCAGCGGCGGCTTGGCCGGGTACAGGTGGCCCACGTTGTGCTCAGCCGGATACTCGGCACCGCGCGCATCCAGCAGCGCCCACATCGCGTGCTCGATGGCCAATGGATCTTCCCCCTTGCGCACGATGTAGTCCTGATGGAACACGTGGCACAGGAAATGGCCGTAATACAGCTTGCCGGCCAGGCATGCATCGAGGTTGGATGGCAGGTGTTCCACCCACTGGCGGTCGTCGCGTCGCAGCGCCACGTCCAGGGCCACGATGTCCTCGACCTCGCGCCGGTGCACTTCGCGATACCGCACGGCCGCGCCGGCCACGGCGAAGCGATGCAGGAACGCCTTGCGCCCCTCCCCGGCGGTGCACTGGAAGAAGTCGCCCTCGCCGTCAGCGAAGTGATTGCGCAGGAAGGTCTCGGTTGCGGCGGCATCCACCGCCGACACCTTGAGCAGCAGATGGTGCTCGTAGCGGTCACGGAACTGGCCCATGCGCGCGGGCAGATGGCGTGGCAGGCAGCGCATCGCCCACTGGATCACCCGGTCGGTGACCCCGCGCAGGCCGAGACTTTCGAACCAGCCATCGACGCGGCTTTTCAACGCGAACGCAGCCGGCACCCGGGCCGTACCGAAGCGATCGATGAGCAGGAAGGTGTCCTTGCCGTAGCGCTCGCCGATGTCATACGCCTCGCGGTGCAGGTACTCGCCGGAGATCGGCAGGCGTTCGAACGCGGTCAGCAGATGGCGGCGGATCGCGGTCAGATCCTCCATCGCGTTGCTGCCGATGTAGAACACCTCACCCGGCTCGCGCGCAAACGTATCCAGCCGCACCGCGAACACCGCCAGCTTGCCGGCCGAGCCGGAGGCTTCGTAGTGGCGCGAGGGATCGGCGTTGTAGCGTGCCGGCGTGGCTGCATCGACCTGGCGCACCTGCTCGGCATACCGCGGGTCGGAGGCGGCGCGGCCGTTGCCGTTGTCCACATCGGCGGGCGCGTAGTCGCCGCGCTGCAGCCGTTCCAGGATCTGCTCGGGGGTGTCGCCCAGCGCGATGCCAAGATGATTGACCAGCTGCAGCTGGCCGTGGGCATCGACCTGGGCGAACAGCGCCATCTCGGTATACGCCGGGCCACGCCGCACCAGCGAGCCACCGGAGTTGTTGCAGACCCCGCCCAGCACCGACGCGCCGATGCACGACGAACCGATCACCGAGTGCGGCTCGCGATCCAGCGGCGCGAGCACTTTCTCCAGACGGTCCAACGTCGCCCCAGGCAGGCACACCACCTGGCGGCCCGCGTTGATCAGCTGCACGCCGGTGAGGCGCAGCGTGCTGATGATCACCACGGGACGGTCGTAATCGGCACCATCGGGGGTGGAGCCGCCGGTGAGGCCGGTGTTGGCGGCCTGCATGATCACGATGGCATCGGCCGCCACGATGACCTGCAGGGCGCGCCACTGTTCCAGCAGCGTGCCCGGGCGTACCACCGCCAGCACCGGGCCGTCGCCGAAGCGGTAGCCCCTGCGGAAGCGCCGCGTCGGTTTGTCGCCCGAGAGCACGTGCGCGTCGCCGACGATGCCGCGCAGCTGCGCAAGCAACGTGGCGCTATCGCTGCCGACGCCGCTCACGGTGCGACCGCAAGGCGCCGGGTGGCGTCCACCAGCGAATCGGCACTGATATCGGCGATGGTCTTCGCGCCGGTGAGCGTCATCGCCACACGCATTTCCTTGGCCATCAGATCCAACAGGTTGGCCACGCCGGCCTCGCCCTGCGCGGCGAGCGCATAGACGAAGGCGCGGCCGAGCAGCACGCTGTCCGCGCCGAGCGCGATCATGCGCACCACGTCCAGGCCGTTGCGGATGCCCGAATCGGCCAGGATCTTCAACTCACCCTTGACCGCATCGGCGATCGCCGGCAAGGCCCGCGCGGTGGACAGCACGCCGTCCAGCTGGCGCCCGCCGTGGTTGGAGACCACGATGCCGTCGGCCCCGAAACGCACGGCATCGCGCGCATCGTGCGGATCGAGGATGCCCTTGATCACCATCGGGCCGGTCCAGAACTCGCGGATCCACTCCAGGTCTTTCCACGAAATGGACGGATCGAAGTTGTTGCCCAGCCAGCCGATGTAGTCGGCCAACCCGGTCGGGCTGCCGCGATACGTGGAGATGTTGCCCAGATCGTGCGGGCGGCCGAACAGGCCGACGTCCCACGCCCAGCGCGGGTGGGTCACCGCCTGCAGCATGCGCCGCGCCGGCGCGTTCGGGCCACTCATGCCCGAATGCGCATCGCGGTAACGTGCGCCCGGCGTCGGCATGTCCACGGTGAACACCAGCGTGGTCACGCCGGCCGCCTTGGCCCGCTCCAGCGCATTGCGCATGAAGCCGCGGTCCTTGAGCACATACAGCTGGAACCACATCGGCCGATCGATGGCCGGGGCCACCTCCTCGATCGGGCAGACCGACACCGTGGACAGCGTGAACGGAATCCCCCGGCTCGCCGCCGCCCTCGCCGCCTGCACCTCACCGCGGCGCGCGTACATGCCGGTCAGTCCGACCGGCGCCAACGCCACCGGCATCGCCAGGCGTTCGCCGAACAACGCCGTTTCCAGGCTCAGATCGGACATGTTGCGCAGGATGCGCTGGCGCAGTGCGATGTCCGACAGGTCGGCGACGTTGCGTTTCAGGGTGTGCTCGGCATACGCGCCGCCATCGATGTAGTGGAACAGGAACGGCGGCAGGCGGCGTTGTGCCGCGGCGCGGTAATCGGTGGAGGCGGAAATGATCATGGGTCAACCGTGGGAAGAAGGAAGCCGCGACGCACGTGCGCGCCGGGCTTCGTTGTCGTCGAGCGTGCGCAGGGAGGTGTGCACGAATTCCAGGTGCGCGTGCGCGGCGGCACGCGCGCGTTCCGGGTCGCCGGAGAGCACCCCATCCATCATCTCGCGGTGCTGGACCGACAGCGGCTCAAAGGTGCGGGCCGAGGTATAGAGCTTCTCGCGGCTCTGCGAGATATTGGTCTGCAGCAGGTCGAACAGGCCGCGCATGACCTGCAGCAGCACCAGGTTGTGCGAGGCCTCGGCGATGGCCAGGTGGAAAGCCGCATCGGCCTGCGCCTCACCGGCGGGGTCGTCCTTGCCGTGCGCGGCCATCATGGTGTCGAAGGCCTGGCGGATCTTCGCGCGGTCTTCGTCGGTGGCGCGCAATGCCGCATGCCAGGCGGTCGCCCCTTCCAGCGCGTGGCGGATCTCCAGCACGTCGAAGCGGTATTCCGGGTCCCCCTGGAACAGCGGCAGGTACGGCATCAACGGCTCATCGATGGTCTGCCGGGCCCGGGCCGCCGGCTCGCTCACGTAGGTGCCGCCGCCGACCCGCGCGCTCAGCAGGCCCTGGCTGGCCAGCTGCGCGATCGCTTCGCGCAGCGCCGTGCGCGACACCCCCAGCTGCACCGCCAGCGGTCGCTCGGCCGGCAGCCGGTCGCCCGGCTGCAGGTTCTGCTCACGGATCAGGCCACGCAGCTGCGCGGCCACCTTGTCGGACAGGCGTTCGTTCTTCATGCCGCCATTGTCGCCCGCGTGGCGGGCGATGGGGTCGATGCCGGTGGTCGGAATGCCGCGCATGGGCTCAGGGAATCATCCAGGTCAGCCAGTAGGCCTGGACCGTGGTGATGATGCCGACCATCACGGTGAAGATCAGGCTGTGCTTGACCGTGAAGCGGAACAGGTCCGATTCCTTGCCGGCCAGGCCGACCGCCGCGCAGGCGATGGCGATCGACTGCGGCGAGATCATCTTGCCGGTTACCCCGCCAGTGGTATTGGCCGCGACCAGCAGCACCTCGGACACGCCGATCTGCTGTGCCGTGGTGGCCTGCAGCGCCGAGAACAGCGCGTTGGACGAGGTGTCCGAACCGGTCAGGAACACGCCCAGCCAGCCCAGGAACGGCGAGAAGAAGGTGAAGGCCTTGCCGGTATGCGCCAGGGCCAGCGCCAACGTTGCCGACAACCCCGAGTAGTTGGCGATGAAGGCGAACGCCAGCACCATGCCGATGGAATAGATCGGCACTTTCAGCTCGTTGACGGTTTCGCCGAAGGTGCGCAGCGCCGCGGCCGGGCGCATCTTCAGCAGCACGATTGCGATCACCGCGCCCAGCATGATCGCCGTGCCGGTCGCCGAGACCGCATCGAACCTGTAGACCGCCTCGTACCCGGTGGGCACCGGCACGATCGGCGGCATCTTCTGTACCAGCTGATCCAGCGACGGCACCGGGATCTTCAGCACCCAGTGCTCCAGCGCGCCGCCGGCGGCGAACAGTGCCTTGAACGGCGCGATGCTCCAGATCGTGACCATCGCGGTCAGGATCAGGAACGGCGACCACGCCTTGACGATCTGGCCGGTGGAATAGCGCGGGGCCTCCAGTGCCTGGGCGGCGGCTTCAGCGCTGGTCTCGGTATCGAAGCGGAAGATCCGCACGGGCCTCCACCTGCGCAGGAACAGGGTCAGGCAGACCAGCGACGTCAGCGAAGCGGTGATGTCCGGCAGCTCCGGGCCGATGAAATTGGAGGTCAGGTACTGCGCGATCGCGAAGGAACCGCCGGCCACCAGCACCGCCGGCCAGGTTTCCTTGACCCCGCGCCAGCCATCCATGATCGCCATGATCCAGAACAGCACGATGAGGGTCAGGAACGGCAGCTGGCGCCCGGCCATTTGTCCGATCTCGAACGGATCCAGACCGGTCACCTGCCCGGCCACGATGATCGGAATGCCCATCGCGCCGAACGCCACCGGCGCGGTGTTGACGATCAGGCACAGGCCGGCCGCATACAGCGGCTTGAAGCCCAACCCGACCAGCAGCGCGGCGGTGATCGCCACTGGCGCACCGAAGCCGGCCGCCCCTTCCAGGAACGCGCCGAACGCGAACCCGACCATCAGCATCTGCAGGCGCTGGTCTTCGGTGACCGACAGGATCGAGGCGCGGATGATGTCGAACTGTCCGGTCTTGACCGAGACCTTGTACAAGAACACCGCGCCCAGGATGATCCAGGCAATCGGCCACAGGCCATAGACGAAGCCATACCCGGCCGCCGCGAACGCCTGCGACAGCGGCATCCGGTAGAACAGCAGGGCCACTGCCAACGCGATCGCTACGGTGATCGTGCCGGCCAGCCACCCCTTCATGCGCAGCACAGCCAGGGCGACGAAGAAGAAGGCGATCGGCAGCAGCGCGATCAGGCTGGACAGCCAGAGGTTGCCAGCGGGGTCATACAGTTGTTGCCAGGCCTGCATCGGCGGATCTCATCAAGACGGACAGGGGCCCGCGCGGTCAGCACCGCACGAGCCAAGAACGTTCAACGATGAGCATTGGTAGTACCAATACTCATGGAAGTCGTTGAAACTGCCCGCATTGAAACGCCAAACGCAAGGCGAGCCTATTAGACCATAGGTCTAGGCCCGCCCATTGGTATTACCATTTAACAGCCGCAGTCGTTGGAGCGGCCTTTGAGCTCGACCGAGTTGCCATCGGGATCGCGCAGGCGCAGCGACAGACCGTCGCCCTCCGCGCCGTAGTTGCGCTCGGCCGGTCCACTCAGCGCCACCTTCAGTCCCTGCAGATGCGCGCGCACCTGTTCGGCGTCGAACGGCTCCACGCGCAGGCAGACATGCTCGACATTGCGCCCTTCCCGCCCAGGTGCTGCGCCACCTTCGCGCCCCAGCGGGCCGTCGACACTGATCAGATCGATCAGCGATTCGCCGGCATGCAGATGCACCATGCCCAGCGAGGGCCGCTCGCGGGCAACCGTGCAGCCCAGGACGTCGCAGTAAAAGCGTACCGCGCGTGGCAGATCCTGCACGCGCAGCACCACATGGTCGATGCGCTGGATCTCGAAGGGACGTTCGCTGCTCATGACGACTCCAGTTTTTTAGCGATACGGCTGAACACCACCAGCACGATCAGGCACAACACGCTCACTCCGACAGCGATCACGTACTCGCCGATGCCCACCGCGATACCGATCGCCGCGGCCATGATCAGTGAGCTGGCGGTGGTCAGGCCGCTGACCTGATCGTCGCGCGAACCGCGCAGGATCGTACCGGCGGCGACAAAGCCGACGCAGGCCACCACTGCTTCGATCAGACGGACCGGATCGACCTGCAGCAGGTCGCGGTAGCGCTCTTCCTGGAAGTGCTCGGCAATGCTGTCACCGAGCCCGACAATGAGGGCGGCGGCACCGGCGATCAGCATGTGCGTGCGCAGCCCAGCCGCATGCTTGCCCATCTCCCGCTCGATGCCGAGCGTGGCGCCGAGCAGCATTGCCACGGCGATCCGCAGCAGGATTGATAGATCTTGTTCCAGTCCCATCTGCACCTCTCATCCAGCAATGGACGGAGCGTCGCAGACAAGGGCGTCTGAGCACCGTGAAGCCAGCGGCAGGCCCGGGTGAGCCTGCCGCTGCAAGGCTTACTGCGCCAGATAACCGCCATCGATGGCGTAGTACGTGCCTGTGGCAAAGCTGGCGTCCGCACTGGCCAACCAGGCCACCAGCGCAGCGACTTCCTCCGGGGTGCCGAGCCGGCCGAGCGCGTGCTTGCTCTCCAGCGCCTGCTTCACCTTCGGGTCCATCTTGTCCAGCAACGGCGTGGCGATGAACCCGGGGCCCACCGCATTGATGCGGATGTTGTCCGCGGCGTGCTCCCACGCCGCCGTCCGGGTCAGACCGACGACCCCATGCTTGGCCGCGACATAGGCCGCGGAGTTGTTGAAACCGACCTGGCCGAGGATGGAGGCCATGTTGATGATGCTACCGCCCTTGCCCGCGCTGCGCATCGCCTGGATCTGCGCCCGCTGGCACAGGAACACGCTGTTGAGATTGACGTCGATGACGTTCTTCCAGCCCTCCACCGGGTAGTCGCCGCTGGCCGCCGACGGCCCGCCGATACCGGCGTTGTTCACCGCGATATCCAGCCCACCGAGTTCCTCGACGGTCTGCTTCACCGCCGCTTCAACGGCGTGCTCGTCGGTGACGTTCAAGGCGATGCCGATCGACTTCACGCCTTTCTTCCGCAGCGTCTCGGCGGTTTTCTCGACGGCGTCGGCCTTGAGATCCCACACCGCTACCGCCGCACCGGAATCGGCCAGCAGCTCAGCCACGGCCAGGCCGATGCCGGAGACGCCGCCGGTGACGATGGCGACCTTTCCCTTGAGTTGATAATCAATCATCGCGTTGTTCCTCGGGTTGGAATAAGGCTGCGGGCAGTACCTGCCCATGCCTGGACCATACGCCGCGAAAACGTTACAGAACGTGCACAGGATGCTTCGCAACAATCCTTCCCATCACTGCAACGCACCTGGGCCTATGCTCGGGGTCGTACGCCCACATTCCTTCTTTCATCCGCCGATGGCGGTCGCCCTCCCCCAAGGTAAACCCATGACAGACTCCAATGACGGCCAGTTGTTCTCCCCCACCCGCCTGGGGGCCATCGACGTCGCCAACCGCGTCGCAATGGCACCGCTGACCCGCAACCGCGCGATCAACGACCGCATCCCCAATCCGCTCGCCATCCAGTACTACGAGCAGCGCGCCAGCGCCGGCCTGATCATCGCCGAGGCCACCCAGATCAGCCCGATGGGCCAGGGCTATCTCGACACACCCGGCATCTACAGCCAAGCCCAGATCGACGCCTGGAAGAAGGTCACCGATGCGGTGCATGCACGCGGCGGCAAGATCGTGCTGCAGCTGTGGCATGTCGGCCGCATCTCGCACACCAGCCTGCTGCCCGAGGGCGAGGTCCCGGTAGCACCGAGTGCCTTGCGTGCCAACACCAAAACGTTCACGGCCAAGGGCTTTGAAGAGGTCTCCGAACCACGTGCCCTGCGCCTGGACGAAATCCCCGGCCTGATCCAGGACTTCCGCCAGGCCGCGCGCAACGCGATCACCGCCGGTTTTGACGGCGTGGAAGTGCATGCCGCCAATGGCTACCTGATCGACCAGTTCCTGCGCGATGGCAGCAACCACCGCACCGACGGCTACGGTGGCAGCATCGAGAACCGCACCCGCCTGCTCGATGAAGTGGTCCGCGCGATCGTCTCGGAAATCGGCGCCGAACGCACCGGTGTGCGCCTGTCGCCGGTGACACCGGCCAACGACGCGGAGGATTCCAACCCGCAGCCGTTGTTCGAACGCGCCGTGGAGCGCCTGGATGCCATCGGCCCGCTGGCCTTCATCCATGTGATCGAAGGGGCGACCGGTGGCCCACGCGACAACATCGCCTTCGACTACGCCGCCCTGCGCGCCAAGTTCACCGGTGCCTGGATCGCCAACAACGGCTATGACCAGGCACGCGCGGAAGCGGCCGTGGCGTCGGGCTATGCAGACATGATCGCGTTCGGCCGCCCCTTCATCGCCAACCCGGATCTGGTCGAGCGCTTCCGCCTCGGCGTAGCGCTGTCCGAGCTGGACCAGGACACGCTGTACGGCGGCGGTGCGCACGGCTATACCGACTACCCCAGCGTTTCAGGCTGATCCGCGCGCGGTTACCGCTCGCGCATCGCATCGGTCACATCGCCGCCGGCAAGCACCGGCAGCAACGCCCGGGGCAGCTTGCAGGGGCGCGTGGGCACACTGTCCACGCGCCACCCGCGCCCGAGCAGCACGCCCTTCCCCTTCGAGGGCGGGCCATCGCCGGGTGCCGGGCAGCTGATGTCACTGAGCAGCACCTGTCCGTCGCGGTCCAGCCATTGCTGGACGAAGTATTCGCCATCGGCAAAGCGCATCGTGCCGAGATTGACCAGCGTCAGCGCCTGGCTTTCCACATCCCCTTGCCAGGTGGACTGCAGCTCCACGCCGCTGAACAGCAGGCGTCGCCGCAGCAGCACCTGATGGTTGGCCTCCAGCAGGACCAGTTCCTCATCGCCCCCGTCCAGATAGCGGCGCGTCCAGGTGCGGTCCGTGCCCCAGGGCAGGATATCGAAGCTCTCCGGCGGCGCCGGTTCGCTGCCATCGGCCAGCATCATGCCCAGTTTCCCGTCCCGGCGGAACACCACCCGGCCACCGTCCATGCGCACCACACCTTCGACGGGACGACCCACGATACGGCCCCGCGCGAGGTTGTACAGGTGGTTGACGCCGGCGGCCTGCTCCCGGAGCAACAGCAACGGCGGGGTGACGTGGTGTTCGTCGATGGCCATGTCGGCAGGCACCGTGTAGGCCGTGCGTCCATCCCACCACAGGCGCGGTGAGGATTCGCCGCCGACCCTTCCAAGCAATCCAGTGCCGACGGCGTCGAACCGGGTCACGTCTGAAGGCGCGAACACGACCTCGCCATTGCAGTCCAGCACCGCTGCGGTCTCGGTCTCGGTGGGATGACGCACGCGCCACGGCGGTGCCTGCCGTTGTTCGGCATCGGGCTCGTCGAGCACCGCTGCCAGCGCGGCCGGGGCGGCGGTGGGCGGGTTGGCGCCCTCGTTGTCCAGCACCTGCCAGCGGCCACCGCAGTAATCCAGGCGGACGTTGCCACCCTGTGCGGCAAAGTGTCCGTCGGCCATCAGCCAGCCGGGCTCGGGCGTGTCCTCGGCGCTGCCGGTAGCGTGCCGATAGACCTGCTCGGGCCAGTCGCGCCGGCCTGCGGTACCGCCATACTGTCGGTAGCGGGGATACAGCCCATCCTGCCGATAGCGGGCGATGTCCGTCGCCCTGCCCTGTGCATCCACCCGCCGCCACAGCTCGCCCTGGCGCAGCCACCAGCCACCGTCGCGGACCGGCAACAGCGCATCGATGTCATCGGAAAACACCGTCGTACCGGATTCATCCCGCACGTCGCAGTGCTCAGGCACCTGGACACTGCACGCAACATACACGTGGCGGCCGGCGAAGGGCCCGGCCACCCACTGGACCTGGCGCTCGTCCAGTTCCATGACCGCGCGCCCCTGCAGGTCATGGAAGCGCAGCGGACCACTGCGCGCGTTCCACAGCACGCGATCGGGTACCGCCAACGGCATCCATTCGCCATCCTTCAGCGCTGGAAAGCGCACCTGGCCCAGCGCATCCACCACGCCCCGGCCACCGGTCGCCTCGCCGTCCGCCTGGATGAACGCCTCCCACAACGGATCACCGGGTGCGGCCTGCGGCAGCACGAACCGCTCCTGGTACTCGATATAACGGTGGTCCTCACGCAGCAGTCGTCCTGCATCGTCGTACCACTGCTGCGGCGTGGTGGGGCCCTGCGCACGCATCCAGCGGTCGGCGGACAGCCGATGCATGCGCGCGCCATTGGGCGGCACCAGCAGGCGGCCATCGACGGACACCAGCGCCTCGGCGCCGAAGCTGTTGCCCAGCACAGTGAACGATTGCGCCTGCGCGCCGCCTGCCAGCGAGATCAGCGCGCCTACCACGAACATCCTTTTCATCGGTCGCATCAGACAAAGTGGAGCTGCACGCTAGCGCCTGTCCCTTGGCGATGCAATGTGCCCGGCACTCCCCCCGCGCGCAGCATTCATGGCCGCGGCGTGGCACCGGGAACGCGCTTGCGCTCAGTACACCGGCAATGAAATGAAACTGGCCTGCTGCGGCGCGTGCCAGATCTGCTGCGTCGCCTTCTGGTAATCGCCCGGTTTGGCCAGGTAGATGTTCGGCACGAACGTCTGCGGGTTGCGGTCATACAGCGGGAACAGGCTCGACTGCACCTGCACCATCACCCGATGACCCGGCTGGAACACATGGTTCGCGGTCGGCAGACCGAATTTATAGTCCAGCACCTGATTGCTCGCGATCGCCTTCGGGTCGCTGAAGCTCTCGCGGTACCGGCCACGGAAGATCGCCATCGAGACCGACAGCTCGTAGCCGCCCATCTCCGGCGTCGACGGCGTCTGGTCCGGATACACATCGATCAGCTTCACCACCCAGTCGCTGTCGCTGCCACTCGTGGCTGCCTGCAGATTGACCTGCGGCGCACCGCCGATCCGCAACGGTTCGGTCAAGGGCTCACTGACGAAGGTGAGCACGTCCGGGCGGCCATCCACGAAGCGCTGATCCTTCACCAGCCAGCTCGTCCACATATCCCGATCAGCGAACCGCACCGGGCGCGGCACGAACGGCACCGGCTTGGCCGGATCGGACACATAGGCCTCGAACGTCGCCTCACCCGCCTGCGGCGCTTCGAAGGACAGCTTGCCGCCCGCGCGCAGATACAGCGGCCTGGACTGCGCCACGCTGCGCGGCCATTGCTGCAGTTTGTCCCACTGGTTTTCACCGGTGTTGTAGATCAGCACCGGCGGCGTCTGCGCCGTGGGCGCGCCATCCACCAGGTACTGATCGAAGAACGGCTTGAGCACATCGCGGCGGAACTGCAGCGCGGTGTCCCCGTCGAACTTCAAGGCGCCCAGGCTGCTGCCGTCGTAGTTGACCTGGCTGTGCCGCCACGGCCCCATCACCAGATAGTTCAGCGTGTTGCCGGTGTCACGCGGCTCCATCGCCGCGTAGCTGTGCACCGCGCCCCACATGTCTTCCTGGTCCCACAGGCCCTGCAGCCACATCGTGGGCACCTTCAGCTCCGTCTTGGCCATGCGCGCGTCCAGCGCCTGTTCCTGCCAGAACGCGTCGTAGCTGGGGTGTTCGATCAGCTTGTGCCACCACGGCAACTGATCCAGGCCATTGGCCTTGGCGTAGTCCCCGGCCGAGCCGGCGCGAAGGAAGGTCGTGTAGTCGTCGTAGCCCACGCTGGGAATGGACGGCCCCTTGCCGCGCTTGGCCAGCTGGCCGGTGAAATAGCCGAAATTGACCTGCCGGAACGCACCGTAATTGAGCCAGTCATCGCCCATCCAGCCATCGATCATCGGGCTCTGCGGCGCAGCCACCTTCAGTGCCGGATGCGGGTTGGTCAGCGCCATCACCACGGTGAAGCCTTCGTACGACGAGCCCAGCATGCCGACCTTGCCGTTGCTCTCGGGCACGTGCTTGACCAGCCAATCGATGGTGTCCCACGCGTCGGTCGCGTGGTCCACCTTCGTGGTGTTGAGCGGCCCGCGCAGCGGCCGGGTCATCACGTAATCGCCCTCGGAGCCGTACTTGCCGCGGATGTCCTGGAACACCCGGATGTACCCGCCATCGACGAACACCTCGTCGCCCTGCGGCAGGATGTCGCGCATGTTCGGCGAATCCATGCGCTTGGCACGGTTGGCGGCATCGTAAGGCGTACGGGTCAGCAGGATCGGCGCGTGCCTGGCGCCCTTGGGCACCACGATCACCGTGTAGAGTTTCGTCCCATCGCGCATCGGCACCATCACCACGCGCTTGTCGTAGTTGTCCTGCGCCGTGGGCGTCACGAAGCCCTTGGCGGGGATGTCCGGGGTCATCGGCGAGGTCTGCGCCGACACACTGGCGGCAACCATCAGACTCAACAGCGCAACTGGCACTACACGCACACGCATGGGGCTCTCCCGGCAGTGATGGCAACTCCCGCAGCCTAGCGCCGCGCGGCCTGCGCCGGTAGATGCCGATCGGCCTGTTCCGTGGCCATTTCGCGCATTCAGCCGCCAACCACCGTTTCGTGCAAAGCCTGCCAGCGCAGCGTGCCGTCCGGGCGGCTCACGAGAACCGCCAAGGCCTCACGTCGATGGCCGGTGCCCTCCGCGCCGATCTGATCCTCGCGATAGCGCACCGCGCAGGCGGCGGGCGCGAGCGGCAGGTACTGCATGGCATCGACCGTGATCTGCAGCCCGGGCCGGCTGCCATGGGCGGAGGCGAAGAGGTCGGCGAGCGCGGGCTTGTCCAGGCGGATGCCACGGATCCCGACCATGCTGAAGTCCTCGCTGAAACGGGCCAGCAGCGTGTCCAGCGCAGCCACCGGCGAGCGGCCGGTGAACCAGTCTTCGATCAGCACATGCAGGTCATGGATCTCGTTGAAGGCAAGCGTGTCATTCATGGGGAGGCTCTCAAGGCAAGGGAAGACGCCGGCAGGCGCCATAGCAGAAGCATCGGCAGCAGGCTCATGCCCGCCGCCAGCATCAGGGTGAGCGGGAACGCGTGCGCTGGCAGCACGGAGGACAGCACTGCCAGCACACAGGCCAGCAGCGCGGCGGCCAGACAGAAACTGAGTTGGCGGTTGAGATTCCACAACGCACTGCCCGGCAGCAGCTCCGCGTCCGCCAGTGTCTGGAACGCGAGCGTCTGTGCGCTGCTGCTGCACAGGCTCCCGCCCAGGCCCATCAGTGCGAAGGCCAGCACCGGCAGCCACGGTTGACTGGCCGGTAGGCCGATCAACAACGCGATGCCGACCGCCTGGCCTCCCATGCCAGCCGTCAACAGCGGGCGCGCCCCGATGCGTGGCAGCCAGTGCCGCGTGGTGGCGATGGCGCAGGCCGAGGCGATCGCCCACGGCAGCATGAAGCCCCCGATGGCCGCGGCCCCGTAGCCCTGGCGATGCAGCAGCAGCGTGGCCACCAGCTGGGTGCCGATGAACGTACCGGGCACCAGCAGATAGATCAGCATCGCCAGCCGCAGCGAGGCATGCCGCAGCAGCGACCACTGCAGGACCGGATGATCCGTAAGGTGCGCACTGCGGGTATACAACGCCAGCACCAGGGTGGCGACCACGAGCAGGCCCGCGCCGAGCATCCGCTGCCCCGGCTCTGCCAACAGGCTCAGCGCCACCAGCAACATGCTCAGGCCCAGTGAGCCCAACAGCAGCCCGCGACGGTCCAGCGCAGGTACGACCACCGGCGCACCCGGGCGCACCCATGCGGCCGCCAACGCCAGGGCCACCATGGCCAGCGGCACACTGACCAGCAACACGCCGCGCCACGAGCCCCATTCGACCAGCAGGCCGCCCAGCGTCGGCGACAGCGCCGGCACCAGCAGCGCCACCGCCATGATGCGTGCGGTCAAGCGCGCGCGGTCGGCCGGTGGGCATTCGCGGTAGGCCATCGCCTGCCCGACCGGAATCAACAGCCCGCCACCCAGCCCCTGCATCAGGCGCCACGCGATCAGCCACTCGATGCTCGGCGCGGTGCCTGCCAGCACAGCGCCCACGGTGAACAGGGCCAGCGAGAGGCACAGCACCCTGCGCTCGCCGAGGCGCGCGGCCAGCCAGCTGCCCAGTGGAATCACCAGGGTCAGGCCGAGCATGTAGGCGTTGCCGATCCACGCCAGCTGCGGCACGGACGCCTGCAGGTCGGCGGCGATGGCCGGATAGGCGACGGTACCGATGAACATGTTCACCAGGTCCAACGAGAATCCCAGCAGGTACAGCGTTTCCACCTTGGCCCGGTATGTCATGCGGCGCTCCGATTGCGAGGCGGCAGCATGCGCGTTGGCGGCGGCTGGATATACGGGCAACCGGATGCAAGACTGTCAAACCTTTTTTGACAGTCAGCGCACCGCCATGGTCAGCCTGGACCGCTTCGAGACCTTCAAGACGATTGTCGATGCCGGCAGCCTGACCGCGGCCGCACAGCGCCTGGGACAGAGCCGCGCGGTGGTGAGCTTCAACCTCAAGCGGCTGGAACAGGAACTGGGTGTGACCCTGCTGGTGCGGAATACGCGCAGCCTGGCGTTGACCGAGGCCGGCGAGCGTTTCTACCAGCATTGCACGGCGCTGCTGGCCACCGCCGAGCTCGCCATCGAGGAGGCACGCAGCGAACAGCTGCAGCTGCGTGGCACGCTGCGGCTGACCACCACGCCGGAGTATGCGATCGCCCGGGTCGTGCCGGTGCTGGAATCCTTCCGCGCCCTGCATCCGGAGCTGCGCCTGCACCTGTCCACCTCACCGGCGCCGGCGGACCTGATTCCCGAGCGGTTCGATCTGGCGATCCGGTTGGGGCGGCTGCAGGATTCGCAGCTGCGCGCGACCCTGCTGGACAAGCACGCGCTGTGCGCGGTCGCCGCACCGTCGTTGTTGTCCACGCTGCCCGATGATGCCGCGCGCGATGACCCGGACTGGATCCGCACGCTGCCACGATTGGGGTATCCGCGCTTGGCGGATCTACCGCTGGTGGCGCCCGATGGCAGCGACCAGGTGTTTGCCTGCAACCCCGCCCATGCGGTGGTCACGGTCGATAACGCCTCCACGCTGCGCGCCTTCGCGCTGGCCGGGGCCGGCGCGACCGTATTGCCGCAGTGGTTGATCGATGACGATCTGGCGCAGGGCCGGCTGCTGCCGATCCTGCGCCGTCATCGTTTCCCGCGCCAGGGCGTGTATGCGGTGTTTCCCAACACCACCCAGCCCTCGCGCCGGGTCCGGCTGCTGCTGGCGCACCTGCGCGAGCACCTGCCGGGGTGACCGGAGGCACGACCGACGGTCGTGCCCTGCCCGTCAGCTCAGCGGACCACCTGCTCGGCCAGCTCCAGCGGCACGCGCTGCACCGGTGCATTGGCCGCGCGCGAGAGCTGTACTTCGTACTGCCCACCGGCGATCTTCCACTGCTTGGCAGCGGTATCGAAACTGGCCAGCGTCTTCGGCTCGGCTTCGATGCGGATCCGGCGGCTTTCGCCCGGCTGCAGCGTCACCTTCTGGAAGCCGATCAGGCGGATCGGCGTGGTGCTGCCCTGCGGCAGCTGCAGGTACAGCTGCGGCACATCCGCACCGGCGACCTTGCCGGTGTTGCGCACGTCCACGCTGGCGACCACACGCTGGCCGTCCACCACCACCTGCAGGTTGTCGTAGCCGAAGCTGGTGTAGGACAGGCCATGGCCGAACGCATACTGCGGGGTCAGGCCCTTGGCGGCGAACCACTTGTAGCCGACGTTGGCACCTTCGATGTCGTAGTCGATGGTGTCATCCGGCTTGTTCTTCGGGTTGAAGCCCAGGCCATTGACGTGCGGGCGCGGCAGCTGGCTGACATCGGTCGGCCAGGTCACCGGCAGGCGACCGGACGGATTGATCTTGCCGGTCAGCAGCGCGGCGATGCCTTCACCGCCCCGGATGCCCGGGTACCAGGCCTGCAGGATGGCCGGCACCTGCTGCAGCCACGGCAGCTCGACCGGGCCGTTGGTTTCCAGCACCACCACCGTCTTCGGGTTGGCCTTGGCCACACCGGCGATCAGCGCGTCCTGGTTGTCCGGCAGCTGCATGTGCGGCAGATCGACCGATTCGGCCGACCACTGCGTGGCGAACACGATCGCGACATCGGCGGCAGCGGCAGCGCGCGCGGCGGCGGCCACATCGCGGCCATCCACGTAATCGATGCGGGCATCCGGACGCTCGGCGCGCAGCGCTTCCAGCGGCGAGGACGGGTGGAAGATCACCGGGCCCGGCCAGGTCGTCGGCATCACACCCGGCACCGCATTGGTGCCCCGCGCGGTCCAGCCCACCATCGAGGAACCGCCGCCGCCGATCACGCCCTTGTCGGCATGGCCACCGATGATGACGATGCGCTGCACGTCCTTGCCCAGCGGCAGCAGGTCATCGGCATTGCGCAGCAGCACGCTGCCTTCTTCGACGGTGCGCTGCGCGGCGTGGAAGCCGGCCTCGTCGTCGATCGGCTCATGCACAGGCGGCAGATCGAAATTGCCGTGCGCGAACATGGTGCGCAGGATGCGGCTCACCATGTCGTCCAGGCGCGCCTGCGGCACCACGCCACCGGCCACGGCCAGGCGCAGCGGTTCGTCGAAATAGACCGCCTTGTCGAACACTTCACCGGCCGACTGCTGGTCCAGGCCCGCCAGCGCCGCCTTGGAGCCGCTGTGCACGCCACCCCAGTCGGACATCACGAAACCGGGGAACTTCCATTCCTGCTTGAGCACCTCGTTCATGAGGTAATCGTGTTCGCAGCCGTAGGTGCCGTTGATGCGGTTGTACGAGCACATCGCCGAACCGGGCTTACCGATGTCCATGGCGATCTCGAACGCCAGCAGGTCCGATTCGCGCATCGCCTGCTCGCCGATCTCGGCGCTGTGGAAATTGCGCGAGGTCTCCATGTCGTTGAGCGCGAAGTGCTTCATCGTGGAGATGACATGCTGGCTCTGCACGCCGCGGATCGACTCACCGACCAGCACACCGGCCAGCAGGGGATCTTCACCGGCGTATTCGAAGTTGCGGCCATTGCGCGGATCGCGCTGCAGGTTGACGCTGCCGGCCAACAGGATGTTGAAGCGCTGCTGCCAGGCTTCGCGACCCATGGTGGCACCGCCAGCGAAGGCGATATCCGGGTTCCAGCTGGAGGCCGTGGACGGGCCGGACGGCATCGCGGTGGCGTGGTCGCCCTTGCGCAGGCCGCCCGGATTGGTCACGCCGACACCGGCATCGGCCGACTGCTGCGCCGGAATGCCCAGGCGCGGCACGCCCGGCACGAAACCGGCCGAACCGACCGCGCCTTCCGGCAGCGGACCGCCATCCTTGCCCAGCCCGAAGTAGCTGTGCAGCATCTGGAACTTCTCATCCACGGTCATCTGCGCGACCAGCGCCTTGGCACGGGCATCGGCGTTCAGGCCGGTGTCCATCCACGGCGTGTCGCCACCGACCGGCGCGGCATACCCCAGGGTCAGCAGCGTGGCGGCGGTGGTGCCCTTCTTGCCGTCATGGGTGCGCAGCTTGATCGCCGCCGACGTGGCGGACTGGAAGCCATCGCTGAAGTAGCTTTCATTGGCTTCCAGCGCGACGCGCGACGGATCGAAGCCTGCGGTGGTGGCTGCATCGGCACTGACCGCGCCCAGCAGCACGGCCGGCGCGCCCAGGCGCGAACCGGTGACCAGCGGGGGCAGTGCCGCCGCATCGGCGGCGCTGGTGTACAGCGCGACCACGTGGCGGCCATCGTTGAGGCGCAGGTAATTCAGCGACGGCTGCTCGGTGCCCGATTCGGCCTCGATCGGCAGGCGGGTGAGCACGACGCTGCCGGTCTGCTGCGCGGCGGCCGGATCGGCGGTCACGAAACGATAGTGATAACCCAGCGCATCGGCCAGGCCCTGCAGCGGATCCACGCGGTCGGCGCGGCGCTCCACGTTGCGCACGGTCACTGCATCGACCTGCAGCTGCTCCAGCTGCGCGGCGACCACGGCGGCGTCCAGCTCACCCGGGGTCTGTTCCAGGGTCAGCACGGTGAACGCGTCGGTGGCGGCGGCCGGGGCAGCAGCCCAGGCGGAAGCGCTCAGCGAGAGCGCGATGGCGGCCGTCAGGGCCAGGGGCTTTGAAATCGTTTTCATGAGCGGACGAAACACCTTTGCTTGCGCAATAAATCCAGGGAGTCTTGCCGCAGAAGGGTGCAGCGCCATGTCGGCGGGAACCACGCGCGGGCGCGCGGAACCGTTTACAACGCAAGGCGATGACGACTACGTCCAGGCCCCTCCGCCCGTCGTGACAGCCGCACCACCCGGGAGCCCGTGACCGGCGCCCCACCCCGGAAGAGTGGGCGAGCGTGTTCATCCCTGTCAACAGGATGCTTACATTTGAGACACCGCAACCCGCGCGAAATCAGGGCGACAGCGGCTTCATCACCCGGGTGTCGGCGCCCTCAACCACCTGCCCACGCTGGTCGCGCGGCTGCATCGGGGCCAAGGGCTGCCCATCGCTGTCGGCCTGCAGCACCGAGCGCGGCTCGCCGGGTGCGAACAGGAAGGCCTCGCCCCATTGGCGCAGCGCCACCACCAGCGGGAACAGCGCGCGACCGCGCTCGGTGAGCACATATTCCTGATAGCTGCGGCCTTCGCCCAGCGGCTGCTGCGCCAGCACGTCCGCTTCCAGCAAGGCCTGCAGGCGCTGGCTCAGCATGCTGCGCGACATTCCCAGGCGGCGCTGGAAATCGCTGAAGCGGCGCACCCCGTCGAAAGCTTCGCGCACGATCAGCA
The DNA here is from genome assembly GCF_056397945.1 of Stenotrophomonas sp. 05L413. Lineage (NCBI taxonomy): Bacteria > Pseudomonadati > Pseudomonadota > Gammaproteobacteria > Lysobacterales > Lysobacteraceae > Stenotrophomonas > Stenotrophomonas sp. 05L413. Next base: position 384,242 of record NZ_JBFTOL010000002.1, read on the forward strand.
GCGACCAGCGGTCACCGACCAGATCCAGCGCGCGCCCCACCGGGCAGGGGGTAGTGGCATCGGTTGTCATGAGCGGCCTCCTTTCCAGGTTTCATTTTAGAACCACATACCCCAGAATCAACTGGTTCTATTTTGAGACCACCTATGGCGATCATCGCTCAACCCCCTGCCTCCCCCCTCTCCTCCGCCCTGCTGATGCTGTTCGCCTGTGCCGCCGGTTTGAGCGTGGCCAATGTCTATTACGCCCAGCCCTTGCTGGACGCGCTGGCCGCCGATCTCCAGATCAGCACCTCCCGCATCGGCGCGGTGATCGCCGCCACCCAGCTGGGGTCGGTGGCGGCGCTGCTATGGGTGGTGCCACTGGGTGACCGCGTGGACCGCCGCCGCCTGATGGCGATCCAGACCGGTGGCCTGGTGCTGGCCCTGCTGGCCGTCGCGCTGGCCGCGCAGGCCTGGAGCCTGCTGCTGGGCATGCTGGCGGTGGGCCTGCTCGGCACCGCGATGACCCAGGGGCTGATCGCCTATGCCGCCGCCGCTGCAGGCGGGCACGAGCGCGGCCGCGTGGTCGGCGCCGCACAGGCGGGCGTGGTAGTCGGGTTGTTGTTGGCACGCGTCGTGGCCGGCGCGGTGGCCGATCTGGGCGGATGGCGGGCGGTGTACCTGCTCTCGGCGGCGCTGATGGTGGTGACGGGCGCGCTGTTGTGGGCGCGTCTGCCACGGCTGCCGGTGGCGACGCCACCCACCGCACGCACCGGGTTGATCGCCTTGCTGCGGCAACAGCCGGTGCTGCGCCAGCGCGGCGTGCTGGGCCTGCTGCTGTTCACCGTGTTCGGCCTGTTCTGGAGCTGCATGAGCCTGCCGCTGGGCGCGCCGCCGTATGCGCTCACGCACACCGCCATCGGTGCCTTCGCGCTGGTCGGGCTGCTCGGTGCATTGGCGGCGGCACGCAGTGGGCACTGGAGTGACCGGGGCCATGCCGGGCGGGTGACCACCGGCGCCCTGGGGCTGATGCTGCTGAGCTGGCTGCCGATCGCCGCGATGCCCCACCACCTGGGCTGGCTGGTGCTCGGCGTGCTGCTGCTGGATATGGCAGTGCAGGCGCTGCACGTGACCAACCAGAGCCGGATTCTGGCCGCAGCCCCGCATGCGCAGGCGCAGGTGATCGCCGCCTACATGCTGTTCTACGCGGCCGGCAGTGGGCTGGGGGCGCTGGCCGGCAGTGCGTTGTATGCCGCGTTCGGCTGGCCCGGGGTCTGCACGGCGGGTGCCGGTGTGTCGCTGCTGGCGTTGCTGGCCTGGTGGGCGATGCCGGGTTATCACGCCATCACCGGTGGTCATGAGGCCTGCCCGGTTCCAGGCGGATCGCGGCTCGATAATGAGCGCTCACGTCCCGGAGCCGCCGCATGCCCCCACACCGCCACTTCGATCAACTCTGGCGCGACCGCAACGACACCTCCCGGCAACGCAGCCCGCGGGTGCTGATCCGGGTGTTCGTCGGCCCGGGCGAACTGGAAGCACGGGTGGCGTTCTACGAGCAGTTGCAGGGCGTGGTCGCCGATGCGGGCTTTCCGTTCCCCGAGGCCGGCCTGCGCCTGGCGATGGTCGGGGCGTTCCTGCTGATCGAGGGCGCGCCGGACAAGCTGGCCCCGTTCACCTCCACCACCGGCACGCTGCTGGTGGATGACGTGCAGCCCTATTACGACCGGCTGGTGGCGGCCGGGGCGCAGATCATCTTTCCACTGCAGGTCGTGCCCACCGGGGCGGCCTTCAACGCCGTGCATCCGGACGGCACCGTGGTCGAGTACGTGCACCACCGGCCCGATCCGCAGGGGCGCTGAGTAGATCCACGCCATGCGTGGATGCCCTCCATCACACGCGTGGCCATCCCATCTGGCGCGCTGCCATTCCGCTCTCCTGAAGCATTCATCACCCCCAACGGGTTGGGAATCCGGCCGCCGAATTCGTTAGCATTTTTACTAATTGCGGGTAGGATTGTCGGTCTCAGCCTTTGACACGCGTGCTGCCGATACTCGCCGCCATGCCCTTGTTTCCTGCCCGTTTCCACCTGCTCCAGCCCTGCCGGGAGGCCCGCTGATGGGCGCCGTGCTGGCCCTGGACCGGCTGCTGGAAACCCGCCGGGTCTGGCGGGGGCAGCCGCGTGCGGCCTTCCCGGAGGTGGCCCCGCACCCGACCGGCCACCCGGCGCTGGATGCCCGCCTGCCGGGCGGTGGCTGGCCGCCCTCGGCGCTGTCGGAGGTGCTGCTGGCCTCGCCCGGGGTCGGTGAGCTGGCCCTGGTCTGGCCGACGCTGGCGCGGTTGAGCCAGCAACAGCAGACCGTGGTGCTGATCGCCCCGCCGCACCTGCCGCATGCCCCGGCGTGGGCCCGCGCCGGGCTGGCGCTGAACCAGGTGCAGGTGGTCCAGGCCAGCCCGCGCGATGCGTTGTGGGCCGCCGAACAATGCCTGCGCTCGGCCGCGTGCGCGGCGGTGCTGTGCTGGCCGCAACAGGCCGATGACCGCGCGCTGCGCCGGCTGCAGGTGGCGGCCGAAACCGGCCAGTGCCTGGGGTTTTCCTTCCGCGATGCCCGGCACGCGCGCAACCCCTCCCCGGCCGCGCTGCGCCTGCAGCTCGACGATGGCCAGGTGCGTGTCCTCAAATGCCGTGGCGGGCTGGCACCGGCCCAGCCGTTGCCGCTGGCCGTGGCCCATTGAGCGGCCGCCGTGGACTGGGCCTGCCTGCTGCTGCCGCACCTGGCGCTGGATGCCGCCCTGCGCCAGCAACCGGACCCGGCCGCGCCGCTGGTGCTGGTCACCGGCCCGGCGCAGCGGCGCGTGCTGCATGCGGTCAGTCCCTCGGCGCGGCAGCTGGGGCTGCGCCGCGGCATGCTGCTCTCAGCTGCGCAGGTGCTCACCCGCGACATGCTCACCGTGGAATACGACCCGCGCGCCGAACAGGCCACCCGCCAGCTGTTGGCCAGTTGGCTGTACGGCATCAGCTCGCAGGTCAGCCTGGATTTCCCGCACGCGCTGGCGTTGGAGATCCGGGCCAGCCGCGCGCTGTTCGGTGATTGGCCGGAGGTCGAGCAGCGGCTCACCCGTGGCCTGACCGAACTGGGTTTCCGCCACCGGCTGGTGGCCGCACCGAATCCGCATGCCGCCAGCGTACTGGCCCGCGTGCATGGCCGGCTCGGCGTGGCTGCGCACCAGGTGGAGGCGGCCCTGGCCCAGGTGCCGATCGAACGCAGCGGGTTGCCGGCCGAGGCGGTCACGGTGCTGGCGCGCTCGGGGTTGCGCACACTGGGCGCGGCATTCGGCCTGCCGCGCGAGAGCCTGGCCCGGCGCTTCCCGCCGCAGGTACTGGCGCACCTGGATGCGCTGCGCGGGATCAGCACGCCGCCGCTGCGCTATTTCCAGCCGCCGGACCGCTTCGATGCGCGCATCGAGTTCGAGTACGAGGTCGAGTCCACCCAGGCCATGCTGTTCCCGTTGCGGCGCCTGACCGCCGATCTGGCCGCGTTCCTGTGTTCGCGCGATGGCGGCGTGCTGCAGTTCGATCTGTGGTTCGAACACGAACACCACCCCGATACGCGCCTCTCGATCGGCCTGCTCGCGCCCGAGCGCGAACCGGCGATGCTGTTCGAGCTGGCCCGCAACCGTGTGGATCATCTGCAGTTGCCAGCGGGCAGCCGCGGCCTGCGCCTGCAGGCGGAGCAACTGCCGCCGTTCGTCCCGGCCGCACGCGATCTGTTCGACCCGCGCCCGCAGCAGGCAATGCCGTGGGAACAGCTGCGCGAGCGCCTGCGCGCCCGGCTCGGCGATGACGCCGTGCAAGGGCTGGGGCTGCGCGCCGACCATCGGCCCGAACACGCGACCGGTGACGCCCAGGGCGCGCCCAAGCCCCCGCCCCCGGTGCTGCCGATGCGCCCGGGCTGGCTGCTGGCCCAGCCGCAGGCGCTGCAGGATCCGCATCTGCGCATCCTGTCCGGGCCGGAGCGGATCGAATCGGGCTGGTGGGATGCCGGCGACATCCGCCGCGACTATTACGTCATCGAAACGCCGCAAGGCCAGCGCGGCTGGGCCTATACCGCCGCCGATGCACGCAGCGGACCGTTCATGCTGCATGGCTGGTTCGCATGAGCGCACCGCTGCCCGGATACGCCGAACTGCATTGCCTGTCGGCCTTCAGTTTCCAGCGCGGCGCGTCCATCGCCGAGGAGTTGTTCGCGCGTGCCAAAGGCCAGGGCTACCACGCGCTGGCGATCACCGATGAGTGCTCGCTGGCTGGCATCGTGCGCGCCTGGCAGGCCGCGAAGAAGCACGCACTGCCCCTGATCACCGGGGCCGAATTCCAGCTGGAGGACGGCCCGAAACTGGTGCTGCTGTGCACCGATCAGGGCAGCTACGCCGCGCTGTGCCAGCTGATCACCACCTGCCGCCGGCGCGCGCCCAAGGGCGAGTACCGCTGCCTGCGCAGCGACATCGCACAGCTGCACGCCGGCCTGCTGTGCCTGTGGGCAGACCCTACCCCGGGCATCGAGGATGCGCAGTGGCTGCAGGCCTGCTTTCCGCAGCGGCTGTGGCTGGCGGTTGAACTGCACCGCGAGGCCGACGACCGTGCGCGCCTGCAACGGCTGCGTCGTTTCGGCCGCGACCAGGGCATTCCACTGGTGGCCAGCGGCGATGTGCACATGCACGTGCGCCGCCGCCGCGCGCTGCAGGACACCCTCACCGCGATCGGCCACCACTGCACGCTCGGCGAAGCTGGCTGGCGGTTGTTTCCCAACGGTGAGCGCCACCTGCGTACCCGCCAGGCCCTGGCCACGCTGTACCCGCCCGAGCTGCTGGCCGAAACCGTGCGCATCGCCGAGCGCTGCCACTTCGATCTCAAACAACTGAAGTACACCTACCCGCGCGAACTGGTGCCGGCCGGCCACGACCCGGCCAGCTGGCTGCGGGTGCTGGTGGAAGAAGGCATGCAATGGCGTTGGCCCGCGGGCGAGACGCCCCAGCAACGCCACCAGATCGAACACGAACTGGCGCTGATCCACACCAAGCAGTACGAGTCGTACTTCCTGACCGTGCACGACATCGTGCGCTTCGCGCGCGGCCAGCAGATCCTCTGCCAGGGCCGCGGCTCGGCCGCCAATTCCTCGGTGTGTTACGTGCTGGGCGTGACCGAGATCGACCCCAGCGAGATGGCGCTGCTGTTCGAGCGCTTCATCTCCGCCGAACGCGATGAGCCGCCGGACATCGACATCGACTTCGAACACGAACGCCGCGAGGAAGTGCTGCAGTACGTGTTCAACCGCTACGGTCGCGAACGCGCCGCATTGACCGCGGTGGCGATCAGCTACCGGGGTCGCAGCGCGGTGCGCGATGTGGCCCGGGTGCTGGGCCTGCCGCCAGACCAGGTCAACGAACTGGCCGCCTGCCTGGACCGCTGGAGCAGCCACGAGCCGCTGCCGGAGGCATTGCGCGAGCGCGGCTTCGACCCGGAGACCCCGCTGATGCGGCGGGTGGTGGCGCTGACCGCCGAACTGGTCGACTTCCCGCGCCACCTGTCCCAGCACCCGGGCGGTTTCGTGATTTCCGAACATCCCCTGTCCACGATGGTGCCGGTGGAGAACGCGGCCATGGCCGACCGCACCGTGATCCAGTGGGACAAGGACGATCTGGATGTCACCGGGCTGATGAAGGTCGACTGCCTGGCACTGGGCATGCTCACCGCCGTGCGCAAATGCCTGGCGATGCTGGAAGCGCATGGCGAGCCGAAGATGAGCATGGCGAAGATTCCCCCTGGTGATGAGCCCACCTACGACATGATCTGCCGCGCCGATACCCTGGGCGTGTTCCAGATCGAGTCGCGCGCGCAGATGGCGATGCTGCCGCGCATGCAGCCGCGCTGTTTCTACGATCTGGTGATCGAAGTGGCAATCGTGCGCCCCGGCCCGATCCAGGGCGACATGGTCCACCCCTATCTGAACCGACGGAAGAAGCTCAAGGAAGAAGGCATCGAAGAGGTCGATTATCCCCCCGAGCTGGAGAAGGTCTTCAAACGCACCCTCGGCGTGCCGCTGTTCCAGGAACAGGTGATGCAGCTGGCGGTCGCCGCCGCCGGCTTCAGCCCCGGCGAAGCCGACGCGCTGCGCCGCTCGATGGCCGCGTGGAAGCGCCACGGCGGGCTGGAGCCGCACCGCGACAAGCTGCTCACCGGCATGGCCAGCCGGGGCCACAGCCGCGAATACGGCGAGCGCCTGTTCGAGCAGATCAAAGGGTTCGGCAGTTATGGCTTCCCGGAAAGCCATGCGGCCAGCTTCGCGCTGATCACCTATGTCAGCTGCTGGCTCAAGTGCCATCACCCCTCCGCATTCGCCGCCAGCCTGATCAACAGCCAGCCACTGGGGTTCTATACCCCGGACCAGATCCTGCAGGACGCGCGTCGCCACGGCGTACCGGTGTTGCCGGTGGACGTACGCTACAGCGACTGGGACTGCACGCTGGTGCCGCCCACCTCGCCGGGCCGGCCGTTCGGCATCCGCCTGGGCCTGCGTCTGGTCGATGGCTTCAGCGAGGCGGTCGCCACCGGCGTGGTGCAGGCTCGCCAGCGCGCGCCCTTCGAGAGCGTGGCCGACCTGAGCCAGCGCGCGCAGCTGGACCGTCGCCATCAGGGTCTGCTGGCCGATGCCGGCGCACTCAAGGGCTTGAGCGGCCATCGCCATCGCGCGCGCTGGGAAGTCTCCGGCGTGGAGAAGCCGCTGCCGCTGTTCGAGGCTGCACGCGCCACCGCCGAAGCCGCCGTCCCGCTGCCGCTGCCCAGCGCGTTCGAGGACATGCAGGCCGACTACAACACCACCGGCACCACGCTGGGCCGGCACATGGTCTCCTTCATCCGCAGCCAGCTGCGCCAACGCCGCTGCCACCGCTCCGACGAACTGGCTACCTTGCCGCACGGGCGCAGCGTGCGCTTTGCCGGGCTGGTGCGCATGCGCCAGCGCCCGCAGACCGCCAGCGGGGTCACCTTCCTCACCCTGGAAGACGAATGCGGCATGGTCAACGCCGTGGTCTGGCGCAAGATCGCCGACCGCCAGCATCGCGTACTGGTTGAAGCGCAACTGATGCAGATCGACGGCCGGCTCGAACGCGTGGACGGCGTGCAGCACCTGATCGTCCGCCAGATGCACAACATCGACACCCTGATCGACGGCGTGCGTACCCACAGCCGCGATTTCCGCTGAGCCATCCCGTGACCGACCTCACGCTCTGAATGTAATTCCAGACTTTTCCGACTGGTGTCGTGAATGCCCTATCCGGTATGGTCGCAGCCTTCCAAGGATCCGGAGAGCCACATGTCGCGCGCGCTGACCATCACCACGCTGGTCGTTTCCAGCCTCGCCCTGATCGTTTCCGGTTGGACCGCGCTGCGCCTGCACCAGAGCCAGTCCGAGGAGCGTGTCATCACCGCCCGTGGCCTGGTGATCCGCGATGCCAGTGGCCAGGCGCGGGTGATTCTCGGCGCCCCCGTCCCCGATCCGCTCACCAAGGGCGTCACCCAGGGGCCGCGCGCGTCACCGCTGTCAGGCCTGATCCTGCTGGGCGCCGATGGCTCCGAGCGTGGCGGCTACGGCACCGCCGATGTCGGCGACGAGGCCATCCTCACCCTCGATGATGCCACCGGCACCACCGAGGTATTCAAGGTCACCGCCAACCCGGATCGCGGCGCCACCCTGGTGGTCAAGCACCAGAACAGCACCGGCGCGATGCTGACCTCCTGGCAGGGCAAACCGGAACTGATTTTCCTCAACGACGACGAACAGACGCACTACGTCAGCCCGAACGCCGCTGCGGCGCCCTGACATCGGCGGGCGGTGATTTTCGGGTAGCGCTATGACAACCTGTCCGGTGTTACGGGACCGCCCTGCCGGCGCGCCGACGCGCCGCAGCCGTCCCCGCTTCCGGAGCTCCCCATGCCCATCGCTGCCCCCACCTGGCCCCAGGCCACCACTGTCGACGAGATCCGCCACAACCTGGCGATGGTCCGCGAACGCATCGCCCGCGCCTGCGCACTGGCCGGCCGCGACCCGGCCAGCGTGCGCCTGCTGCCGGTCAGCAAGACCGTCGATGAGGCCCGCCTGCGCCTGGCGTGGGAGGCCGGCTGCCATGAGCTGGGCGAGAACAAGGTGCAGGAAGCCCAGCGCAAGGCCGCGGCGATGGCCGACCTGCCCGGCCTGCGCTGGTCGGTGATCGGCCACCTGCAGACCAACAAGGCACGTGACGTCGCACGCTTCGCCAGCGAGTTCCAGGCGCTGGACAGCCTGCGCGTGGCACAGGCACTGGATCAGCGGCTGGAACTGGAGCAGCGCACGCTGGATGTGTTCGTGCAGGTCAACACTTCCGGGGAGGACAGCAAATACGGTCTGGACCCGATCGAGGTCGCCGATTTCGTGCAGCAGCTGCCGGCCTTCTCCAACCTGCGCGTGCGCGGGCTGATGACCCTGGCGGTGTTCTCGCCGGATCCGGAACAGGTACGCCCGTGCTTCGCGCGCCTGCGCGACCTGCGCGACCGGTTGCGCCCCACCCTGCCGCCGGGCGTCAGCCTGGAGGAACTCTCCATGGGCATGTCAGGTGACGTCGAGATCGCCATCGAAGAAGGCGCTACCGTGGTACGCGTGGGCCAGGCCATCTTCGGTGCGCGTTCGACACCGGACAGTGTCTACTGGCCGACCCCGACATGAGCGGCTATCGCCTGCAATGGCAGCAGGCGGTCGGTGAGCAGCGGCGGCTGCACGGTGGTCCGGATGGACTGAAGGTGCTGAGCAGCGAGGCGGCCTATCGGGATATGCCTGCGCCATGAACGGCCGCACCCCGGGTTCACTTCAGCGCACCCACCGCACGCCGATGCGCCGGCCGACACCGGATGTGCCATGCTCGCCTCCGTTGCAACCCACCTGGAGAGCGTCGCCATGGCCAAAGGCCTGAACAAACAGAAAGAGCAGAAGAAGAAACCTGCCAAGACCGCCAAGGAAAAGAAGGCGGAAAAGAACGAAAAGAAGACCACCCGCGGTTTCGCCCCGGTCTGACCGGCGGCACCTTCGCTTACATCGCGGGCATCATGGGACTGCGGCCACACCACGGTGTCCCGCAGCTCCTCCCGATGTCATCGCGCGAGCACCGGCACGCTCACACCTCCGCCAACCTCAGCCGCTGCGCGTCCGTTGCCGGTGGCATGCCGAACAGCCGTGAGTAGTCCCGGCTGAACTGTGAGGGGCTCTCATAGCCCACCCGGTGGCCGGCATCGGCCGCATCCAGACCGTCATTGACCATCAGCCGGCGCGCCTCCTGCATCCGCAACTGTGTGCGGAAGTCCAGCGGGCTCATCGCCGTGACCGCCTTGAAATGGGCATGGAAGCTCGAACGACTCATGCCCGCAACGCGCGCCACCTCATCGGTACGCCAGACACCACGGAAATTCGCCCGGATCCACAGGATCGCGCGGGCAACCTGGCCGTGCCGGCTGTCGCCGCGGGTGATCGCGTGCAGCACGCTGCCGTTGGGGCCGGTCAACAGCCGATAGAGGATCTCGCGCAGCACCAGCGGCCCCAGCGCCTCGGCGTCGTCCGGTGAATCCAGCAAGCAGACCAGCCGCGTGGCGGCATCCAGCAGCCCGGGTGTCATCGTGTCGAGCGCCAGGCCCGCGGCGACCGCTGGCTCGCCGGCAGGCTGCGGATACTGCAGCGCGAGCTCGCCCAGCACCGCCGCATCGAGATCGACCTGAAGGCTCAGATACGGCTGCGTCGCGGTCGCCTCGATCACCGAGCCCATCACCGGCAGCCCGACCGACGCCACCAGATAACGGGTCGGATCGTAGTAGTAAACGCTCGACCCGAGCAGGGCACGCTTGCGGCCCTGGGCGACGAAGCACACGGTGGGCTCGTAGATCACCGGCATGGGCAGCGTCGCGGTGCTGCAACGGATCAGCTTCACCCCGGGCAGCCGGCACGCGAAGGTGCCATCGCGCGGTGCATGCCGGGCGATGGCATTACGGAACAACGCGAGCGGGGCCATGCAGGTCTCCATGGGCGCGGCAGGACAGGTCGACATCATCCGTCGTGTTTGTACGATCGTGCAAGCATGCCGGAGGACCCGGCTACCGGGTCAACGCGACGCGCCAGAACAATGGGAGCCCACGCAGGCACCGCCTGCCCGCCCCGGAGATCCTTCGCATGACGTCCCCTGCCTCGCTTGATCACTACCGCCTGCTCGGCCGTTCCGGGCTGCGCGTCTCCCCCCTCTCGCTGGGCACGATGACCTTCGGCGCCGACTGGGGCTGGGGCGCCGATGACGCTGAAGCCCAGCGGATTTTCGATGCCTACGTCGACCGCGGCGGCAACTTCATCGATACCTCGGTCAACTACACCAACGGCGCCGCCGAACGCATCCTCGGCCGCTTCGCCAAGGCCCAGCGCGACCGGCTGGTGCTGGCCACCAAATTCACCATGGCGCGCGACCCGGCCAACATCAATGCCGGCGGCAACCACCGCTACAACCTGGTGCGCTCGGTGGAAGCCAGCCTGCGCCAGCTGGATACCGATCGCATCGATCTGCTGTACGTACACGCCTGGGACTTCACCACCCGCCCGGACGAAGTGATGCGCTCGCTGGACGATCTCGTCCGCGCCGGCAAGGTCCAGTATCTGGGCATCTGCAACACCCCGGCGTGGCGCGTCGCCGAACTGCAGATCCTGGCGGACCTGCGCGGCTGGTCGCCGTTGATCGCGCTGCAGATCGAGTACAGCCTGGTCGAGCGCACCGTGGAGCACGAACTCATGCCCATGGCCAAGGCGATGGGTTTGGGGGTACTGCCGTGGTCGCCACTGGGGGGTGGCATCCTGACCGGCAAGTACACCCGCGCCGATCTCTCCGACGAAAATGGTGCGGACGTGGCAAGCAGCCGCAAAGGGGTGATCGCCTCGATCGGTCATCTCAACGAACGCTCGCTGGCAATCGCCGCAGTGGTGGGTGACGTGGCGGAGGAACTGGGCGTGACGCGCTCGCAGGTGGCCATTGCCTGGACGCTGGCCAACCCCGCGGTGGTCTCGCCGATCATCGGCGCACGCACCGTGGCGCAGGCCGAAGACAATCTCGGCGCCCTCACCGTCGTGCTGAGCGAGGCGCATCTGGCCCGATTGGATGAGGCCAGTGCACCGGCACCGATCTTCCCCGCCCGCTTCATCGGCCGGCCGATGGCCCAGCAGTTGATCTTCGGCACCGCCACGCTGAGCGGGCGGAGATAAGCCATGGCAACCTCTCCCTTTGGCGGGATACTCGCCATGGCCATCACGGTGGCCTCGCTCGCCGTTGGGCCACTGATCCCGGTCGCCGCGGCGGCTGAAGCCACCCTGCCGCACACGGCGCACAACAAGCAGGTGGTGACCGAGGCCTTCGATCGATGGGCGGCCGGTGGCACGGCGTTCTTCGACGAAGTGCTCGCACCCGAGGTCGTGTGGACGATCGCCGGCTCCAGCCCGAGCTCAGGCACCTACCGCGGGCGGGAGGACTTCATCGCCCGCGCGGTGCTTCCCTTCGTCAGCCGGCTACGCACGCCGGTCCGCCCGACCTCCCGACAGATCTGGGCGGACGGCGAGCATGTGATCATCCAGTGGGCCGGCAACGCGGTGGCCCGGGACGGCAGGCCGTATCGCAACGACTACGTCTGGATATTCCGGATGCGCGCGGGCAAGGCGGTCGACGTCACCGCCTTCCTCGACCTTGTTCCCTACGACGCTGTCATCCACCGCCTGCCCGGCACGGACCCCCCCGGCACGTGAACCCGCAGCGTGCCTGCACTGGCACCGCGCTGGCACCCGCGTTTGAAAGCGCAAACCGACAGATTGGGTGAAAAGGACCGGCGAATCACCGTGGGATAATCCGCCCCATGACCTCGCCAGACCCTCAACGCCCTCTCCTGTCCAGGGATGCGTGGAAGCGCCGTGCGGCCCTGTGGGGCGGTGCCGTGGCTGTCGCCCTGGTCGCGATCGTGTTTGCCAAGGCCAGTGATGCGGCCTTCCGGGTCTTCCAGTCGATCATCGCCTATTCGATCTGGTGGGCGCTGCTGCTCACCCCAACCGTGTTCGCGCTGTTGGCGTGGCTGACCAGTGGCGCGCTCAAGCCCACCCGCGGCAGCGGGATTCCGCAGGTGATCGCGGCCCTGGAGATCCCGACGCCCACGTTCCGGCGTGTGAATCTCTCGCTGGGCGTATCGGCAGGCAAACTCGCCTTGACCACGCTGTCGTTGCTCGGGGGCGCCTCGGTGGGCCGGGAGGGCCCTACCGTGCACGTCGGTGCCAGCGTGATGTACATGTTCGGGCGATGGTTCGGGTTCCGCGATCCGAAAGAGCTGTCGCACTTTCTGCTCGCCGGCGGCGCAGCCGGCATCGCGGCGGCGTTCAACACGCCGCTGGCGGGCATCGTATTCGCCATCGAAGAGCTCAGCGGCCGCTTCGAGCACCGCTTCTCCGGCACGCTGCTCACCGCGGTCATCGTGGGTGGCGTGGTGTCGCTGGGCCTGCTCGGCAACTACACGTACTTCGGCAAGGTGAGTGCCACGTTGCCGCTGGGGCAGGCCTGGCTGGCGATCGTGCTGTGCGGCACCGCCGCGGGGTTGCTTGGCGGCCTGTTCGCCAAAGCCGTGCTGCTGACCATGGAAGGCAGACCACGCTGGCTGGGCACGCTGCGCCAGCGCCATCCGGTCCTGCTGGCGGCGCTGTGCGGGCTCGCCTTGGTGCTGCTGGGCGCAGCGTTTGGCGCAGGGGCCTTCGGCACCGGCTACGAGCAGGCCAAGGGGCTGGTGCAGGGAGCACCCTCGGTGGGTCACGAGTTCGGGCTGATGAAGCTTGTCGCCAATCTGGTCTCCTACGTCGCCGGTATTCCCGGCGGCCTGTTCTCGCCCGCCCTGGCCGTCGGCGCCGGGCTCGGCCACAACCTCGCCGCCCTCATGCCTTCGGTCGATGAACGCATCTTCGTGCTGCTGGGGATGTGTGCCTACCTGACCGGCGTCACCCAGGCACCGTTGACCTCGGCGGTCATCTCGCTGGAGCTGACCGACAGCAGCGATATGCTGCTGCCCATCCTGGCCACCGTGCTGGTCGCGCGCGGCGTCTCCGGCCTGGTGTGCCGCGTGCCGATCTACAAGGCCATGGCCGAACAGCTGGTCAAGCAGCTGCCGGGCCCCCACCCGCCTTAGTGCCGCGACTGGATCACGCGTTGACGTCGACCACGGTGCGGCCCTGCACACGCCCCTGCAGCACCTGGTCGGCCAGCGCCGGCACCTCGGCCAGACCGATCATCTGGGTGGTGCGCGCCAGCTTGCCCAGGTCCAGATCGGCCGCCAGGCGCGTCCAGGCCTGCTCGCGCGCGGCGTAAGGCGCGTTGACCGAATCGATGCCGGCGAGCGTCACGTTGCGCAGGATGAAAGGCAGCACCGAACCCGGCAGATCCGCACCCTGGGCCAACCCGAACGCCGCCACCACGCCGCGGTAGCGCGTCTGCGCCAGCACATTGGCCAACGTGTGGCTGCCCACCGCGTCGATCGCACCGGCCCAGCGTTCCTTGGCGATCGGCGCACCGGCCTCGGACAGCGTCGCGCGGTCGATGATCTCTGCCGCACCCAGTTCCTTGAGATAGGCGGATTCCTCGAGCCGGCCGGTTGACGCGACGACCCGGTAACCCAGCGTGGAGAGCAGTGCGATCGCGATGGACCCGGCACCGCCGTTCGCGCCAGTGACCAGGATGTCGCCCTGATCCGGTGACACGCCGCCATGCTCCAGCGCCAGCACCGACAGCATCGCGGTGTAACCGGCGGTGCCGACCGCCATCGCATCGCGGCTGGAAAACGCCGCGGGAATCTTCACCAGCCACTCGCCTGGCACCCGCGCCTTCTGCGCATAGCCGCCATGGTGGGTCTGGCTCAAGCCCCAGCCGTTGACCAGCACGCGATCGCCCGGCGCAAAACCCGGGTGGGTGGACGTTTCAACCACACCGGCCAGATCGATGCCGGGAATGAGCGGGAAGGTGCGGATCACCGGCGAACGGCCGCTCAGCGCAAGGGCGTCCTTGTAATTCACCGTGGAGTACTCCACGGCAACGGTGACGTCGCCGGGCATCAGATCCTGCTCGGTCAGCTGGACGAGACCGGCCGCGATGGTATCGCCGGTCTTGGTCGCAAGGAGGGCGTTGAAGGACATGGGATCTCCGGTTCGGGTGCATGAGGGACAGTGCAGACAGAACCAGTGTGCGCACCTGGCCGTACCGACGCGTTAAACGGCCCCGGCTAGCGCCCGCTCATGGAATAGGACCCGGCGCACACGTCACCCTCCTCGACCCCGGCAACCCAGGCCTTGAGCTGCTTGATCCGATCCAGGGTCAGCTGCTCGTAGTCGCCACTCTGGCACATCGGCAGAACGCTCCCATAGTCGTCTGGAGACGGATACCGCGCCGCGATCTGGGCATCGCGGAACACCAGCCAGGCGCGCTGCGCTGCCTTGAACCGCTCCAGGAAAACGGGGTCCTGAGCATTGAGCGCCAGCACGTTGGCATAGATCCGATTGAGCTCGGCATCGGCGCGCTGCGCGCTGTTGCTGGCACATTGGTTGAGCCCGGCCTGCGACTGGTTCGGGCTGTCACAGGCCATGCCATCGGAGGTATGCGGTGACGCCACGGCCCTGACAGCCGCCTTGGGTGCCTGGGCGCATGTCGCCCCCACCGGGGCCAGTGCGCAGACAAGGAGAAGCGAAGGAAGCATGCGCATTGGATCCGCTCCACACGGGACAGCGGGGAGACCGCCACGGGCGGATTAACCGCGCCGATCCGTGAAATCCACGTGACTGCGCTTACTCCCCCAGCACGGTTGCAATCGAGGCCGTCAGCAGCGCCCGCACGGTGTCGGCGGCCACATCCGGATCGCGTACCGCGCGCATCGCCAGGCCCTCCACCAGCAGCCGCATCAATATCGTGCGGCGCTCCAGGTCGGCGTCTTCGGGCGTGCGGCCGCGCGCGATGTCGTGCTGCCGCAACCACGCGGTGATCGCCGCACTGGTCTGCCTGTCGTGCCGGCGCAGCACCTCGGCAATCACCGGATCGCGATGCGCTTCGGCGGTGATCTCCGCATACAGCGCCACATTGGCGATGGCATTGCCACGGGTTTCCAGCGTTTCGCCCCGCGCCCACAGCTGATAGCAGCGCAGCAGCCCGTCGACCAGATCGGCCGCCGCCGGCATATGGCCGATCGCATCCTGGTCGTAGGCGAGCTGCCGTTCGATCAAGGCCAGGATCAGCGCGCGCTTGTTCTCGAAGTACCGGTACATCAGGCCCTGGCTGATCTCCGCCTCCGCGGCGATGTCGCTGATCGAGCCGGCATGGAAGCCGCGGGCGATGAAACAGCGCTGCGCGGCGTCCAGGATCCGCTGGCGCTGCACTTCGGCACGCGCGGCTGCAGCGTCTTCGGCGGGGGCGCCGGATAGGGGGGGAAGCGTCATTGCTTGTCGTAGATGGCGTCCAGTTGAGCACCGATGGTACGGCAAACCCGGGCATGAATGAACGGTCATTCACCTGTCATTTCGCACACCCAGACTGCGCCGGCCCCCTTCCTTCCGTGAACCCGACCGATGCGCCACGCCCCGTTGCACCGTCGCCTGTTAGTCCTTGCCATTGCCACCGCCCTGCCCGGTCTCGCCCTCGCCAACGACGCGGAGACGACCGGCACCGCCGATGCCGCCGCGCGCGATGTGGTCGCACTGGATCAGGTCGTCGTCACTGCCCAGAAGCGTGCGACGAATCTGCAGAACACCCCGATATCGGTCTCCGTGGTGGATGCCGAAGCATTGAAGGATCGCAGCGCGATCTCGATCGGCAGCCTCTCCGATGGCTCCATCCCCTCACTGCGTGTCACCCCGTTCGCCACCCGCAGCTCGGCGCTGAACATCGGCATCCGCGGGATCGGTGCCTCCGGCGATGCCAATCAGCCCGCGCGCGATGCCGGTGTCGGCGTGTATGTCGATGGCGTGTTCATGGGCCGCGCGCAGGGCCTGGGCAGCATGTTGTACGACGTGGAGCGCATCGAGGTGTTGAAGGGGCCGCAGGGTACGCTGTTCGGCCGCAACACCGAAGGCGGCGCGATCAGCATTGTCACCAGACAGCCCACCGGCGAGTTTGGCGGCAGCGTCAGTGCCGGCGTCTCCAACTACAGTGGCTACACCACGGGCCTGCATCTGGACCTGCCGAAGGTGGGCGATGTGAGCTTCAAGATCGACGCCGTGCAGGCCAAACGCGGCGGTACCACCGACAACCCGATGCGCGGCGAGCGCGACTTCAACAGCTACGACAAGCGGGGCGCACGCTTCAGCGCGCTGTGGCAGCCCAGCGATGATTTCTCCGCGCTGTACGCCTTTGACCGCTCCTACGATGCCACCACGCCGTACCACACGCAGTTGCTGGTGCCGGGCCCCTACGTGAGCCCGCTGCAGAAAGCCGGGGCCAGCGAGGATCGGCGCGATTCCGCCATTCTGGGCGGCCCGCAGGAAGACAACATCGGCCGCACCAGTGGCCATCTGCTCAACCTCGGCTGGACGCTCAGCGAACACTTGGAACTGAAGTCGATCAGTTCCTACCGCGAATTGACCCAGGGCCAGTTCGACATGGGCCTGGTCGACGCGATTTCCGCCTATGGCGGTCCCAGCACGCCGTTCGGCCGCTACAGCCTGGCCCAGGTGTACCAGCACCAGTACAGCCAGGAATTCCAACTGATCGGCACCACTTCGCAGGTGCAGTTCCTCGCAGGCGCCTTCTACTATCACGAAACCGCCGGCGACAACGCGCAGACCCCCAACATGCTGCTGTGGGGCCCGGGCGGCAACAGCTATATGCTCAACCCGGCAACCAACCCGTTGAACCTGGGCGCCGTGCGCATCGACCGCGCCAGCAAGGCCTGGACGGACAGCCTGGGCATCTTCGGCCAGGCCACCTGGACACCGGCTTCGCTTGAGCGCCTGCACCTGACCGCCGGTGGCCGCTACACGCGCGATGACAAGAAGGGCAGCCTGTACATCGTCAACGGCCTGGCAACCGACCTTGCCTTCGACGATGCGTGGGGACGCTTCGACCCGATGGTGAACATCGCCTACGACGTGGGCGACAACGCGATGGTGTATGCCAAGTACAGCACCGGCTTCAAGGCGGGCGGCGCCAACTCGCGCTCCACCACGTATACCGCCTTCGCGCCGGAAGAAGTGACTGCGATCGAGCTCGGCGTCAAGTCGCAGTTCTGGGACAACCGCGCACGCCTGAACCTGGCCCTGTTCGATTCGAAGATCGAACACAAGCAGATGGATTTCTCGCTGCCGTTCGACCCCAACAGCGGCGAAACCCGCACCACCATGGTCACCACCAACGCACTGAGCAAAGGGACCTCGCGCGGTGCGGAGCTCGAATTCAACGTGATGCCGGTGGACAACCTGACCGTGGGCCTGAACTACGCCTACACCCGCATCGATGCGCAGAGCGCGGTCGATCCGTTCGGCGCCGGTGTCCAGGTCACGGTGCAGCCGCTGCTGGCGCCGAAGAACGCCGGCAGCGTGTCGCTGGACTACCTGGTGCCGTTCGCCAACTTCTCCGCGCTCAAGTTCCATCTGGATGGCAACTGGTCCGACGGTTACTACACCAGCGAATACGACCAGATGCTCACCGACCGCTCCTTCATCGTGAACGCCCGCGTCGCGCTGATCGACGTCCCCCTCAACAGCACCGGCTCGACCCTGGCCGTCTCGCTGTGGGCGCGCAACCTGCTCGACGAAGAACACCTGTTCTACAAACTCAACAACGCCTCACTAGGCCAGAGCGGCATCTTCAACGACCCGCGCACCTACGGCCTGGACGTCACCGTCACCTTCTGATCGCCCTGGAGATCCCGATGAACCTTCGATGCAACCACCTTGCCCTTGCCATTGCCCTCAGCCTGCCGATGCTCACTGGCGCGGGCATCGCACTGGCCCGCGCACCCGTCGCCGACACGGCAGCCGCCGCGCGTACCACCAACGTGCAGCCGGTCGCCGCCGATGCACAACGCCTGATGCCGCTGCAGGGCGCATGGAACACGCGCACCTTTGCCGGCCTGCAGGGCAGCCATGGCCCGATCCCGGCCAGCGCGTTCGTGCGCACCTCGGACCTGGGCCGTCTGACGGCCGCCGATCGCGACGCACTGGCTGCCGCCGGCGTCACGCTGGATATCGACCTGCGCACCG
Source organism: Stenotrophomonas sp. 05L413 (assembly GCF_056397945.1). Classification (NCBI taxonomy): domain Bacteria; kingdom Pseudomonadati; phylum Pseudomonadota; class Gammaproteobacteria; order Lysobacterales; family Lysobacteraceae; genus Stenotrophomonas; species Stenotrophomonas sp. 05L413. Next base: position 402,532 of record NZ_JBFTOL010000002.1, read on the forward strand.
CCGATGAGCAGGCGCAGTCGCCGGACCTGCTGGCCGACGATGCCCGCTTCGCCTACCAGCGCACCTCGCTGATGGGCACCGAGAAGATGGACCTGCAGAAAATGATGACCACCTTCCCGGATTCGCTGGGTGCGGCCTATGTGCAGTGGCTGGATCACAGCCAGCCGCAGTTCAAGCAGGTCTTCCAGCGCATCGCCGCCGAGCGCGACGGCACCGTGCTGTTCCACTGCACCGCCGGCAAGGACCGCACCGGCATCATCGCCGGGCTGCTGCTGGATCTGGCCGGCGTGTCGCGCGCGGACATCGTGAAAAACTACGCGATCTCCGCCCATTACCTGGAAGGCCAGCCCAAGGACAGCGCGATGAACGCGCAGATCATGGAACTGATCAAGCAGAACCCGGAGATCGGCAGGAAAATGGCCGGCATGTCCGGCACCGCGCCGGAGAACATGGAGCTGTTTCTCACCGCGCTGCATCAGCAGTACGGTGGTGCCGAGGGCTACCTGAAATCCATCGGCGTCAGCGAGGCGGAGATCGATCAGCTGAAGGTGCGATTGGGTCAGGCGGGCTGACCGCAATGCATGACGCAGGCGCCGGGGGACGCCCGGCGCCTGCTCGATCCGAGGTGAGCCAGCAGCGCTCGATCCCGGACGAGCACGCGGCGCTGCGTGGGCATGAGCGATGACGGCCTATTGCGCCTGCGGCTCACCCAGCGGGCGCTGCTGTCGCTCGTCCTGATCGAACGTGATGTAACGGCGGTGGATGAGCTTGGCATCCATGTCCCAGCGATACGTCTCCACCCCGCCGTTGCCTGTGCCGTCGGACAGAAGACCGACAATGCCGCGGGTCAGGTTGTCCGTGAGCAGCACCTGGGAAGCACCGTCGGCATTCACGCGCAGGCTCAGGCGATCACGCAGGTGATCCTCGCCCTTCCCCACCGGGGCATCGAAGGCAAGACCTACCAGGCCATCTTCGTGGGTTGCCATCCCACCGCGTTCATCGCCTTTGGCGTCGTACAGCCACACACCGGCCGTGCGCGATCGCCTTCCGGCATCAACTGCATCCTGGCCCACCTCAACGCGCATTACGCCTTGGTCATCCAGCACAACGACGCGATGGGCGTGGAGTTCATCAACGGTGAGTGTTCCGCGCGGCGCCATCGACAATGCGATGACTGCCACGGCCAGGCCCGCAACAAGCACTCCAAGGGCGATAGTCAACAGAGTGAGGCGGCGTACGGACGTGCGAAGCACCTCCAGCGGTTCTACAACGTCCATGTGCTTGGTGCTCCTTTGCTGATGCCCTTCCTTGGATCATAGCCCTGGCATCGCCGCTGACGTTGCGCCACGCGGTGATACCTGGTCCGCCAGGTACCCTCTTCCAACGCCATCTAAGGCTGCCCGGCCATCACACCTTGAATCCAGTCCCGATAGTGACTCACGCGCACATTGCAGGTCACCTGCCCATAGCGCCCGGGACGGGCCGTCAGCACATTACCCTGCACGACCTTCCAGGCTCCCTGCCCGGCCAGCAGCCACTGGCCATCGCGCTCGATGAGCACCGGGCCACCGCTGTCACCGTTGCCCAGCACGCCCTCGAGGGGCAACGCTTCCGGCGGTTCGTCGAACACGTAGCAGAGCCAGCGGTCGTAGGCGCTGGTGATCCGGTTGAACGCACGCCGGAGCTCGGTGCGATTGGGGCCGTTGGGAGAATGCCCCGTAGCGCCGGTACCCGTAGCGCCCTTTCCCAGCATCTTCGCGATCTGACCGGCTTCGTCGCTGTCGCCGTAAAGCGCCACCGGCGCCACGTCGGTGACCGGCGCCTTCAACCGGATCAGCGCAACATCATCGCCCGAGGCGAGAAACACCACGATCAGCATCGCCTCGCCGCTGGCCATGGCCTGATCGATCAACGTCTGCGGCAGCGTCCTGTAGCCGGGATGGGTGACCACCTGCTCAACCTCCCGCGCAGTACCGTTGATCATCACCTGCTTGAGATCGGCCTGCATCGGCAGCGTGTGCGCGGCCGTCAGCACCCACTGCGGTGCGATCAACGCGCCGTGGCCCTCGCCGGGCATGTCCACGAGGGCGGGAAACTCGGTGGCGGGAACGCGGTACTGCGCATCAGCCACGTCATGACGGATGACGATGGCATGGGCGGTCGAAGACACTGCGAGCAGCATCCCGATCAACAGAAATCCCTTCATTGGTGATGCCTTGTGAGGTTCAGACAGCGGCGTCCAGATGCCCTGCAAGGCGTGGGGTACCGTTACGGCTCGCGCTCACGGGCTTCCAGCGCGCTGGCGAACTTTGCCATCAAACGCACCAGCTCCGATACCTCCTGCGCAGGCCAGGAGGCGAAGATCTCCCGGCCGATCCGCTCACGTGCGGCATCCAACCGGTCCGTCATGTCCTTGCCCTTCGGCGCGATGGTCGCCTCACGGATGCGGCGATCCTCGGGGTTTCCACGACGTGTCACCAGCTCCATCGCCGCCAGTTTGGCGACCTGTCGGCTGATGGTGGTGTAGTCGCGGCCCAGCCGGTCAGCCAGGTCCACCACGCCGATGGGGCCGACCCGCTCGATCACCACCAGCAGGCGGAACAGGGCCTGGTCCAGCGTCACCCCGGCCTCCTGGATCAGCCGCTCATCGTTGCGCGGCCGATTCATCACGCTGGCGAGGCTGACCATGGAAAGGTGCAGCGACTTCAATGCGGAAGAATTATGTGTATCTTGCACCTTATTTTTCGCAGGCATAGCATCCCCTCCAAGTAAGTGCATATTACACACACCTGGAGCGGCACAATGGGCAATACCCCTGATGTAGTGATCTGTGGTGCCGGCGCTGCCGGCCTCACCCTGGCCATCGAACTGGCGCGCCGCGGTGTCGCCTTCCGGCTGTTCGAACAGCGCAAGCAGCCCTTTCACGGCTCGCGCGGCAAGGGCATCCAGCCGCGCAGCCAGGAAATCTTCGAGGACATGGGCATCCTCGATCAGCTGTTCGCGGCCGGTGGGCCCTACCCAGTGTCCCGGGTCCATTGCGCCGACGGCAGCAGCGTCGACGCGACGGTCATCGAAGGCGCACCGGCTACGCCGGTCGAACCCTACCGCCAGCCGCTGATGGTGCCGCAGTTCCTGACCGAGGCCGTGATGCGCGATCGACTTGCCGAGCTCGGCCACCGGGTCGAGTTCGGGCATGGATTGATCGGCGTCGAGCAGGACGCAAATGGCGTGACGGTTCGGCTCGCCACCCCCACGGGCGAGCAGACGCTCCAGACGCGCTATCTGGTGGGCGCCGATGGCGGCCGCAGCTTCGTGCGGCAGGCCCTGGACATCGGCTTCCCGGGCAGAACACTGGGTGTGCGCGCGGTGGTGGCCGACATCGTCCTGCAGGGATTGCCGCGCGATGCTTGGCACAGTTTCAACGAGGACGACATGGCGCGGCGCATCTCGCTATGCCCGCTCATGGGAACAGCGCTGTTCCAGTTGCAGGCCCCCGTGCCGTTCGAGGGCGACGTCGACCTTTCCATCGACGGGCTGGCGGACATGGTGCGCATGCGTACCGGCCGCAACGATCTCGAAGTGCTCGATGTCTGTTGGGCCTCGGCGTACCGGATGAACGCGCGATTGGCCGACCGGTACCGCGACGGCCGCGTTTTCCTCATCGGCGACGCCGCCCACACGCATCCGCCCACCGGCGGCCAGGGCCTGAACACCAGCGCGCAGGACGCCTACAACCTCGGTTGGAAACTGGCGGCGGTGTTGAAGGGTGCGCCGCAGGCCCTGCTGGATACTTACGAGGAAGAGCGCCGCCCCATTGCAGCCTCGATGCTCGGGCTTGCCACGACGCTGCTCGCTCAGGCCCAGCGCGGCGACAACCGCCGCGGGCGCGACGTGCAGCAGCTCGATCTCGCCTATGGTGAATCGTCACTCACGCTGGCTGCCGAGGCCCGCAGCGGACGCACCGCGCCGGGCAGCCGGGCGCCCGATGCGCCGCTCCTGGGCGCGGGTGGACAGCGCGTGCGCCTGTTCGACGTGCTGCGCGGAACGCATTGGACATTACTGGGCTACGCCTGCGATCGGTCCAGCGCCCCCTCGCGCGCGGGGTTGCGCGTCCACATCATCGGCCCGGCTGGCGACCTGCGCGATGCGGACGGGCACTTCGCCGAGGCCTATGGCGTGCAACCGGGCGCGTGGCTGCTGATCCGGCCGGACGGCTATATCGCCGCTATCGTCGACACGCCGCACCTGGCGGCGCTGCTGGCGCATTTTGAACGCCATGCGCCATGACGACGCATTACTTGCCGGCGGGACCCGCGCGGGCTCCCTCATCGCCCTGGGTCGCCTCGCGACTCTTCGCGAACTCCGGGAAGGTCTCCGCTATCGAGGCCTTGTCGGGAAGGACGTAGAACACCCCGCCGCGCTGGAAGGTAGATTCAATGATCTGCGCGTAGAACGCCGGCGAGACATTGATGCAGCCATGGGTGACGCGATTGTCGTCCGGTGACGCCGATGCCAGTCGCTCGGCCCGTCGCTCTTTCGGGACACCTGTCGCTGTGGGGTGGATGGAGACGGCGGAATCGTAGTCGACCCACAAGACGCGGCCCGCGTCGATGGACGGCCCGAAGCCCCCCACAAAGCGCCCGGCGGGCGTCGTGCGATCCCGGCCGGGAATTTCGCGAAGGGCGAGGCCGGCGATCCCCGGCGCGATGTGGTCGCCGGTCGCCGAGCCGAACAGCCCCGGGGCGGCGCCGCGAAGCTTGCCATCGCCGTCGAAGACCAGGATCTGCGCAGCGGCCTTGTCCATGATCGCAAACGGATAGCCTTGGCTGTCCTTGCTCGCGACAACCCAGCCCGCGAGTTCAATCACGGTCTCGGACACGGCCTGCCCTTGCGGAAGCTCATCGACGGCGGGTGCTGGCTGAGCGGGAGCATCCTCGGCGCTGGCCACGCCGATGCTCGTGAACGCCAGCGCCACGGCCAATGCGCCACGCAGGGCCCGGGTTACAGGGTATGAGTGCGTACGGATGGGACAATTCCTTACATTGAAGACTGCACAGCCACAGGAAACCAGTGGCCTGCAAAGGCCACTGGTTTCCGATTCACACGTTGCCTGCCTGATACATGCTGCGGGAACGAATCAGCCGCGCGGCTTGCGACGCGGTGCTTGTTCGAGCTGCTGGACGCGGCCCTCGATCTGATCCAGACGCTGGTTGGCCTGCTGCGCCGACTGATTGGCGGACTCGGCGCTCTGCGCTGCACCCTGCACCTTCACGTCGAGCTGGTCGAGGCGTGAATTGATCGTTGCAAACTCGTCTTTGTAGGTCGCACAGGCACTCAGGCCCACGGTAGCGACAAGCGCCACAGCAAGCGTACGCGCGGTCGTCAGGTGTTGTTTGGTCAGAATCATCGCACTGCCTCCTTCTTATGGGGTGTTCGGACTATAGCGGCGTTTACGCCAGCGCCATGACCGGCATTCAGTTGAAGCTCGGCGACGTAGAGGCAGCGTGAAGGACATGCGCTCTCGTTTTCCCACTCTGAAAACCTCACACGTTGGAGACCAGATACTCCGTCGGTGACACCCCGAGAGAGCGGCGAAACATGGCCGAGAACGCGCTTGGGCTCTGATAACCATGCTCCAGCGCAACCTCAAGGATGGAGACGCCCGAGGCGAGGCGCGGCAGGCTGAGCAGCAGGCACATCCGCCGCCGCCAGTCGCCAAAACTCATACCGACTTCTCGATGGAACAGCCTCGCCACCGTTCGCCCGCGTGATTGTCATCGTTGTGCCTTTCGCGACTGCGGTTGGATGTCTGGATTGCTGAACCGGAGCGGCTCCGGCGACAGTTGTCGGGCATGCCACGCTTGGAAGGTCAAGCGATTTCTGTGCCGTTGCCCATCCGCGTGGGGGACGGCCAATCCGCGGGCACGGCGCTGCCGCCCGGCGTGCGCTGAGGGCGCGGCGGGCACAGGGGTGCGATGTCTTCAGGCGATGACGCGGAGCGCAATCGTCAGATGACTGAGACCCGGGAAAGACCCGGTGCCCGCTTCACGCCTGCTGCAGGGAGGACGTGCTGCAAGGCACGCCAGGCGACAATGCCGCCTTGAACGGACGCTACGGTCCGAAACGTCCGTATAGGTCCTGTCCGGTGAGCACATTGACCTCACGCAGAAGTGCTTCCGTTGCAGCGTAGATGGCGCTGCCATCCATCTTCCTGATCGCCATGTCCATGCATTCCGAGCGCAGCTTGGCAGTGAGCTCCAGCAGCGCAGACACCACGGCCGGGTCGTCGGGGGTGTCACGCAAGGCGGCTTTGCCAACGGCATGGGCCAGCTCGACATCACCGCATTGAAGGTGCGTCCTTATCTGATGCGATGCCTCACTCATCATCGCCGGCCCGATCACCCACGCTCGCCTCCAGCGCCTTCGTCACACGCCAGCCGCCGGCATCCCTGCCCAGGCGCCACCCCTCGCTGAGCACCAGCGTCCAGCCGGGGCCCGACCACCTGGCCCCCTCGCCTTCCACGGCGCCGCCGCCCACGCTGAGCAGCGCCCAGTCCTTGGAGAGCAACGCACCGGCCGCCGCCGTCAGCTCGCCCCACTCGTCCCGCACCGTCAGGGGTGTATAGACCGTCCCGGCATCGTCGAGCGGGAAGAGAGAACGCGGATCGAACGACACCGACGGTTTGCGCAGTTCCAGCCGAACCGCATCGTTACCGAGGAAACGCTCACGATAGCCGGCGCTGCGTCGCTCCCGCACTGTGGCGCGTTCGCGTTCCTCTGCGCGCACCTCGTCCGCGCCATATCCGGCATCGCCCTTTGCGATGCCGGGCCCGCCCAGCGCATCGGCCAGCAGCGCAGGCAATGCCGAGCGGGCAGACAACCCGCTGCGCCATGGCGGCGACCAACGGTCGAGCAGCATCCCGTACGCCGGTCCGGTCGCGTACGCCGCCGAACGCACGAAACTCTGCGACGCATCCGCCTTGGCCAGCGCATCCACCGCGGCGGACACCGCATCGCCCTCATGCGCGGCCGCGGCGATTCTGCGCCCGGTGTACTCGGCCAGGCCTTCGTTGCGCTCCACCTTCGCCTCTTCGTCCAGCGCGCGTGTCCCCGCTGCCGCAGCGTCCGAACGCAATGCCCTGAAGCCCAGCGCCGCTGCCGCATGCTGGCGCGCCTGGCGCTCATCGCGCGTGGAGAGTGCCTGCGCCAGCGCACGCATCTCCAGCCGCAACGCGGTGCGACCGGCTTCGTTGTCCAGATGGGCCGTGTCACCTTCGGCGGCAGGCAGGCCGAGGGCCGCCTGCACGCAGTGCCACTGCTCGTGCCAGAGCAGCGTGGCCAGTCCGTCCAGCTCTGCGGGCAGTGGCAGAAGCAGCAGCACCGCAGGGGCACCATCGATCGTGATGCAGGTGTTCGCGGGCGGCTGGTCGTTGCGAAGCACGACGGGGAGCGTGGTGCCTGCAACGCCGTTTCTCCGCCAGCTGGTGCCGGAGCCGCGGTCGTGCACCACCACCGGCGCATCCAGTGGTGTTCCCCACAGCATCTGTGCAACCTGCCTGGACGACGCGGCCTCCGCCACGCTGGCGACCCTGGTCAGCGCGTCATCGACCCCCGCCGGCGGAGCCTGGGGTGCAGCGCTGCAGGGCATCAGCCAAAGGGTTGCGATGACGGCTGCGACGGCGACAGCAACGCGGTGACCGCGTGCAGGACGCCGCGGCGGCCTTGCCCGCTTCATTGTGGACATCCCTGCCATCATTCCCGCACCTCTCCCTGGGCGTACCCACGCTGCACCAGCTCCGGAAGGTAACCCGAGGCGGGCAGTGACGCCATGAGGCCGACCTCCTGCCTGCGCTCACGGGGCGCGCTGCGCCGCCTCCGCTTCCGCATCGTCGCCCGGGCCGGACGGCGACCAACCGCCCCCCAGGGCCAGGAACAGGTCCACCTGGCGGTCAATCAGCTGTGCCTGCGAGGACGCCAATGCGGATTCCGCATCCGCCAGCGCCGCCTCTGCCGAGAGCACGTCGATGAAACCGATTCGGCCGAACCGGTACAGCTGCCCGGCCTGCGCACTGGCATGGGCGGCGTCCTCACGCGCTCGGGCCAGGCTGGCCTCGCGATCGAGCGCCTGCGAGTAAGTGGATAGCGCGGTGTCTGTCTGCTGCAGCGCCTGCACCACGGCGCCATCGAAGGAGGCCAACGCCGCCTCCGCACGCGCATTGGCCGCAGCGATCCGGGCCTTCACTGCGCGCCGGTTCGGCCAGCGCCATGACAGCAGCGGCCCGACGCTGGCACCGACGCTCTCGCTGGCAAGCAGCCGCCGGGGGGCATTCGCCATGCCGGCCGAGGCGCCGAGGTTGACCTGCGGATACAGCTCGGCGGTCTCCACGCCAATGGTGGCCGTCGCAGCGGCCAGGCTGCGTTCTGCCGCACGGATGTCCGGACGCCGCTGGATCAGCTGCCACCCGTTGCCCACCGGCAGGGGCCGATCCAGCCGGGGCGGTCGCGCGCAGGCGCTGACCTCCTGCGGATAATGGGACGGCACCCGGCCCATCAGCGCACCCAGCTGAGCCACTGCTCGCTGACGTTCGGCGATCAGCTGCGGAACGGCCGCCGCACTCCGGTTGACCGCGGCGCTGGCACGGGTCACGTCGAACTCCGTGCCGCGCCCACCGGCGGCAAGCCGGCGGGTCGCATCCAGCGTGTCGCGCTGGGTCGACAGCACACGCTGGGTCGCTGCCAGCGTCTGATTGGCGGCGCAGGCGCCGACGTAGGCGCGGGTCACCGCCGCCGCGACCGTCACCCTGACGTGGTCACGGGCCGCTGCGACGGCTTCGGCATCGGCGCTGGCCGCTTCGATGCCGCGGCGGATGCCGCCGGCCAGATCCAATGGATACGACAGCGTGATGCCGAGCGCATAGGCCTGCGGCAGCGAGCCCGAGGGCAGCGTGTAGCCGCCCGCATGCGCGAGCGTGCCTGATGCCGCAGTGTCGGTGCGCAAGGTGCCTTGCGCCTGATGCTCCAGCACCACCGCCGAGGCACGCCGAAGATTGGCATCGGCCGCGCGCAGGTCCGTGTTGGCCCGCAGCGCTTCGGCCACGTAGGCCTCCAGCTGCGCGTCCTGGTACAGCTGCCACCAATGGTCTGGCGGCTCGGCCTGCGTATACGTTGGCGCTCTGCTTGAAGCGAAGCGACCCTGGGCATCGGGCGCCACCGCCATGGCAGTGGCCGGAACACGGTAATCCGGACCCGATACGCAGCCGGACAACCACAGCATCGCACTGATCGCGCCCACACGCCGAAGGTGCGCCCTCATTTGCAGGCGCCCCGTACCGTCGGGGTGATGGTGACGCTGGCCGTCCTGCCGATGATCAGGCGGGTATCAGGCGGGATGTCGTCGATCCGGATGCGCACGGGGATGCGCTGCGCCAGCCGCACCCACGCATACGTCGGCGCCACCGCGGGCAGCAGGTTGTGGGTGTTCGAGCGCTGGTCATCGGCGATGCCGGCAGCAATGCTCTCGACGTGGCCGTGCACGTCACGGGTGTCGCCCATCAGGCGCGCTGTCGCGTGATCGCCCTCGGTGATGCAGGCAAGCTTGGTTTCTTCGAAGTAGCCCTCGATCCGCAGGCTGCGGGTGGCGATCAGGGCCATGGCCTGGGTGCCCGGCGGCAGGAAGTCGCCGGGGTGCAGGTCCAGGTTGGTCACGATGCCATCGGCAGTGGCGCGCACTTCGGTCCGTTGGACATTCAGCCGTGCCACTCGTCGCTCGGCCTGCGCTTCGGCCAGGCCGGCCACTTCGGTGTCGACCTTGGCGGCGTTGCGCTCCCGTGTCTCGGAGGCGACCAGGTTGCCCAGGGCACCGTCCCGTGCCGATTCGCGGCGCGCCAGCGCAAGCGTCGCCTGGGCGCTGCGCAGCCGTGCGTCGGCCGTTTCCAGCGCGGCGGCGAAACGCGGCTGGTCCAGTACCAGCAGCAACTGCCCTGCCCTGACCCGCTGATTGTCCTGCACCAGCACCCGGGTGACCAGCCCGCCCTGGTCGGACGCGACCCGGACCACATCCGCGCGGACGCGACCATCGCGCGTCCAGGGATGCCGTTCGTATCGGCTCCACAGCGACAGAACCGCGATCACGGCGAGGGAGACCAGGCAGAGCGTAGCGATCCAACGGCCAAGAACAACGAGCGTGTGCTTCATTTCATTTCTCAAGCAGGGGCACGAACTGGATCAACCATTCGGCCAGGATGACGAACAGGGACAGGCCGACCAGCGGGCGACAGGCAAACAGCCGGTACAGCCCGAGCCGCGCCAGCAGCCGCGACGCCATCAACGACAGCGCCAGCGCGGCAAGGGCCACGGCCATCAGGCCGGGGATGAAAACGCCATCAACGGAAACGTCGGGCAACATCGCATCAGTCTCCATGCGCGATCAGGGGTGCCAGCACATCGCGGCGGAGTGCGGCGAGCAGCAACAGCAGGCGCGTGCGCTCTGGCTCATCCCCCGCCAGCACCGCTCCCCGGGCACAATCAAGGCAGTCCAGCAGGTGCGTATCCGGGGCATGGCGCTGGAGCGTGTCGCGCTGGCAGTGATCGATCACCGCGTCGATCAGCGCTGCATGACAGCGGCGGATGGTTGGCGCGTCCGAACGGCTGCCCAGGCAGCGAAGCTCGGCAACCACATCGGCCGCACGCAGAGCGGCAAAGCCCGCGCGCAGGCACTGGCTGGCGCCTGGCTGTCCGCGCAGCCGCGGTGCCAGCAGACCCAGGCGGTCCACCATGCGGCTCCTCCAGCCGGCGACGTCACTCACGCCACCGCGCATCCGCCGCGCGACATCGTGCCGGAGCGCGGCCTGCAGCCTGCGGCGGCTGCGATGGGTATCCAGGGTCTGGAACAACAGCATGCTGCACAACGCGACGCCCATACCCACCAGCAGCGCCACGCTGCTGTTGACGGCGGCCACGAAATCCCATGCATTGGTGGCGCCGAGGCCGGCAACGAGCGGAAAGGTCAGCACCACGCCAAGTGCAGCCAGGGTGAACGCCGGCCGAGCCAGAAAGGCGCCGCTGAGCAGCAGGGCCGGCGCCAGCGCCACGGCCAGACCGACAAAGCCGGACATGCCAGGGAGGATCGCCAGTCCGTAGACCAGGCCGACCGCCACGCCGATGGCCGAACCGGCCAGATAGCGCATGACATGGCCCGCGGGCGCCTCGGTGGTACCGAACAGCACACACGCGGTGCCGATGATGGAGACGGCGGTCGCGCCGTCGGACCAGCCCGTCGCGATCCACACCACGCAACTCAGCACGATGCCGATGAAGGCGCCAAGCGCGCTGCGCAGGGCGAGCCGATGGTCCCGGTGCAGGACATGGCCACGCGCCTCGCCTGCGAGACGGGCGGGCACCTGCCGGCGCCAGTGCGGATCGTCGCGACCCAGCTGGTGTTCCAGCAGGCGGCAGTCGCGATGCGCGACATCCAGCCCGGCAAGATCCGCGGCCAGGCCCGCTGACAGCAGCGCCTGCCAGCTGTCCACGCCGGCCGCCTCCTCCACGTCCGCCGTGTCGTGCGCCGAGCCGCGGGCGGCCGGACACCCGCGTGCTGGTGCACGCAGCGCTGCCATCGCGTCCTCTACGCCGCTGGACAGCACCAGCACGTCGAGCATGCGGTCATGCAGCGCCCGCAGCACCTCTGCCTGGGTGACGCCGTAGGCGCTGTCGAACCGAAGGTGGACCGCCAACGTGTGCAGCTCAAGCAGGTCCACCGCGACCTTGGCGCGGTCTTCGGCAAGCACGGCCTCGGTCGCGCCGGCGCGCATGTCGCGGGTCCAGCGCTCGGCGTCGGCCAGGATCGCGGCAACGCGGACCTTGACCCGCCGCGAGACCGGGCGCGGCAGGAGCAGCGCGTGCACCAGCGTGGCAGCAAGAATGCCGAGGGAGATTTCCTGCACCCGCATGACGGCGACGCTGAAGACCGCCTCGGGCGCCATCACACTGGGGAACCCGATCAGGCTGGTCGTATAGCCGGCAAGCAGAAAAGCGTAGGCACGCGGCGTGCGGTCCAGCATGGCCAGATACAGGCACAGCCCCATCCAGGCCGCCAGCACCACGCTCAGCACCAGGGGTTCGTTGGCGAAGCGTGGCACCAGCAGCACCGTGGCTGCCGCACCGCCCAGCGTACCCAGCAGCCGGAACAGGCCGCGGCTGAGGGTGGCACCGGACATCGGTTGCGAGACGAGATAGACGGTCCCGATCACCCAGAAGGGACGGGTCAGGCCGATCCACAAGGACACGTACAGGCCAAGGACTGCGGCGACCAGGCATTTCAGCGAGAACAGTGCGGCTTCCTGGTCGGCCCTGAGCGCGGGCGACGTCAGCAGTGCAAGCGGCCGGGCCAGAACGGTGCGGCGAACGGGAGGGGGCGACGGGTGCATGGCGCACATCGTAGGCACCGACCCGGGTGATCGAATCTCGCTACAATGCCAGTCAATCGCTAAATCCGGTCACGATAATGCCTCCCGTTTCCATCGCCGGCTTCGACATCGACCCGGATGTGACGGATCGGCCCGCCGTGGCCAAGCGCCTGCAGGTAACCGAGCACGCGGCGGAGATCCCGGTCCACGATCATCGCAAAGGTCAGCTGATCCTGGCCCTGCATGGGGCCGTCACCTGTGAGGTGGAACACGCATTGTGGATCGTCCCGCCACAATGCGGGGTATGGATTCCCGGTGGCATGCCGCACAGCAACCGTGCCACGGCGAACGCGCGGCTCTGTTACCTGTTCGTGGAGCCCGACGTGGTGGATCTGCCACAGCATTGCGTGACGCTGACGATTTCACCGATGGTGCGCGAGATGATCCTGCATCTGGCCGACGCCCCGTTCGACTACCCGCGCGATGGGCCGACCGATCGCCTTGCCCGCGTGCTGCTGGAAGAACTGGTGCAGATGCCGACCGAACGGCTGTACCTGCCGGTGAGTCATCATCCGAAAATCCGGGCACTCGCCGCTGCCCTTTCAGCACATCCGGAAGACCGCGGCACGATCACCGAATGGGCCAAGCGCCTTGCGCTGGGCGAGCGCACGCTGACGCGCCTGATCGCCAGCGAGACCGGCCTGTCGTTCGGAAAATGGCGGCAGCAGCTCCAACTGCTGATCGCGGTGCGGGAGCTCGCTGCCGGCGCCCCGGTACAGCGGGTATCCGAAGGCCTGGGCTACGAGTCCGTCACGGCCTTCATCACCATGTTCAAGAAGGCGCTGGGGCTTTCGCCCACCCGTTACTTCGCCGCGCGCTCGCGCCGCCAGGCGGCGGGTGCCCCAGACCCCGACGCGCAGGCCTAGCGCGCCGGGAACGGGAACGCGGCGGGGATCAGCGCCAGCCGCGATTGTGGTTGCGGCGGTCCTGGTTCCAGCGACGCTGGTCATGTCGGCGGTCATGGCGACTGCTCCGCTCGTAGCGGTGGTCGCGGTCATAGCGACGATCGCGGTCGTAGCGATGATTACGGTTGTCCCGGCGATCCTTCGTGGTCACGTTGCCGATGGCCCCGCCTGCCACCGCGCCACCGGCGGTCATCAGCGGATCTCCGTTGGACAGCACGTGCCCGGCCACGCCCCCCACGACGGCACCGACCAGCGTGTTCTTGTCCTTGCGCGACATCGCATCCGCATTGCCCGCGGCGGTCACGCCAGCGGTCAGTGCCAATGCCAGAGCCAGGCCACGGAAGCTGAAAACGGTCGAGGTGAGCATGGTTGGATCCTCCAAGGGAACGGTGTTGAATCGAATCTGGTCGCCGAAGGTTGCCGGAACATTGCGTACCTGCAGATGAACCGACCCCTGTTCAGGTTGGCGTAGGCACGCCGGACACCACCATCGGCCGCTTCACATACGCATTTGCTATCGTGCCCTCCGTCAGTCCCTCCTTCTCTGGAATCCCATGCCCCGTACGCCCTCCACCGCCTCTTCCGCAGCAACGATGAACGCCACACTGGCAGCGGCGGTCGCGCGATCTGGAATGGACGAGCAGGCACTGCTGAAAGCAGCCACCAGGGAAGCCTACGAGCGTGTCACGCTCCTGTTGACCACCAGCTACGCCGATTTCAGCCCCGAGCAGCAGCGCAGGATCCGGGCGCTGCTGGACACCGCGCCTGCGGCCAAGCGCGAGAAAGCCCCCAAGGCCGCCAAGGCCCCGAAGGAAGATCTGCCGCCCCGTTTCTGGTTGCCGCACAGCGGCGCCACCTGGTCGGGCCGCGGGCGCGTACCGAACGCTTTCCTGTCCTGGGAAGGCACGGTCGCGCATACCGAATGGAAGAAGACTCACCCCGATCAGCGCTTCCCGTCCTATCCAGGCTGAGGCCGCACCCATGCCGCAGACCGTCATTCCGCAACTGCGCATGACCGATGCCGCGATCAGCGTGCCGTTCTACCAGCGGCTCGGGTTCGCGATCGACTGGGAACACCGCTTCGCACCGGACATGCCGCTGTTCGTGCAGATCAGCCGTGAGGGCCAGCAGATGTTCCTCAGCGAACACACCGGCGATTGCGAGCCGGGGGGCGCCGTGTACTTTCATGTGCCCGACGTGGACGCATTGCATGCCGCGTTCGTTGCGGCCGGCGCGCCGGTCTTCCGACCGCCGGCAGACGTGCCGTGGGGCGGGCGCGAAATGATGGTGATCGACCCCGACCACAACCGGCTGCGCTTCGCGACACAGGGCGACTGATCGAAGCGACTATGATGGTCGCCATTGAACGAAGCAGTGGTTGCAGATGAGTCGCGGAATCAAGATGCGCAAGGCAGTGGGCACGCACGGCACCCTGCACCGGGTGGGCGACCTGCAGAAGCGTCATGACGCGCAACAGACCCTGCCGACCCTGCTGTGCGATGGGTGCAACGTGCCGGTGAGATTCGTTCCCGAGCACAGCAGGCCCGGCGTGGATCGCGCCCCGCCCCTCCATTTCCCCGCCTACCTCGCCCTGAACAAGGGCACCGGGCATCTGCCCGGGTGTCGCTACATCGCGGCCTCTCATCTGCAGGCCCTGCTTGCCGCCGGTGGCGATCCCGAGTTCCTGCCGACGCTGGATGATGGGAAGCACGAGCTTCGCCTGCTGATCCTCCAGCAGGCCCTGAAACGCGGCAGCGCGGGGCCGGCACTTCTCCCGGCAGACGCACCGCTCGACGGTTACCTGCGCACCCTCACCGACCTGCTTACGCTGCAGGCGATGTGCGAGGACGACACGCTGCTGGCCGCGCAGCTGACCCTGCGCCTGGGCAAGAAGCGGGTGGATTGGACGAATTTCGTCTACTGGCAGGACCGCTACGACTCGGCATGGGAACGCCTTGGCTCAGCATCGAGCGAGCTGCCGATGGCGCTGCTCGGGACCGTGCGGTCGCATCGCACGCCGCAGCCCGGTGACCCCCATGGCGTCACCTTCCTCAACTGTGCTCCGAAGTATCAGCACACCGGTGTGACCGATCGCCGGGATTTCTACGAAGTCAGCGTCGGGCACCCCGATGCCACGTGGCTGAAGTCCTTCCCGGTAGGGGCGGAGATCGTGATGTTCGGGTTGTGGCGCCAAGGCAGGAGCAGCACCGCCTCCCGGCCGCACCCGACCGATCCGCGCCGCACGATCACCAGTGTCACCCACAAGCTGGCATTGCGGCCGAGCTTTGCCCGGCAATTGACCCTGGTGGAGTGATTCGCGCGGCCGGCATGGGTTTCCCGTGATCGACAGCTCGCAACGCTAACGACATCCGACGTTGTGGAGATGTATCACTACATTTCAAATGCGAATGGTTCGTGATACGATTGTTAAGATTTCTTGAAACCCCACACGGACGTCCCCAGCCATCGCCAGCGGGCTCCCATAGCCACGGAGTATTTTCGCGATGTCGCACCCCTCCCCCGTTTCCCGTCGTTCCGCCGCCACGCTGGCCGTGGCCATCGGCCTGGTACTCACCGCACAGGCGCATGCCGATGCCGCTGCGGATGCGGCCGCCTCGCCCCGCCAGATGGATACCGTGGTGGTTACCGCCACCGGCGCCCAGCAGTGGATCAAGGACGCGCCGGCCAGCATCAGCGTGATCACCCGCGAGGAGATCGAACGCAAGCCGGTCAGCAGCATCGGCCAGCTGCTGAGCACGGTTCCCGGCGTGACCGGAGGCTATGCGCTGTCCGGCGCGCAGTCGAAAATCCGCCTGCGCGGCCTGCCCGAGCAGTACACGCTGATCCTCATCGACGGTCGCCGCCAGGGCAATTCCTCGGGCGTGAACTACCGCGATGATCTGGGCCCGCAGGATCTGAACTGGCTCTCGCCGGACATGATCGAACGCATCGAGGTGGTGCGCGGGCCGATGTCCTCGCTGTACGGCTCAGACGCGATGGGCGGGGTGATCAACATCATCACCCGCAAGATCGCCAGCGAATGGGGTGGCTCGGTCACCTACAACTACAGCAAGCCCGACTCCCCGACCCGAGGCGACACCACCCAGATGGGCGCGCTCTTCAGTGGCCCACTGACCGAGAATCTGGGCCTGCGCGTCGGTGCCAACGTCACCAATCGCGAATCGGACACCGGCCGTCGGCAGACGCCGGGCAACAAGGCCGAGAACGCCAATGCCCTGCTCAACTGGCGCATCAATGATGATCACACGCTGGGCTTTGAAGCCTCGCGCGGCGAGCAACGCAACAGGGGCGCCGGCGCGGTCGGTGCGTGGGGCCTGTCCAAGCTGGTGCAGACCGGCTATGTGGTCATGCATGACGGTCGCTACGGTGATGCCGCCACGTCCAAGACGACGCTGGTGCAGAACGATTACGAAGACAAGGGCAGCGCTGTCGGCAACCACTCCAAGGAGACGGTGTTCGATACCGCGTTCACCCGCAGCTTCCATTGGGGGTTCGAGCAGAGCTTGAACGTGGGCGGGCAGTGGAAGCGCGAAGAGTTGAAGAACGGCGACACCATCGGCACCGTGCCGGTCACCTGGACCGGTACCGGGCGGATCAGCCCGGTCAGTGAGGCCGACTCCTGGGCGCTGTTCGCCGAAGATCACATCACGCTGCACGAGCGCTTCATCCTCACCGTGGGCCTGCGCTGGGACAACACCGACAATTACGACGACAACCTGAGCCCGCGCGTCTACGGCGTCTGGCACCCGTCCGATGACTGGACTGTGCGCGGCGGTGTCTCGCAGGGCTTCCGCGCGCCCACCCTGAAGCAGGGCACCGCGGGCGCTGCGACCCAGTCCGGTGGCAACGGCTGCACCGCGTTGACCGTGGAAGGCTGGACCAACCGCTCGATCAGCGCCGATGGCACCACCGGCTGCTACATGGCCGGCAATCCGAACCTGGAGCCGGAAACCAGCACCAACTACGAGCTGGGCGTCGGCTACGACAAGAACGGCTGGTCGGCCTCGGCCACCTACTTCCTGACCGACTTCGATGACAAGATCCAGCAGGTCCCGCTGCGTGACATCCCCGGCCAGACGACCAGCTTCGTCAACGGTTTCTGGTGGACGGTCGCGCAGAACATCCAGAAGGCCCGCACCCGCGGCGTCGAAGCCAGCGTCACCGTGCCCCTGCATGAGCGACTGAACTGGATCACCAACGCCACGCGCATGCTGGAATCGAAGAACCGCACCACCGGCGCCAGCCTGCTGGTGGTGCCCAAGCTGACCGCCAATACCTCGCTGGACTGGCAGGTCACCGATGACTGGTCGCTCAACCTGAGCGCGCAGCACATCGGCGAACAGCTGGTGTCTTCCACCAGCGCCACGTTCGCCAAGGCGTACACCACCTGGGATCTGGTCACCGGCTACGACGTCAACGAGCACCTGACGGTGCGCGCGGGCGTGCTCAACCTCGGCGATGTCTCCACCATCGAGGAAGGCAACAACTACGACGGCGGCGCACGCACCTTCTTCGTGGGTGCCACGGCGCGGTTCTGACCGCGCCGGGTCGAGTGCAGACCTGAAGCAACGAAGGGCGGCGCGGACTTAACCGCGCCGCCCTTCTGCGTTGTGAAGCAGCGCGTCGTTGCGCGCCACCGTCCATGCCCGCAACCCCATCACGGCCAGGCCGACGAACACCAGATACAGCACCGCGGTCACGTGCAGTGACTTGACCATGTACATGCCGACGTAGACAACGTCGACCAGGATCCACAGCCACCATGCGGCCGTGTGACGCCGCGCCTGCCACCACTGGGCGATCAGACTCAGCGCAGCCAGCATTGCATCCAGCCACGGCAACGCTGCATTGGTGAGGAAGTGCATCGCCGCGCCGAGCGCGATGCCGAAGGCGACGCCGATGCCGAGGTCACGCCACATGGCCGCCCGCGCCAGCGGCATGATCGCGACCCGGCCATCGTCCTCCACCTGCCCACGCCAGCGCACCCAGCCGTAGACCAGGAAGCCACCGAAGACGACCTGCAGCAGCGTGTCCGAGTACAGCCGGGCCTCGGCGAAGACCAGCGCGTACAGCGCCACCGAGATCAGCCCGACCGGCCAGGCAAGGGGCACCCGGCGCGTCATCAGCCACACGCCGAGCATGCTGACACCGGCCGCCGACCATTCCAGGATCGCCGGGTTCATAGCGCGAACGTGACCGACAGCCTGGCCTGACGCGGTGCGCCCGGGAACAGGTAGTAGTCGCCAGAGCTGCTGCCGGTATCGCGCCAGTAGAAGCGGTTGAACAGGTTGTCCACCGAGAGATTCCAGGTCACCGGATGCTCAGCCAGCTGATGCTTGAAGCGCAGGCCGGCGTCGAACACGCTGTAGGCCGGTGCGCTCACGCGACCATCGGCAGTGGCCACGTTGGAGGCCGCGTAACGCCATCCGCCGGTCAGCCCCAGGCCGGTCACGAACGGCAGCTGGTACTCCGCGTGCACGGTCGCGCGCGTCTTGGGCACGTTGATCAGCTGGTGGCCCTCGTAATCCGGCGTGCCGGCATCGCGTGCGCGGGCGCGCAGCACACTGGCGCTGGCGGTCAGCGACAGGCGCTCGGTGAGCTGGCCCTGCGCGGTGAGTTCCAGCCCGGTATGGGTCTGCTGCCCCTCCTGGACGAAGGTGTAGCCGGCATCACTGCCGTCCGGCTTGGCGTACTGGAACGGCTGCGAAGTGCGGAACAAAGCGGCACCCAACGTCAGCGCATCGCTGGACACATACTTGACGCCCACTTCGGTCTGGCGCGACAGCACCGCAGGCAGGAACGCGCCGTCATTGGAGGTCCAGAACGGCGCTTCCTGGCCGAGCGAAATGCCACGCACGTAGCTCACATAGGCGTTGACCTCGTCGGTCGCCTTCCAGACCAGCGCGGTCTGCGGCAGGAAGCGCGACAGGCGGCTGTCCCGCTCGGGGTTGCCACGCTTGTCGTAGGCACGCTCATCCAGGCGCACGAAACGCCCACCGGCCAGCCACTGCCACTCGCCGAAGCTCATCCGGTCCAAAGCGAACACCGCCGTCTGCGCGCTGTCCAGACGCCGCGCGGACGGGCCCGGCATCAGCGGCGACGGTTCGAACTGCGGCACCTGTGCATCGTGGATGTTGGCGGTGCCCACGTATTCGTTGACGTTGCGGCGCTTGTCCACGGTGCGCTCGAAACGGTCCGCACCCACGCTCAGCGCGTGCCGGATATCGCCGGTGGCGAAACTGCCGCGCAGTTCGCCACGGAATTCCAGGTTGCGGCGGGTATCGTCCGGGCTGCGGTAATCGTAGATGTCGTAGTCGCCGTTGGGCGCGAAGTAGTTGCCCGGCACGCTGCCATCGGCACATCCGGCGGCGTAGTAGCAGCCGTAGGCGAAGGCGACGTTGTCGTCGATCACCGAGCGGCTGTAGCTGGCCGATACCCGCGACTGCCAGCCCGGGCTGAAATCGTAGGTATGCAGCGCGGTCAGGTTGGTGCTGTCGATGCCGACCGGCCGCTGCCAGGCCTGATAGCCCAGCAGGTGTTTGCGGTCCACGCCGCGCGGCAGCTCGGTGGCCCCCAGCAGCTGATAGCCCGAGGCCGAGCGCTGCGCGCTGGTCTGGTAGTTGGCATCCACTTCCAGCTTGCCGCGTTCGCCGATCAGCCAGTCGGTGGCCAGCGAGTAGAAGTTGCGGCGGCCGTCGGCATGGTCGATGTAGGAGTCGGTGTCTTCCCACGCGGCATTGAAGCGCACGCCGAAACGCGGCGACAGCCAATGGCCGAGATCCACCGCGGTGTAGCGCGAGCCTTCCGAATCGGTGCCGAGGGTGACGTTGCGGACCTCGGCCGGGCGCTTGCCCACGTAATTGATGATGCCGCCGGGCGCCATGACGCCCGCGGCGAGGCCGGCCTCGCCTTTGAGGATCTCCACCGACTGGATGTTCTCCAGCGCCAGGCGTTGCTCGCCGGTGATGGACAGCCCGTTGAAACGGTAGCCGGTACCGGTATCCAGCGGGAAACCGCGGATCGCGATGTTCTGGTAGTAACCGACCGGTGCATAGCTGTCGCCCAGCGAGGCATCGTTGCTGGCCAGCTCGGACAGCGTACGGATCTGGCGGCTGTCCAGCAGGTCGCGATCCAGCACGTTCACCGACGCCGGGGTGCTCTTCCAGTCACCCGCGCCGAAACTGCTGGTCTGCGTGGCGGTGGCTGCCGGCTGATGCGCCTGCACGCGCACGGCGGCAAGCTCGGTCGGCGAGCGCTCGGGCGCATCGGCGAGATCGTTGGCATGAAGAGGCAGCGCGGCGCAGAGGGCGGCGGACAACAGCGTGGGGCGGAAGCAACGGTTCATTCGATTCGTCATCAGCTGGGGGAGACGAAGCGAAGGCGCGCACGCGCACCGACCCATCACGGCGGTATGCCTGCTGCTCAAAGCTCCCTACGCCGGTGCAAACCGGATCAGGTTCCAAGGGACTCTCTCAGCCTGGTTTCGCCAGGCACCCCCGCTTCTGTGACTATTTCACTACAAACCGTACGGATTTGCGAGCCTGCCCTCAGGCGGCGGCGTGCAGCGCCTTCAGCAGGCCCTGCCCCGCTGCGGTGCTGAACCAGTCAGCATGCCCGAGCAGGAAGGTGTGGTAGGCCACGTCGGCATTGGCCGGCGAGTGGGTCACGGCCTCGAAATACTCCACTTCCGAGAGTGCGAAATCCAGCTGCACGATCGGCAGCAGATCGGCCAGCAGGTGTACGCGCTCGGCAGACAGCGGCACGATCCCGCGGTAGCCGGCCAGCAGCGCCAGTGCGATATCCACGCGCACCGCCGCCTCGCCGCTTTCCAGCGCCAGCCAGGCAATGGCGTTGCGTTCGATGGCGGTGGCCAGATCGAACAGGGCACTGGTCGGTGAGGCCAACCCGAGATCGAGCACGGTATCGACCACGGTGGACCTGCCGTCCTGGCGCCATAGCAGATTGGACACGTGCCAGTCGTTGTGCGCCCACAGGCGCGGTTCGGCCTGCAGCCGCTCGGCCAGGCCGTCATGCCATGGCAGCACCGCCCGCTGCAGATCGGCCTGCCAGTCCTGCCGCGCAAGATAGGCCGCCAACCCGGGGCGATCGTCGAGCCCGGCCTGGAGGGCGGCGATGGGATCGGCGGCACGGATCAGGTCATCGCGGGCGACCAGCAGATGGGTGCTGCGCTGGGGTGCGTGGTAGCTGGCCGATGCAAGATGCAGTCTGGCCAGCATCCGCCCCGCTTCGTGCGCCTGCGCGGTATCGGTCAACAGCGTCCAGGAGGGCGCATCGCGATACAGATCCTGGCCATGGCCCACGCCATGCAGTTCGTAGGTCCACCCCTCGTGCTCCACCGCAGTGGCGCCATCGCGGTCACGCAGCACCTCGACGACGGGCACGCCGTGGTCGGCCAGGTGCTGGATGAAACGATGCTCTTCGCCCAGGCCAGCCGCACTGCGGACGCTGCCATGGTGGCGCTTGACGAACACCCGGCCCGCGTCGCTCTCGACAATGGCCGCGGCGGACATCGGTCGCGGGCTGTGCCACAGCAGCCGGCACGTGCCCGCCAGCGGCGCGAAGCATTCGCTGAGCCAGCTGATCTCGCGGTCGGTGATGGCGGGCCAGTCGGCGGCCACCTCATCGTTGTTGAGGCCTTGGACGCGGTGGGTGCTGTTGCTCATGGGATGACGGGTCGATGACGGCGAAAAGGCACGCTGTCACCAGACAGTGGGCGCGGCGAGGATACCAAGCCACGCCCGGCCAGGGGGGAACAGATGCGTCCCGTCAGCGCCTGCCGCCACCCTGCTTCGTTGCGGCGGGCGTGGCCGGCAGCAGCCGCGGCTGCTCCGCATACCAGTCGCGGGCCCCGGCAAGGTGCCACTTGCGCTGCTCGCCCTGCAGCTCGATGCCGGCCCCCAGCACGCCCCAGCGCAGGTAGAGATCGCCACGCCGCTTGCCATGACTCAGATCCAGCCGCGCCTGCAGGGACAGTCGCTCGTTCTCGGCCTGCAGATCCTCCACGATCAGCTCGCCACTTCGCCAGCGCAGTTGCCCACTGGCCTGCACCTCCCCGGAATCCAGCATCCCGAGCACCCAGCGCGGGTATTCGCTGCGCTGGGCGAACACGCCGAGCAACGGCCCGGCATCGCGCAGGCGCAGGTCGGCCAGGCCATCCACCTGGAACGGCGCGGCCGCATCGATGTGGCCACTGCGGATCGCCACCTTGCCCCACCAACGCCCGTCACTCTTTTCATCGCCGACGTGGATGTTGCGCAGGTCCACCGTGGTGCCACCGAGATCAAACTGGCGGCTGTCGAAATCCGCACGCCGCAGACGCGCCTGCAGCTGCGCATCGCCGCGCATCGCGATGCCCGCCATGCTGAGCCGGGCCCCGGTGCCACGAAGATCGGCACTGCCCTTGCCTACCCGGCCGGAGGCATCCAGCGACACATCACCGCTGAGCAGACCGGTACCGCCGAGCAGGCGCACGTTGTCGTTGCCCAGATAACGGTTGTAGGCGGTGAGGTCGGGCACCCGCGCATCAGTGAAGCGCAGCTGGGCGCGCATGCCGTCGCTCAACTGCTTCAACCGCGCATCCCCGCGCAGGGTCAGCGCCAGTTGGCGGCCATCGAACAACACCGCCTTCGGCGCGTTGGTTGGCGCAGCCTGGAAGCGCGGGATCTGCACCTTCAGCTCCGCCTGCGGCGGTTCGCCTTCCACGATCCGCCCCTGTGCGTGGGCGTCGCCGCGCATCCGCACCCCTGCAACCTCGGCGACGGCGGCCACCTGCGGGATATCCACCGTGCTGCCCGGCGCCAGTTCACCGTCGGCAATGACGACGTCTGCCTTGAGCAGTCCACCGCCGTCGAGATGGAACCAGGGTTTCTTCACGAACAGATCGCTGATCCAATTGAGCGACTGGAACTGCCAGGCGCCCTGCACGTTGCCAGACAGCCGTGGAAGCAGCTCGGCCGGGGCCTGGAACGGAATCTTCCGGCCGGTCACGCGCAGATCGGCATTGAGTTCGCTGCCCGTTTCCGGGTCACGCGGGAGCCGCGCCTGGACCCGCATGTCCTGCGCCACGTCCAGCTGCAGTGCCAGCAGACCGCGGTCATCGGCGTGGACGCCGGCATGCAGCGGCAGCCGCCAGACCAGTCGGCTGCCGGGGCGCAGCGCGCCTTCCTCCAGCGTTACATCCGCGGTCAGGCGCGCGTTGGAAACCGCGCTGCCCACCTTGACATGCGGGCCACCCGTATCGATGCGAAGGCCCTGGCTGCGCGCGTCGATCTGCAGCTGCGCCCAGGTGATGCCGAGTTTCTGCAACCCCGGCGCGTCGTCACGATAGTGCCGCGGGAAGTGGAAGCGCGCGGCGATATGGGCATCGTCCAGCACGTTGACCCCGTCGAAACTGACCTGGGCATCATCGAAGCCGGCCGTGGAATCAAACAGCTCCGACGGCCCGCCCTTGAGCTGCTTGAGGAAACCGACATTGCCGCGCCCCTGGCCGACGATCAGCAACTTGCCGAAGCGCCCACTGCGGATCGTCTCGCTGTGGATCGCATCGAACCGCAGCGTCCAGCCGCGGTCACCCCGCGGCGGCGGTGGGATGGCCTTTTCGACACGCTCGACCTCGGCTTCAACCCCCGTGGCATCAATGCGCGGAATGCGCACTTCCTTGCGCAACAGCGCCGGCAGATCGATCCAGGCACTCGCCCGGTCGGCGCGGAACACATACTGCGTTCGATTGGCCTGGCCACGCATGCGGATATTCCAGACCACGGCCTGCCCGGGCATCAGGGTCAGCGCGGGCCCGGTCTGCATCGTGAATTTTTCAGGTTTGCGGTTGGTCACCGCATCGAACAGCGGCGTATTGAGGAACACATTGCCCGCCAGCAGGTACAGCGCATACAGCGCCAGCAGCGACAGCAACGCCACGCGCCACGGCCGGGGCCAGCGCTGCACGCGCTCGGGAATCAGGGGCATGTGGGTCCGCAACAGGAAGCAGGATGACGGCCCACTATCGGCAAGATGCAGCCGTCATCGCGTGAAGGCCCTGCCGCAAGACCTTTCATGACCCGACCACGGCTCAGGAACGTCGTGCTGCCTGCTGCGCCTGGAAGAACGCTACCGTCGGGGCCAGGCCCAGATGCGAAAGCTGGGTCGCAGCGCCCTCGGCCGAGCCCTGCGCAGCCTCGATGACGCGCTCGAACATGTGCGCCTCGTAGGCTGCCACGGCGCGCTGCCAGTCCGGCCCCTGACCGAGTTGCGCGGCCAGCTCCGCGGCATCCAGCATCGCCGCGTTGACACCCTCACCGCCGAAGGGGGACATCAGGTGCGCCGCATCGCCGATCAGGGTCAGCCCCGCACGTGGATTCCAGCGGTGTCCGACCGGCAGCGCGTGGATCGGGCGCGCCACGAATCTGGTGTTGCTGGCCCGGAACAGGTCGCGGATCGTTTCGGCGAATCCCTCGAATTCTTCCAGCAGTGACGTGCGCATCGCCTCGGGCGAGGTGAAATCGAACCGCGTCGCCGCCCAGTCGACGGGGACGCGGAACACCGCGTAGCCGCGCACGTGCGAATGGCCGTTGCGCTGGGCGATGATCATGCGGCCGTCGCCTTCGATGCCGACCTTGCCGCGACCGACCAATGCAGCCAAGCCGGGATGGGCCCGGTCGATGTCGTCGATGCCGAACTCGATGAAGGTCAGCCCGCTGTACTGCGGCCGATAGGGCGAGAGTAACGGGCGCACCCTGGACCAGGCGCCGTCGGCGCCGATCACCAGATCGAACGGTCCTTCCACACCGGTGTCGAACACCAGCTCCCAGCGGTCGTCCGCACTGCTGCGTACGTCCACCAGTCGCCTGCCCCACTGAAGGGTGTCGGCAGGAAGCGAATCGATCAACAGCGCGCGCAATGCCGTGCGATCGACCTCGGGGCGGCTGCGATCGGCGCCTTCGTTGTCCTCGAACAGCACCTGACCGGTCTTGTCGAGGAGGCGCTCGCCCTGGTCGTCGTGCCGTGCGATCGCCTCGAATGCCGCGCTGAGTCCGGCACGCTCAAGCGCCAGCAGGCCGGACTCGGCGTGCAGGTCCAGGCTGCCCCCTTGCGGGCGTTCATCGGGATCGCGCTCGGCCTCATAGACGGTACTCGGCAGACCGTGGGTGTGGAGAATCCGCGCCAGGGTCAGGCCTGCGGGGCCGCCGCCGACGATGGCAATACGAGGGGGGCTGGGCATGGCATCCATCCGGGACTAACATAGGGGCCTATATTTATAGATAGCCACCTATGGAAAGTCAATCCTCACCTCCCCCGCTGTCCACCGACAAGCCCCTCAAGCTGCTGGGCGTGGCCTACCGCGGCTTCCAGAGGATCGTGGATGCACCGTTGCGCGAACTGGGTTTCGCGATGAGCCAGCTCCCCGTCCTGGTGTCACTGAAGCATGGCAACGCCCTGCCGCAGAGCGAACTTGCCCGGATCGCCGGTGTCGAGCAGCCGAGCATGGCGCAGCTGCTCAATCGCATGGAGCGCGACGGGCTGATCCAGCGTCGCCCGGACCCGGACGACCGCCGCAGCCGGTTGATCGCGCTGACCCCGCAGGCACGCGAACGGCTGCCTGCCGCACAGGCGGTCATGGAAGCGGCCAGCGCAACAGCGACCGCCGGTTTCAGCGCCGCCGACATGGCGCAGTTGCAGTCGCTGATGGTGCGCCTCAACGCCAACCTCGAGGCGAGCGGCTGATCAGGCCAGGCTGATCGCATCCATCAGCGCGGCCGTTGCTGATCGGCCACCCGGAGGTCGGGACGCGCCTGACCCGCACGGTCCTGCGGCCAAGGCTGGATCGCAAGCCTGCTGCCACGGCAGGCATCCACGTCCTGGTAGACCTGGGTCCTGCCGTTGACGAAGGTGAAGCGCAGATCGAAGCGGCAGCCCTCGCCAGCCAGGTCCACCGTCACCGCATCGCCGCCCCCGGACAGCCTGCGCACCAACGCACGGGGCGCGAACGCGTCACTGTCGGCAGGCGCGACCTCCACCGCACTCACGCTGTCATGCGCGCGGTTGACCAGGGTCAGATAACGGGCGTTGGCAGCGCCGGCAAGCGGTACCGTCATGGTGGAGAGCAGTCCGGCAAGGGCAACGGCGCGGGTCAGGGTCATGGCAGCGGTCTCCAGCAAGGAAGGGATACCGGCAGCGGCTGCATCGCAGGGCGCGTTCCGGTCGTCCCATCTCGCCGTCGCGACGGCGGCCCGGCAACCGGTCCGGGACCAATCGTCGCCACGCGCGGACCAATCGTAATGAGGCCTCATGGCGCTTCCCGCACGCACGTCCGCCTGCCTAAGATGACGTCCGCCAGAAGCGCCTGGCCCGGAACCCACCATGCACATTCGCCTCGGCAGCACCCGGATTCGCCTGTCCCGCTACCTCGCCCTGTGGACGGCGGTGGCCGTGGTGTTCGCCCTGCAGACCTCGATCAACGCCGGCCTGCCGAACAGTCAACAACCCCTCTGGGATCTCCTGCGCTGGTCGCTGATCCAGTGGTACACGTGGGCTGCCCTGGCACCCACGGTCTTCCGCCTCGCCGAGCGCTTTCCAGTACGCGGCAGCGGGCGCCTGCACGGGCTGGGCGCACAGGTGGTGGCCAGCCTGTGCATGACGTTCATTGCGATGGTCGTGGGTGCGATGGTCTCCACCCTGTTCGAGCCCAGCGGTTTCTTTCAGCAGTTGGGCTACTTCCTGGAGCAGCACTTCGCCATCGGGCTGCTGACCTACTGGACGCTGTTCGCGATCCAGCAGGCCATCCATTTCCATGCCGAAAAAGCCCGGCGCGAACTGGAAGCCAGCCAGCTGGCCACCGAGCTGGCGCAGTCGCGGTTGCTCTCGCTCAAATCCCAGCTGCAGCCGCACTTTCTGTTCAACACGCTGCACGCGATCATTACCCTGCTCGACGAGGACAAGGTCTCGGCCGAAGACATGTTGCTGCGCCTGAGCGAACTGCTGCGCGCCTTCCTGGAAGACTACGACGGCCAGGAGATCAGCCTGCGCCAGGAACTGGACCTGATCGAGCTGTATCTGGGCATCCAACGCACCCGCTTCAAGGATCGGCTCACCACCCGCACGTATATCGCCCCGGACACGCTGGCCTGCGCGGTGCCCAGCCTGATCCTGCAGCCGCTGGTGGAGAATGCGCTACGCCATGGCATCGGCCAGCGCGTGGGCAGCGACACCATCGAGATCGAGGCTCGCCGCGATGGCGACACGCTGTGCATCGAAGTGCGCAACCGCAACAGCACCCTCTCGGCCGAACCGACCGCATCGGCGGGGCACGGCATCGGCATGTCCAACACTCGCCTGCGCCTGAAGGAACTGTACGGCGATGCCGCCGAGGTAAGGCTGGACCTGATGTGGCCGGAAGGTGTCGTGTGCCGCATACGCATTCCGTTCCGGGAACTGGAGATCGCCGACGATGCACCGGAATTCTTCCCTGGCACTGCGCCGGCATGAGCCTCACCGTCCTCGTGGTCGATGATGAGCCGATCGCGCGGCATGCGGTCATCCGGTTGCTGCGCGATGATGCGGATATCGAGATCGTCGGCGAATGCGGCGATGGCGTATCGGCGGTCAACGCCATCCGCAACCAGTCGCCGGACCTGGTGTTCCTGGACATCCAGATGCCGGCGATCACCGGCCTGGACGTGGTCGCCACCATCGGTGCCGAGCGGATGCCGGCCACGGTGTTCGTCACCGCCTACGAGCAGTACGCCGTGAAGGCTTTCGAAGCCAATGCCGTGGACTATCTGGTCAAACCGTTCAACCGTGAGCGCTTTGCCGCCACATTGCAGCGTGCCAAAGCGCGGTTGTCCACATCCGCCGCGTTGGGCGCACAGGCCTCGACGCAGATCCTGCAGGCGTTGGATGCGCTGCGGCAGCGTGACGACTACCTGCAGCGCATCCCGGTGCGCGTGGATGAGCATGTGGTGCTGGTGGCGGTCGATGACATCGTCTGGATCAAGGCGGCGCGCAACACGGTGGAGATCCACCTGGTCGGGCACATGCATGAGCTGCGCGAGACCATGGCCGCCCTCGCCGCCCGGCTGGACCCGCGGCACTTCGCGCGCGTGCATCGCTCGGCGATTGTCAATGTGCGCCGGGTCAAGGCGATCCACCCCTGGTTCAACGGCCACCACGTGGTGACCATGGACACCGGTCAGCAGCTGCGCATGAGCCGCTATCAGAACGAGGCGTTTCTCAAGCTGGTGTCCACCCGTAGCGAATGAGGCCGCCGAGCATGGCCCGGCGGCCCGGCTCAGTCGGGCATCCGCTCGCCCGTGCGCAGGGTCAGCACCTCCACCCCATCGGCGGTCACCAGCACCGTGTGCTCGGCCTGCGCCGACAGCTTTCCATCACGGGTGGTCACGGTCCAACCGTCGTCGCTCATGTCGATGGCGGCGCGGCCCTGGTTGATCATCGGCTCGATGGTGAAGGTCATGCCTTCTTCCAGTTCCAGCCCATCGCCACGGCGACCGTAGTGCAGCACCTGCGGCTCTTCGTGCATCTCCTGACCGATGCCATGACCGCAGAATTCGCGGACCACGCTGTAGCCATGCGCTTTTGCATGCTGCTGGATCGCAAAACCGATGTCGCCCAGCGTCGCGCCCGGGCGCACCACGCCGATCCCCTTCCACATGGCTTCGCGGGTCACACGCACCAGCCGCTTGGCCGCGTAGTCCACCTCGCCGATCAGATAGGTCTTGCTGGAATCGGCGATGTAACCGTCCTTCTCCAGGGTGATGTCCAGGTTGACGATGCTGCCGCTGCGCAGGATCACATCCGCTGAGGGCACGCCGTGACAGACCACGTTGTCGATCGAACTATTGAGTACGTAGGCAAAGCCGTACTGGCCCTTGCTCGCCGGGCGGGCGTGCAGCTGATCGACGATGAAACGCTCGACCCAATCGTTCACCTGCAGCGTGCTCATGCCCAACAGCGGCAGCTCATCCAGCGCGTCGAACACCTGCGCCAGCAGGCGTCCCGATGCGCGCATCAGCGCCTGTTCTTCAGCGGTCTTGATCATGCTTCGGCCACCCGCAACGCGCCCGGTTCGACCCCGGCGGCACGCAGTTCACGGCTGACGATCTCCTGGTAGCTCATACCCGGATTCATCTCGCACAGCATGCCGATCTTGATCCAGAACCCCGCCTGGGCATTGATCGAGCGACCCGAGACGCCGCTGGCGCGGCGCAGGTTGTCGTGCAGTTCGTCATCGATGTTGACGATACCCATGGGCGAGCCCTCTGAAGTGATATACACATCATATATGTTTCGTATATCAGATGAAAAGGCCCGCCCCGGATCGCTCAGCCGGTGTACGCCGTCGCCTCAATCTCGAACAGCATGCCTTCCAATGCCAGCCGCGGCACCGGAATCAGCGTGCAGGTCGGCGCACGGCCCAGCGGCCAGCGGCGGCCGATCTGATCCGACAGAATGCCGAGCCGGTCCTGATCGTGATCCACCACCAGCACGATCAGCTTCGCCACGTCGGCCAGGGTGGCACCGGCCGACGCCAGTGCGAGGCTGAGGTTGTCCAGCGCCTGGGCGACCTGCGCCTCGAAGCGCGGCGACAACGCGCCATCTGCGGTCTCCCCGCCCTGCCCGGCGATGTGGATCACGCGGGCCGGCAGCCGTATCACCGCAACGTGGGAATAGCCGTTCGCGGTCGGGTCGTACAAACCGGACGGATTGATGAAGCCGAACAGGCCGGCGGGCGCAACAGGGGCATCGGTCAACATGGGGGGAGACGTCGTCGGGGAGTGGGTGCGCAGTCTCCGGCCTCAACCGAGGTTGAGGTCAACGCAGCGCCTTGGAACGCTGCGGTACTGTCGTTGACGTTCCGCTTGCGCGCCTCAGGTCCAGGCGGGATCGGCCGTGAAATCGATGGTCAACCAGAACTCACTGCCGCGCGCATCCAGGCGCTCGGCGATCTCATCACGCAGCCGATCCACATTGCCGATGTTGCCGATCACCGTTTCCGGGTGAGTGAGGATGTGAATTTCGACGAACCGCATGCGGCCCATCTTGGCCACGTGGCTGGTGAAATCCAGATAGCCATGCTCGGCGACGAAGTCCTTCATCACCGCCTGGACGCGCGCATCCAGCGTATCCGGCGCCACCTGCAGCACTTCGCGCATGGCCTTCCAGGCGCTGCGCAGCGGTACCGGCAGCACCGCGACACTGATCGCGGCCAGCACCAGTGGATCCAGGTAGGGAATCCAGTGGGCATGCTCGCCACCGCGCAGCAGCAGCGCGATCGCAAACGCCAGCACCACGGCCAGGCTCATCAGCCCGCTGAGCAGCCAGGCGCGCACGTCCAGCCACAGCAGGGCCGAATGCAGCTGCATCGCACGGGTACGCACGAACGCCGCCATGGCCAGATTGCTCACGCACAGTACGGCGGCCCACAGCAGCGCAGGCCCCGCCTTGATCTCATGCCCCCCGGTGGTCAGCCCGATCACCGAGTTGGCCAACGCATAGATGCAGGCCAGCGACAGGATCGCCCCGCCAAGCGCCTCCACCATCGGCTCCAGGTGCCAGTAGCCATACTGGAAGCGCGGGCTTTCTTCCCGCGCCACCAGCCGCAGCACCGACAACGCCACCAGGGTCAGCGCCACGTCCACCAGGCTGTAGACACCATCGAACAGGATGGCCTGCGACCCCACCAGCAGGCCGCCGATGAAGCCGATGGCGCTGACCGCCATCGTCACCCCGATGGAGAATGTGAGGACCCGCTGCTCGCGTGCTGTATCCATCGCTGGCCGAGGGTCCTCCGCGCGGGCGTCAGACCTTCAGCACCTCCACCTTGTAGCTCGGCGCATCGCCGTCGGTATCGATGATAAGCCCGTGCACATCCGACTCGAAGCCCGGGAAGCGCGCATTCTGCTCGCGGGCGATCCGCAGCGATTGGATGATCGGCTCATCGCTGCTGCCGAAGCGCTCGCCCGGCATGATGGTCGGGATGCCCGGCGGGTATGGCACCAGCATGGTGCCGGCGATGCGGCCGCTGATCTGCTCGATGTCGACCCGTTCGATCTGGCCGCGGACCAGATGGTCGTAGGCCTCGGCCGGGGTCATCACCGGCTCGGGCAGGTCCACGTACATCGCGCGCATCACCTGGGCCACGCCGAACTCGTCGTTGAAGGCGTGCAGCGCATCGCACAGATCGCGCAGACCCCAGCCGGCGTAGGCGATCGGGAACTCGGCGGCGAGCTGCGGCAGCGCGCGGGTCAACGGCGCGTTGCCGTCGTAAAGCTCCTTGAAGGCCATCAGCTCGGTGACCAGGGTGCTCCACTTGCCCTTGGTGATGCCCATCGAGAACAGGAACAGCACTGAATAGAGATTGGTCTTCTCCACCGTGATGCCACGGGTCCACAGGAACTTGCTCAGTACCGCAGCCGGGATACCCCGCTTGCCCATTTCGCCGTCCATCGACAGCCCGGGCGTGAGCAGGGTCACCTTGATCGGATCGATCAGCACGTAGTCGTCGACCAGGCCATCGAAGCCGTGCCAATGCGCATCCGGCTGCAGGTACCACTCGCTGCGCTTGGCCACCATCGGAGCCGGGGCATCGCCCTTGGCCAGCGAGCGCTCCAGCTTGTCCGGCTGCCAGACGCTGAACCACCAGTCGTCGCGGCCCAGGTCCTCGCGCACGTGCAGCATCGCGCGGCGGAAGGCGATCGCTTCGTCATGCATCTCCTGCACCAGCGATTCGCCTGCCGCGCCCTCCATCATCTTGGAGGCCACATCGCAGGCCGCGATCACCCCGTAATGCGGGCTGGTCGTGGTGTGCATCATGAACGCTTCGTTGAAGCGCTCGGCATCCAACTCGCGGGACGCCGCATTGCGCACGTGGATCATCGAGGCCTGCGAGAACGCGGCCAGCAGCTTGTGCGTGGAGTGCGTGGTGAAGATGATCGCATCCTGCTCGCGCGGCTTGCCCTTGGCCATGCCGTAATGGTTCTCGTAGAACGGATGGAACGCGGCGTAGGCGTACCAGGCTTCGTCGAAATGCAGGAAGTCCACCGCGCTGCCGATCTCCTCGGCGATCTTCTCTGCGTTGTAGCAGAGCCCGTCATACGTCGAGTTGGTCACCACCGCGATGCGCGGCTTGGACCCGGCCTTGTACGCCTTGCTGGCCAGCGGGTTGGCGGCGATGGCCTGTTGCAGCGCCGCGGGGGTGAACTGATCCAGGCTGATCGGGCCGATGATGCCGTGTGCGTTGCGGCTCGGGGTGAAGTACACCGGAATGCCCCCGGTCATGATCAGCGAGTGCAGCAGCGACTTGTGGCAGTTGCGGTCGACGAACACCACATCGCCGCGCCCCACGGTCCCGTGCCAGACGATCTTGTTGGCAGTGGAGGTGCCGTTGGTGACGAAGAAGGTATGGTCGGCGCCGAAGTTGCGCGCCGCCTCGTTCTCGGCCTCCTTGATCGGGCCGGTGTGGTCGAGCAGCGAGCCCAGTTCCGGCACCGAGATCGACAGATCGCTGCGCAGCGTGTTCTCGCCGTAGAACTGGTGGAACGCACGCCCGACCGGCGACTTGGTGAATGCCACGCCGCCGGCATGCCCCGGCGTGTGCCAGGAGTAGTTGGATTCGGCGGTGTGGTGGATCAGGGCCTTGAAGAACGGCGGCAGCAGATTGGCCATGTAGTCTTCGGCCGCACGCATCACCTGGCGCGAGATGAAGCTCTTGGTGTCTTCGAACAGGAAGATGTAGCCGTGCACGAACTTCAGCAGCTTGCTCGGTACCTTCTCGATCGTGCGCCGTTCGCCGTACAGGAAGACCGGCAGGTTGGCGCGGCGGGCCGTCTGTTCGCGCAGGAAGCCCAGCAGGCGCTGGAACTGCTCTGGATTCTCCTCGGTGCCATCGATGGAGATCAGCACTGCCGAGGCCGCCACATAGGTGCGCGCACCGGCCTGCGCGTCGGCCAGGGTCAAGCCGCACAGCACGCGCTGGTCGTTCTTGCGCAGCTCGTCCACCAGCGCACGGATCAGGATGCCGCCGATGCGCGGGGATTCGTAGTCGTCATCGATGACGATGATCGGGTAATCAAGGGACTTGAAGTACACAGGGATTCTCCTGGGGGAAGATCACGAAAGCGTCGTGCGGACGGCGGCGTCGAGCGCGGGCAGCTGGCCGCGCTGGCGGCGACGCTCCTCGCTGAAGAACGGGTAGAACACCGTGATGAACAACACGAACAGGAAGGCGTACTGCACGATGTTGCCGGCCGAGCCGAAGATCGCCCACAGGCAGTACACGACGGTGACACTGGTCAGCAGCCAGAACGCGCCGGTATGCACCAGCGTGTGCGAGCGCTCCACCACGAAATAGCAGGCCACGCAGGAGTAGATGTAGGGCAGCAGGGTCAGCACCACCGCGGCCGAGGTGATCACGTCGAACTGGGCCGAGGCGGTCTTGGAGGTGGAGGTGACCAGTACCGCCAGGGTCATCAGTACGGCCACGATCAGCACGCCTTTGACCGGCACATCATCCTTGTTGGTCTTGCTGAAGATGCTCGGGAACAGGCCGTCATCGGAGGCCGCCTTGGCACTCTGCGCGGTGAGCAGGATCCAGCCGCCGAGCGAGCCGGCCGCACCCACGAAGGCACACAGGCTCACCAGCGCACCGCCCCAGCCACCCACCGCATTGGCAGCAGCCAGTGCAAACGGCGCATCGGAGACCTGCAGGTCGCCGTTGGGCACCATGCCCATGA
This sequence comes from Stenotrophomonas sp. 05L413, assembly GCF_056397945.1. NCBI lineage: Bacteria > Pseudomonadati > Pseudomonadota > Gammaproteobacteria > Lysobacterales > Lysobacteraceae > Stenotrophomonas > Stenotrophomonas sp. 05L413. The sequence goes on from NZ_JBFTOL010000002.1 coordinate 436,687, forward strand.
TCACCGAGGAGCTGGCGATGTAGGCGATCGCCGCCAGGAACACGCCGGCCAGCGTCGCGCGGGCCACGTTCTTCTCCGGGTTCTCCACCACCCCGGCGGTGACCGAAGCCGATTCCACGCCGATGAAGGCCCACAGCGTCAACGCCGCTGCGCTGGAGATCGCGCCGAAGTTGGATTCACCGGAGACGTTGTAGGCGCCCTTGAAAATGGTCGGATCGAAGAAGAACCAGCCGAAGATCGCGATGCCCAGGATCGGTACCAGGGCGAAGCTGGTGGTCACCGTCTGCAGCTTGCTGACGAACGACGGGCCGATGACGTTGGCGAAGCTCAGCGCCCACACAAGTGCCAGCACCGCGATGCAGCGCGGCAGCGGCTCGGAGAGGATCGGAAAGAAGTAGCTGAAGTAACCCACTGCCGCGATCGGGATGGCAACGTTGCCGATCCAGTTGGCGAACCAGTAGATGGTGTTGGTCTGGAAGCCCATGTAAGGGCCGAACCAATCGCGTGCATAGGCATACGGGCCACCGGCCTTGGGCGCGAGCCTGCCGAGCTTGGCGAACACGAACGCCAGCAGCAGCGCGCCGGCCGTGGTGATCAGCCAGCCCCAGATCGAGGCGGTGCCGATCTTGGCCAGGCTGGAGGGCAGCAGGAACACCCCCGACCCCATCATGTTGCCGGCCACCAGGAAGGTGGCACCGACGACCCCGATTTTTTTTGCTTGTGCCATGACGTTTGCTCCTTTGCCAGGCAGGGACCCGGTCGTGCCGGGCGGTGGGAGTTACTTGATGAAGTTGTATTGCAGGCTGCCCTGCAGCCGCATCGTGTCGCCGCGTTGCCCGCTTTGCTGTTCCAGTTGTCCGTAGAGCAGTTCCATGCCCATCGTCCAGGACGGTGCCGGGCTCCAGAGCAGGTTGAAGACGCCATAGCGGCTCTGGCGGAACGCATCGGCAGCCAGTGCCGCGTTGCGCCCGCTGGTGAGCTGGCCGTAGATCAGGTTCGAACGCCATAGCGGCGACCAGTAGTGCGTGTACCCGACGAAGCCGCCGTACAGCGACAGCGCCTGCAGGCGGCCATCAGCGGTCACCACCGCATCCATGCCCGAGCCGGTCAGGTCGGCTGTATAGCGGGCCAGGCCCTTGCCACCGAGCATCCCGAACAGCAGCAGGTCCTGCTCGCCCACCGCGGCCGAGCCACTGAGTTGCAGGCCACCGGCGAAACGGCGGCCATCCCCTGCATCGCCGTCGTAGCCCAGGCTGCGGGCGACCGCGCCCAGCTGCAGATGGCCCCAGTCGCGCTCCATGCGGGCGGTAACGGTGACATCCGGCAGTTGATCGACCGGCATGATCCCCTCGGCGGGGGTGCTCAACTGGGTATCGGGATCTTCGGCAGCCACGGTCAGCGTGTTGCCCTTGCCCATCGCGAAGCTGTGGTGGATGCCGGCCACCAGCAGGTAGCCCGCCCCACCCGGCCCGGCGAAATCCAGCGTATCGGGCAGGCTGTCGGCATCCATGAAGGTCGAATAGCCATAGCCGGCGTAGGTATTGCCGAGCTGCCCGTAAGCATGGCGCAGGCGGAACTGATAGCTGTCGCTGCTGCCGAAGAAGTCGTTCTCCAGATAGAAGCGCAGGTTGCCATGGGTGGTCGGCCGCCGCGCTTCAAAGCTGAAGCGGGTCTGCTTGGCGTGCAGGGTGAAGTTGGAGACATCCCGGTGCGCACTGCCGACGGGGATCGAGGAGGTAATGAACTGCTCCTGGTCGCCGGCCGCGCGTGAATCAGCGATCGCATCGAGCTTGGCGTAGCCGCCGATGCGGATCAGGGTGTCGGTGTTGGGGATCGCGAAGAAGCCTTTCAGCTCGGGATCGGTCGGGCCAGCGGCGCTGTCCGGGCGGGATGCGGCGGTGGACGGATCCGCAACGGAGTCGCGTTGCGGGAGGATGGCCTGGCCCATGCCGGGCACCTGTGCCTGGGCGGTCAAGGGCGCTGGCGAGAGTGCGGGACGTGAGCCCATGCTCGGCGCAGGCGCCGCCGTGACCGTCGGTGACGCGGGCGGAGGTTTGCCGGATTCGATGGCCTGCAGGCGCGCTTCCATCTGTTCCAGCGCCTGCCGCAGCGTCTGGATGTCCTGCCGCAACGCGGCAGCCGAATCCTGCGCATATACCGGCGCCGCAGCCAAGGCTGCCACGCATGCGACCGTCAACACAGCCAAGCGCATCACGTCCTCCTTGAACCGTACACAGTCCCGCGGGTCCACACCGGCTGACGACCAGAACGTCGCAGGTGGTGAGCACGCAGCCCGGCACTGCAATGCGGGCGACCTCTGCCGGCGCGCGGTCCGGTGGCGGTCACGCCATCGGACACATCGCCTGCATGGGTACGCTCGCACGGGATCCCCTCATCCCTGATGACCGCCGCGTTGACGCGCGGCAGCCAGCGCTCTGAGTACCAATCGCAAAGTGAGAACCCCGTGAACGTTCTCAGGCAGTTTTCTGACTGGGCGGCCACGCGTCCGCTTTGTGCGGAGAAATCCAGGAGATAGCGCATGCAGGGCAGCGTAGCGACGCAGGCGATTTCAGCCTTGATCCAAATCAAGCCGAATGCGACAGCGTGTGACGTCCCCCACTACCAGGCGGATATCCGGCCGCCCAAACGCAACGCGCCGGGCATTGCCCGGCGCGCTGTGGCACTACGGTCGCCAGTACTCAGCGCGGGCCGAGCACCACGGTCATATCATCCCCCTGCGGCATGCCGGAACGGCGCTGCACCATTCCCTGGGCGTCCTTGAACAAAATGCCCGGTGTGCCCTGGAATCCGAGCTCGATCATCAGCACCTGATTGGCATCGAGCTTGTTGGCGACCTCCGCCGTCAACGACGCTGCCGGCTTGATACCGCCCTTGTCGAACAGGCGCTCGTTCTCCAGCAGCGCAGCGCTGGGGTTGGGCGCGGTGAGGATGGCAGCCGCCTTGGCAGGGCTGTCTTCGCGGATCACACCGACCATCACGTGGCGCAGCTGCACCTTGCCCGCGTCCACCCACGGCCGCGCGGCCTCCCAGAAGCGGTGGCAGTACGGGCAGTTCGCATCGCTGAAGGTATAGACGACGCGCGGCGCGTCGGCCTTGCCGTCACGCACCCACGCACTCTCGTCGAGCTTCTTCCACGAGCGCTCGGACATCGGCTTGGCCACCAGCTTCTCCAGCGGCGCGGCGCCCACATCCTCGCCGTTGGCATCGAACAGACTGCCCACCACGACGTTCTTCCCATCAGCCGTCACATACGCCGCCGCCGGTTGTTGGCCACCGACCACACCGGCGAAACCGCGCAGGCCGCCGGGTGCGTCGAACTCGCCGATCACCTCGAACCCATGCTTTTCGATGCCCTTCAGCACCGCCGGCCGTTCACCGCCGGCCTTCTCTGCCGGGGCCTTCGGCGTCTGCGCCTGGCTGCAGCCGGCCAGTGCGATCAGCAGCGCGGCGGACAGCGCGGTGATCAGCGTGCGCGAGGATTTCAACGTCATGGAGACTCCTGGATTCATGGAATAAACGACCCGCGACCCTTACAGGTCGTCGAGCTTGGATTGCAGGCCGGCGGCCGTCAGCTCGCCCAGGTGCAGGTGCCGCAGCCGGCCCTGCCCATCGAAGAACAGGGTAGTCGGATACGCATGTACCTGCAGCCGTTCGGCAACACGTGCTTCTTCGTCGAGCAGCACATTGCGCAGCGACAGGTGTTCGGCCGCCATGAAGGCATCCACTTCGTCGCGCGTTTCGCCCTGGTTGACGAACAGGAAGCGGATATCAGGATGGCGCTGCTGTGCGCGTGCCAGTACCGGCATCTCGCGGCGGCAGGGGCCGCACCAGCTCGCCCAGAGGTTGATCACCACCGGCTCGCCCCGGGCCTCGTCAAGCGCGACGGGCGCGCCCTGCAGCGATGTCAGGGTGATCGCAGGCAATGACACCCGCGATTGCTGCAGCCAGCCGGCGCCGGTGGACAGCACGGCCCAACCGAGAAGGCCTGCCAGCGCAGCGGCAGCCACGGGGCGGCGCAGTGTGGGCCAGCGACGCAGGCGCCACCCGCCCCACCCCAGCCCGACCAGCAGTGCCGGCCACAGCACAAACCCGCCATCGCCGATACGCAGCACTGCCCAGGGATCGGCCACATAGTCGGCTGCATGCCAGATCACGAAACCTGCCCGCCCGGCGAGCAGGCCCAGCAGCAGCATGTCCACCACCACCGATCGCGGACGCGGTGCGCCCTCGATTGCCGGGGCACGCACCACGCTGGCCACCAGCATCGCCATGCCCAGACCCACCAACACCCACACGACCGCAAGCGGTACCGGGCCTACACTGCTGATCATTGCTTCTCTCCGCCGTCGCCCGGGACACGCCAACTGCGACGGCTGTTGCATCGGGCCCGCCCGCATGGTCCCAGCAAGGCATCAATGGATCAAGCGTGCCGGTACCGCGCGATTCAGGCCACCGAACGGATGGCCTCGACCCCTCGGCCGACCGGTCGTACTGCTGCATGCTCGCGCTGCTGCGCCGCCAGCTGGCGGCGATAGCGTGCCGGCGTCAGCCCGACGATGCGCAGGAACAACCGCCGGAACGCACTCTGGTCGGAATAGCCCACCGCACACGCCACCTCGTCCACGACCCCGCCCGCCTGCAGCAGCAACTGCGCCTTGGCGATGCGCAGGCGCTGGCAGTACTCGATCGGACGCATGCCGGTGGCTTTCAGGAACCGTCGCTGCAGCGTCCGCGGCTCCAGACCGGCCTGTGCGCAGATGTCGTCCAGCCCCACGCCGCGTGCGGCGATACCGTGCAGCCAGCGCTGTGCCTTGAGGATGCAGCGGTCGCCGTGGGCGAAATTCGGGCTGAAACGTTCCAGATCATCCAGTTCGGTGCGCGGGATCACCAGTTGCAGCTGCTGGATGACGGTGTTCATCACACCCTGCCCGTACACCCGTGCCAGCAGGCGCAGGCTGAGGTACTTCCAGGCCTCCTGGCCTGCTGCGGTCAGCAGGTCACCGTCATCGACCAGCGTGCGCTCGCTGGGCAGCCAGCTGGGCACCATCGTACGCAGCGCCGGACAGCGCGCGGGATCGGGAACGCTGACCGAGCGCCCGGCCAGCACGCCGGCGGCAGCCAGCAGCAGCCCGCCCTCGTCGCAGCCGGCGAGCAGGCTGCAGCCATCATGACATTCCCGCACCCAGGCCAGCAGGCGCTCGTCCGGCGGCGCCATGGTCCAGCTCGATTCGCTGCCTGGCACGACAATGATCGCCGGCAGGGCCTCGCCGAACAGCTCCGCCCCCGCGACCCGCTGCATGCCACGGGCGGACATCGTCCAGCGCGTGACCAGCATGCGTGGGCCGGTGCGGCGCCCGGCCGCCACGGTGCGGTTGCAGCGCTGCGCCAGCTCGGACAGTACGGGCGCGGCGGCACGCAGGCTGCCGGGGAATTCCACCACGGCGACTTCCATCAGGGTCGGCGTGTCCGGCCGGCGGTCCGGCTGCAACGTGTTGCGGGGTGCGTCCATGGCCCTTCTCCTGGGACAGTGCCTGCCGGCGTGGGGCCGGGCAGAACAGGTCGATACATAAGATCGCCTGAGGCTACGGGCGTCCCGGGAGAACGACCATGCAACTAGTTGTAAATTTCACGCCAACTGAATTTCCAGTGGGGTTCCGGCTTGACTCTGGAGCAGACTCCAAGGTTCAGAATGGAGCGTCATCCACGAGGTGCTCATGAACATTGGACAGCTCGCGCGCCAGGCCGGCGTGCCCATCGACACGGTGCGCTACTACGAACGGCAGCAGCTGCTGCCCACCGCACGGCGCAGCGCCGGCGGCTACCGGGTCTTCAGCGAGAGCGACCTGACCCGCCTGCAGTTCATCCGCCGCGCCAAGGCACTGGGTTTCAGCCTGGATGAAATCGCCGATCTGCTGGCCTTCAGCGATCAGCGTGGCCAGGACATGGCGCAGATCCGCGACAGTGCGGTGAACAAGCTCACCGACATCGAACAGCGCATCAGCGAACTGCAGCGGATGCACGGCGCGCTCAAGCAGCTGGTCGATGCCTGCCCCGGGCATGGCGATCAGCAACAGTGCCCGATCCTGACCGCGTTGACCGAGTCACGCCAATGAACGCCAGCCACGGCCACAGCAAGGTCTCCCGTGCGGACGACGGCCCTTCCACCGACCCGGTCTGCGGCATGACCGTCGACCCGGCCGCCACGGCCCACCATGCCCGCCATGACGGCAGCGACTACCACTTCTGCAGCGATGGCTGCCGGCGAAAGTTCATCGCCGACCCCCAGCGCTATCTGGAACCGGCATCACACATCGGCGACCCGGCCCCCACCGGCACGCTGTACACCTGCCCCATGCACCCGGAGATCGTGCAGGAAGGCCCCGGCACCTGCCCGCTGTGCGGCATGGCGCTGGAGCCGAAGATGCCCAGCCTGGATGAGGGCGAGAATCCCGAGTTGATCGACTTCCGTCGCCGCTTCTGGTGGAGCCTGCCGCTGAGTGTGGCGACGATGGCCCTGGCGATGCTGGCGATGACACCCGTGCTGCACGGCCTCGCGCCCGATCTGAGGGTGTGGATCGAGCTGGCCCTGGCGACGCCGGTGGTGCTCTGGGCCGGTTGGCCGTTCCTGCAGCGCTGGGCGCAGTCGATCGGCAACCGCAGCCCGAACATGTGGACCCTGATCGGGACGGGCGTACTGGCGGCCTACGGCTACAGCGTGGTAGCCACCGTCGCGCCCGGTCTGTTCCCGCCGTCGTTCCAGCAGCATGGACATGTCGGCGTCTACTTCGAGGCGGCGGCGATGATCATCTCGCTCACGCTGCTCGGCCAGTTGATGGAGCTGCGCGCACGGGCGAAGACCTCTGCCGCGATCAAGGCGCTGCTCGGCCTGGCACCGAAGACCGCGCGCGTGCTGCGCGGGGATGGCCGCGAGGAAGACGTCGACATTACCGCGCTGCAGCCCGGCGACCGCGTGCGCGTGCGCCCCGGTGAGAAGGTGCCCGTGGATGGCACGGTCGTCGAAGGCCGCTCCTCCATCGATGAATCGATGCTCACCGGTGAGCCGGTGCCGGTGGCCAAGGCCGTGGGCGACACGGTGATCGGCGCGACACTCAACGGCACTGGCAGCCTGGTCGTGCGCGCCGATCGCCTTGGCGATGACAGCATGCTGGCGCAGATCGTGCAGCTGGTGGCGCAGGCGCAGCGCTCACGTGCCCCCATGCAGCGCATGGCCGACACCGTCGCGTACTGGTTCGTGCTGGTGGTGTTGTCGGTGGCGGTGCTGACGTTCTTCGGCTGGGGGCTGTTCGGTCCGGCGCCCTCATGGACACATGCGGTACTGAGCGCGGTCGCGGTGCTGATCATCGCCTGCCCGTGCGCATTGGGGTTGGCCACACCGATGACGATCATGGTCGCCACCGGTCGCGCCGCGCAGCACGGCGTGCTGTTCCGCGATGCCGAGGCGATCGAGGCACTGCGCCAGATCGACACGCTGGTGGTCGACAAGACCGGTACGTTGACCGAGGGCAAGCCAGCATTCCGCGACGTGCGGGCGGTGGCGCCCTTCGCTGCCGCCCAGATCCTGCAGTGGGCGGCCAGCCTGGACCAAGGCAGCGAGCATCCGTTGGCGGCCGCGATCGTGGCCGAAGCGCACGCGCGCAGGATGCCGCTGGCCAGCGTGGACGATTTCGATTCCCTGACCGGCATGGGTGTGCACGGCGTGGTGGACGGCAGGCGGCTGCTGCTTGGCAATACCGCGTTGATGGACGAACACGGTGTCGCACTGGAGGCGCTGCGCGAAGATGCCGAGCGCTTGCGCAGCACCGCGGCCAGCGTGATGTACCTCGCCGTCGATGGCCAGCTTGGGGGCCTGCTCGCGGTGGCTGACCCGATCAAGGCCTCCACCGCCGAAGCCATCGTGCAGCTGCACCGCGATGGCCTGCGCATCGTCATGGCCACCGGTGACGGCGCGGCCACCGCGAAGGCCGTCGCGCGGGAACTCGGCCTGGATGACGTCCACGGTGAGATGCGCCCCGCCGACAAGGCCGCCTTGATCCGTTCGCTGCAGGCACAGGGCCGCAAGGTGGCGATGGCCGGCGACGGCATCAACGACGCGCCGGCGTTGGCAAGTGCGGACGTTGGTATCGCGATGGGCAACGGCACCGATGTGGCGATGTCGAGCGCACAGGTCACGCTGGTCAAAGGCGATCTGCGCGGCATCCTGCGTGCGCGCCAGCTGTCCACCGCGAGCGTGCGCAACATGCGGCAGAACCTCGGCTTTGCGTTTCTCTACAACGGCCTCGGCATTCCCGTGGCGGCCGGTGTGCTGTATCCGCTGGGCATCGTGATGTCGCCGATGTTGGCGGCGGTGGCGATGAGTCTGAGTTCGGTCTCGGTGATCAGCAATGCACTACGGCTTCGCCATCAACGACTGCCCGGCGAGTGACAACGGATTGCATGACGATATTTCTTCACTTTTTTCTTGCCAATCGAAAACGTCGTCGCTATGATTTCGCTCCTCACGACGTGGGGCCATAGCTCAGCTGGGAGAGCGCCTGCATGGCATGCAGGAGGTCGGCGGTTCGATCCCGCCTGGCTCCACCAATCCGATCATTAGGCCGATCAGATTGCAGTGACAAAATTTGAAGTTTTCGTGCGTCCCCATCGTCTAGAGGCCTAGGACATCACCCTTTCACGGTGGCGACCGGGGTTCGAATCCCCGTGGGGACGCCAGTTTCAAACAAACAGCCCTGACTTCGGTCGGGGCTTTTTGTTTCTCACGCATCGATCAACACTCGGCATTGGCCGCCTGTTATATCGCGTGCGTGTTGATGCGCTCGCCCACGCAGACGTCGGCCTCTGCAGATGGATGCCTGCGTGCATTCTTTCTTCGGTATTTCAGAAAAAAGACTTGGCGAATGCTTCACGGCCGCGTAGAATTCCGCCTCCAGCATCGTGGGGCCATAGCTCAGCTGGGAGAGCGCCTGCATGGCATGCAGGAGGTCGGCGGTTCGATCCCGCCTGGCTCCACCACTCCGGACCTTAGGCCGTTCGGGTGTGCTGAACAATTTGATGAGTTTATGCGTCCCCATCGTCTAGAGGCCTAGGACATCACCCTTTCACGGTGGCGACCGGGGTTCGAATCCCCGTGGGGACGCCACTCATCAGAAGAACACCGAGGCCCGGCATGCCGGGTCTTTTTGTTCACCGCCTACTGCGGTTGCGATGCGGATGCCCGAAAGGCTTCCACAAACGTGAACAGGCAGATACACTAGGCGGCTCGCGGTACAACGTGGGGCCATAGCTCAGCTGGGAGAGCGCCTGCATGGCATGCAGGAGGTCGGCGGTTCGATCCCGCCTGGCTCCACCACTTCTCCGGACACAGGCCGTCCGATAGAAGCCAAAATTCGGTTTAACGCGTCCCCATCGTCTAGAGGCCTAGG
>NZ_JBFTOL010000003.1:0-531708 GCF_056397945.1 Stenotrophomonas sp. 05L413
TCGGTGTCGGTGCAGCGCGTGACCGACATCATGGCCGAGATCTCCGCGGCCTCGCAGGAGCAGTCCGCCGGCATCGAGCAGGTCAACCAGACCGTGGTGCAGATGGATGAGACCACCCAGCAGAACGCCGCGCTGGTGGAAGAAGCCACCGCCGCTGCCCGTGCGATGGAAGAACAGGCCGGCCATCTGACCGATGCGGTGTCGATCTTCAAGCTGGACGAGCATGAGCTCGCACCCGCTCCGGTCGTGGCAGCCCCGCCGCGCGCCGTCCGCGCGCCGCTGGCGCAGGCTGCAGTGCGTCGCCCGGCCTCGCGCCCGGTGGCCACCGAACTGGCCGACGGCGACTGGCAGGAGTTCTAAGCCGCCCTGCGGCGTGTTGTGAATGACAGGCCCCGGTGCTTCGGCACCGGGGTTTTTTGTTGGCCGGCTGAATGGCCGATAGGCAACGCACTCAATACTCGCCGGATCCGGCCGATAACAGCATTGCCCGACACGTCGTCGCGGCCAGCCAGGATGGTGATCGCCACCGCGTGCTCCTGGCATCGCCACGTGCTTTTGCCCGCTCAGATGCCCTGCCCATGAATCTATTCCGCCGCTGGAACCCGTATTTCTCCAACCTGTCCGTCAGGCGCAAGCTCAACCTGCTGACCGTGCTGATCGCCCTGGGTGTCATCGCCCTGTCGGTGGTCGCTGCGCGCATGCAGTACCTGGATCTGACCGACACCCGCAAGGACAGCCTGAAGACCCAGGTCGAGCTCACTTACGGCATCCTGGAGCACTACCACCGGCTGGCGGACAGCGGTGAACTGACCGAAGCCGCGGCCAAGCAGGCCGCGCTGACGGCGTTGGAAAGCATGCGTGCCGACGGCGACACCTACTACTTCAACGTGTACGACACGAACTACCGCATGCTCATGCATCCGTTCCGCAAGGAGCTGATCGGGCAGGACATGAAGGACTACCGCACCGATGACGGGGTGCGCGTGTACTACGACCAGATCGGCATGGCCCGCCTCGGCGGCGGCTTCGTCTCCTACCAGTGGGCCAAGCCGGGCACCGAGAAGGTGGTGGAGAAGGTCGCCTATGCCGGCATGTACGCACCATGGAACTGGGTGATCAGCAGCGGCGTCTACATGGACGATGTGCAGCAGCAGGCATTGGTGTTCACCGCCATCATGGCGGCGACCGGCGGCGGCGTGGTGCTGATCGTGCTGGCGCTGAGCTGGCTGATCGGCAACCGCATCACCCTGCCCCTGCGCCAGGCCACCCATGTGGCCGAGAGCATCGCCCGCGGCAAGCTGGACAGCCGCATCGGCGAGCAGGCCCATGACGAACCCGGCCGCCTGCTGGAAAGCATGGCGCGCATGCAGGAACAGCTGCACGCGGTGATCAGCGGCCAGCGCGAGATGGCCAGCCGTCATGACGCCGGCAACACCGGCTACCGCATGGACGAAACCGCCTTCCCCGGCGAGTACGGCCTGATGGTGCACGAGACCAACACCCTGGTCGGCGCGCACGTGCAGACCATGGACGAAGTACTGGCGGTGGTGCAGCATTACGCACAGGGCGACCTCAGCGCGGATATCGCGCGCTACCCGGGGGAGAAGGCCGCCATCACCAGCACCGTCGATGCGGTCAAGCAGAACCTGGGCAGCATCAATGGCGAGATCCAGCGCCTGGCTGCGGCCGCCGCCACCGGCGATTTCAGCCAGCGGGGCGATACCGCCCGCTTCGATCACGATTTCCGCAGGATGATCGGTCACCTCAACGCGATGATGCAGGTCAGCGATGAGAACCTGGGCAAGCTCTCGCAGTTGTTGTCGGCCATTGCCGAAGGCGATCTGACCGCGCGCATGCACGGCGATTTCCAGGGCGTCTTCGCCACCATGCGTGACGATGCCAACGCCACCGTTGCGCAGCTGACCCAGATCGTCGGCCAGATCCAGGAGGCCGCCGGCAGCATCAACCTGGCCGCCGGTGAAATCGCCACCGGCAACAGCGATCTGTCGCGCCGCACCGAGCAGCAGGCCGCCAACCTGGAAGAGACCGCCGCCTCGATGGAGGAACTCACCTCCACGGTGCGCCAGAACGCCGAACATGCCCGCCAGGCCAACCAGCTGGCAATCGGCGCACACACGGTGGCCTCCCAGGGCGGGAACGTCGTCGGCGAAGTGGTGACCACCATGGCCGCGATCCAGACCTCCTCCAGGAAGATCGCCGAGATCATCTCGGTCATCGACGGCATCGCCTTCCAGACCAATATCCTGGCGCTGAACGCCGCGGTGGAAGCCGCGCGTGCCGGCGAGCAGGGCCGCGGCTTTGCGGTGGTCGCCTCAGAGGTTCGCACGCTTGCCCAGCGCTCGGCCGGCGCGGCCAAGGAGATCAAGGGCCTGATCGACGACTCCGTCGGCAAGGTCGCCGAGGGCTCCCAGCTGGTCAACCAGGCCGGTGCCACCATGGGCGAGATCGTGGCCTCGGTGCAGCGCGTGACCGACATCATGGCCGAGATTTCCGCTGCCTCGCAGGAACAGTCCGCCGGCATCGACCAGGTCAACCAGACCGTGGTGCAGATGGACGAGACCACCCAGCAGAACGCCGCCCTGGTGGAAGAAGCCACTGCCGCCGCCCGCGCGATGGAAGAACAGGCCACCCAGCTGGCCGATGCGGTGGCGATCTTCCGGCTGGACAACCAGGTCGCCCAGGCGGTCAGTGCCGTGACCGCCCGTGCGGTTGCCGAGCTGGCCCCGATGCGCCGCCCCAGCCGCCCGGTACCGCCGGCACCGCCTGCCCCGCGTGCCGCCGCCCCGGTGCGCACCCGGCGCAGCACGCCGGCCGATGACGGCAACTGGCAAGCATTCTGAGTTCCCGCGGCGATCCCGCGATCACCGCACCCCCTTCCCCTGCGAGTCCGCCCGTGTCCACGCCCCCCGCCAACGCCGCTTCACCGAACGCTCGCGAATTCGAGTTCGCCGACCGTGACTTCCGCCGCGTCTGCGAGCTGATCTACCAGCGCGTCGGCATCTCGCTGGCGCCGGCCAAGCGCGACATGGTCTATGGACGGCTGTCGCGGCGGCTGCGTGCGCTCGGCATGCGCAGCTTCAGCGACTACCTGGACCAGCTCGAAGCCCACGGCGGTGACGAATGGCAGGCGTTCACCAACGCGCTGACCACCAACCTCACCGCGTTCTTCCGCGAACCACACCACTTCGAGAAGCTCACCGAGGAACTGCGCCTTCGCGCCGGCCATGGCACGCTGCAGCTATGGTCATGCGCGGCTTCGACCGGCGAAGAGCCCTACTCGATGGCCATCACGGCCTGCGAGACCTTTGGCACGCTCAAACCGCCGGTACGCATCCTGGCGACCGACGTGGACACCCAGGTGCTGGCCACCGCCAGCCGCGGCGTGTACGCGATCGACCGCGTCGCCGGGCTGGATCCGGCCCTCCGAAAGCGCTACTTCCAGCGCGGTACCGGGCCCAACGAAGGCCATTGCCGGGTCAATCCGGCCCTGCGTGACCTCATCGACTACCGCCCGCTCAACCTGCTCGCCAACCGTTACGACGTCGGCGGCCCGTTCGATGCCCTGTTCTGCCGCAACGTGATGATCTATTTCGATAAACCGACCCAGCGCGGGATCCTCTCACGTCTCATCCAGCACATGGGCGATGACGGCCTGCTCTATACCGGCCACTCGGAGAACTACCTGCACGCCGCCGACCTGATCCAGCCCTGCGGCCGCACGCTGTACAAACGCGCGCCGGGAGCACCGGTATGAGTCTGCCGATCCGTAACGACGAGGTGATGCGCTATTTCGACAGCCGCTTCCAAGTGACCGCCGCCAAGCTGCTGCCAACCCAGTACCTGGCCGTGGATGACAACACCGCACTGACCACCACGCTGGGCTCCTGCGTGGCCGCCTGCCTGCGCGATCCAGTGCTCAAGATCGGCGGCATGAACCACTTCCTGCTGCCCGAGGGCAACGTCGGTGATGGCGCGCCAGCGCGTTACGGCAGCTACGCGATGGAACTGCTGATCAACGATCTGCTCAAGCGCGGCGCACACCGCAAGCGGCTGGAGGCCAAGGTATTTGGCGGGGCCAACGTGCTCAAGGGCTTCACCAGCAACCCGGTCGGCACCCGCAACGCCGAGTTCGTGCGCCAGTACCTGCAGGCCGAGCACATTCCGATCATCGCCGAGGACCTGTGCGGCATCCATCCACGCAAGGTGTGGTTCTTCGCCGATACCGGCCGCGTGGTCGTGCAGCGCCTGCCGCACGCGCATGAAGCCGAAGTGGCCGCGACCGAATCGGCCGTGCGCGCCCGCCTGTCCAAGGCCCCGGTCACCGGTGGCGTGGAGCTGTTTGAATGACCCACGGTGTGCCCTGCAAAGTGCTGATCGTCGACGACTCGGCGGTCGTCCGCCAGATGCTGAGCGAGATCCTCGCCAGCGATCCCGGCATCGAGGTCGTCGGCACCGCTGCCGACCCCCTGCTGGCGCGCGAGAAGATCAAGCGCCTGGCGCCGGACGTGATCACCCTGGACGTGGAAATGCCACGGATGGATGGCCTGGCCTTCCTGGAAAACCTGATGCGCCTGCATCCGCTGCCGGTGGTGATGATCTCCTCGCTGACCGAGCGTGGCGCTGACACCACGCTGCAGGCATTGGCCCTGGGCGCGGTGGACTTCGTGTCCAAGCCCAAGCTGGATGTCGCACGTGGCCTGCAGGGCTACGCCGACGAGATCATCGCCAAGGTCAAGATGGCCGCACGCTCGCGCGTGCGCCCGCTGTCCCGGCCCAATCCGCCGCGGATCACCCTGGGTGCCGTGGCGCCGGTGGCGACACCGCGCTCCATCCAGTTCCGCACCACCGACCGCCTGATCGCGATCGGCGCCTCCGCCGGGGGCACCGAGGCCCTGCGCGTGGTGCTGGAAGGCCTGCCTGCCGATGCCCCGGCCGTGGTGATGACCCAGCACCTGCCGGCGCAGTTCAGCACCCCGTTCGCCGAGCGCCTGGACCGCCATTCTGCAATGTCCGTGCGCGAAGCCAGCGACGGCGAAGCGGTCCTGCCCGGCCACGCCTACCTGCCGCCCGGTGGCAAGCACCTGCGCGTGATCCGCGACGGCGCCCGCTGGCGCTGCCGGATCGACGACGGCCCGCCGATCAACCGGCACAAGCCGGCGGTCGATGTCCTGTTCCGCTCGGTGGCCGAAAGCGCCGGCGCCAACGCGATCGGCGCGATCCTGACCGGCATGGGCGACGACGGTGCCCGCGGCTTGCTGGATCTTCGCAACGCCGGCGCCCCCACCCTCGTGCAGGATGAAGCCACCAGCGTGGTCTGGGGCATGCCGGGCAGCGCGGTGAGGATCGGCGCCGCGGAAGAAATGGTGCCGCTGGAGCGGATTGCGGAGCGGTTGATGGCGTTGGCGCGGGGTTGACGTGGAACAGCGTCGCGTTGAAGCTCCACGCGCGCTCTGCCCCGTCATCCCTCACATCACCGACCTGGATGGATAACCAGTCGTAGTCTGATTCCCAAGGAGCTTCACCATGGCATTACGCCTACACCACTTTCGCAACCTGATCTGTTCAACCTTCCTGCTGCCGCTCCCGGTCGTCGCCAGCGACAACCGCGATGCAGCTCCTTCGACGGCGCCATCGGCTGAATGGAGCTCGCATGTACAGATCAGCCCCGGGGCAGGAACCGTAGTCCATCGCGAACATCGCCCGGACGTAGTGCTGCGCGTCGTCAACCCATCCGATGGCGAGCGCATCAGCGCAACGGCAAAGAGCGGTCAGTTTGTCCGCCAGGTCTTCGGTGCCTCTTCGACGACACGTTTCGACAAGAACTACCTGAGCGGGACCAACGTTGATGCCGTGGCAAGCCCGGCAATAGAACATATGCCTGCGATGCTGGCGTCATGGCTTGATGGCTATTTCAGCGTCTTCCCCAACGCTGTTCCTTACGGCCGGGCGACCCTGCGGGTTGAAGCCAACGAATGGGCGCTGATCTATCAGGAGACGAAGCGGGGCGAACGACCCTACGAGCTCCGCCATTTCAGCATGCTGCGCCTGTTGCAGCCAGATGGCACGGCACATGAACTGCTGCGGTGTCACGATCAGGGCCGCAGTGCCACCATGGAACAGTGGCAGGCCGATGACTATGCTCGTCTGCGCGCCGCGTCACGCGAGTTGGCCGCTGCCTGTGTGCAGCAGTTCGTCGCCAAGATACCGCTGTACTTTCCCCAGCCGCCGGTTGCTGCACAGTTGCCAGCGGCCGATGGCAGCAGCGTCGGAACTGCACGTGTGCGCGTGCTCAGCCAAGCCACCCAGCGCGTGACCATGCTTACCAACGCCCGTTGCATGAGTGATCACGGCGCGACCTTCAACGACCCGCGCTGGAGCGTCTCGCGCACAGAACCCGCTGGGGACCCGGACGCGCAGAACCTCAGCCTTGGCATCCCCGAAACCGAGACGCTGCGCAGCGTGAAGCATCCCAAGTATCGCGAGTACGCGGTGGAGGCTGGGCAGCCACTGATCTTTGATGCTGCAATGCGACTGAGCGGCTACTTCTGCTCAGGACACCTTGCTTCGCAGTTCGTGCCGAAGTCCGGAGAAGACTACGAGGTGGTGATGAACACCGCAGGCAGGGCGTGCAAGCTGAGCATCCATCGGGTGGACGCCGATGGCAGCCGGTTGCCGGTAGCGGCCCGGCAAGCGCCGCTAGTCTGCACCCGACCGGATGCCGACTACGATGCGATTGCCCGCAGCCAGAAGCCCCCGCTGTAAATATGGCGTCGCCGCGCAACCTTTGGGTCAGCGTTGAGTGGAGTGACGCCATGGCTGAGCATTGAATGCGCTTCGGCATTGATCACCCGCGGTCTTCTGCTCGAAGAAGATTGGCTCACGTTGATGTCGCGCGGTCAGTTCGTGTTCTTACAAAAACACCCGGCTCGCGCCGGGTGTTTTCGTCTTTCATCCACCGATCAACGATCGATGGCCATCGGAGCCGGGCACCGCCCGGCGCCCGGATCAGGCAGCAACCGTACCGGCCACTTCCTGGTAGTCCTCGATCTGGTCGAAGTTCATGTAGCGGTAGATGTCCTTGCTGCTGGCATCCAGCACGCCGATGTCGGCCATGTACTCTTCCTTGGTCGGGATGCGACCCAGACGCGAGCAGATCGCGGCCAGTTCGGCCGAACCCAGGTACACGTTGGAGTTGCGGCCCAGACGGTTGGGGAAGTTGCGGGTCGAGGTCGAGAACACCGTCGCGCCTTCGCGCACCTGCGCCTGGTTGCCCATGCACAGCGAGCAGCCCGGCATTTCCATGCGTGCACCGGCGGTGCCGAAGGTGCCGTAATGGCCTTCCTTGGTCAGCTCCGAAGCATCCATCTTGGTCGGCGGGGCCACCCACAGCTTGGTCGGGATGTCGCGCTTGCCTTCCAGCAGCTTGGCGGCCGCGCGGAAGTGACCGATGTTGGTCATGCACGAACCGATGAACACTTCGTCGATCGCCGCACCGGCCACGTCGGACAGGGTCTTGACGTCATCCGGATCGTTCGGGCAGGCCACGATCGGCTCGTGGATGTCGGCCAGGTCGATCTCGATGACGGCGGCATACTCGGCGTCGGCATCCGGGGCCAGCAGCTCCGGGTTGGCCAGCCAGGCTTCCATCTTCTCGATGCGGCGCGCCAGCGAACGGGCGTCCTGGTAACCCTCGGCGATCATCCACTTCAGCAGCGTGATGTTGCTGGTGAGGTACTCGATGATCGGCTCCTTGTTCAGGTGCACCGAGCAACCGGCGGCCGAACGTTCGGCCGAGGCATCGGACAGTTCGAACGCCTGCTCGACCTTCAGCTCCGGCAGACCTTCGATTTCCAGGATGCGGCCGGAGAAGATGTTCTTCTTGCCGGCCTTGGCCACGGTGAGCAGACCGGACTTGATCGCGTACAGCGGGATCGCGTTGACCAGGTCACGCAGGGTCACGCCCGGCTGCATCTTGCCCTTGAAGCGGACCAGCACCGATTCGGGCATGTCCAGCGGCATCACGCCGGTGGCGGCCGCGAAGGCCACCAGGCCCGAGCCGGCCGGGAACGAAATGCCCACCGGGAAACGGGTGTGCGAGTCGCCACCGGTGCCGACGGTGTCGGGCAGCAGCATGCGGTTGAGCCAGCTGTGGATCACGCCGTCGCCCGGGCGCAGCGAGATGCCGCCACGGGTGGAGATGAACTCGGGCAGCGTGTGGTGGGTCTTGACGTCCACCGGCTTCGGGTACGCGGCGGTGTGGCAGAACGACTGCATCACCAGGTCGGCCGAGAAGCCCAGGCAGGCCAGGTCCTTCAGCTCGTCACGGGTCATCGGGCCGGTGGTGTCCTGCGAGCCCACCGAGGTCATCTTCGGTTCGCAGTAGGTGCCCGGGCGCATGCCCTGGCCTTCCGGCAGGCCACAGGCGCGGCCGACCATCTTCTGCGCCAGCGAGAAGCCCTTGCCGGTATCCGGCGGGTCCATCGGCAGGCGGAACAGATCGGTCGGGGCCAGGCCCAGCGCTTCACGCGCCTTGGCGGTCAGGCCGCGGCCGATGATCAGCGGAATGCGGCCACCGGCGCGCACTTCGTCGAACAGCACGTCGGACTTCACCTTGAACTCGGCAATGACCGCGCCGTCCTTCAGGGCCTTGCCGTCGTACGGGCGCAGCTCGATCACATCGCCCATGTTCATCTGCGACACGTCGAGTTCGATCGGCAGCGCGCCGGCGTCTTCCATCGTGTTGTAGAAGATCGGCGCGATCTTCGAGCCCAGGCACACGCCGCCGAAGCGCTTGTTCGGAATGAACGGAATATCTTCGCCGGTGAACCACAGCACCGAGTTGGTGGCCGACTTGCGGCTGGAACCGGTACCGACCACGTCGCCCACGTAGGCGACCAGGTGGCCCTTGTCCTTCAGCGATTCGATGAATTTGACCGGGCCGCGCTTGCCGTCTTCTTCCGGCTCGATGCCATCACGCTTGTTCTTCAGCATCGCCAAGGCGTGCAGCGGGATGTCCGGGCGGGTGGTGGCGTCCGGGGCCGGCGACAGGTCGTCGGTGTTGGTTTCGCCGGTCACCTTGAGCACGGTGATGGTCAGGCTTTCCGGCACCTGCGGACGGCTGGTGAACCATTCGGCATCGGCCCAGCTCTGCAGCACGCCCTGGGCGTTCGCGTTGCCGGCCTTGGCCTTTTCCTGCACGTCGTGGAACGCATCGAACACCAGCAGGGTGTTCTTGAGCGCATCGGCGGCGATGGCACCCACGGCGCTGTCGTCCAGCAGCTGGACCAGCGGGGCGACGTTGTAACCGCCGAGCATGGTGCCCAGCAGTTCGGTGGCGCGCTCGCGCGTGATCAGCGGATTGACTTCGCTGCCCAGGGCAATCGCGGCCAGGTACGAGGCCTTGACCTTGGCCGCGTCATCGACGCCGGCCGGCACGCGGTGGGTCAGCAGTTCCAGCAGGAACTCGGCTTCGCCGGCGGGCGGGTTCTTCAGCAGCTCGATGACGTCGGCCGTCTGCTGGGCGCTCAGCGGCAGCGGCGGGATGCCAAGCGCGGCGCGCTCGGCTACGTGGTGGCGGTAGGCTTCCAACATGACAACTCCCGGGTGATTCTTTGAAAGAATGCGGTTTAAAAGTATGGGCTCAGGCGTGCGGCACGATCAGCTTCAGGCCCTTGAAGTAGTCGCGGTAAAACGTGTCGTTCCAGGTGATCAGGCCATCGCACTGCAGCAGTGCATGGGCCCCCACCATGAAGTCGTCCAGGCTGCGCCGGCCTTGGCCACGCTGCCGGTGGCGGCGCTGCATCTCGCCGGCGCGCAGGGCGGATTTCGCCTCCAGCGCGTTGAAATGGACCCCCATCTCCTCCAGGGCCTCAAGCACTTCGGCGCCGCCGCGCAGCGAGGCACACAGCTCGGCCAGGGTCGCGCCGCAGACCACCACGCGCCCGCCGACCAGGCTCTGCCGCAGGCAGGCCTCCACGGCATCGGCCTGCGGGCCGTTGCTGAGCAGTTCGATCAGCACCGGCGAATCGACGGCGATCATGGCGGGCTCACTCTTCGTCACGGACAGCCTTCACCGCGGCCTCGGACGATTCGAAGCCATCGAGTGCGAATTTGCCGCGGGCGCGCGAGATCGCATCGTCCACGCTCTTGCGCAGGATGATCCGGCCGCCTTCCAGCTCCACGGTCAACTGGGTGCCCTTGGTCAGCCCCAGGGCATCACGCACGGCCTTGGGCAGCGTGATCTGTCCGCGTTCAGCAACAGTGGCTTCCATGGGTAGGCCCTCTTCGGTATGTACGAATTATACATACCTGCGAGGGCATACCGCCAGCATCCAGGGCGATCGGGGCTCAAGCGCCCCCTGCCCTGCGTTCAGAACACCAGCTGCAGACGGGTGTTGAAGGTCGTGCCCTCGTCAGGACCGGTGTAAGCGCCACCGCGGTTGTCGGTCCGCCAACGGACCACATCCAGCATCACCCGGCTGTAGTCGTTCAGGTACCAGTTGCCGCCGACCGTCCAGGCCCGGCCGGTACCGCCGGTGGGGAGTTCTGCGTAATCGACATCCTCATAGCGCGCCTTCAGCTCGAAGGCGCCATGCCCGCCTGCGGTGACTGGCTCGGCGACCTTGACCTTGCCCCAGGTGCCGGCCTTGGCCGAGTACGACGGCCGCGCGCCGGAAACGAACCACCCTGCCCCGACCGCCCACGCCGCATGATCCAGATCATAGCGGCCCCGCGCATCCACGCCCCGCAGCGTGCGGGTACCCCATTCGCCACTGGTCCAGAACGGCCCGAAGAAGCCTGCGGCTTCCAGTCCCCAGGCATTGCTGCGTTCGGCGCCGAGCAGCGTGCCCGGCGCAATCTTGATCTCGTCGTTGAAGTGACCACTGATCGCAGATGAGCGCAGCACACCGGAGGCGCCCGCGGATATCTCCTCGTGGAACGCCCAGCCGGCCAGATGCACGGTCGCGTTCCTGCCCAACACTGGATTCCAGTGCACGCGCGTGGCCCAGGTCAGACTGTCATTGTCGCTGCCGCTGTTGTTGAGATCGTTGCCGGCCGCCGAAACGCTGGCGTGCCATCCGTTGCCGTACACCCGCTCGGTCAGACCGACACCGAACAGGCCGCGTTGCGGCAGCATCAGTGTGCCGACCACGTTGCGGTCCTGGAACGGCGTGTTGGACGTACTGCTGGAGCCATCCAGACCGCGGTCATTGAGGCGATTGCCGATGGTCAGGTCAGCCGCCTGCCCGAACAGCGTGTGATCCACGCTGGCGTACACGGACTTCCACGCCACCGCGTTGTCGGCGAAATCACCTTCCACCACGTAGCCCAGAACGCCATGACGGCCCTCCGCGCCCAGGCGCACCGAACGGATTTCGGTGCCCGACAGGTTGCGCGCACCGTATCCGGATCCGGAGGTGCTGGATTGATCCACGAACAAGCGTCCGCGCGGGCGGAATGTGGATTCGCCATCGGCACTGCTGAATTCCGGTGCGCCCTTGGACCAGGATACCTTCGGCGCCTTGGACTGGGCCGTTTCGACGGCGGCGACGCGCTGCTCCAATGCCGGTGCAGCGGCCGGCGCAGCATTGCCCTCCACTGCACGCAACCGGGCTTCAAGCTGCTGGATCTGCAGCGCCTGCCGCTGGACCAGTTGGCTGAGTTCGGCCTGGCTCAGTGGCGCAGGGGCGGTGGAAGTCTGGGCGCCGGCATGGCCGCTGGCCAACAGCAGGCCGAGCGCCACCGACAGCGCTGCGCGGGGCAGCACATGGGACGTATGCATGAGGTCTCTCCGGCCAACCGGCACGCAGCCGGTGCTGGCCTGTTGCAGGGGTGCGGAAAAAACGTGGGAGGTCGCAGCAGCAGCGGCGCCGGCGAGAAAGCCGGCGCCGCCGGGCGATCGGTCAGCTGGTGGCTGACTGCTGGGCGTTCGGGCGCCAGGTGATGAGACGGTTCTCGACCACGTCGAGCAACGCATCGATGACCAGCACGAACGCGGCCAGGATGATGATGCCGGCGAACACGCCGACCGCGTTGAAGTTGCCTTCGGCCTGTGCGATCAGGTAGCCCAGGCCCGCCGAGGCGCCCAGATACTCACCGATGATGGCGCCGACGACGGCAAAGCCTACCGAGGTACGCAACGAGGACAGAATCCAGCTCGCGGCGGCCGGGAAGTACACATGGCGCAGCAGATCGCTGCGGCCTGCACCGAGAATGCGGGCGTTGGCCAGCACGACCGGGTTCACTTCACGCACGCCCTGCATGGCGTTGAAGAAGGTGGTGAAGAACACCAGCGTCACGGCCAGAGCCACCTTGGACCACAACCCCAGGCCCAGCCACAACACGAAGATCGGCGCGAGCACCACGCGCGGGATCGCGTTGAAGCCCTTGATGAACGGATCCAGGATGCGCGCCGAACGACGGCTCAGGCCGAGCCACACACCGCCGGCCACGCCCAGCGCGGTGCCGATCAGATAGCCCAGCGCGGTTTCGGTCAGGGTGATGTAGACGTGCTGGTAGAACGACGTATCAGCCAGCCAGGCATACATCTGCCGGCCGATATCCAGCGGTGCCGGGAAGAAGAACGGGTCGATGATGCCCAGCGTGGTGCCGGCCTGCCAGCCACCGAAGACGGTGACGACCAGCGCGATCTGGATGAAACGGTCAGTCTTGGCGTGCATAGCTCTTCTCCACTTCGCCGCGCAGGCAGGCCCAGATATCGCGGTACAGGTCGGTGAAACGTTCATCCAGCTTGATTTCGGCAACGTTGCGCGGCCGCTCAAGATCGACATCGAAACTGCGCACGACCCGTGCAGCCGGGCCGGAGGACAACACCACCACGCGGTCACCCAGCGCGATCGCCTCTTCCAGGTCATGGGTGATCAGGATCACTGAGCGGCGATCTTCCTGCCACAGCCGCAGCAGCTCGTTCTGCATCAGGTGCCGGGTATGGATGTCCAGGGCCGAGAACGGCTCATCCATCAGGATCACCTTGGGCTCCACGATCAGGGCCTGCGCCATCTGCACGCGCTTGCGCTGGCCGCCGGAGAGCTGGTGCGGGTAGCGGTGCTCGAAACCGGTCAGGCCGACTTTGGCCAGCCAGGCGTTGACCTTCTGCTTGCGTTCGGCGTCGGCAACGCCACGGAAACGCAGGCCGAGCTCAACGTTCTGGTACGCCGTCTTCCACGGCAACAGCGCGTCCTGCTGGAACAGGTAACCAACCGCCTCCTGTACGCCGGCGACCGGCTTGCCATCGATGGCGATCGCGCCGGCCGACGGCTTGAGCAGCCCGGCGACGGAGTTGAGGATGGTGCTCTTGCCGCAGCCGGTTGGCCCCACGATGGCGAGGAACTCGCCATTGCCGACCTGGATGTCGACATCGCGGACGGCGGTGAAGTCGCCGAAGGACATGGTCATGCGGTTGATGCTGACCATGGTCTGCGCAGGCTCCAGCTGCGGCGCGCCATTGAACTGACGCACGGTGGCATTGAGTGCCATGGGGAGTCTCCCTTGTGGGTTACGGTTGGGCCGGCGCCGAGGCGCTGGCACGTTCGACGAAGGCGTTCGTATAGGTCTTGGACAGATCGATCTCGGTCCCGGCAACGTCCTTGTTGAACTCGCGCAGCACCGCCAGCGGAGTTTCCAGATCGGCAGGAACGAAGCGGCCGTCGGTGGTGAAGATGGCGCGGGCGTTTTCCACGGCGCGCGCATAGGTCTTGCGGTCACCGGAGATGTAGGCATCCGGCAACGCGGCGACGATGTCTTCGGCGGTGTTGTCGGCGATGAAGCGCAGTGCCATCTGCTGGGCACGGGCGATCTTGGTCGCCGCTTCCGGACGCTTGTCCAGGAAGCTCTGGTTGGCATACATCACCGAGGTCGGATACAGCCCGCCGTACACCTGACGCGCGCCCTCATCACTGCGTGCATCGATGATGATGCGCCCGACCTTGCGCTCGGTGATCAGCGTCGCTGCCGGGTCATAGTTCACCAGCAGATCGATCTTGCCCTGCTCCAGTGCGGCCACCGCGGCGGCACCCGAGCCGACCCCGATCAGCGCAATGCTGTCCACCGGGATGTCGTGCTGGGCAAGAAAATGGCGCACGAAGAAATCCGATGAAGAGCCCGGTGCGGTGATGCCCACCTTCTGGCCCTTGATCGTCTCCGGCCGCGCCGGGTCGAAGCTGCCGTCCTCGCGCCCGGCCATCACCAGGCCCGAGTTGCGTGACAGCAGGACGAAGCCGACCACCTCTTTGTGCTTGGCCTGCATCTGGATGGTGTGATCGTAGAAGCCCACCGCCACATCGGTGGAATTGGCCACCAGGGCCTGTAGAACCTTCGAGCCGCCCTGGGCGAAATTCTCCGTCTGCACCTTCAACCCGACCTGGTCGAAATAGCCGTTCGCATCGGCGATGAAAAACGGCAGGTTGTTGAGGTTGTAGGAGCCGACGCTGATGCGGACCGGCGCGTTGTCCGCACCGGCGGCGCCTTCGGCGTCACCTTTACCGCACGCGGCGAGCGCCAGCGTTGCCGCGACCAGCGCGGCCTTGAACATCTGCTTGTACATCATCCCTCCCAGGATTGTGGTGCGTTGTTGCTTTCAGGGGTCCGGAGGGCACACCAGCACGGCGCCCCCTCCCGACGAAGTCAGGTCATGCCGCGGACGTCCATTGGGCGGCGTCGGTCGCCAGAGACGAGGTGGCGAACACGCGACCCTCGAACAGGCGACGGGCGGTGCGCACCACGCTGGCCACGACCGGCGCGTGCTCCGAGCTGCGGCTCAAGCCCACCTCCAGGGCACCGCTCGGATGTTCGAGGGTAATCCCCACAGGCAGGTCCACACACCCGACGAAAGTGTTGGCCAAGGTGCCTTCGGTGGCGGCCGCCGTGGCAATGCCGACGCCGCCGGTGATCGCCAGTGCCGTATGGCAGTGGTGGGGCATGAAGTAGCGCACCTGCAGGTCGCCGCCGTGTTCAGGGGCCGACAACAGCACCGGCTTGGGAATCACTTTGTCCCCGGCATCGGCAATGCCCATGCGTGCACCGGCCTCGATGCGGATCGCTTCGATCCGCGCCAGCAGTGCGCCATTCGTATTCAGTTCGGCCGGGCTCTCGCCGCCACGCAGGCCCAGATCGCACGCCCGCATCAGCACCATCGGCATCGCGCAATCGATCAGGCTTACCGTCACCCCGTGGATCTGTTCCTGCGCATTGCCGGTCGGCAGCAGGCGACCGGTGCGTGCGCCCGCCGCATCCAGGAACGACAACCGGACCGGTGCTGCACTACCGGGCGCACCGGCGATGCGCGTGTCACCGCGGTACACCACCTGGCCGCCCGGCGTTTCCACCGTGGCCAGGATGATCTTGCCGGTATTGACGTTGTGGATGCGCACCTCGGTGCGCGGATGGCGCGCAGCCACCAGGCCCTTCTCGATCGCATACGGACCTACGGCCGCCAGCATGTTGCCGCAGTTGGGCGAGGTATCCACCACACGCTGCTCGACCTTGACCTGGGCGAACAGATAGTCGACATCGGCGTCCGGCCGGCTGGCGCGATCAATGATCGCCACCTTGCTGGTCAGGGCGTTGCCGCCACCGATGCCATCGATCTGAAGCGGATGACCCGAACCCATGACCTCCAGCAGCAGGCGATC
Organism: Stenotrophomonas sp. 05L413; assembly: GCF_056397945.1. Lineage (NCBI taxonomy): Bacteria > Pseudomonadati > Pseudomonadota > Gammaproteobacteria > Lysobacterales > Lysobacteraceae > Stenotrophomonas > Stenotrophomonas sp. 05L413. Next base: position 15,672 of record NZ_JBFTOL010000003.1, read on the forward strand.
GCGGCGGGCGGTATCGGCAGGCAGGTCCGAGGCGAGGAAGAACGGCCCCTTGGAGGTGCCGCCGCGCATCAGAACGCAGGGAATGCTGGTGAGATCGTTGGACATACGTGTGCTAGATTGATGCGCCTATCAGATCAATGAACTTCTGTGATCCGATACTGGCATGAGCATAATTAATCTGTGAATTGCTCTTTTTTGGATGATTGATACCCCATGAGCATCAATTGCGAAATCCTGGATCTCCGCGCCTTTCTGCTGATCGCCGAGACGCGCAGTTTCCATCGCGCGGCCGAAGCGCTGCACGTGTCCCAGCCTGCGCTCAGCCGCCGCATCCAGAAGCTCGAACAGGCCGTCGGGGCGCCGCTGCTGGAGCGCACCACGCGCAGCGTCTCCACCACGGCCGTCGGCGAGAACCTGCTGCCGCTGGTGCGGCGCATGCTGGAAGAATTCGACGGCTCGCTGTTCTCGGTGCGGGGCCAGGACGACACCCGCGGTGCCCAGGTCACCATCGCCTGCCTGCCCACGGCCGCGTTCTACTTCCTGCCCAGTGTGATGGCCCGCTTCCACGAGGCCTTCCCGAACGTGCGCTTCCGCATCCTGGACATCCCGGCCACTGAAGGCCTGCAGGCGGTCGAACGTGGCGAGGTCGAGTTCGGCATCAACTTCATGGGTGCCAACGATCCCAATCTGGATTTCGACGTCCTGGCAGAAGACCCGTTCGTGCTCGCCTGCCGCCGCGACCACCCGCTGGCGAAAAAGAAGAAGGTTGAATGGGCCGACCTCGCCCGCCATCAGCTGATCACGGTGCACCGCACCAGCGGCAACCGAACGCTGCTCGATGGTGCGCTGGCGCGCGAGAACCTCAAGCTCAGCTGGCATTACGAAGTGACCCACCTGTCCACCTCGCTGGGCATGGTCGAGGCCGGCATCGGCGTGTCGGTGTTGCCGAAGATGGCGACCCCGGATGGCGAGCACCCGACCTTGGTCACCCGACCGATCGGCAACCCGGTGGTCTCGCGCACCATCGGCATCGTGCGCCGCCGCGGCGCCCTGCTCTCGCCCAGCGCCGAGCGCTTCCTGCAGATGCTGATGAGCCAGTGGCGCGGCCAGCCGTGACATCGGCACTACACATGCCCGTGTAACCTTGCGTCCTGAGCCCAAGGGCTGGCACGCCCCCGCCGCTGTCGCATACTGCGAGGGATCGGCGGGCGCAGCGAGCCCGACGGCAGCCGCAAGCAGGCGCGCGTTCCGGCGCAGCCGCTGCAAGCCATCAGCAAAGGAGTCATCTGCAATGAGCGATTCGTTCTCCACCCGCAGCCAGCTGGACGTCGGCGGCACCACCTACGACTACTTCAGCCTGCCCAAGCTCGGACAGACGTTCGACATCTCCCACCTGCCCTACTCGATGAAGATCCTGCTGGAGAATCTGCTCCGGCATGAGGATGGTGGCGTCACCGTCGGCAAGGACCACATCCAGGCCGTGGCCCAGTGGGACCCCAAGGCCGAGCCCGACATCGAGATCGCCTTCATGCCGGCCCGCGTGGTGCTGCAGGATTTCACCGGTGTGCCCTGCGTGGTCGATCTGGCCGCGATGCGCGATGCGGTGGTCAAGCTCGGCGGTCGGCCGGAGCAGATCAATCCGCAGATTCCCTCCGAGCTGGTGATCGATCACTCGGTGCAGGTCGATGTGTTCGGTACGCCCGACGCGCTGGACCTCAACGGCAAGATCGAATTCCAGCGTAATCAGGAACGCTATGGCTTCCTGCGCTGGGGCCAGAAGGCCTTCGACAACTTCAAGGTGGTGCCGCCCAACACCGGCATCGTCCACCAGGTGAATCTGGAAAACCTGGCCCGCGTCGTCATGACAGCGGACAAGAATGGCAAGGCGGTGGCGTACCCGGACACCGTGTTCGGGACCGACAGCCACACCACGATGATCAATGGCATCGGCGTGCTCGGCTGGGGTGTAGGCGGTATCGAAGCCGAGGCCGCCATGCTCGGCCAGCCGTCGTCGATGCTGATCCCGCAGGTGGTCGGCTTCAAGCTGACCGGCCGCATGCCCGAAGGCGCCACCGCCACCGATCTGGTGCTGACCGTCACCCAGATGCTGCGCAAGCACGGCGTGGTCGGCAAGTTCGTGGAGTTCTTCGGTGAGGGCCTGCAGCATCTGCCGCTGGCTGACCGTGCCACGATCGGCAACATGGCGCCGGAGTACGGCGCGACCTGCGGCATCTTCCCGATCGATGAGGAATCACTGACCTACCTGCGCCTGTCCGGCCGCAGCGAAGCGCAGATCGATCTCGTCGAAGCCTATGCCAAGGCCCAGGGCCTGTGGCACGACGCCAACACCGCGCACGCCAGCTACAGCGCCACGCTGGAACTGGACATGGGTCAGGTCAAGCCGTCGCTGGCCGGCCCGAAGCGCCCGCAGGACCGCGTGCTGCTGGAAGACGTCAAGCAGAACTACCGCGAGAACCTGGTCGGCCTGACCACCAACCGCGACAAGCGCAATGACGACGTCTCCAAGTTCGTCAACGAAGGCGGCGGTGCGGCGGTCGGCAACGAACAGCTGGCCAAGGGCTACAGCGATGTCGAGCTGGATGGTCACAGATTCCGCCTGAAAGATGGCGCGGTGGTGATCGCCGCGATCACCTCGTGCACCAATACCTCCAACCCGGCGGTGATGATCGGTGCCGGCCTGCTCGCCCGCAACGCTGCGGCCAAGGGCCTGGACCGCAAGCCGTGGGTCAAGACCTCGCTCGGCCCGGGCTCGCGCGTGGTCACCGATTACCTGGAAAAAGCCGGTGTGCTCGCCGAGCTGGAGAAGATCGGTTTCTATGTGGTCGGCTATGGTTGCACCACCTGCATCGGCAACTCCGGCCCGCTGCCGACCGAAGTCAGCGCGGGCACCGCTGCTGGTGACCTGGTGGTGGCATCGGTGTTGTCGGGCAACCGCAACTTCGAAGGCCGCGTGCACCCGGAAGTCAAAATGAACTACCTGGCCAGCCCGCCGCTGGTCGTCGCCTACGCCATCGCCGGCACCACCGATATCGACCTGACCACCGAGCCGCTGGGCACGGGCAGTGATGGGCAGCCGGTGTACCTGCGCGATATCTGGCCCAGCAACAAGGAAATCGGCGACGTGATCGCCGCGACCATCGGGCCGGAGATGTTCAAGAAGAACTATGCCGACGTATTCAAGGGCGACACCCGCTGGAACACCATCAAGTCGCCCGATGGCGATCTGTATGAGTGGGATGGCACCTCGACCTACATCAAGAACCCGCCCTACTTCGACGGCATGACCATGGACGTCGGCCACATCGACGACGTGCACGGCGCGCGTGTGATGGGCCTGTTCGGCGACTCGATCACCACCGATCACATCTCCCCGGCCGGCAACATCAAAAAGGATTCCCCGGCGGGCCGCTTCCTGCAGGAGCGTGGCGTGCAGCCGGCCGACTTCAACAGCTATGGCAGCCGTCGCGGCAACGATGACGTCATGGTGCGCGGCACCTTCGCCAACATCCGGATCAAAAACCTGATGTTCGGCGGCGAAGAAGGCGGCAACACGCTGTACTTCCCGAAGGACGGCGGCGAACCGCAGAAGCTGGCGATCTATGATGCGGCCGTCAAGTACAAGGCCGAGGGCGTCCCGCTGGTGGTGTTCGCCGGCAAGGAATACGGCACCGGTTCCTCCCGCGACTGGGCAGCCAAGGGCACCAACCTGCTGGGCGTCAAGGCGGTGATCGCCGAGAGCTTCGAGCGCATCCACCGCTCCAACCTGGTCGGCATGGGCGTGCTGCCGCTGCAGTTCAAGAACGGCGACAACGCACAGAGCCTGGGCCTGGACGGTTCGGAAGTGGTGGACATCACCGGCCTGGAGGATGGCGCCAGCAAGTCGGCCACCCTCACCGCGACCCGCGCCGATGGCACCAGGAAGACCTTCCAGGCCCATGTGATGCTGCTGACCCCGAAGGAAGTGGAGTACTTCAAGCACGGCGGCCTGCTGCAGTACGTGCTGCGCCAGCTGGCGGGCAAGAAGTAAGCCAGCCGCCGCGCTCTCGGCGGCACCGGGTCACACCGCCAACGGTCGTGATCCCCACGGTAGCCCACGACCGTTGGTCGTGGGCATCGACCTGGCATGTCGCAAACAGCGCGCCCGGGAACCCTCTCCGCCGCCTTTCTTCACCGGCCCTTCGCGTTTCCCATTCGGGACGGTATGCTGCCGAGGCATGAAACGACGGATACTCTCCGTCATCGCGTTACATCATCCACGTTTCCTGGAGGGGGAATATGAGTCTGGAACGACCCTGGCTGCAGAGTTATCCCAAAGGCGTACCCGCCGAGATCGACGTCAACGAGTTCCATTCGGTGTCGGCCGTCTTCGACACCTCGGTGGCCAAGTTCCGCGACCGCCCCGCCTACTCCAGTTTCGGCAAGGTTCTGACCTACGGGGAAACGGACGCACTGGTCGAGCAGTTCGCCGCCTACCTGCTCGGTGAGCTGCAGCTCAAGAAGGGCGACCGCGTTGCCCTGATGATGCCCAACTGCCTGCAGTACCCGATCGCGACCTTCGGCGTGCTGCGTGCCGGCCTGACCGTGGTCAACGTCAACCCGCTGTACACCGCCCGCGAGCTCAAGCACCAGCTGGTGGATTCCGGCGCGGCCGTGCTGGTGGTGGTCGACAACTTCTGCGACACCGTGCAGCAGGTCATCGCTGATACCCCGATCAAGCAGGTGGTGACCACCGGCCTGGGCGACATGCTCGGCGCCAAGGGCATCGTGGTGAACTTCGTGCTGAAGTACATCAAGAAGATGGTGCCCAACTACAGCCTGCGCGGTGCGATCCGCTTCAACCAGGCGCTCAAGCTGGGCAGCCGCCACACCCTGCCCAAGGTCGAGATCGATCACGACGACGTCGCCTTCCTGCAGTACACCGGCGGCACCACCGGCGTGGCCAAGGGTGCGATGCTGACCAACCGCAACCTGGTCGCCAACATGCAGCAGGCTTCGGCCTGGATCTCCGCCTCGGGGATCGAGATGGGCAAGGAGGTGATCATCACCGCCCTGCCGCTGTACCACATCTTCGCGTTGACGGCGAACGGCCTGGTCTTCATGAAGTTCGGTGGCTGCAACTACCTGATCACCAACCCGCGCGACATGAAGGGCTTCGTCAAGGAGCTCAAGGCGACCCGCTTCACCGCGATCACCGGCGTCAACACGCTGTTCAACGGCCTGCTCAACACGCCCGGCTTCGACGAGGTCGATTTCTCCTCGCTGAAGGTCACCCTGGGGGGCGGCATGGCGGTGCAGCGCGCCGTCGCCGAGCGCTGGAAGAAGGTCACCGGCGTGACCCTGGTCGAGGCCTACGGCCTGACCGAGACCTCGCCGGCCGCCTGCATCAATCCGCTCAGCCTGGCCGAGTACAACGGCGCGATCGGCCTGCCGATCCCGTCCACCGATGCCTGCGTGAAGGATGACGCCGGCAAGACGCTGGCCGCCGGCGAAGTCGGCGAGCTGTGCATCAAGGGCCCGCAGGTGATGAAGGGCTACTGGCAGCGCCCGGAGGACACCGCGCAGGCGGTCGATGCCGAGGGCTGGCTGCACACCGGCGACATGGCGCGCATGGATGAGCAGGGCTTCTTCTACATCGTGGATCGCAAGAAGGACATGATCCTGGTGTCCGGCTTCAACGTGTATCCCAACGAGGTTGAAGACGTCATCGCGATGATGCCCGGCGTGCTCGAAGTCGCCGCGGTCGGCGTGCCCGACGAGAAATCCGGCGAAGTGGTCAAGGTGGTCATCGTCAAGAAGGACCCCAACCTCACCGCGGAAATGGTCAAGGAGCATGCGCGTGCCAACCTGACCGGTTACAAGCATCCGCGCATCGTGGAGTTCCGCAAGGAGCTGCCGAAGACCAACGTCGGCAAGATCCTGCGCCGCGAACTGCGCGATACGCCCGCGCCGTAACGGCTCCCCAACGGCTGCATCTTCACAGGGCCCCTGCCGGCAACGGCGGGGGCCTTTTGCATTGCGTGAGATGCCGGGGGTGTAGGATCGCGGCGTGTGGACCCGTCAGGCCCGCCGCCCACCGTCCTCCCAGCGGGCCAGCCTCCGAGGAAATCGCCATGAGCACCATTGAAAAGCTGCCCGTCAACCACCGCTACGCCACCATCCGCACCGACACCACGGGCAACGACGATGCCCATTGGCTGTACATGCACGCCGATGCCGCCAGCGGCATCCGCCCGTGCTGCCGGAAGGACATGCTCGATGAAATGTGGAATTTCATGAGCGCCATCACGCGCACCCCGGCCGAGCGCAACAGCGGCAAGCTGCGCCATTTCGTGCTCGCCTCCGATGCGAATGCCTACAACCTGGGCGGCGATCTGGATCTGTTCACCCGCCTGATCCGCGAGGGCAACCGCGACCGCCTGCTGACCTACGCACAGCGCTGCGTGGAAGGCGTGCATCACCTGCACACCGGCTTCGGTGGCGACGTGCGCTCGATCGCGCTGATCCAGGGCGACGCGCTCGGCGGCGGCCTGGAGATGGCGCTGGCCTGCCACACCATCGTGGCAGAGGAAGGCTGCGGCATGGGCCTGCCGGAAGTGCTGTTCGGCCTGTTCCCGGGCATGGGCGCGTACTCGTTCCTGTGCAAGCGCGTGGCCCCGCAGCTGGCCGAGAAGATCATCCTGGACGGCCGCGTGTATTCCTCCGAAGAGATGCACGCCATGGGCGTGGTCGACGTGCTGGTGCCGAAGGGCCAGGGGGTCAAGGCGGTCGAGGATCTGATCCGCCAGCATCAGCGCATTCCGCACTCGTACCTGGCGATGAATGCCGCGCGCAACCTGGCCCAGGCCGTGCGCTACGACGAACTGCTGGAGATCACCAAAGTGTGGGTCGATTCGGCGCTGGCGCTGGGCGACAAGTCGCTGCGCACCATGGACCGCCTGATCAAGGCCCAGACCCGCCGCGCCACCCTCGACGTCGCCTGAGTCCTCCCCTCCCCTGTGTTGTTCAAGCCCGGCTGCCGCCGGGCTTTTTTAGTGTTGCCCGCTCAGCGCATGTCGCCGCCGTCGTCGGCGTGCCCCTGTGCCTTGCGCTGGGCACGCGCATCCAGTGCCTGACGGCCCTCCTTGATCCCGGCCTGCAGCAGGGTCACGCGCTGACGCCACTCACTCTTGAGCTGCCAATCGGCCATGCGCATCAGGTCGCCCGCGCGGTTGGCCACGCGGACCAGGCCCAGATTGCTGGCCACGCCCTTGATCGCGTGGGCCTGCTCACGGAAATGCACCCAATCGCCGCGCTCGCCGTCGGCCAGCGCCACACCGACGCACTGCTCGGCATCGGTCAGGCACTGGCGGATGAACTCGCGCTCGAAGCCATCGCCCATGCCGAGCGAAGCCAACTCGTCGAGCACGCCGGGATCCAGCACGCCATCCAATACGGTGGCGGTGCGCACGATCGGCGCGCTGGCCTTGAGTTGCCCGTTGGAGGCGATGTCGGCCAGCACGTCCAGCAGCCGCACGGCCACCACTGGCTTGGCCAGGAACGTGTGCGCACCGGCCTGGGTGCAGCGCTGGATCGCCTCGGGGGTGACATCGGCGCTGAGCACCAGCACCGGCGTGCGCGGACCGCCCCCGGCCTGCATCACGCGCAGCTCCTTGAGCATGTCCAGGCCACTCATGCCGGGCATGTGCAGATCGACGATGGCGGCATCGAAATCGCTCTCGGCCATCGCATCCAGCACCGCTTCGCCACCGTTGACGCACAGCACCTTGTGGCCCGCTTTCTGCAGCAGGCGCTGCAACACCATCCGGTTGGCCTCATGATCATCGGCGACCAGGATGTGCATGCTGCGCACGCGCGCGCGGTGGCGCAGGAACGGATCGGCGAAGGCGATGACATTGCCGTTGCGGTCCGGCAGCCCGTCGCCGACCAGGGCCGGGGTGACCGCGCCCAACGGCACGCGCGGCGGCGCGAACGGCAGCTCGAACCAGAAATGACTGCCCTGCGGCGGGTTTTCTTCGTAGCCGATGTCGCCGCCCATCGCCTCGACCAGGCCCTTGGCGATGGTCGTCCCCAGGCCGGTGCCTTCGTGCCGGCGGGCCATGCTGACATCGGCCTGCTCGAAGGCTTCGAACAGACGCGGGCGCATTTCCGGCGCAACGCCGATGCCGGTATCGAGGATGTCGAAGCGCAGCCGCACCCCGCCATTGGATTCGGCATTGAGCACGCCGACGCGGATTTCGACCCGGCCATGGTCGGTGAACTTGACCGCGTTGCCGGCGATGTTGAGCAGGATCTGGCGCAGGTGACCGAGATCGCCGCGCAACAAAGGCGGCACGGTATCGGCGACCTTGACCCGGTAGTCCAATCGCTTGGCCTTGGCCTGCGGCAGCAGGATCAGCCCGATCGCCTGGATCACATCGGCCAGGGCGAAGTCTTCGGCGGTCACGCGCAGCTTGCCCGCTTCGATCGCGGAGATGTCCAGCACCTCTTCCACCAGCGCCAGCAGACTGCGCGAGGAGGCCTGGATGGTATTGACGCACTCGCGCTGCTCTTCATCGAGCTTGGTGGTGGCCAGCAACTCGGTCATGCCCGACAGCCCGTTGAGCGGCGTGCGGAATTCATGACTCATGTTGGCCAGGAAGCGGCTCTTGGCCTCGCTCGCACGGCGCGCCTCGGCCATCGCCCGGGTCAACTGGCGCAGCAGCGTGGAGAAATACAGCGGCACCGCGGCCAGGCCCAGCCACAGGCCGAACGCCAGCCGGGCATTGCGTTCCCAGTAAGGCGTAAGCAGCGCGGTGCTGCCGAAGCTGACCATGGCCATCGCCACGGCCACATAGAGATAGTTGTTGCCATAGCGCATGCCGTTGCCGACCGTCACCCACATCACCACGATGTAGACCCAGGCCAGCGGCTCACCCATCTGCACCATGCCGGCGGCGATCAGCCCGTAGTCGGCCAGCATGCCGGCCACCCGGCGTGGATCCGAACGCCCCGGCCGCCACAGCAGCCAGCCGAACAGCCCAAGCGAGAGGGTCAGGCCGGTCAGCACGATCGCCAGCACGCCGTGGTACTGCGCCGGCGGCAGATCGTGCCGCGGCCCCGGCATCAGCACGTACAGCAGGATCAGGGTGATCAGCACGATGCGCACGATCGCCTGGCCGTGCTCGGTATCCGGGCGCTGCGCCAGACGTTGCTTCAGGCGCGGGTACAGACGACGCATATCACATCCCCGGGCGGGATGACGCAGTGGAGTGCTGTGCGCAGATCTCATCAAGCTGGAGGCGACCGCGCAGCAGGGCATCAACGCAGCGCGGGTCGAACAACCGGCCACGCTGGGCGTACAGATAGGCCAGCGTGGTTTCCATGGTCCATGCTTCCTTGTACGGACGGGGTGAGATCAGGGCGTCGAACACATCGGCCACCGCCACGATCCGCGCTTCCAGCGGAATGGCATCGCCGACCAGCCCATCCGGGTAGCCGCTGCCGTCGTAGCGCTCATGGTGGCGCAGCGCGATCAGCGCGCCGACCTGGATGAAACGGTTCTGGCTGCCACTCAGCAGTTCATAGCCGATCCGCGGGTGCCGGCGCATGATCGCCTGCTCCTCGTCGCTCAGCTTGCCCTGCTTGAGCAGCACGGCATCGGGAATGGCGATCTTGCCCATGTCGTGCAGGGGCGCGGCCATCTCGATCAGCTTGACCTCTTCCTCCGGCAGCCCGAGCTGCTCGGCGATCAGGCCGGCGACATGCGCCATGCGCTCCAGGTAGGCGCTGGTGCCGGCATCACGGAACTCGATCGCCCGTGCCAGCCGCGACAGCGTCTCGCGCTCGCGCTCTTCCACCTCGTGCATGCTGGCCAGCAGCCGCTGCTCCAGCGACAGCGCGCGCTGCTTGACGTTCTCCGACTGCTGGCGCAGCTGCAACAGGTTGTAGCAGCGCGCGCGCAGTTCGCGCGGGCGGATCGGCTTGACCAGGAAATCGATCACCCCTGCTTCCAGCGCGGCCTGGCGGATCGGCTCATCGCCAACCACGGTGATCAGGATCACAGGGATGTCGCGGTGCTTGGGCAGGCGGCGGAACCGGCGGGCAAACTCGAGCCCATCCATTTCCGGCATGCGGTAATCGAGCAGCAGCAGATCCACGGCATGCGACTCGCACCAGGCGAGCGCCGTCAGCGGATCGCCGAAGTCGTGCACGGACAGTTCCGGCGCGATGTCTTCGATGACATGGCGCAGCATGGTACGCGCGGACGTCTGGTCGTCAACGATGACAATATTCAAGGCTGCTTCTGCCTTCTTCCTTGACCACACTGGAACATGCTGCGGAGAGGATACTCCGCCGCTCAGCACACTGGCACCTTGCATGGGTCCGCCTCCCGTCATGAACACCCCAGTTCATGATCGTCGTCACAGTGTGATGCCAATGTAAGCACCTGCTGCGACCCGTCATGGTCCGTGGCCATCACGCCATAGCACCTTGCTAAGGCCACGCAGAAACCATACTCGCGCGGCCACGGGAGCGGAACCCCCATCCGGACGCGCCCCAAGCACGCCCGGACCCAGGTCTCAGTTTTCGGGACGCATGTACGGGAACAGCAGCACGTCACGGATCGAGCTGCTGCCGGTCAGCAGCATCACCAGCCGGTCGATGCCGATGCCCAGGCCGCCGGTCGGCGCCATGCCGTACTCCAGCGCGCGGATGTAATCGGCGTCGTAATGCATGGCTTCGTCATCACCGCCCTCCTTCGCCGTGACCTGGGCCTGGAAACGGGCCGCCTGGTCTTCCGGATCGTTCAGCTCGGAGAAGCCGTTGGCCAGCTCCTTGCCGTTGATGAACAGCTCGAAGCGGTCGGTATAGCCCGGCTGGTCATCGTTGGCACGGGCCAGCGGCGAGACTTCCACCGGGTGGTCGGTGATGAAGGTCGGCTGGATCAGGGTGTGCTCGACGGTAGCTTCGAAGATCTCCAGCAGCAGCTTGCCCCAGCCGTAGGACGGCTTGATGCGGATCTTCAGGCGCTCGCAATGGGCTACCAGCGCATCGCGGTCGGTGCAGTCGGCCGCACTGATCTCCGGGTTGTGGTGGCGCACCGCTTCGTCCATGCGCCAGCGGCGGAAGGCCGGGGCCAGATCGATCGTGGCAGCGTCCCACTCCACCGTGGTGGTGCCCAGCACCTTGCTGGCCACGTCACGGATCACGCCTTCGGTCAGGTCCATCACTTCGGTGTACGTGGCATAGGCCTCGTACAGCTCCATCATGGTGAATTCCGGGTTGTGGCGGGTGCTGACGCCTTCATTGCGGAAGTTGCGGTTGATCTCGTACACGCGCTCCAGCCCACCCACGACCAGGCGCTTGAGGTACAGCTCCGGGGCCACGCGCAGGTACAGGTCCAGGTCCAGCGCGTTGTGGTGGGTGGTGAACGGCTTGGCCGTGGCGCCGCCGGGGATGTAATGCATCATCGGCGTTTCGACTTCCAGGAAGTCGCGGTTGTCCAGCCAGGCGCGCATGGCGCGGATGATGCGTGAGCGCTTGATGAACACCTCGCGCGACTCCGGGGTCACGATCAGATCGACGTAGCGCTGTCGGTAGCGCTGCTCCACGTCGGCCAGGCCGTGCCACTTGTCCGGCAGCGGGCGCAGCGACTTGGTCAGCAGGCGGATGCTGGTGGCCTTGACCGACAGCTCACCGGTCTTGGTGCGGGTCAGCCCACCCTCGACGGCGATGATGTCGCCCACGTCCCAGCCCTTGAAGGCGGTGTAGGCGTCACCCAGGGTGCTGCCCTGCAGGAACAGCTGGATGCGGCCGGACTCGTCCTGGATCTGGGCGAAGCTGGCCTTGCCCATCACGCGCTTGGCCATCAGGCGGCCGGCCATCTTGACCTGGCGGTCACTGGCTTCCAGCGCTTCGGCGGTCCACTGCTCGGCATCGGCGAACTCGGCCTGCAGGGTCCCGGCGAAGTGCTCGCGGCGGAAATCGTTCGGGTAGGCGATGCCCTGCCCGCGCAGGGCGGTCAGTTTCGCGCGGCGCTCGGCGATGAGGCTGTTCTCGTCGACGGGGGGCTGCGGCGCGGCGGTCTGATCGTTCATGGCGTGGGTCTATGTATGTCGGGGGGAGGGACGGTCCCCGCCATCATGCCGATGGTCGGGGCGGATTGCGAAACCGGGCGTGGCCCGGGCACAACGGATCGGGGCCGCGCGTGGCGGCCCCGACGGTCAGGCGTCGGTGCGTTTGGCACCCACGGCCAGGCCGGACTTCAGGCTCGCTTCGACGAATTCGTCGAGGTCGCCATCCAGCACCTTCTGCGTATCGGAGCGTTCGATGCCGGTGCGCAGGTCCTTGATACGGCTCTGGTCGAGCACGTAGTTGCGGATCTGGCTGCCCCAGCCGATGTCGGACTTGGTGGCTTCCACGGCATCGCGCTCGGCGTTGCGCTTCTGGATTTCCAGCTCGTACAGCTTGGCGGCCAGCATCTTCATCGCGTTGTCGCGGTTCTGGTGCTGGCTGCGGCCGGTCTGGCAGGCCACGACCGTGTTGGTCGGGATGTGCGTGATACGCACCGCCGACTCGGTCTTGTTGACGTGCTGACCACCCGCGCCGGAGGAGCGGTACACATCGGTACGCAGGTCGGCCGGGTTGATGTCGATTTCGATGTTGTCATCGACTTCCGGCGACACGAACACCGAGGTGAAGCTGGTGTGGCGGCGGTTGTCCGAATCGAACGGCGACTTGCGCACCAGCCGGTGCACGCCGGTTTCGGTCTTCAGCCAGCCATAGGCGTAATCGCCTTCCACGCGCAGCGTGGCCGACTTGATGCCTGCGACGTCGCCGCCGGAGACTTCCATCAGCTCGGTCTTCCAGCCGCGCGATTCGCACCAGCGCAGGTACATGCGCAGCAGGATTTCGGCCCAGTCCTGGGCTTCGGTACCGCCGGCGCCGGCCTGAATGTCGACGAAGGCCGCCGCGGTATCCATCTGCCCGGAGAACATACGCTGGAACTCCAGCTGTTCGACGTGCTTCTGGTACTTGTCCAGGTCGCTGACCACGGCCAGGGCGGTTTCTTCGTCCTGTTCGCTTTCGGCCAGTTCCAGCAGTTCACCCGATTCGGCCAGGCCGTCGAGGATCGTGGCGATGCCGCCGACGGTCTTCTCCAGATTGGCGCGTTCGCGGCCAAGGTTCTGGGCGTACTCGGCGTTGTTCCAGATATCCGGGTTTTCCAGTTCCCGGGTTACTTCTTCCAGACGCTCTTTCTTGGCGTCGTAGTCAAAGATACCCCCTGAGCGAGAGCACGCGATCGGTGAGATCGGTGATGCGCTGGCGGACAGGATTGAGCTCGATCATGTCGGCGATTAATGCGTGCGAAAAGACTGTCCATCATAGCGTATCCGGGGCTTGCCCGGCCAAGCCTGCGGGGTGCCGCCCCCCCCCCCCGTACGCATTGATCTCACGCCGCCCCCTGCACGGCCAGCGCCTGCCGGAACGAGGGCAGCTGCCGGCGGCTGCACGGCACCCGGCCGCCATCGTCCATGTGCAGCAGGGCCTCGCCCCCGTCCAGCGGCTCGATCGAGACCAGGTGCCGCACATTCACCAGCCAGCTGCGGTGGGCACGCACGAACAGCGCCGGATCCAATCGTTCTTCCAGCGCCGCCATGGTGCTGCGCAGCGGGTAGTCGTGCCCGCGCACCCGCAGGTTGACGTAGTTGCCGGCCGCCTGGGCGTACTCGATATCACCGGTGGCGACCAGGAAGTCGCGGCCCAGCTTGCGCACCAGAAACCGCTCCGGGCGCTCCACGGCGTCCACCGGGGGCGCATCATCCGGCGCCACCAGCAGGTGGGCCTCGCCCTGCCGGCGCCGCCCGAACCAGCTGAAGAAGTGCTCGATCGCCACGAAGGTGAAGAAGGCACGGACATCCTTGAGGTACTCGTACATCAAGCGTACCGGCCAGGTGGCATCGTCCTGGTAGTGGTAGCCGAGCGCGGCATAAGCGAGATGGCGCAGCCCCATCATCCCGGTGACATGCACCAGCGACCACGCCACGCTGGCCAGCAGGTACAGCGGCAGCCGTCGTTTCCAGGTATCGGCGTGCAGCGGCCAACGCTGGCAGCCCCACCACAGGACCGGCAGCGTCAGCAGGATCATCGTGACGCTGCTCAGCTCCCAGATCATCGGCTGCCACAGGCCCAGGTCTTCGCCACGGCGGCCCGCATCCATCACTTCCACCAGCGCATTGGCCACCGCCGTGGTCAACAGGATGACCGACCACACCAGCATCCGCGCACGCGGCCGCCACCGCGCGGCACGTCCGTTCGCCATTGAATCGTCCATTCGCAAAGGGTCGTCAGCCTGACTCATCAGGCCATGGTAGTGCGCCCCACCCGTCCCTTGGCGACCGCCATTCGTCACTTGCCCCCGGCGGCAGGCCCCTCCGCCATGGCGGACCGCGCGGCGACTGCGCACCGTGCAGTCTCCTTTCCTGCCTGCCCCGTCCATGCCACGCCGCCACGACATCGACGCCCTGCGCGTGCTCGCCTTCGCCCTGCTCATCCTCTATCACACCGCCATGGCCTACGTGGATGGCTGGGGCTTCCATCTCAAGAGCGAGTACACCGCCGAGTGGCTGCAGTGGCCGATGCTGCTGGTGAACCGCTGGCGGATGCCGTTGCTGTTCCTGCTCTCCGGTATCGCCATCGCCCTGATGCGGCCCGAGGCGCGCATCGCGCGCTTTGCCGTGCTGCGCACGTGGCGGTTGCTGCTGCCGCTGCTGTTCGGAATGTTCGTCGTGGTGCCGATCCAGCCCTACGCCGAGGCACTGACCAACGGACAGATCGAGCCCGGCTTCGGCGCCTTCCTGCTGCGCTACTGGCAGATGCCGGCCTGGCCGCAGGACACGTTTGCCGGCTGGCAACTGCGCATCACCTGGAACCACCTGTGGTACCTGGCCTACCTATGGGTCTACACACTGGTGCTGGCGCTGCTGATGCCGGTACTGGATACCCCTGCGGTGCGCCGCGCGGTGGAGCGCTATGCCCGGGCGCCGGCGCCGATGCTGATCGGATTGCCCTCGCTGCTCTCCTTCGGCTGGGTGGCCTGGCTCGATCCCCTGTTTCCCTCCACCAACCTGCTGTTCGGCGATTGGTACCAGCACGCCAAGTACGGCACGGTGTTCCTGGCCGGCTATCTGCTTGCCCGCGCCACCCCGTTCTGGGCACGCGTGGTCGAGCTGCGCCGGCTCACCCTGGGGGTGGCGGTCTTTGCGGCGTGCTGGTACTTCGGCATCCGCATCCTGGGGCGGGTGTTGCCGGCCGATTCCCTGTTGCGGCAGTGGCCGGACAGCATCTGGACGGTGCAGGTGATGGCCAGCCAGTCGCTGTACCTGTGGGCCGTGCTGCTGACCGTGCTCGGCTGGGCCAAGGTGTACCTGGATCGCCCATTCCGCTGGCTGCCGTACTGCACCGAGGCGGTGTATCCCTGGTACATCCTGCACCAGAGCCTGATCATCGCGCTCCTGTTCTGGCTCAAGCCGCTGCATCTTGGGCTGTGGTGGGAGCCGCTGCTGGTCGTGGCCGGGACGGTGGCGGGCTGCCTGCTGCTGCACGAAGGGCTGATCCGTCGCGTCGATTGGTTGCGCCCTCTTTTCGGACTGCGCCGGCAGCGGTTGCAGGGGCAGAGTCCCACCGCCGTTGGAGCAGCAGCGGGATCGCCGCGGGCCGGCTAGGCGGCTACTTCACCTCGAACTCCCCGACCAGCACCGTCTCCGCCCGGTCCTTCAACCGCAGCGTGACCTGCTGGTCGCGCTGGTCGCGGCTGCCCCACTTGGTGCTCAGGCGCAGCATCAACGTGGTGGCGCCGGTGACCAGCTGCTCGCGGCTGCCGAAGTAGTTCGCTTCGATCCTGTAAGTGCCGGGCTTGGCATCACGCAACGAAAACTGCTCCGGGCCATAGCCGCCGGTGAAGTCCTGCGACATCTGCCCGCCCTGGTAGGTCAGCCGGTTGCCGTAGTACGCGCGCTCGCCGTTGGGATCGGTGACCCACAGGTCCATGTCGCTGTTATCGCTGTCCCAGCTCAGCACCACGCGCAGGTCCAACGGCATCGCACGGCGCAGACGCGGGTCGACCGCGGAAGCATCCACACGCTCGCGCGCGATCAGCCGGGTCAGTTCGTCCAGCGCGATCAGCGAGATACCGTCGAACCGCCCATCCCACGGGCGCACCACCACTTCATACAGCGATGCCACCGCCGCCTGGTACTGCCCGGCCGCTTCGAGCGCCAGGCCGAGGTCACGGAAACTCTGCGGCTCCTCCTCGCCCATCGCCAGCACCTGGCGGAACACCGGCACGGCCAGTGCCGGCGCCTTGGCCTGCATCAGGCGATAACCGAGCACGCGCAGCACGTGGCGGTTTTCCAGCTGCATCTCAGCCAGGTTGGAGAGCACGCGCAGGGCCAGGTCACGCTGTCCGCTGGCCAGCAGCAGATCGGCCACGTCCAGATAGAAGGCGCTGCTGCCAGCGTGCTGTTCGCGCTCCTGCAGATACAGCGGATACAGCTGCGCCGGCGTGGCATCGCGCAGGCGGCGTGCATAGGCCGAATCCGGTGCCCACGGCGCCAGCGTCAGGGTGATCTGGCCGCTGTTGGCCTTGGGTGCAGATTTAGCGCGGCGCTCGGTGGTTGCCTCTTCCTGATCGGCAACCGCCGACGCGGTCAGCTCGACACGGTCCAGCGCCATCGGCGCCGCAGGTGCCGGCGGTGGCGCGGCCATCGCCATGGCGACTGGCGCGGCGACGGATCGGGATTCCGGCTTGGGTCGCGGCGGCGCATCCTTGGGCCAGCGGGTATTCCACCACTGTTCGCGCTCGGCGAACTGGCGGGCGATGCCATCCAGGCGGCGCTTCCGCTCGCTTGCCACATCCGCCACCGTCAACGCATGGCGCTGGTCGTAGGCGGCGCGCAGCGGTGCCGGCGGCCGGATGCCGTAACGCAGGTAGTCGTCCAACGTTTCAAGAACCAGCAGCGACGTATCGGCCGTCACCATCCCGAACTGCTGCGACAACGCCTTGGACGCCTGCGCCCCGGCCGGGTCCGCCGCCAGTGCTGCCAACCGGGCATTCGCCCATGCGTGGGCGACCAGGCCGCCTTCCACCCCCCGTGCGTTCGCTACGCTGAGGGTGATCGGCTGCGGATCGCTGCCGCCACCGCGAAGAGACAGCAGCACCGTCGCATCGGGACGCAGCACGCGGCCGGTGACACGGATCCACCCCTGCGTGGCGCTGGCGGCATCCACGTTCACGTCCTCCACGCCACGTGCCACAACATCGGCCACGTCGACCGGCTGCTGGAGCAGCAGCGACATCACGCCCGGCACCTCTGCCTCACTGCTCACCTGCAGCAGCTGCCCGTGATGGGCGCCGGTCCAGGCGCGCAGGCGCGGGGTGTCGGTCTTCGCACCGGCGCTGCTCAGCGCATACAGGCGTTGATCGGGCGACAGGGTGGGCAAGGTCTGGCTGCCGTAGTTGGCCAGGCCATCGCTGACCAGCAGGTACTCGCCGATGGCGGGGTTCGGCGTCCAGTCACCCAGCGCACTGGCGCCATCGTTGGGCAGTGCCCGCAGGTACTCGCGCAGTGCTGACCAGTCGCCCTGGGTCACCGGGAACTGCTGCGGCGTTTCGCTGCGGTCACGCAGCACGGTCAGCTGGACCTGACCGGTGCCGAGGGCGTTGAAGTAGCGATCCAGCACCGCCAGTTCGGCCGCGCGGTCGCGTGACCCTGCCGAGCCCGACGCGTCCCAGAGCAGGCCGATGCGCCGAGGCAGAACGCGCGGCGCGGTGGACGTGCGAACCGGCACGCTGGCCAGCAGATAGCGCTGCCCCTCATGCAGCCCGGTGACCACGTCAGCGCTGCGGGCGAGCGGAAGGCTCCACTGCAGTTGTGCGGGCAGATCCGCACCGCGCCCTTGCCACTGCGCCACATAGGCGCCGGTCTTCAACGTGAACCCGAGCGGATTGACGCCCACGGCGACCGGCTGGCCCGTCCCGTTGGCCTCCAGCCGGACCTTCACCTGCTCCGCCTGCCGTGCGAAGAACACGGGCAATGACCACTGCAGGCCCTGCGGGACGGTCGGCAGGCTGTCGCGCAGCACCAGACGGACGCGACGCTCACCACGCGCCGGGATGGGATAGAGCCGCAGCCGGAACTGATTGCCGGCGGTCTGTTCCAGCAGCCCCGGATCAACCTGGCGGCGCTCGATCGCCTCGAACACCTGGCGGCCCTGCGCCTTGGGGACCGGCACCGCGTCGCGCAGCTCACCGTCGATATCCAGTGCGAACCCGGCCACCTGTTGGCCCGCGGCCAGCGGGAACGCCAGCTGCCCTTCCAGCACCCGCGCGTTGGGATTGTGGAAGGTCAACTCGATCGTGGTCTCACCCAGCCCCGCCATGACGCGGCTGTCGATACGGGCCTCGGTCAGCCGCACCGGCACCTCGGCGCCGGCGACCTGCAGGATCGGCGGGCGTGGCGGCGGGAAACGCCGCGCCTGTGCGTGGGCGCTGGGCAGCTGCCAGCACAGCAGCGCGAGCAGACCGATACTGCGCAGTGCGAGTCCCATGTGACGCTCCTGATCCGATGACACCTCATTGAACGCACGGCGCACGAGAACGGGGTTGAGCGGCGGCAATCGCCTGTTCCGGTCATGGACGCCTCATCCGTGCTGGGCCAAGATCGCCCTCCACGGATTGATGGACCAAGGATGCCGCATGCGCCTGTTGTTGACCGCCCCGCTGTTGATGGGGCTCACCCTGCCCGGTCACGCCGCCGCCCCCATCGAGGGCGTGACGTTCACCCACCACGACTGGACGCTGGCCTGCGACAACACCCGTACCTGCCGCGCCGCCGGTTATCAGGCCGACGACAATGGCGGCGACCCGGTCTCGATCCTGCTCACCCGCGCGGGCGGGCCGGACCAGCCGGTGCAGGCTGAACTGATGCTCGGCCAATACGACGACAACACCGCCACCCGGCGGCTCAGCCTGCAGATCAACGGCACCTCGCTGGGCCCGATGCAGTTTGATGCCGCCGAGGGCACCGCCACCTTTTCTGCGAAGCAGCTCGCTGCCCTGCTTACCTCGCTGACACGCAACAGCCGCATCGAGCTGATCGGCGACGATGGCGCGCGCTGGACGGTCTCTGATCAGGGCGCCTCGGCCGTGTTGTTGAAGATGGATGCGTTCCAGGGCCGCCTGGGCACGCCGGGCGCCCTGATGCGCAAAGGCACCCTCGCCGAATCCTCGGTGCCGCCGGCACTGCCGGTGCCGGTCGTGCGGCTGGGCAAGCCGGTGGCGACCCGCCCGGCGGACACCGCGCTGGCCGCATCGCCGGCGCTGCGTGCCGCCCTCGCAGCGGTGACGTCAGCCGACGATTGCGAAGCGCTGGGACCCAGCGGCAGCCTGTCACCCGGCGAGGAACCCGAAGCGCTGACGGTGCAGCGGCTCAGCGCCGACAAGCTGCTGGTGTCACTGAGCTGCTGGCGCGCCGCGTACAACACCGGTGATGGTTACTGGGTGGTCAACGACCGCGCGCCGTACCAGCCGCGGCTGGTCACCACGGCAGCCGTGGGTGATGACGTACGCACCATCCAGGAGGCGCACAAGGGCCGCGGGCTGGGCGATTGCTGGTACTCCACCACCTGGGGCTGGACCGGCACGCAGTTCGTCAGGACCGCCGACAGCAGCACCGGCTTGTGCCGCCTGGTCGCCGCCGGCGGCGCCTGGGAAATGCCTACGCTGGTGATCAAGGTCCAGGAGTAAGCCATTACGCTGGCACGCGCGGCGATGCTCAGCCGTCGTCGTCTTCCCAGCCGTCGAACGGGAACAGTGCGGGAAGGATCGTTTCCATGATCGCCATGCTCTGCATGACGGCGTGGTCGGCCGAGTACGGGCGCGAGAATACGGCGTGGTGTGCGTCCACCGGCCGGTCCGGTGCGCTGGAGAGGTGTTCGACGTAAGCCGCAAGCAGACGCTGCGCGGCCTGTTGGCGATCCGTTCCCTCCTGCGCAGCGCGCAGCGCTGCATGCACGGGACGCAGCGCTTCGGGATCCGGCAGCGCGCAGGTATACGCCAGCGCGCCGGTCTGATCGTCCGCATCCCGGTAATCGTCCGGGTCGTCTGATGGCTGGTAGTCCGTGGCCACGCAGCGGGTCCGGCTGAGTCGCGCCATCACCGCGGCAACCGCGTCGTCGACCGTGACCGGGCCGCTGGCTGTGCCATCTCCACTCTCGACCCGGGCGGCCAGTTCCTGCCGCAGCAGCCACGCCACGCTTTGCCGCGAGCCGTCCAGGTCCGGGAATTCGAAGCCCTCGCGTGCGGAGAGTTCGGTGCGGGCGATCTCGTCACCCTGAAGCGCGATGCGGCTCTGCAGATCGAAACGTTCGGTGGGCGATGGGAGCATGTGGGCGTCTGCGGAAAGGGATAGCGAGGACAGCAGCAGGCTGGCCGACAACAACAGGCTTCGGCGCAGGTCAGGCATCCGCGCAGTGCTCGATGATCAGCTGGATCGCGCCGCCTCCCCGATAGTCATCACTGACCAGCCGATAGGCGATATGGACGTGGTTGGCCGGCGCATTGCCGGTCCAGCCGCTGAAGTGGATGGCGCTGACCGGCTCGGCCCGGCCCGGCACGCGCAGGCTCAGTTTCAGGTGTTTCTCTTTGAGGACCTGCCAGCGCGCTACCTGGAAGTGACCATCGAACAGCGGCTCGGGGAAGCCCTGCCCCCACGGCCCGGCCAGGCGCAGCGCCTCGGCGTGGGCGAAATCCAGTTCCTGCGGCAACAGCTCGCCATCGGTCAGCAGCAGCTGCTGCAGCGACAGCGGATCCAGCGTGCGCTCCACCACGTCCACGAAGGCCTGCTCGAACGCGGCCAACTGCGCATGCGGCAGGCTCAGGCCGGCAGCCATGGCGTGGCCACCGAACTTGTCGATCAGGCCCGGGTGCGCCGCGTTAACCAAGGCCAGCGCGTCACGGATATGGAAGCCGGGAATCGAGCGCGCCGAGCCCCGCAGCGAATCGCCGCCGGGCTCTGAAGGTGCGAACGCGATCACCGGCCGGTGCAGCCGATCCTTCATCTTGGACGCCACCAGCCCGACCACACCGGGGTGCCATTCGGCATCGAACAGGCAGGCCGCAACCGGGCGCACGCCCTCGGCGCTGAGCACTGCACGGGACACTGCCAGCTCCGCGTCGTCGGTCATCAGCTGTTGGACCGCACGGCGCTCGGTGTTGATCGACTCCAGCGTCGTGGCGATCTCACGCGCGTGGGCGCGGTCTTCAGTGAGCAGCAGCTCGATGCCCAGTGCCATGTCTTCCAGCCGGCCAGCGGCGTTCAACCGTGGGCCGAGCGCGAAACCAATGTCACTGCCAGTGAGCCGCGAGGCGTCACGACCACTGGCCTCGATCAGCGCCTGCAGGCCGACGCAGCCCTTGCCGCTGCGCAGCCGGCGCAGGCCGGCCGAGACCAGGGCGCGGTTGTTGTCATCCAGCGCGACCAGATCGGCAACGGTGCCCACTGCGACCAGATCCAGCAGGGTCAGCAGGTCCGGCTCAGGTGCCGTGGCGTACGCGCCCTGCTCGCGCAGGTGGCGGCGCAGCGCCATCAACACGTAGAAGATGACCCCGACGCCGGCCAGTGCCTTGCTGGGGAACGCATCGCCGCTGATGTTGGGGTCGACGATGGCATCGGCCGGCGGCAGGTGCTCGCCCGGCAGATGGTGATCGGTGACCAGTACTTTCCAGCCCAGTGCCTTGGCCGCGTTGACGCCGGCATGGCAGGCGATGCCATGGTCGACCGTGACCAGCAGGCCCGGATTGAGCGGGGCCAGTTCGGCCACCAGCGATGGCGACAGCCCATAGCCATGCAGCATGCGGTTGGGCACCGCGTGCACCACATCGCGCGCGCCGAGCATGCGCAGGCCGCGCACCCCGACCGCACAGGCGGTGGCGCCATCGCAGTCGAAATCGCCGACGATCAGGATGCGTTCGTTGTGGGCGATCGCATCGGCCAGCAGCGTTACCGCGGCCTGCATGCTGCCCAGCAGATCCGGCGCATGCAGCTGGGCCAGCTTCGGCTGGGCCTGCGCGGCATCGGTCACCCCGCGCGCGGCGTACAAGCGCTGCAGCAACGGCAACATGGAGGACGGCCACTCGCTGACGGCGGCGGCAGGACGGCGCTGGATACGGGGTGCTTCAGACGGGGTCAAAACGGGCTCGATCGATGACATGCGCGAGCATGATACCGCCCCGCTACCGGCAGAGCCGACCGCTGGCCGGCTGTCCTTGGGCATGCACTCAGAGATCGTGCAACTGCACCGGCTTCTTCCAGAACCGCCAGCGCTGGCTCTTGTCGATCTCCACGCGGGCCCCGTCCTCGAAATCCAGCACCAGCCGTTTCAATTCCCCGCGGGCGATCGCCGCCAGCAACGGGCGGATCGCCTCATTGGCCAGCTGCTCCAGTGAGCGCAGCTGGCGCAGGTCCACCAGCGCATCCACGGTCTGCTCGCCATCGGCCTGCAGGCCCGCCGCCCTGGCCAGCGCCTGCAGCAGCGCATCGCGGCTGCGGACCTGGGCATGCGCGGTGGTCACGCGCTCAGGCAGCTCACCGCCACCCCAGAACCACAGCGAATTGATCGCGCGCTTGCCGTCGGCCACGCGCTGCTGGTTCCATTCATGCTGGTGCAACACCACCTGTGCCTCGGTCAACAAGGCGCGCCAGCGGCGGCCTGCATCGCCTTCGGGCAGATGGGCGAACAGATCATCGCCGAGCACTTCATCAGGCTCGGCGAATGCGGGCAGCGTGGTGCCCGGCGGCAGCCGCAGGTACCAGCGTGACGGCACCGGGGCATCCAGCACGAAGCCGAACCCGGCAAACAACGGCTGCAACGCCGGCAGCAGGTGCATGACATCGGCCAGATCCGGCCGCAGGGTATCCCCGTGCCCCATCAGGCGTGCGCCATGCATGTCCGGCACCACATTGGCCGGATCGGCCCGCAACCACACCGCCCCATCGGCATCGCCGACATCCAGCTGGCGGGTCAGGGCGGCGGCGGACCACGCGTCCGGCTGCGTCTGGAAATGCCGACGCAGCTGGGCGCGTTCGCCCGCCTCGGCGCTGTGGCGCTGCGCACGCCCCAGCGCTTTGGCGACGTCATCGGGCAACGGCGCCGCCGGAAACCGGCTTCGCGCCGGCAGCAACAACGTCGCCGTGGCCATCGCCGTCAGTCCAGGTACTGGACGCTGACGATTTCGTACTCGCGCTGGCCGGCCGGTGCGTCGATGGTGACCGCATCGCCTTCCAGCTTGCCGATCAAGGCACGGGCCAGCGGCGAGGAGATCGCGATCAGGCCCAGCTTGATGTCCGCTTCCAGGTCGCCCACGATCTGGTAGCGCTTCTCTTCATCATTCTCCACGTCCGACAGCTCGACCGTGGCGCCGAACACCACCTTGCTGCCGGCGTTGAGCTTGGTGATGTCGATGATCTCGGCATGCGAAAGCTCACCTTCCAGCTGCTTGATGCGGCCTTCGATGAAGCCCTGCTCTTCGCGCGCGGCGTGGTACTCGGCGTTCTCTTTCAGATCGCCGTGTTCGCGTGCCTCGGCGATCGCCGCGATGACCTTCGGGCGCTTGACCGACTTCAGGTGGTCAAGCTCTTCGCGCAGACGCTGCGCGCCCTTCAGGGTGATCGGTGCTCTCATGCGTTCAACTCCTTGTGCAGTTCCTGCAGCGACCAGACGGGGCCGGTACCGCGGAATTCCAGTGATTGCACCAGCGCCATGGCGCCGGCGATGGTGGTCGAATAGGTCACGCGATGCTGCAGCGCTTCGCGACGGATCGAGAACGAGTCATTGATCGCCGCACGACCTTCGGTCGTGTTGACGATGTAAACGATCTCGCCGTTCTTGATCGAATCCACGATGTGCGGACGGCCTTCGACCACCTTGTTGACGATTTCGCAGGTCATGCCGTGCTCCTGCAGCCACGCGCCGGTGCCACGGGTCGCGACCAGGGTGTAGCCGCGCTCGACCAGTGCCTTGGCGACCGGCAGCACGCGCTTCTTGTCCGGATCACGGACCGAAACGAACGCCTTGCCCAGCGGCGGCGCCTTGATGCCACCGGCTTCCTGCGCACGCGCGAAGGCGGCGCTGAAGCTGCGGCCCACGCCCATCACCTCACCGGTGGAGCGCATCTCCGGCCCGAGGATCGGATCGACGCCCTGGAACTTGGCGAACGGGAAGATCGCTTCCTTGACCGAGTAGTAGCCCGGCACGATTTCCTTGGTCGCGCCCTGCTCGGCCAGCGTCTTGCCGGCCATGCAGCGCGCGGCGATCTTGGCCAGCGGCATGCCGGTGGCCTTGGAGACGAACGGCACGGTGCGCGAGGCACGCGGGTTCACTTCCAGCAGGTAGACGATGTCTTCGCCGTTCTCGCCGGTCTGGATCGCGAACTGGGTGTTCATCAGGCCGACCACGTTCAGGGCCTTGGCCAGCTCGACCACCTGGCGACGCAGCTCGGCCTGGGTTTCAGCCGACAGCGAGTACGGCGGCAGCGAGCAGGACGAGTCGCCCGAATGCACGCCTGCTTCTTCGATGTGCTCCATCACGCCGCCGATCAGCACGTTGCCGTCCTTGTCGGCAATGATGTCCACGTCCACTTCAACGGCGTTGTCCAGGAAGCGGTCCAGCAGCACCGGCGAATCGTTGGAGACCTTCACCGCGTCGCGGACGTAGCGGGCCAGATCGGATTCACCGTAGACGATTTCCATCGCACGGCCGCCCAGCACGTAGCTCGGGCGCACCACCAGCGGGTAGCCGATCTCACGGGCCAGCAGCAGGGCTTCCTGGTCGTTGCGGGCGATGCGGTTCGGCGGCTGCTTCAGGCCGAGCTTGTCGACCAGCTGCTGGAAGCGCTCGCGGTCTTCGGCCAGATCGATGGAGTCCGGCGAGGTGCCGATCACCGGCACGCCGTTGGCTTCCAGCGCGCGCGCCAGCTTCAGCGGGGTCTGGCCACCGTACTGCACGATCACGCCCTTCGGCTGTTCCAGCTCGACGATCTCCAGCACGTCTTCCAGCGTCAGCGGCTCGAAGTACAGGCGGTCGGAGGTGTCGTAATCGGTGGAGACGGTTTCCGGGTTGCAGTTGACCATGATGGTTTCATACCCATCCTCGCGCAGCGCCAGTGCCGCATGCACGCAGCAGTAGTCGAACTCGATGCCCTGGCCGATACGGTTCGGACCGCCACCCAGGATCATGATCTTGTCGCGGTTGCTCGGCGCCGCTTCGCACTCGTCCTCGTAGGTCGAGTACAGGTACGCGGTGCTGGTGGCGAACTCGGCGGCGCAGGAATCCACGCGCTTGTATACCGGGCGGACCTTGTGGGCACGACGCAGCGCGCGCACGGCCGCTTCGTTGGTGCCGGTCAGTTCGGCCAGGCGGGCATCGGAGAAACCGGCGCGCTTGAGCTTGCGCAGACGTGCAGCATCGAGTGCGTCGATGCCGTCGGCGGCCACCTCGGCTTCGGCCTGGATGATCTCTTCGATCTGGTCCAGGAACCACGGGTCGATGTGCGACAGCGCGAAGACCTCTTCCACGCTGAAACCGGCGCGGAACGCATCCCCCACGAAGAACAGGCGCTCCGGGCCCGGGGCCTTGAGCTCGCGCTTGATGGTGGTGATGTCGTCTTCGTTGGACAGGTCCAGACCGGTCGGGTCCAGGCCGATCTTGCCGGTTTCCAGGCCACGCAGGGCCTTCTGCAGCGACTCCTGGAAGGTGCGGCCCATCGCCATCACCTCGCCCACCGACTTCATCTGGGTGGTCAGGCGCGCATCGGCGGCCGGGAACTTCTCGAAGGCGAAGCGCGGAATCTTGGTGACGACGTAATCGATCGACGGTTCGAACGAGGCCGGGGTCAGACCACCGGTGATTTCGTTCTTCAATTCGTCCAGGGTGTAACCCACGGCCAGCTTGGCCGCGACCTTGGCGATCGGGAAGCCGGTGGCCTTGGAGGCCAGCGCCGAGGAACGCGATACGCGCGGGTTCATTTCGATCACGACCACGCGGCCGGTGGTCGGGCTGATGCCGAACTGCACGTTCGAACCGCCGGTATCCACGCCGATCTTGCGCAGCACGGCGATGGAGGCATCGCGCAGGCGCTGGTATTCTTTGTCGGTCAGGGTCTGCGCCGGAGCCACGGTGATCGAGTCACCGGTGTGCACGCCCATCGGGTCCAGGTTCTCGATCGAGCAGACGATGATGCAGTTGTCGGCGGTGTCGCGCACCACCTCCATCTCGAATTCCTTCCAGCCCAGCACCGATTCTTCCACCAGCACTTCGGTGGTCGGCGACAGTTCCAGGCCGCGGGTCACGATATCCACCAGCTCTTCGCGGTTGTAGGCGATGCCGCCGCCGCTGCCGCCCAAGGTGAAGCTGGGGCGGATGATGGTCGGGTAGCCGACGCGGGTCTGGATGTCGATCGCTTCTTCCAGCGTGTGCGCCACCGCAGCGGACGGGCACTCCAGGCCGATCTCGCCCATGGCCACGCGGAACAGCTCGCGGTCTTCGGCCATGCGGATCGCGTCGCGCTTGGCGCCGATCAGTTCAACGTTGTACTTCTCCAGCACGCCGTTGTCGGCCAGATCCAGTGCGCAGTTCAGCGCGGTCTGGCCACCCATGGTCGGCAGCAGCGCATCGGGCTTTTCCTTGGCGATGATCTTCTCGACCGTCTGCCAGTTGATCGGCTCGATGTAGACGGCGTCGGCCATCTCCGGGTCGGTCATGATGGTGGCCGGATTGCTGTTGACCAGCACCACGCGGTACCCCTCGTCGCGCAGTGCCTTGCAGGCCTGCGCGCCAGAGTAGTCGAACTCACAGGCCTGGCCGATGACGATCGGGCCGGCACCGATGATGAGGATGGTTTTAAGGTCAGTGCGCTTGGGCATTGTCTTCTCTAAGTCTGGACAGCGAGGCAATTGGGGGTGATCGCACGCTGTCGATCAGGAAATATCGTCGGGGTTCAGCGCGATCCGGCACTGGTCCTGCAGTCCTTTCGCCAGCTGCACGCCGATGTCGTCGGGCAGCTCCGATTCGGTGTCGAACGTGGCGATGAAGCGGGTGTAGGCCGGGCTGGCCAGGAATGCGGTCACCTCGGCGCGGTCCTTCTCGCTCAGGTTCACGTTGGCCTTTTCCGCCATCGTCGCGGGATTGGCACCGGCGAAGGCCGAGGACAGGCTCTTGCCGCCGGGTGTCCCCAGGAAGCGCGACCACTCGGCGATCACCTGGTCGCCGTCGTTGCCGAGGCCGGTGATCACCGAATGACGAAACTGCGCATCGAGCAGATTCTGGATCGGCGCATGCGCGCACTGGCGATCGGTCTCGGGCAGGGCCTTGAGCGCCGGCACGTTGTCGATCATCAGCTTGGCCATGTCGGTG
Source organism: Stenotrophomonas sp. 05L413 (assembly GCF_056397945.1). Lineage (NCBI taxonomy): Bacteria > Pseudomonadati > Pseudomonadota > Gammaproteobacteria > Lysobacterales > Lysobacteraceae > Stenotrophomonas > Stenotrophomonas sp. 05L413. The sequence goes on from NZ_JBFTOL010000003.1 coordinate 43,143, forward strand.
CCCAGCGTGCCCATGCTCAACTTCTGCATGACCGCCTGCACCTGCGTATCGGACGCCGGTGCGGCCTGGGCCACACCGGTCAGGCACACCAGCGACAGCAGCAGCGCGGGGCTGCGCATCACGCCTTGGCCTCGGCCATCATCGTCACGAACCGGTCGAACAGCGGACCGACATCGTGCGGGCCCGGCGAGGCTTCCGGGTGGCCCTGGAACGAGAACGCCGGCACGTCGGTGCGGGCGATGCCCTGGTTGGTGCCGTCGAACAACGAGCGGTGGGTCACGCGCAGGGTCGCCGGCAGCGAGGCTTCATCCACCGCGAAGCCATGGTTCTGCGACGTGATCATCACGCGGCCGCCGTCCAGGTCCTGGACCGGGTGGTTGGCGCCGTGGTGGCCGTGGCCCATCTTGACCGTCTTCGCGCCGGAGGCCAGCGCCAGCAGCTGGTGGCCCAGGCAGATGCCGAAGGTCGGCACCTTCTTCTCCAGGAAGGTCTTGATCGCGGCGATCGCGTAATCGCACGGCTCTGGATCGCCCGGGCCGTTGGACAGGAACACGCCGTCCGGATTCATCGCCAGCACGTCGGCAGCCGGGGTCTGCGCCGGCACCACGGTCAGCTCGCAGCCGCGCTCGGCCAGCATGCGCAGGATGTTGAGCTTGGCGCCGAAGTCATAGGCCACCACCTTGAAACGCGGTGCGGCGTTGACGAAGGCATTGCTGTCCAGATCCAGCTGGCCCTCGGTCCAGGTGTAACGCTTGTCGGTGCTGACCACCTTGGCCAGATCCATGCCCTTCAGGCCCGGGAACTTGCGCGCCGCTTCCAGCGCCGTTTCCACGCACAGGCCTTCGCCGGCCATCAGCGCACCGTTCTGGGCGCCGCGCTCGCGCAGGATGCGCGTCAGCTTGCGGGTATCGATGCCGGAGATGGCGACCACGCCGCGCTGGATCAGCCAATCCTGCAGCGACACCTGGCTGCGCCAGTTGCTCGGGCGGCGCGGGACATCGCGCACGATCAGGCCGGCCGACCACACCTTGGCCGCTTCATCGTCCTGGTCGGTCATGCCGGTGTTGCCGATATGCGGGTAGGTCAGCGTGACCATCTGCCGGGCGTAGGAAGGATCGGTCAACACTTCCTGATAGCCGGTCATGGCGGTGTTGAACACCACCTCACCAACGGACAGGCCGGGCGCGCCTACGGATTCGCCCTCGAATACGGTGCCGTCTTCGAGGACGAGGATTGCGGCTTGGGTCACGGAAATCTCACTTTGGCTACCGAGGGGTCGCCGAAGTCACGCCTGCGCTTCACGAAAAAGCGGCTGCAAAAAAGCGCGGACTGCGGTTCTGGACCGGTCCGGCTGTCGTGATTCGGCGAGCGGGAATTGTAAAGGCAAGCCGGGTGCGGCGCCAGTATCCGCGTGCAATTGCCCTATTCAGGCCGACGGAGGGCGCAGCGCCGGTTCAGGCGCCCGCCCATCCTGCCCCGAGGCCCCAATTCAGACGGCGGGCGGCGGCGTGGCCCCATCCAGCAGATCCCGGACCCGGTAGCTGCCCGGCGCGCGACCCGGCAGCTGGCTGGCCGCGAACAGGGCCCCACGGGCAAAAATGTCCCGATTGGTGGCACGGTGGGTCAGCTCGATGCGCTCGCCCAGCCCGGTGAACTGGACCAGATGCTCACCCACGATGTCGCCGGCGCGCAGGCTGGCGTAGTGCGGATGCGCCCCGCCCTTCTCCGCCGCCGCGCCCAGGGTCAGGGCCGTGCCGGAGGGCGCGTCCTTCTTCTGGGTGTGGTGGGATTCGACGATGTCGCAGTCCCAGCCGGCCAGTGCAGCGGCAGCCCGCTCGACCAGCTCATCCAGCACCGCCACACCGAGGCTGAAGTTGGAGGCCCAGACCAGTGGAATCCGGCCGGCCCCCTGGATCAGTGCCTGGCGCTGCGCCTCACTGATGCCGGTGGTGCCGGACACGAAGCCCGCACCGCGCTCCACGCACAGCGCCAGCACCGGATCGAAACCCTCGGGCAGGCTGAAATCGATGGCGACATCGAACGGGGGGGCACCAGCCAGCTCGCTGCTGGCGAAATGCGGCACGCCCTCGACCACGCGCTGGGCCGGCGAGCGGCGGTTCACCGCGGCCACCACCTGCAGGGCGGAATTGTCGGCGGCAAGGCGGAGCAGTGCCTGGCCCATGCGGCCGGACGCACCGTGGATGAGCAAACGTAGGGGAGTGGTAGTCATGCATGCAGGCTAGCGGGTGCCGGCGGCGCTGCACAAGAGGAAATCCGCGCACCGCTTGCTACGCTAGCGGGTGGATCCCCATGGCAGCCCCTCCATGCAGCTTTCGCAGCAGCTCGTTCTCGTCACCGGCGGTGCCCGCGGGCTCGGCCAGCATCTGGTCCGCGCCTTCGTCCGCGAGGGCGCACAGGTCGTCATCAACTACCACGCCAGCGCAGAAGCCGCGCAGAAGCTGGCGGCCGAGCTGGGCAGCGCCTGCGTGGCGATCCAGGCCGACGTGACCGACCGCGCCCAGGTCGATGCCCTGTTCGCACAGGCGCGCCAGCACTTCGGCCGTGACATCACCACGGTGGTCAACAACGCACTGGCGGCGTTCTCGTTCAACGGCGATGCGCGCGACAAGGCCGACGTGATCGGCTGGGACGCCTTCAACCAGCAGTTCGAAGGCAGCGTGCGCGGCGCACTCAACACGGTGCAGGCCGCCCTGCCCGGCATGCGCGCGCAGCGCTTCGGCCGCGTGATCAACATCGGCACCAACCTGTTCCAGAACCCGGTGGTGCCGTACCACGACTACACCGCGGCCAAGGCCGCCCTGCTCTCGCTGACCCGCACGCTGGCGGGCGATCTCGGCCCGGACGGCATCACCGTCAACATGCTCTCCGGTGGTCTGCTGCGCACCACGGATGCCAGTGCGGCCACGCCGGAGGCGGTGTTCGACTACATCGCGGCCAACACCCCGTTGCGCAGCGTCACCACCCCGGCCGAGTTCGCCGATGCGGTGCTGTTCTTCGCTTCGCCATGGTCACGCGCGGTGACCGGGCAGAACCTGGTGGTGGATGGGGGGCTGGTGCGCGATTGAGCAATCACGCAGGGCGTGCTCTACCGCCGAGCGCCTCAGTGCCGCTTCGGCGGCGTCGGCCCGCAGCTGTCACAACCACCGCACGCACCACCGCCACCGGTCGCCGGTGGTGCGATCTTCCGGCCCAGCGCCTGCAACCAGGCGGCGCGCTGCGGTTTCACCAACCCCAGCGCGATCGCCCCGCGTGCCTTGCGCACGGTGCCCGGGAACTGCTTCTTCATCACCACCCACGCGCTGACCAGCACGGCCAGCGCGATCACGACGTACTGCAGCAGCAGACCGGTCTCCATCAGCCGCCGCCCAGGGCAACGGTCACCTGGTAGGTGATCAGCGAGGCGATGTAGGCGGCCGCGAACAGGTAGAACGTGGCAAAGCCCATCTGCTTCCACGAGTTGGTTTCACGCTTGATCGTGGCCAGCGTGGAGATGCACATCGGGGCGTAGATGTACCAGACCAGCAACGACAGCGCGGTGGCCAGCGACCAGCCGTCGCTGATCAGCGGGGTCAGCGCCTGGCTGGCGGCATCGTCATCGGCGGCGGACAGCGCGTACACCGTGGCCAGCGAGGCCACCGCCACTTCACGCGCGGCCAGGCCCGGGATCAGTGCGATGCAGATCTGCCAGTTGAAGCCCAGCGGCGCGAAGAACACCGCCATGGCATGGCCGATCTGGCCGGCGAAGCTGTAGTCGATCGCCGGCATGGTCGCGTTTTCCGGCGCCCCCGGGAACGACAGCAGTACCCACAGCAGGATGGTCAGCGCCAGGATGATGCCGCCCACGCGCTTGAGGAAGATCATGCCGCGCTCGTACAGCCCCACCGCCAGATCGCGCGGGTGCGGGATGCGGTAGGACGGCAGTTCCAGCATCAACGGATGCTCACTCTTGTCGCGGCGCCACTTCTTCATTGTCCAGGACATCAGCAGCGCGCTGAGAATGCCGGCCGCGTACAGGCCGAACAGCACCAGGCCCTGCTGGTTGAAGACGCCCCAGATCTGCTTCTGCGGGATGAAGGCGCCGATCAGCAGCGCATACACCGGCAGGCGCGCCGAACAGGTCATCAGCGGGGCCACCAGGATCGTGGCGAGCCGGTCGCGCGGGTCCTGGATGCTGCGGGTGGACATGATGCCCGGCACTGCGCAGGCGAAGCTGGACAGCAACGGGATGAACGAGCGCCCGGACAGACCGGCCGCCGCCATCATGCGATCCAGCAGGAACGCCGCGCGCGGCAGGTAACCGGATTCTTCCAACGCCAGGATGAAGGCGAACAGGATCAGGATCTGCGGCAGGAACACGATCACGCCACCCACGCCGGCAATGATGCCGTCGGTCAGCAGGCTGTTGAGCGGGCCTTCCGGCAGCGCGCCACCGATCCAGCCGCCCAGTGCCGCCGTACCGGCCTCGATCAGGTCCATGACCGGCGTCGCCCAGGCATACACCGCCTGGAAGATCAGGAACATCACCACGGCCAGGGTCAGCAGACCGAACACCGGGTGCAGCAGCCAGCGATCCAGCGCGTCATCGATCTTCGCCGTACGTGTCGGCATGCTCACCGAAGCGGCCAGGATGTCGCGCACCTGGGCGTGGTAATCGGCCTCGGCGGCAGGCACCGCCACCGGGGCCTGCAGGTGCGGCACCATCGCATCCAGGCGCTCGACCAGCTTGGCCGCGCCGTTGCGACGCACCGCCACGGTCTCCACCACGGGCACACCCAGGGCCTGTTCCAGCGCCTGCACATCGATCTTGATGCCGCGGCGCTCGGCCGCATCGACCATGTTCAGGGCCACGATCATCGGCTTGCCCAACTCACGCAGCTCCAGCGCGAAGCGCAGGTGCAGGCGCAGGTTGGTCGCATCGATCACACACAGCAGCACGTCCGGCGCGGCCTCGCCGGGGTAGAAGCCCCGGCACAGGTCACGGGTGATCGCTTCGTCCAGGCTGGCCGGCTGCAGGCTGTAGGCGCCCGGCAGATCCAGCACGGCGAACTCGCGGCCGGACGGCGCACGCAGGCGGCCTTCCTTGCGTTCAACGGTGACGCCGGTGTAGTTGGCCACTTTCTGGCGGCTGCCGGTGAGCTGGTTGAACAGCGCGGTCTTGCCGCTGTTCGGGTTGCCGACCAGGGCGATGCGCAGGGCGTTGCTGGCGGCGCTCATGCGCGGGCCTCCTGGGCCTGCAACGCGGTTACCACGATGCGGGCGGCCTCACTGCGGCGAAGCGCGAAACGCGTGAACCCCACCTGCACCAGCAGCGGCTCGGCGCCGACGGGACCACGGGCGACCAGACGCACCTCTTCCCCTTTGACGAAGCCAAGCTCCTTCAGTCGGCGGGCGATCGCATCGTTTGCGTGTGTTTCCTGCACGGACTCCACCACGGCGGAGCTGTACAGCGCCAGATCGGACAACGTCACGGAGCGCCTTCTCGATGATAGGAATGGTTATCAATTCTACCATCGACGCGCCGCGCCATTGCCCGTGACCGATGGCCCGCTATGATCTGTACATGTACTGGAGCAAGCCGACCCATGAGTGATGCACTACGGATTGAACGCAGCGCCTCGGTGCTGACCCTGTGGCTGAACCGCCCGGCCCTGCACAACGCTTTCGACGCCTCGTTGATCGCCCAGCTGACGGCCGCCCTGGAGGCCGCCGGCCGCGACGACCACGTCCGGGCGGTGGTGCTGGCCGGCGAAGGCGCCTCGTTCTCGGCGGGCGCGGACATGCAGTGGATGCGTGGCATGGCCGCCGCCAGCGAGGAGGACAACCGCCAGGACTCGCTCGCCCTGGCCCGCCTGATGCGGACCCTGGATGAGCTGCCCAAGCCGACCATCGCCCGTGTCCAGGGCGCCGCCTTCGGTGGCGGGGTCGGACTGGTGGCCTGCTGCGATATCGCCATCGCCAGCACCAGCGCCCGCTTCGGCCTGACCGAGAGCCGCCTGGGCCTGCTGCCCGCCGTGATCTCGCCCTATGTCATCGACGCGATCGGCCCACGCCAGTCGCGGCGCTGGTTCGCCACCGGCGAGCATTTCGACGCCGAGACCGCCCTGCGCATCGGCCTGGTCCACCAGCTGATCGAGCCTGAACGGATCGACGAGGCCGTCCAGCGCCAGCTCGGGCTGCTCGACAAGGCCGGTCCGGTGGCCTCTTCCTCTGCCAAGGAGCTGGTCCGGCGGGTCGCGCTGGGCCGCGACCGCGACGCCACCGACCGCGACAACGCGGCCCTGATCGCCCGCCTGCGGGTCTCGGCCGAAGGCCAGGAGGGCCTCGGCGCCTTCCTGGACAAGCGCGCCCCGCACTGGGTCACCCAGGACTGAGGAGAAGCACCATGCTCGACCACGTTGGCATCCGCTGCGGCGATTTCGCGCGCAGCCTGTCGTTCTTCCAGCAGGCCCTGGCCCCGCTGGGCATCGCGGTGGTGATGCACGTCTCGGCCGCGCAGACCGGCGACCATGACCATGCCGGCTTCGGCCGCAGCGGCAAGCCGGACTTCTGGATCGGCAACGCCCCGGGCGCCCATGGCGGCGTGCACATCGCTTTCAGCGCGGGCAGCCGGGCCGACGTGGACGCTTTCCACCGCGCCGCACTGGCAGCCGGCGGCACGGACAACGGTGCCCCGGGCATCCGCGAGCATTACCACCCCGATTATTACGGGGCGTTCGTGCTCGACCCGGATGGCAACAACATCGAAGCGGTCTGCCACCACCCGGGCTGACCGCCCATCGCCGGCGGGATGGCCGCTTTGTCGCCCATCCCGCGTATCCCCCTTTCGTGGCCTGCCGGGGACCGTGGGCCGCCTTTCGTCTGACAGGAATCTCCGTGATCTCTACCCCGCCCCGCCCCCTGCTGGTCGTCCGTCGCTCCGTTCGCGGAGGGCTGGCGAATGAATGACTTCGTGCGCATCGTCGAGGTCGGCCCGCGCGACGGGCTGCAGAACGAAGCCCAGCCGGTGGCCACCGCCGACAAGATCGAACTGATCCGCCAGCTCTCGCTGACCGGCCTGCGCACCATCGAGGCGACCAGCTTCGTCAGCCCGCGCTGGGTGCCGCAACTGGCCGACGCTGCCGAGGTGTACACCGGCATCGAGCGCCGCCCGGGCATCGACTACCCGGTGCTGGTGCCCAACGAACAGGGTTACGACCGCGCACGCGCGGTGGGCGTACAGGAAGTGGCGGTGTTCACTGCCGCCTCGGAAACCTTCAACCGGACCAACACCAACGCCGGCATCGACGAGTCGCTGGCGCGCTTCGCACCCATCCTTGAGCGGGCCAAGGCCGACGGGGTCAAGGTGCGTGGCTATGTCTCCACCGTACTCGGCTGCCCCTACCAGGGCGAGGTCGCGGTGAGCGAGGTGGTCCGGGTCGCGCGCGCGCTGCATGACATGGGCTGTTACGAAATTTCGCTCGGCGACACCATCGGCGTGGGCACGCCACGCAAGGCGCGCGCGATGCTCAACGCGGTCGCCAGCGAACTGCCGATGGCCGCGCTGGCCGTGCACTTCCATGACACCTATGGCCAGGCCCTGGCCAACATCGATGCCTGCCTGGACGAAGGTGTGCGCGTGGTCGATTCGGCGGTCTCCGGTGCAGGTGGCTGCCCGTATGCCAAGGGCGCCAGCGGCAATGTCGCCAGCGAAGACGTGGTCTACATGCTGCATGGCATCGGCATGCGCACCGGCATCGATCTGCCGGCGCTGGCCGCCACCGGGCGCTGGCTGGCCGCACGGCTGGGCCGCGAGACCGGCAGCAAGACCGGCAGGGCCCTGGCGGCGACATGAAAAGCGGCGGCCCGCGCAAGGACGCTGCGGTGGGTGATCACCTCACCCCCCACGTCCACGCGCTGGCTGCCCTGGAACGCGCCCTGGCCCACTCGCCGGGCGACCTGCGCGGCCTGTTGGAGGAGGTCCAGCAGGCCCTGCAGGAAGCGATGGACGAGCGGCAGCTGGCCCTGCGTCGCTACGCCGCCTTGTTCGATGCCGTCCCGGACCCGGTCAGCATCCTCAGCGAACGCGGCGTGGTGCTGGACCTCAACAAGGCGGGCGTGCGTGCCTATGGCCGCCCCCGTGAGGAGATCGTCGGCCAGCCGATCGAACTGTTGAACCCGGACCTGCCCGGCGACCACCTGGACCCGGTCTGGGAAGCCCTGCATCGAGGCGAGACCTACGTCATCGAAGTCACCAACATGCGCGGCGATGGCAGCCGCTTCCCGGTGGAGGTGCATTCGGCCGGCTTCGAGCACCAGGGCGAGCACTGCATCGTGGCGGTGGCGCGCGATCTGAGCAGCCGCTGGCAGGCCGAATCGCGTTACCGGCTGCTGATGGAATCCATCGACAAGGGCGTGGTCCTGTTTGACCGCCAGTTGCGGGTGGTCTCGGCCAACCCGGCCGCGCACCGCATTCTGGGCACCGCCGGCAATGGCGGCAGCCTGCAGGCGATGCTGGCGCCGGAGGACTGGATCAGCGTGGACGAGCACGGCCACCCGCTCACCCGCGATCAATGGCCCGCCAGTGTCTCGCTGCAGACCGGGCGCATCGTGCGCAGCACCATCGTCGGCCTCTACCACCGCCCGCGCGGCCGGATGATCTGGATCTCCACCACCAACGTGCCGGTATACGGCAACGGGCGCGACGCGCCGGACCACGTGTTCGGGCTGTTCAGCGACATCACCGAGCTCAAGCGCAACAACACCCTGTTCGATCGCGCGCAGTCGCTGGCGCACATCGGCGGCTGGGAGTGGGACCGCGGCCTGCAGCGCCTGTACCTCACTGACGAGGCGACCCGCATCCTCGGCCAGAACCTGCCGATGCGCGACATGGCCGAGCTGCTGGAGTGCCTGCGCGTGGATGATCGCGCGCTGCTGCAGCAGGCGCTGCTGGATGTGATCGACCGGCAGGTGTCCTTCGAACTGGAGCTGCAGGGCCAGCGCAGTGATGGACATTCGTTCTGGGTGCGCATGATCGGCGAAGCCGAGGCCGGCGATGTCGACGCCGCCCGCATCGCCGGCACCGTGCAGGACATCACCGCGCGCAAGCAGGCCGAAGAGACGCTGCGCATCCAGGCGCGCACCGATCCGCTCACCGGCATCATGAACCGCGATGCGGTGCTCAATGATCTGGCCACACGCATGGCCAACCCCACCCATTGCCGGGTGGCCGTGCTGTACATCGATCTGGACCGCTTCAAGATCGTCAACGATCTGCTCGGCCACAACGCCGGTGATGAGCTGCTGATCGATGCCACCCGCCGCATCGCCACCGCGATCGGTACCGAGGGGCTGCTGGCCCGGTTCGGCGGCGATGAGTTCCTGGTGGTCTGCGATACCCGCGACCAGGCCGATCAGCCCGAGCGGCTGGCCGATGCGATCACCCGTGCGTTCAGCACCCCGTTCCGCTTCGGTGCCGACGAATTCCCGGTGACCACCAGCATCGGCATCGCGCGTGCGCCCCAGGATGGGCTGCGCCCGCAGCAGCTGATCCAGAACGCGGACATCGCCATGTACGACTGCAAGCGGCGCACCCGCAACGGCTGGCAGGTGTTCTCGCCCGAGCTGGCCCAGCGCCAGCATGATCGGCTGCAGATCGAGAGCCGGCTGCACCGGGCGCTGGACGACGATGAGTTCCACCTGGTCTACCAGCCGCAGGTCAACCTGCACAGCGGCCAGCTGATCGCCGCCGAGGCGCTGATTCGTTGGCGCAACACGCAGCTGGGCGAACTGCGCCCGGACATCTTCATCGGCCATGCCGAGAGCACCGGCGACATCGTCCGGATCGGCCTGTGGGTGCTGCGCGAGGCGTGCCGGCAGGTGCGCCAGTGGCAGGACGACGGGCTGGGCATCGTGCGGGTGGCGGTCAACGTGTCCTACCGGCAGTTCGTCGGCGAGGATCTGGCCCGGAACGTGCGCGCCGTACTGGACGAATTCCACCTGCCCGGCAGCGCACTGGAGCTGGAGTTCACCGAGCGGGTGTTGATCGAAGACGCCCCGGACACCCTGCGCACCTTCGCGCAGCTGCGCGAGATGGGCGTGCTGTTGACCATCGACGACTTCGGCGAAGGCTACAGCGCGCTGAACTATCTGCGCCGGCTGCCGATCCATGGCCTCAAGCTGAGCCAGCTGTTCGTGGAGGGCGTGCCGACCAACCGCTCGGACGTGGCGGTCTGCGAGGCGGTCTGCGGCATCGCGCGCAGCCTGGGCCTCGGGTTGGTCGCCGAGGGCATCGAATCGGAGGCCCAGCGCCAGTTCCTGACCACGCTGGGGGTCTCGGTCGGCCAGGGCTTCCTGTTCGCCCCAGGGCTGGCGGCGGACGAGTTCGCCCGGCGGCTGGCACTGCGTGCGAAGGTCGCCGTGGGCAGTGCACAACGGTGAAGGCGGCCGCTTCCGCTAGAATCGGCGGTTCTTGAACCAGCGGGATCGTGCAATGCAGCTGTCTTCTGTCCGCGCCGTCATCACCGGCGGTGTCTCCGGCCTTGGCCTGTCCGTGGCCCAGCACCTGGTCGCCAACGGCGCCAAGGTGGCCCTGTTCGATCTCAATGACGACAAGGGCGCGGCCGCCGTGGCCGAGCTTGGCGAAGCCAACGCGCGCTACTACAGCACCAATGTCAGCGACGAAGCCGCCGTGGCCGCGCAGATCGATGCCGCCTGCGACTTCCTGGGCGGGCTGAACACCGCGATCAACTGCGCCGGCATCCTGGGCGCGGGCCGCGTGCTCGGCAAGGAAGCGCCAATGCCGCTGGCCAACTTCCAGGGCACGGTGATGGTCAACCTGGTCGGCAGCTTCAACGTCGCCAAGGCCGCCGCCAACCGCATGCAGCACAACACCCCGGGCGAGGATGGCGAGCGCGGCGTGATCATCAACACCGCCAGCGTGGCGGCCTACGAGGGCCAGATCGGCCAGGCCGCCTATGCCGCCTCCAAGGGCGGCGTGGTCAGCATGACCCTGCCGATGGCCCGCGAACTGTCGCGCTTCGGCATCCGCGTGATGACCATCGCCCCGGGCATCTTCTGGACCCCGATGGTCGATGGCATGCCGCCGGCCGTGCAGGAATCGCTGGCCGCCTCGATCCCGTTCCCGCCCCGCCTGGGCAAGCCGGAGGATTTCGCCGGCCTGGTCGCCTATATCCTGGGCAACACCTATCTCAACGGCGAGACCATCCGCCTTGACGGCGCCGTGCGTCTGGCGCCGAAGTAAGCGAGCACGCAACCCGCTGGGTGCCCGGTTCCGGCACCCGCCACCTCCACGAACCGACCTTCATTCCCATGAAAGCCAGCGACATCAAGAAAGGCAACGTCGTCGAATTCAACAACGGCGTCTACCAGATCCGCGACATCGAACGCAGCTCCCCGCAGGGCCGCGGCGGCAATGTCCGCTTCCGTTTCATCATGTACAGCGTGCCGGGCGGCAACAAGCTCGATTCCAGCTTCGACGCCGACGACAACCTGCCGGAAGTCGAGCTGCTGCGCCGCCAGGCCACGTACTCGTACATGGATGGCGACGCCTTCGTCTTCCTGGATGACGAGGACTACACCCCGTACATGGTCGATGCGGATGTGCTCGGCGATGACGCCGGCTACATCACCGATGGCCTGACCGGCATCTACGTGCAGGTGATCGACGAGACCCCGGTGGGCGTGCAGTTGCCGACCAGCGTGGTGCTGGAAGTGGTCGAAACGCCGCCGGAGCTCAAGGGCGGCACTGCCACCAAGCGCCCGAAACCGGCCAAGCTCAGCACCGGCATCGAAATCATGGTGCCGGAGTACATCGCCAACGGTGAACGTGTGCTGGTCAATACCACCACCGGTGAATTCGCCGGCCGTGCCGACTAAACGGTCTGCACTGATCGTCCTGCTCCTGCTGCTCGCGGCGTGCTCGCCGCGGGCGGTGGAGAGTGAGACATTGGATACCCCGCGCGCACCCGCCACGTTGGCTGAGACCGCCCACGGTGAGCGCTGCGACGTCCCGGCGGAGGTGTTCGTGGCCGAGGACATCCGCATGTACTGCGCGATGCCCGGCGATGTGCAGGCCTTCCTGGCGCGCGAAAGCGCGTGCCAGCACTTCGCTGGCGAAGAAGCGTACGACGAAGACCGTGCGCGCGAATTGGCCTACGCGATCCACGAGAGCTGCGACGACCGTGCCCGGCGCTTCAATCAACTCCTGCAGCGCCATGCCGACAACTGCCTGGTGCACACCGAACTGATGCTGCTGGGCACCCGCAATGAGCTGATGCTGGATGCCGACAGCCGGGCGCTGCCCAACCCCTGCCCGCGCGGCATGTGATGGTTCACCGGACGCGCATGCGCGCATCCGGTGCCTTCAACTGAGTCAGAGCTTGCTGGATCAGGGCTTGGCCGCCAACGAGGGCGCGCCGGCAAAATCCCCGCAGCCGTGGTACTGGCGCGCGCCGACCGTGAGCATGGCCGTGGCACCGAAGGCCTGGCCGCTCATGTCGTCCTGGCACACCGTGCGCTGGAAGGTCAGCTTGACCGGGGTGCCATCGGCGGCAGTACCCGACCAGCCGTCACGGCCTTGGGTGGGGCTGGAAATCTCGAGCTTGCGCTCGCCGTAATCCATCTCGATGTGCAGCGCCGGGGTGGCACCCGCACCGACCTGGGCCAGCCAGCCGGGCTCATTGCCGGTCGCGCGGAATCCGCCTGCCGCATCGGCGTCCGTCTCCCCATGGGCGGTCGCATTGGCCGGCGGTGCTTGTCCGCCCTGCTCGCCGGTGCCGGTGCAGGTGCGGTCCGGCTCGCCCTTCAGGATCAGGCTGCCTTCGGTGGTGCCCTTGGTCCACAATTCGTTGCCCTGCCCATCGCCATACTTCGCGCCGGACGCTGCAGGCTGCGAGGACATCGGGAAAGTGCGGTCGCCCACCACCACCGTTGCCGAATCCTGACCGCGGTAAGTAGCATGCACTTCCAGCTCCCCACAGCGGAACGCATACGCGCGCTCTTCAGCAGTGGAGGCATCGATCGGGGGCGGCGCTTCGCTGCCATCGGCGGCGGGGCTGCTCTGGCTGGCCGGTTGGCAGGCGGCGAGTGCGCCGGTAATGGCCAGGCTCAACAACCAGGGGGATGCGCGCATGAGGGACTCCTTGCGATAACGTCGACAACACTTGATCGTACCTGCCGGGCCGTGAGAACAGGTGAAGCGACGCTGACCTTCCGGGCATCGCTGAACACGCGGTTCAGTGCGGTGCGACCCGTCCTTCGTCCTCTCGCGCCAGCGCACGCATGCGCGCACCCAGCCGTGCCAGGTTGCTGTCGATCAGGGCCAGTTCGCGTTGCTGTGCCTGTGGCAGGCGGTGTTTGAGCTGCAGCTGCAACGCCTGCCAGGCCGGCACACCCTGTGCACTGAGCCGCGCCGCCGCCTCGCTGGCCTGCGCCCGCTCGTGCGCCGACGGCAGCCCGTAGCCGCCCCCCGCCACCAGTGCGGCCGGGCTGATCAGCTGGCCGGTGTCTTCCAGCAACGCGCGCAGCGTGTCGCGCGCCGCAGCATCTTCTTTGGCCGGATCGCCCAGCAGCCGCTTCAGCACGTCGCGTGCGCGCAGTTCTTCGCGACGCAGGGCGGCCTGTTCCAGCAACAGCAGGGCGGCGGTGGCACGTAGATCACCCTGCTCTACCCAGCGTGCACGCTCGCTGGCCGGCTGCCGCAACCACTCGCCGACGGTTGTCGTGCCCAGCCGTAGCTGCTGGCGCGCCGCATCGAACAACTGCTGGTAGTGATCCTCGGCGGAGGCGAAGTAGTAGCCCTGTCGCGTCGCCTGCCCGCGATCGGCCAGCACGCTGGCGTCGGCCACGCCCTGGCGCTCCAGGCGGGTCAGCAGGCCGCGCGGGGTGAGCCGGTTCAACCCCGGCGAAGCCAGACGTGGCACGCCTTCCTGCAGCAGCTTGCCGGTCTCCACCGCGCAGTTGTTGCTGACGAACAGATAGCGCCCGTCATAGCTCCAGTGCACCTGCGCGACGCGCTCCAGCAGGCTGGCGATGTCCGGCGCATCCAACGCCAACGGCACGGAAGACAGCCCCCGCAGTTCCACCTGTGTGTATTCGTTGATGACCTGGTTGAGCGGCAGCACGAACAGGCGCGAAGGATAGGCACCGGTCAGCCCGCGCCAGCTGGAGATCTGTACATCGCCGACGAAGGCACGGTAGGACAGCACGCGGTGATGGGACAGATCCATCCGGCAGGCCGGCCCACGCGGGCGGCCTGGCGCGCAGATCACCAGGCGCAGCATGCTGTGGCCCCAGCGACTCATCAGCTGGTCATTGCCTTCGGCGAGCAGGTAGTCCACCGCGTAGATCCGGGCCGGATCCAGTTCGAGCAGCGTCGCCGCGCCCGCCTCCTCTTCGGCCTGCATCAACGGCAGACGGGTGTCGCATCCCTCGGCCGGGTCGTTCGGCCCAAGGTGCTCGGCAAACCACGCGGCGACGGCCGGACGGCGGCAGGGGTAATCCGGATCGAGCAGCAGGTGCTCGGCGTTGACCGCCAGGAACTCGGCCGGTCGCGTGCGCTCGTAATCGTCCGGACTGCGCTCGCTGAAGGCATTCGCTGTACGCCCCAGCTTCCACGGGCGTCGCTGCCAGCCGGCCAGGTCACGCAGACGCGCATCGCGCGACCAGCCACCCTGCGGCGAACGGTCCAGCACATGGGTCAATTCATGGATCAGCGCGGCTTCGAGCGGGCGTGGCAACGGTTGATCGTCCTGCACGGTGTCCAGCAACGCGCGCTGCAGGGTGATCGTGCCGTTGCGGGTGCGGCCGTGCACGTGGGCCGGCAGCGTGTCCGACCAGCGCACCTGCACCGGGTGCTGGAAACGTGCCTGCCACGGCGCTGGCAGGCGCGTGTGCACCTGCTGCAGGGCACGCTCGGCGGCCACGATCTGCGCCACGCTCAATCCCTGCGGCTGCAACTCCAGCTGCAGCGCCGCCTGTGCGAACGGCGCGGCGAGCCACGCGATCAGGACCGCCCAGCGCCAGCGGCGGACCTGACCACGCGTTCGCATCAGCGGGCCAGCAGGGTCCTGGCCAGCGCCATGTCACTGGCCTGCTGCTTCGCAACGCTCTGTTCGCGCAGGTGCAGCAGCGCAGCTTCCAGACGGGCACCACGGATCGCACCGTCGCTGGCCACGAAGGCGGCTGCATCATCGCGCGCATCAAGCACGATCTTGTCATCGCCCGAGCTGGACGAACCGGCCGAGGACGCGCCGGAGGCGGAACCGGCAGAGCTGCCGGCAAAACTGGAGGCCATCGCCGACAACGGCAGGGCGAGCACGGCAAGAAGCAGGATCGGACGCATCATCGGGGTGTCGTTCGCGGTGGAAAGCACAGAGCGTATAGGCTGCGTGAAATCCTGTCTTGCCTCAGAGGTCGAAGAGCTTGCCGGGATTCAGCAGCGCTTGGGGATCAAACGCACGTTTGACCGCCTTCATCAATGCGATTTCCGGCGCGCTGCGCGTGCTGTCCAGGTAGCCCTTTTTAACCAGGCCGATCCCGTGTTCGGCCGAGATGCTGCCGTCAAAGCGGGCCAGCACACCGGCGAGCAGCTTGGTGACGTGCTCGCATTGGGTCAGGAACTCCCCCTCGGCGGTCTCGTCCGGCTTGAGCACGTTGATGTGCAGGTTGCCGTCGCCGATGTGCCCGAACCAGACCACTTCAAACTGCGGGTAGGCCTGCCCGATCAGGGCCTGGGTTTCGGCAAGGAAGGCCGGCATCGCCGAGATCCGCACCGAGACATCGTTCTTGTAGGGCGTGTAGCGCGCCACCGCTTCGGTGATGCCCTCGCGCAGGCGCCACAGCTGCGCGGCCTGCGCGTCGCTCTGGCTGACCACGCCATCGCTGACCCAGCCGTGCTCCATGCAGTCTTCGAACGCGGCCATCGCGGCGGCTTCCTGCGCCTCGTCGCCGGCAGCGAATTCGGTTACCACGTAATACGGGTGGACCTCGTCGAACGGCGCCTGCGCGCCATGCGCCAGCACATGCCCGAGCGCGCGGTCGGTGAAGAACTCGAAGGCCTGCAGCTGCAGCCGCTCGCGGAAGGCGGCAAACACCTGCATCAACACCTCGAACGAGGGCAGCGCCAGCAGCATCACGTTGCTGGCCGGCGGCGGATCGGTGAGCTTCAAGGTGGCTTCGACGATCACGCCGAGCGTGCCTTCCGAGCCGATCAGCAGCTGGCGGAAGTCATAGCCGCTGGAGTTCTTGATCAGGCCCTTGTTGAGCTCGACCAGCTCACCGGCCATCGTCACCACCTTCAGGCCGGCGATCCACTCGCGGGTATTGCCGTAGCGGATCACGCGGATGCCACCGGCATTGGTGGCGATGTTGCCGCCGATCGAGCACGAACCACGCGCGGCGAAATCCACCGGGTAGATCAGGCCATGCTCGAGCGCCGCGTTGTGCACCGCCTCCAGTGGCATGCCCGCCTGCACGGTCAGGGTGCGGTCGACCGCATCGAAGGCCAGCGGCTTGTTCATCCGCTCCAGGCTGAGCACCAGCTCACCGTGGGCTGCCACCGCGCCGCCGGACAACCCGGTACGGCCACCGGAGGGCACCACGGCCACCCCTTGGGCACTGGCCCAGCGCAGCGTCGCCTGCACCTCTTCCACCGTGCCGGGCAAGGCGATCGCCAGCGGCGCGGGTGTCCAGCGCCGGGTCCAATCGCGGCCGTAATGCTCCAGATCGGCTGGATCGGTCTTCAGGCGCAGCCCGGGGCAAGCGAGCAACAGCGAATCGAGGCGCGGATCGGTCATGGGGCGTCTGGCGGTGCCGGGGAGCCCGCAAGCCTGCCAGCCACTCCACGCCGCGTCCAGTAGCGGGGCCTGTTCCCGCGGCTCGTCGGCCTCGTCCAAATAGGTGCATCTGAAACCGTTTGGACATCGATTGGCGCACCGCACCATCGCGGCCGGCTTCTGGCATAGTTGAGGGCTCCCGCCGCCACACGTCGCACGCCGCCCATGTCGCCGAAAAAGACCTCGTTCCCGAAGCAGGATATCCGCGTACTGTTGCTCGAGGGGGTCAGCCAGACCGCGATCGACGTGTTCACCGCGGCCGGCTATTCGCAGATCGAACTGCACAGCAAGGCGCTGCCCGAAGACGAACTGAAGGCGCGCATCGCCGAGGCCCACATCGTCGGCATCCGTTCGCGCACGCAACTCAGTGCGGAGGTGCTGGCGAACGCCAAGCGCCTGATGGCGGTCGGCTGCTTCTGCATCGGCACCAACCAGGTCGACCTGGAGGCGGCGGAACTGGCCGGCATCCCGGTGTTCAACGCCCCCTATTCCAACACCCGCAGCGTGGCCGAGCTGGTGATCGCCGAAGCGATCATGCTGACCCGCGGCATCCCGCAGAAGAACGCCGAGTGCCATCGCGGCGGCTGGTCCAAGTCGGCCGCCGGTAGCCATGAGGTGCGCGGCAAGACGCTGGGCATCATCGGTTATGGCCATATCGGTACCCAGGTCGGCGTGATGGCCGAGGCGATGGGCATGCAGGTGATCTTCCACGATGTGGAAACCAAGCTGTCACTGGGCAATGCCCGCGCGGCGATCAGCCTGGATGACCTGCTGGCGCGCGCCGACATCGTGACCGTGCATGTGCCGGAAACCCCGGCCACGCAGTGGATGATCGGTGCCGACGAACTGGCGCGCATGCGCCCCGGCGCACACCTGATCAACGCCGCGCGCGGCACCGTGGTCGACATCGACGCGCTGGATGCGGCGCTGCGCTCGGGCCACCTCGGTGGTGCCGCGCTGGATGTGTTCCCGGTCGAGCCCAAGGGCAACGGCGATGCGTTCGTGTCACCGCTGACCGCGCACGACAACGTGATCCTGACCCCGCACGTGGGCGGCAGCACACTGGAAGCACAGGACAACATCGGTGTGGAAGTGGCGGCCAAACTGGTGCGCTACAGCGACAACGGCAGCACCCTGTCGGCGGTCAACTTCCCGGAAGTGACGTTGCCCGAGCACGCCGAGAGCCTGCGCCTGCTGCACATCCACCAGAACGTGCCGGGCGTACTCTCCAAGGTCAACGAGATCTTCTCGCGCCACAACGTCAACATCGACGGCCAGTTCCTGCGTACGGACCCGAAGGTGGGCTACGTGGTGATCGACATCACCGCCAGCGAAGCCCAGGCCGGCGCGGTGCGCGACGAACTGGCCGCCATCCCGGGCACGCTGCGCACCCGCGTGCTGTATTAATGGGGACGGGGGTAATTAATAATTACCCCCGTCCCTGTTAAATCACCGCGCCAGCCAGCGCTTGGCCATGCGTGGCAACGAGTCATCCCCATCGGGGGTCTCGATCGCCGCATTGGCCACGTCACGGATCTCGCGCCAGGCCAACGCCAGCGATTCGTCGCTGATCGCGAACTGCTCACTGCCCAGCGCCCGCACGACGTAGCGCGCGTCGTAGTGCCAATGCCCCGGGACGTCCTTGCGTTCGGGAATCCAGTGCTTGTCGATGTCGAACAACTCGCCATCCTCCAGCACCAGCGCGGTCAGCCCGGATTCCTCCTCGGCTTCCTTCAGCGCCACCTGGGCCAGATCGCGCTCGCCATCCGCGTGGCCGCCCAGCTGCAGCCAGCGGTCCAGCTTGCGGTGGTGGGTCAGCAGCACGCGCTGCCCGTCGGCGCTGACCAGCCACGCGCTGCCGGTGAAGTGCCCGGCCAGGCGCTCCCGCAGGAACGGGTTGTCCGGATCCTCCAGCACTGTGCTGAATTCGTCAGCCAATGCCGCGTGCTCGGGGTGTCGGCGGGCGTAAGCATCAAGCTGGCTGCGCAGGGCGGCGTCAGGAATGGCAACGGATTCGAGGTTCAGCGACATGGCAGGTGCAGGCATCGTGCGGATTTGGCCGATTATCGCTCGGCCATGCTGCATTTGTGCTTGTACAGCGGCTTCAGCTTTGGCTAAGGTACAGCGGGCCCCGCACCGCTGGGCCGCCCAGTCGCCATCAGGGCGTGCGGCAATGTACCGCGCGCCTCACCTTTGTTCATTTAGGGAAGCACTGCATGCTGAAGTCTCTGTTGAGGGTCAAACCGGTCGCACCGGCACCGCACGTCGATGCCGGCGAGCCCATCGAAGGCAGCCTGGACGGCGAGCCCACACTGAGGCGGACCCTCACAGCGAAACACCTGATCCTGCTGGGTATCGGCGCGGTGATCGGTGCGGGTATCTTCGTGCTCACCGGCCAGGCCGCGGCGAACCATGCCGGCCCGGCGGTGATGCTCTCGTTCGTGTTCGCCGGCTTTGCCTGCGCGCTGGCCGGCCTGTGCTACGCCGAGTTCGCGGCGATGATGCCGGTCTCCGGCAGCGCCTATTCCTATTCGTACGCCACCCTCGGCGAAGGCATGGCCTGGTTCATCGGCTGGTGCCTGGTGCTGGAGTACCTGTTCGCCTCGGCCTCGGTCGCGGTGGGTTGGTCGGCGTACCTGATCAGCTTCATCACCACCACGCTGAACATGCCCTTCCCCGATGCGCTCAGCGCCGCGCCCATCGCCTGGACCGGCCATGAGTTCATCTCCTCCGGCAAGCTGTTCAACCTGCCGGCGGTGCTGATCGTGGCGGCCGTCTCGGGCCTGCTGTACGTCGGCGTGACGCAGTCGGCCTTCGTCAACGCGATCATCGTGGCGATCAAGGTCACCGTGATCTGTCTGTTCATCGGGTTCGGCGCCGCGCACCTGGATACGGCCAACTGGACCCCCTTCATTCCGGAGAACACCGGCGTGCCGGGTGAGTTCGGCTGGAGTGGCGTGTTCCGTGCGGCAACCATCGTGTTCTTCGCCTACATCGGCTTCGATGCGGTCTCCACCGCCGCCGGCGAAACCAAGGACCCGCAGCGCAACATGCCGATCGGCCTGCTCGGCTCGCTGGCCGTGTGCACCATCGTCTACATCATCGTCTGCGCCGTGCTGACCGGCATGATGCCGTACCACCTGCTGGGCACGGACAAGCCCGTCGCGACCGCGCTGGAGCCCTACCCGACCCTGTCCTGGCTGAAGACCGCCGTGGAAATCGGCGCGATCGCCGGCCTCTCCTCGGTGGTGCTGGTGATGATGATGGGCCAGACCCGCATCGCCTACACGATCTCGCGCGACGGCCTGCTGCCGAAGATCTTCGGCAAGGTGCACAAGCGCTTCCGTACCCCGTACTGGAGCACGATCGTTGTCGGCGCCATCGCCGCCACCCTGGCCGGTACCGTGCCGCTGAACGTGCTCGGTGAACTGGTCTCGATGGGCACCCTGCTGGCCTTTGCCACCGTCTGCATCGGCGTGCTTGTCCTGCGCTACACGCGCCCGGAACTGGAGCGACCGTTCCGCGTGCCGCTGGTGTGGGTGATCTGCCCGCTGGGCGCGCTGGCCTGCCTGTTCCTGTTCTACCAGGCGTTCGTCGTGCATTGGCACCTGTTCGTGGCCTGGACCCTGCTGGGCCTGTGCATCTACTTCGGCTACGGCATCCGCCACAGCAAGCTGAACAAGAAGAACGCCTGAGTGCTGCCGGGCCGGCCACGTGCCGGCCCGGTCGTTTGATACGTCGCGCCTGAGAAGACATCCAAACCATGTTCAAGCAACTGTGGGCCACCAAGCATCCGCACGCCGCCCATGAAGACGCCAACGGCCTGAGCCTGCGCCGCACCCTCGGCCCCTGGGGCCTGACCGCGCTGGGCATCGGCGCGGTGATCGGCGGCGGCATCTTCGTGATCACCGGCCAGGCCGCGGCCAACCACGCCGGCCCGGCGATCATGCTGTCGTTCGTGCTCGCCGCGATCTGCTGCGCGTTCTGCGCCATGGCCTACGCCGAGTTCGCGGCGATGGTGCCGGTCTCCGGCAGTGCCTACACCTATACCTATGCCACCTTCGGCGAGCTCTCGGCCTGGTTCATCGGCTGGATGCTGGTGCTGGAATATGGCGTCTCCGCCTCGGCCGTGGCGGTCAGCTGGACCGGCTATTTCCTGAGCCTGCTCAGCCATTTCGACATCCATCTCCCCGCCGCGCTGGTCAGCGCGCCACTGGATGGCCAGCTGCGCCCGACCGGCGCCATCGCCAACATCCCGGCCGCGGTGCTGGTGCTGCTGCTGACCTGGCTGTGCTACGTGGGCATCAGCAAATCCTCGGCCATGAACATGGCGATGGTGGTGCTCAAGACCGCGTTGATCGTGCTGGTGATCGTGGTTGGCTGGAAGTACGTGGACCCGGCCAACTGGACCCCGTTCATTCCGGAAAACGAAGGCCCGGGCAAGTACGGCTTCGACGGCGTGCTGCGCGGTGCGGCAATGGTGTTCTTCGCCTATATCGGTTTCGAGGCGGTGTCGGTAGCCGCGCAGGAATCGCACAAACCGCAGCGCGACATGCCGATCGGCATGCTGCTCTCGCTGGTGATCTGCACCGTGCTGTACATCGCCATGGCCGCGGTGATGACCGGGCTGGTGCCGTACCAGCTGCTGGGCACCGATGAGCCGGTGGTGACCGCGGTGGCGGCGCATCCGCAGCTGGGCTGGTTGCGCGTGGTCGTGGAGATCGGCGCGCTGATCGGGCTGTCCTCGGTGGTGCTGGTGATGGTGATCGCGCAGCCGCGCATCTTCATGATCATGGGCCGCGACGGGCTGTTGCCGCCGCTGTTCACCAAGATCCATCCCAAGTACCGCACGCCGCACATCAACACCGTGATCACCGGTATCGGCATCGCGCTGCTGGCGGCAGTGTTCCCGCTGGACGTGCTGGGTGAGCTGACCTCGATGGGCACGCTGATCGCGTTCGCGGCGGTCTGCGCGGGCGTGCTGATCCTGCGCCGTACCCAACCGGACCTGCCGCGTCCGTTCCGGATGCCGATGGCGTGGCTGATCTGCAGCCTGGGCGTGCTCAGCTGCATCGCGCTGCTGACGGCGATGACGGCCCACAACTGGATGCTGATGGGCTTCTGGACGCTGGGCGGTTTCGCGATCTATTTCTGTTATGGGTATCGCCATAGCCGGCTGCGCAAGTAGTGCCGGCCGCTGGCCGGCTCCACCTGCACCCAACACGCTCATGAGGAGCCGGCCGGCGGCCGGCACTACCGCAGAGCGCGCGAAATCGATGGAAGCGCCGTAAAATAGCCCCATGAGCACCCCCACCTTCCCGTACGACACCGCGCGCCTGAGCGAGCTGGCCCAGCTGCTGATCGACAACGTCCGTGAGCTGGCGCACGCCGGCTGGACCCCGGCCACCAGCAGCAACTTCTCCCACCGCCTGGATGACCGCCACGCGGCGATCACCGTGTCCGGCAAGGACAAGGGCCGGCTGGTGGAGGACGACATCATGGTGGTCGATTTCGACGGCCAGGCCGTCGGCCGCCCGCTGCGCCCGTCCGCCGAGACGCTGCTGCACACCCAGCTGTATCGCCGGTTCCCGGAGATCGGCTGCGTGCTGCACACCCATTCGCCGGTGCAGACCATCGCCTCGCGCCTGTATGCGCCGCAGGGCCATATCCGCCTGGAAGGCTATGAGCTGCTGAAGGCCTTCCACGGCAACAGCACCCACGAGATGGCGATCGATGTGCCAGTGTTCGCCAATACCCAGGACATGGACGTGCTCTCGGCCCAGGTCGATGCCCTGCTCGACACCCAGCCGCTGTGGGGCTACCTGATCGACGGCCACGGCCTGTACGCGTGGGGCCGCACCATGGCCGAGGCGCGCCGCCACATGGAAGCCTTCGAATTCCTGCTGCACTGTGAGCTGGAACTGCGCAAGCTGCGTGGCTGATCGCGCTCAGATTCCTGAAGAGAATCTGTATTCCGCGCATCGGCATCAGTGCGTCGCCCCCACCCCGGCGCCGCACTGGTACCCTTTCCTTCCCCTCTTCGCCTCGATGCCGCCGCCATGAGCCGACTCCGTATCTTTGATGACACCGCCCCGGATGTCCCGCTGTTCGACAGCCGGGATGGCGAGGCGATCGCTGCCGAACTGAAGAAGATCGGCGTCACGTTCGAGCGCTGGCAGGCGGCCCACGAGGTCGCGCCGGGCGCCAGCCAGGACGAGGTCTTCGCCGCCTACAAGGTCGATATCGACCGTCTCGTCGCCACGCACGGTTTCAAGAGCGTGGACGTCGCCTCGATCGCGCCGGACAACCCGAACCGCGCCGAGCTGCGCAGGAAGTTCCTGGACGAGCACTTCCACAAGGAAGATGAAGTCCGCTTCTTCGTCGCCGGGTCGGGGCTGTTCACCCTGCACGTGGACGGCAAGGTCTACGAGATCGAGTGCGTCAAGAACGACCTGATCGCCGTGCCCGATGGCATCACCCATTGGTTCGACATGGGCGAGGAACCGAGTTTCGTGGCGATCCGCTTCTTCACCGAGCCGGATGGCTGGGTCGGCCATTTCACCGGCAGCGACATCGCCCAGACCTTCCCGCGTTACCACCCCGCACAGCACCAGGCCGACTGATCCATGCCGCAACCGACCGTCATCCTCACCGATATCGAGGGCACCACCAGCAGCATTTCGTTCGTCAAGAACGTGCTGTTCCCGTATGCGCGCAAGGCACTGCCGGCGTTCGTCGCCGCGCATGGCCAGGAGCCGCAGGTGCGCCGCTGGCTGGACGCGGTGGCGGTGGAGATCGGTGGCGCCTGCCAGGACAGCCTGATCGTGGAGACGCTGCAGGGCTGGATCGACCAGGACCGCAAGCACACCGCGCTCAAGGCGCTGCAGGGCATGATCTGGGAAAGCGGCTACCGCAACGGCGACTACAAGGCGCACTTCTATCCGGAAGTGGCCGCCGTACTGAAGGGCTGGCATGCGCAGGGCAAGCCGCTGTACGTGTATTCCTCCGGCTCGGTGCCGTCGCAGAAGCTGTTCTTCGGCTTCAGCGAAGCCGGTGACCTGACCGGGCTGGTCTCGGGCTGGTTCGATACCGAAGTGGGCGGCAAGCGTGAGGCCGACAGCTACCGCCGTATCGTCGAGGCGATCGGTGTACCGGCCGCGCAGATCCTGTTCCTGTCTGACGTGGTGGAAGAGCTGGATGCCGCGCGCGATGCCGGCCTGCAGACGCGCCTGATCGACCGCCTGGACGATTACCCGCTGCCGCGCAGCGGTGAGGCCACCCACGGCCACGACCGCGTCGAGAACTTCCAGCAGATCACGCTGTAACGGGTGGATCCACGCCACGCGTGGATGCCTTTCGCGCGATTCCGGTACCACGCCACCCACGCATGGCGTGGCCCTACCTCCGGATATCTGCCAAGGAGTGCAGGCGCAACGCGCCGCGCAGCGTGGCCAGATCCGCCTCCGCGCGCAGCCGGATCGTCACCGTTTCACCCGGCAACAGGTCGAGCGCATTGTTCTCCAGCGCGGCATCCAGCCCATCGAAGTCGATCCACAGCGCCCGCACCAGCGTCGGCGAGCGCAGCGTCAGCAGGTAGCCGTCGCCATCGGCGCGCAGCGCGCTGTCGATCTTCGCCGGTGACAGCGCCAACGCTTTGGCCGGGACGAAATACACCACCTGCTGCGACAACAGCGTGGCGCCGTCGAACAGCTCGACCACCGCCACGGTGCGGCCCGGATCGGCGCCCTTCAACAACACGGCATCGGCGAACTGCCCTACCTCCAGCGCGGACAGTGGTGGCACTGCCACGGTGTGCCGCTGCTCGCTGCGCTGGGTGCCGTCGAGATCGAGCACGCGCAGCCGCCATGTCGCCTGCAGGCCCTGCTGACGATCATTGAGCAGGCTCACCCGGGTCACGCCCTCGTCGCGCAACGCCGCCACCGCGTGGTCGGCGAAGAAACGTTTGGCGTGGAAGTGCAGCGCCTTCCAGCGGCCGGCGTAATCGATGCTGGACCACGACGCCCCCGGCCATACATCGTTGAGCTGCCAGTACAGCGAGCCCATCGTGTACGGCCGCGAGGCCCGGTGATGCAGGGCAGCGAGCTGGATGCCATCGGCCTGCATCACCTGGCTCAGGTAGACGAACGTGGGGAAGTCACGCGGCGTGCCGTACTCCTCCTCGATGTACTTGAGCAGGCGCTGGTTGCCCTCGCCCGCCATGAACTTCTGGTGCGCGCGCACCGTCGGGCTGTCCACCTGCTGCTCGGCGGCGGGAATGATGACGTCCAGCGTGCGCAGCACCGGCCAGGCCTGCAGCCCGTATTCGGACATGAAGCGCGGCGTTTCACGCAGGTAGGCGGTCACCGGCAGCGCCGGGTTGCCCCACACCTGCCAGTAGTGCTTGTCGCCACGGGTGGAATCGTTGGCCTTCTCGTCCAGATCATTGCTCGGCGAGCTGGACCAGTACGGCACGCCCAGCCCTTCCTCGGCCACCACCTGGCGCAGGTCGTTGCCGAACAACTCCACATAGCCCTGCCAGACCTTCGCGGCGAAGGCAGGATCGGCAGCGGTCAGGTCACGGCCGTGGCCCCAGTCCTTCCATGCGGTCTCTTCTTCGTTGTTGCCACACCACAGCACCACGCTGGGGTGATGCCGCAGGCGGCGCACATTGTCGCGCGCCTCGCCGACCACGTTCGCGCGGAACGCCGGATCGTAGCCGGGCTGCATGCCGCCACCGAACATGAAGTCCTGCCAGACCAGCAGCCCCAGCTCGTCGGCGATATCGAAGAACACATCGTCTTCGTAATAGCCACCGCCCCAGTTGCGCAGCATGTTCATGTTGGCATCGCGCGCCGCGGTCAGCTCGCGGCGGATCCGCGCCGCGTCCACACGCGCGGGGAACATGTCGAACGGAATCACGTTGGCGCCCTTGGCGAAGATAGGCACACCGTTGATCACGAACGCGAAGCCCTGTCCGCCGTTGCGGTCCACCTCGCGGCGCAGCTCGACGGTACGCAGGCCGGTGCGCTGCTCGATGTGCGTCGCCTCCGCCGTCTCAGGTGCCAGCGTGGCACGCACGGTATAGCGGGCCTGCTCGCCCTGCCCGGCCGGCCACCAGCGCCGCGGCTCCTGCAGCGCCACCGGCACCGCGACGCGGTTGTCACCGGCCTTCAGCATCGTCCTGCGGTCGATGCGCGCCACGCGCGTGCCGTCCGGATCCAGCACCTCGATCTGCACCGACGCGGAACCAACCACTGCGCTTTCCACCTCGACCGCGATCTCAAGCTCAGCCTGTGCGGCATCCAGCGCACGGGTCTGCACCGCCATCGCGGTCAAGCGCTGCGCGTCCCAGCTCTCCAGCGTCACCGGCCGCCAGATGCCCGCGGTCACGTAACGCGGGCCCCAGTCCCAACCGAAGTGGTAGCCCGGCTTGCGTACGAAATTGCCGACCATCGCGTCTTTGGGCTCATCGCCATACGGCGAGGGGTAGTTGCCGGCGATCTTGTGCGGCATCGCCTGCACGTCCGGCAGCAGGCTGCGGATCGGCGAATGCAGCACGATCCGGAGTTCATTGCCGCGAGGCCGCAGCCTGCCCTCCACCCGTGCACGCCAGGTGCGATGACTGTTGTTGGGCTGCAGCAACGGCTGGCCGTTGAGCGTGACCGTGGCGAACGTATCCAGGCCTTCGAACGCCAGTTCGGCGTGCGCGCGCGCCAAGGTCGTCGCATCCACATCGAATCGTGCGCGGTATTCCCAGTCGGCCAGGCCGATCCACTGCAGCCCGGCCTCCGGCGCACCCACGTAAGGATCGGGAATCTGCCCCCGCGCCAGCAGGTCGGTATGCACCGCACCCGGCACCTGTGCCGGGCGCCACTGCTGCAGGTCAGGGTGCGCGGCACCGCGCGCGTCACCGGGCAGCAGGCGGAATGACCACTCCGCCGCCAGCGGGGCGGCTGCCACGGGCAGTGCCCATGCTGCCAGCAGGACCAGCATCAGCCAGCTGGCCGGTGCAACGACATGGAGACGGCTGTGCGCGCGCATGGGGACCTGCCTGGCTGCGGGGGCAGCCGACCAACGGTCGGCGCTACCGGGATGTCGGGGAAGCCGACCGACGGTCGGCTTCCGGATTCAACGGACCACGTTGAGCACTTCGTAGCACGCGCCCATGGTGTGGTAATCGGTCTTGCCGGCCGGGCTCTTCTCATCGCTGTACTTGCGGTTGTCCGCATCCAGGATGCGGTACCAGGCACCGTAGCGATGATCGATCATGTGCTGCCACGCGTAGCCCCACAGGGCGTCGTACCAGTCCCAGTACACGGCATCGCCGGTGCGCTTGGCCAGCAGCGCGGCGGTGGCCAGCGATTCGGCCTGTACCCAGAAATATTTGTCGTCATCGCAGACGCTGCCATCCGGCGCGAAGCCGTAATACAACCCACCACGCTCGGCGTCCCAACTGCGCGCCACCGCCACATCGAACAGATGCCGCGCGGTCGGCACCAGCCAGTCGGCGTGTACGTGGCGATCCAGGATCAGCAGCAGCTTGGCCCACTCGGTCTGATGCCCGGGTTGGAAACCCCACGGACGGAACAGGTGCTTGGGGTTGTCGCGGTTGTAGTCCCAGTCGATCTGCCACTGGGTATCGTAGTGCTCCCACACCAGGCCGTCGCCCTGCGCCGCCTGGCGGCGGGTCATGTGGTCGGCCTGCAGCAGCGCACGATCAAGGTAGCGCTGCTCGCCACTGGCCTCGAACGCGGCCAGCATCGCCTCGCACATGTGCATGTTGGCGTTCTGGCCGCGGTAGTCGGTGAAGTTCCAGTCGGCGTCGGCTTCGTCCTTGTACAGCCCGAACGCCGGTTCCCAGAAGCGCGTTTCCAGCAGCTGCCAGGTCTCGTCCATCCACGAACGCGCCTCGCCAATGCCGGCCTTCAGCGCGCAACTGTAGGCCAGCAGCACGAACGCCACGCCGTAGCAGTGGTTGGTCGCGTCTTCGACCACGCCGTCGCGCAGCGTCCACGCATAACCGCCGGTGGCCGGATTGCGATGCACCTCGCGCAGGTAGCGCACGCCGTGTTCGGCCGCCGCCAGATCCTCGGGCTTGCCGAATTCGCGGTAAGCCATCGCATGGTTGAACACGAACCGGGTGCTGCTGACCAGATGGCGGTGGCTGGCATCGTACACGCTGCCATCGTCACGGTAGTAGTGGAAGAAACCGCCCTTCGGGTCGATTTCATGCGGCTGGTAGAACGCCATCGTCTGCGCGATGTGGGCGCGCAGGAACGCGGGCGAGCGGAAGTCGGGGGTCGGCGGAACCGGCGTGGTCATGCGGCGTCATCCTGTTGTTGCTGCAGCAGTTGCTGGACTTCATGAAGGCTGGGCATCGCGGCGAAGGCGCCCTTGCGGGTCACGGCCAAAGCACCGACGGCCGCGCCGAACCGGATCGCCTCCACCAGCGCGGTGGGGTCCTGGCAGAACGCGGCAAAACCGGTGCCGTCGCCGCCGCGCTCGCCGATCCCGAACAGCAGGCCGCCGACAAAGGCATCGCCCGCCGCGGTGGAATCAACCGTGGTCACGCGGAAACCGGTCAACACGCCGTGGGTGTGGCGGGTATGCCAGCGGATCGGCGCGGCGCCGTCGGTGATCACCACCGCCTGCGCCTGCGCACCCAGCAGGCGTGCGATCACGGCGGCGTCGCCGCCCGGCACTGCGGCCGCCAGGTACTCCAGTTCTTCGCGCGAGAGCTTGACCAGATCGGCCAGCGACAGGGCTTCCCACAACCGCGGCAGCGGGTCGACAGCGGTCGGCCACAGCGCGGGGCGCAGGTTGAGGTCGAGGCTGACCATCGCACCGGCCTGGCGGGCGCGGCGCATGCCCTCCAGCGTGGCCTGCGCGATCTCGGCCTCGGTCAGGCTGTTGGAGCACACGTGGAAGCTGCGCGTGCCTTCAAAGCAGTTCGGGTGGAAGTGCACACTGCGGAACAACAGATCGGCCGCCGGCGGGCGGTAGAAGCTGAAGCTGCGTTCGCCGCCGGCATCCAGTGCGACGAACGCCAGCGCGGTCTTGGCGGCGTCGGTGCGCACGATGCAGTCGGTCGCCACGCCGGCACTGGCCAGGCTCTCGGCGAGGAAGTCGCCGAACATGTCCTGGCCGAGCATGCCGGCAAAATGGGTGTCCGCACCGAGCCGCGCTGCGGCCACGGCCACGTTGGCCGGCGCACCGCCGGCATACTGCAGGAAGGCACGCGGGGTGTCCGGGGTGGCCGGCGGTTGGGCAAGTAGATCGATCAAAATCTCGCCGAAACAAACAATCTTGGACATCGTGGCCTCAAGCTCCCTGACGGAATCCGACGGCCGGGCGCGAACCGGACAGGCCGTAGAAGATGATGTAGCCGTAGCACAGCAGCGGCAGGATGAAGGACTCATGCAGCCCGATCTGGTCGGCCAGCAGGCCCTGCAGGTACGGCACCACGGCGCCGCCGACGATGGCCATGATCAACAGGCTGGAGGCCTTGTTGGTCAGCGTGCCCAGGCGTTCGATGCTCAGCGCGAAGATGGTCGGGAACATGATGGAATTGAACAGGCCCACCGCCACGATCGAATACAGCGCGACCTGCCCCTGGCTGAGCATGGTCAGCGCCAGCAGCGCCACGTTCATGCCCGCGAACAGGGTCAGCAGCACACGCGGCGAGAACCGGGTCATGATCGCCGAGCCGGCGAAACGACCGATCATCGCCAGCGTCCAGTAAGCCGAAACGTAATGGGTGGCTTCCTTCTCGGTGAAGCCGCCGATGTTGGGCAGCGACAGGTAGTTGACCAGGAAGCTGCCGATCGACACTTCCGCCCCAACGTAGAAGAAGATCGCCAGCACGCCGAACAGCACGTGGCGATGGCGCAGCGCATCCAGCAGGGTGTGCTTGCTGGTATCGGCCTGCTCGGTGGTCTCGGTCAGCGCAGGCAGACGGAACAGGTAGACGAACACGGCCAGCAGGAACAGCGCCACGGCCAGGCCGACGTACGGGCCCTGCACCGATTGCGCTTCCTGCACGCGGTAGGCGATCTGCTCGGCAGCCGGCAGCGCGCCGATCTCATCGGCACTCTTGACCGTGTTGCCCAGGATCAGCAGGCCACCGAAGATCGGTGCGATCGCGGTCCCCAGCGAGTTCAGCGCCTGGGCCAGGGTCAGCCGGCTGGAGGCCGTCTGTTCCGGACCGAGCAGCGCCACGTACGGGTTGGCCGCGACCTGCAGCACCGTGATGCCGGTGGCCAGCACGAACAGGGCGCCCAGGAAGGCTTCATACACGCGCAGTTCGGCGGCCGGCCAGAAGCCCAGCGCACCAACCGCGGCGATCGCCAGGCCAGCCACGATGCCCTTCTTGTAGCCCAGATGCGCAACCAGCCGGCCGGCCGGGAGCGACATCAGGAAGTACGCACCGAAGAAGGTGAACTGCACCAGCATCGCGCGGGCATAGTTCAGTTCGAACACCGCCTTCAGATGCGGGATCAGGATGTCGTTGAGGCAGGTGAGGAAGCCCCACATGAAGAAGATGGTGGTCGCCACGGCCAGCGCGACACGCGTGTTCACCACGGGCGCAGCGGAGGATGAGGAGGGGAGGCGGGGCGTAGGAGAGATGGGCATTCAGGTACGCGCCTCAGTGCGCGAGCAGGTGATTGGGGAAACCATCAGACGGTCATCGCGCCACTGCTCTCGCGAACGCGGAGCTGGACCGGTGCAACGGTACGGGCCGGCGCCGCGTCGGGATGATCCAGACGCAGCAACAGCAGTTCGGCCGCCTGTCGCCCGCGCTCGCGCGGGTTGACGGTCAGCGTGGTCAGCGGCGGCGATGCCACCGAGGCCTCGGAAATATCATCGAAACCGGTCACCGCGAAGTCGCGGCCCGGCTGCACGCCGCGCGAGGCCAGGCCCAGCATCAGGCCCAGCGCGACGCTGTCGTTGTAGCAGACCGCTGCGGTCGGCACGGCATCCAGCGCGAACAGCTCGCCGGCGCGCGCAGCCGCATCCAGGCGGCTGGGCGAGGTTTCGATCAGCCACGCCGGCTGCACCGGCATGCCCGCCTCGACCAGCGCCTGCGCATACCCGGTACGACGCTGATGGCACGAACTGGAGACCGCGTGGCCGCCATAGAACGCGATGCGGCGGTGGCCCTGTTCGATCAGATGACGGGTGGCAAGGTAGGCACCCTGCTGGTTGTCCAGGGTCAGGAAGTCCCAGTCGGCCCCCGGCAGTTCGCGGTTGAACAGCAGCACGTTGGCATGGCCGAGCACCTGGCGCAGCTGCCCGGCATCGCTGCCTTCGGCCGGCGACAGGATCAACCCGGCGGGCATGTGCTCCATCAGCGTGGTCAGCACCGCCTGCTGCCGCTCCGGCGATTCGCCGGTGCTGCCAAGCAGGGTCACGAAGCCCTTGCCGCCGAGCGCTTCATCCACCCCGGAGGCGAATTCGGCGAAGAACGGGTTGGACAGGTCGTTGATGACCAGGGCCACGCTTGAGGACGTGCGGCGACGCAGATTGGCCGCGCCGCGGTTGTACACGTAGCGTTGGCGTCGCAGTTCGGCCTCCACCTTGGCACGGGTGTCGACGTTCACCAGCGGGCTGCCACGCAGCACCAGCGAGACGGTCGCGCGCGACACGCCGATCGCTTCGGCGATGTCGGTCACGGTGACCGCGCGCGTGCCTTTGCCGGCGGGGGTGGCCTTGTCTTTCATCGGGTCGTCGGGTTCCTCAAGCAAGGTGCAAGCCTAAACGATCGCATTGACCAGCGGTCCCTGCCCGCGCCAAGGGTCAACCCCGGTGGGCTGGCCACGGCGCGGACCGGCGCGTGGCTCATTCCAGTACTGCGCCGGGGGTGGCGCAGAAGGACGCCGGCAGCGCCTCGGCCTGGGTACCCCAGCCGTTCTCCTGCGCGGTGCTGCCCAGGGCGAAGGCGATGGTGCCACCGCGCTGCAGCTGCGCCCAGTCCAGCCACACCGGCGCATGCGCGCGGCCATCGACCTGCACGTTCTGGACATACTGCAACTGGCGGCCATCCGCGCCCGGCGCCTTCAGGGTGAGCGTCCTGCCCTGGCCCAGATCGATCTCGGCGCGGGCGAAGCGCGGCGTATGCAACAGGAACTCGCCGCTGCCCGGCACCGCCGGGTACAGGCCCAGCGCACTGAACAGGTACCAGGCCGACATCGTGCCCAGGTCATCGTTGCCGGTGACGCCGTTGGGCGCGTTGGTGAACAACTGCTGCGCGGCGCGCACCACGGTGGCGGTCTTCCACGGCTGCCCGATCAGCGTGTACATCCAGGGCGCGTGCAGGTCCGGTTCGTTGTTGGGGTTGTAGCGGTACTGGTTGTAGTAGCTGTAGGGACCGACCACCCATTCCTTGCGGGCGGCGGTCAGCGGCGTCTTCACCAGCGCGTCGTAAGCGAAGAAGGTATCCAAGCGCCGCGCGGCCTGCTCGCGGCCGTGCATGGCCTGGACCAGGCCCGGCACGTCCTGCTGCGCCAGCCACTGGTATTGCCACGCGGTGCCTTCATGGAAGCCATGGTGCGAGCGCGGGCTGTACGCGCCATCGGCCGGCAGGTACCACGCGCCATCTTCCATGCGCGGCCGCGGGAAGCCGTTGAAATCGCCCTCTTCATCGCGCACCGACGGGTCCCACACCTTGTGCCAGTTGCGGCCACGCTCGCGCAGCACGCCGGCATCGGCGGCATGGCCGAGGCCATCGGCCATCTGCGCCAGGGCGCAGTCGGCCAGCGCGTACTCCAGCGTCGCCGAACCCCCGTGGTGCGGATCCACGTCCATCCCCTTGGAGGGGAAGGCGCGGTCGTACTGGACATAGCCATTGGCCAGGTAGCTCGGGTTGCCCGAACGGCCCGCATGACGCGAGTTCATCGGCGGCACCTCGAACGCATTCTTGCGCAGCGCGGTGTAGGCCTCCCTTTCGCGGCCGGCCAGCGCGCCGAAGCGCCACAGGTCCACCAGGAACGGCGTGACCGGGTCACCCGTCATCACGTTGGTTTCGAAGTTGGCGTAGCCCCAACGCGGCAGCCAACCGCCCTGCGCTTCAATCGCCAGCAGGGTGCGGCCGATATCGCGCGCGACCTCCGGCTTGGTCAACGCCAGCCACTGGTTCTGTGCGCGGTAGGTATCCCACAGCGAGAAGTACTCGTAGTAGGTCCAGCCATCGGCGCGATGGATGTTGTCGTCGTAGCCACGGTAACGGCCGTCGGCATCGCTGCCGGTCAGCGGCTGCAGCAACGCGTGGTACAGCGCGGTGTACAGCACGGTGCGGTCGTCGCTGCTGCCGCCCTGGACACGCACGGCAGCCAATTCCTTGCGCCACTGCTGCTGGGCCATCTGGCGCATCTGATCGAAGCCGAGCAGGCGACCGCCCTGCATGCCATCGCTGCGCAGATTGGCGCGCGCCCCTTCGGCATCCACGTGCGAGATCGCGCTGACCGCGGTCACCGCACGGCCCTTGGCCAGATCGAAGCTCAGCCAGGCGCCGCTGGGCTTGAGCTCGCCTTCCATGCCATGGCGTGCGCCCGGCAGGCCGCCGCCCTCGCCCCAGGTACCGAACGCCTTGAACGGGCGGTCGAACTCGATGCGGAACCAGGTGGTGTACTGATGCCCGCCACAGAAGCTCTTGGTGACCAGCTTGCCTTCCACCGCGCGGTCGCCGACAACATCAACCACGCTGCCGATCACCGAATGGCGCTCGTTGGCCTGGCCGAGGTTGACCAGCACGTGGCCGGTGCCCGCATCGGCGGCGAAGGTGTAACGCTCGGCCGCGGCACGCGTGCGTGCGGTAGCCTCCGCGTCGATGCCGCCGTAGTTGGTCAGGCGCACCTTGTAGTAGCCCGCCTGCCCGATTTCACCCTCGTGGGTGTAGCTGGAGGCGTAGCGCTTGTGGTCGAAGCTCTTGGCGTCGTCGGTATTGAAGTCACCGCCCGGGCCGATGCTGCCGGTCACCGGCAGGACCGAGACCTGGCCGCCCTGCTCCCAGCAGCCGGCGCCGGACAGGAAGGAATGACCGAAGCCACGGATCTTGGGATCGTCGTAGCGCCAGCCAGCATAGTGCTCACCGATCGGGCTGACCTGGATCAGGCCGAACGGCGCCGAGGCACCCGGGAACGTATTGCCATCGTCCTTGCTGCCGATGAAGGTGTTGACCTCGCGCTCCAGCGCCGCAGGCGCGGCCTGAAGCAACAGCGGCGCGCAGCTCAGGGCCAGCAGGCAGGCCAGACCCGCCAGTGGGCGGCGGCGGGCCGGGACGGCACCGGCGGCGGGAACAACGGAAGGACGGTGAGAAAAACGGGTCACGGACACGGACTCCTTGGCGGACGTGGCGGCAGCGCGAACCAGTGGCGGCGGGCGCCGCTGGTTCCCTGGACTGGGCGACCCAATCCACACCCCGGTGAATTTAGATCGATTTAAGTAAAGCACGGGAATTTCGGGGGATGCATTCTGCGCTGCAACATCGGCGGCACCCTGGGGCCAGCAGCAGCGTGTCCAGTTGCGCACTCGGCTGCACCGCCCACCCGTGGGCAAGCGGATCGGCACCCGTCGGCCCGCCGACAGGGCTGGGGCGGCCAACCCAGCGCCGCCGCGGCCTCGGCCCGGCACAAGCGAAAGCACCGCCGGGATCCATATTGCGGAGCAGCATGCGTCCCCCGCGCGGTCGTGCTAAAAATCCCCCGCCAATCGTTTAGATCGATCCAACTTAAAACGGTCACGATTGCCGGAAGTGGGGAGCCGGGGGACTGCCCCACGCGATGCATGCGGGACGCGCCAGGCAACTCGACGCTCGAGAAAGTCGGCTTCAAACATTAGATCGATTCAAAGAATTCGTATCGCCACCGTTTCAATCCAGGAGAGGGAGAGAGTGGAATGAAGATGTCACGCATGCACCGCCGCGTTGCGTTGTCCGCGGCCATTGCCAGCGCGTTGGCCACGGCCATCGTGCCGGCCAGCGCCTTCGCGCAACAAGCAACCCCGGCCACCGGCACCCCCGATGCGACCACGCTCGACAGCGTGACCGTCACCGGCTATCGCTACGCCATCGAGAAGAGCCTGCAGCAGAAGCGCGATGCCAACGCCGTGGTCGAAGTGATCACCGCCGAAGACGTGGGCAAGTTCCCCGACAAGAACGTGGCCGACGCGCTGCAGCGCGTTCCCGGCGTGGTGATCACGCGCAGTGGCGGCGAAGGCAAGAGCGTCAGCGTGCGCGGCCTCGCGCCGGACCTGACCCTCACCCAGTTGAACGGCAACTACGTCGCCACCTCGGAAACCAACAACGAGGCGTCGCGTTCGTTCAACTACACGCTGCTGCCGTCGAACATGCTGTCCAGCGCGGAGCTGTTCAAATCCCCGGAAGCGCGCATCGACGAAGGCGGCATCGGTGGCACCGTGATCCTGCATACCCGCCGCCCGCTCGATATGGAAGCCAACTCCGGTTACGTCAACCTGGAAGGCACCTCATCGGACACCAGCCACGACATCGATCCGCAGGCCTCGGCGCTGTATTCCTGGCACAGCAAGGACGAACGCTTCGGCGTGCTGGTGGGCGTGACGCAGCAGAAGCGCACCAGCCGCACCATGGAAGCCAGCACCGAGGACTACCAGTGGTATGGCGCAGGTGACGCGCGTGATGCCAACGGCAATGCGCTGCCGCAGGATGGTATCCACTACTGGTGGGGGCAGTCCGGCTTCAACAACCAGACCGGCGGCAACTACAGCGACTTCTTCATGCCGACCTCGGTCAACTTCGCGGTGAAGGAAGAAAAACGCGAGCGCAAGGGCGGCCAGCTGACCTTCCAGTTCAAGCCGCTCGACAACCTGACCCTGACCGCCAACTACTTCCGCTTCGAGCTGCAGGGCGATTACACCCAGAACATGCTCAAGGTGCCGGAGTGGAGCATGGCCCGCTTCAATGGTGACGGTAACTGGGCCGGCGGCCGGCTGCTCAACGGGCTCGATTTCGATCCCAGCGGCAGCATCGTGACCGGCGCACAGTTCGAGAAGCTGCCAGGCAAGGCCTACATCTGCAGCGAAGAACAGGCCGCGGCGGCCGGCCTTGCGCCGGGCGGCTGGGGGCCGGACGACTGCACCCTGCCCACCCCGCAGCTGACCGGTGGCTACAGCAAGGAAAAGGCGCTTTCGCAGACCGCCGACCTGTCGGTCGAATGGGACATCAGCCCGCTGTGGAAGGCGTCCTTCACCGGTGGCCGTACCTGGTCCGAAGGTGGCCCGTCGATGAACTTCCGGATGTCGGCCAAGCCGCGCCGCAAGGTCGGTCCGGACTATCTGTCGGGTAACCAGTACACCGCATGGGACCTGACCGGCACGCCGTCGGTGCAGTTCTCCCCGGACCTGCAGCAGCAGCTGATGGCCGGCATTGCCGAAGTCGACACCGGCTCGACCGACTCGTCGTGGATGCAGACCGAGGTTGAACAGAACTACTTCCAGGCCGATTTCACCAAACTGTTCGAGACCGGCTGGCTGGATTCCATCCAGTTCGGCACCAAGTACCGTGACGGCAAGGTCCACCGCAACACCGGCAACACCTACTGGGTGTGCCAGGGCCTGGATCCGGCCGACTACGACAACAACCGTTACCAGGCCGGCTGCGATTCCACCGCCGGTGATGCCCAGCCGGGCTTCTTCCTGTCCAACCCGATCAGCAACATCGCCGGCGGCTTCAACGCCAACGTGTTCCCGGGCATCAACTACCCGGCCTACATCAATTACCTCAACCAGACCTACGGCGGCTCGCACAACCGCACCGAAGAAGACTTCGTCTACGACGTCAACGAGAAGATCTACTCCGGGTACTTCCAGGCCAACTTCCGTACCGAGCGCCTGCGCGGCAATGTCGGTGTGCGCGTGGTGCGTACCGAGCAGTTCGCCCAGTCGAGCGATTCGGTCGAGCGCTTCAACGATTACTTCGTCGATAACGCCAACGGGTCGCCGATGAGCTGCGATGACCCGGCCGCGGATCCGACCCTGCGCTGCCAGGGTGGCTTCGTGCGCCTGCCGGACAACCAGGTGCGCGACAAGGTCTACACCCTCAGCTCACTGGACAAGACCTATACCGACTTCCTGCCGAGCTTCAACATCGCCTGGGACATCAACGACAGCCTGGTGCTGCGCGGCGCAGCCTCGAAGGTCATCGCGCGGCCGGGCTATACCAGCATCGCCTACCCGGGCGGCCTGAACTACATCAGCGAGGAGTACAGCAACGACCGCCGTGTGGCCGGTGGTACTGACACCCCGGGCTGGTACGGCTCGGGCAGCAACAAGAACCTGGAACCGTTCAAGGCCGTCCAGTTCGACCTCGGCCTGGAGTGGTACTTCAAGCCCGGCTCTGCCGCCGGCGTGGCGCTGTTCCGCAAGAACGTGGACAACTTCACCGTGCCGGTGGTGCGCGACCAGCAGATGACGGTCGGCGGGCAGTCGGTCACCGTGCAGAAGTACCGCACCGAAGCCAACGGCCGTGACGGCGTCTCGCAGGGCGTTGAAGTGTACGGCCAGTACACCTTCGACATGGGCTTCGGCGTCCAGGCCAACTACACCTACAACGACACCAACCTCGCCTCGATCGTGCTGGATGGGGAAGAAATCGGTGCCTCGCCGCTGGTGGGCAGCGCCAAGAACCAGGCCAACGTCACGATCTTCTATGAGAACGACACGATCCTGGCCCGCGCCTCGTACAACCGCCGTGGCGAAGTGGTGGGCGGCCTGAACAACGGCATGACCACCTACACCAAGCCGTACGACCAGCTCGACCTCAACGTGGCCTACAACATCACCCCGGACTGGACGGTCACCGCCTCGGTACTGAACGCCACCAAGTCCGAGCTGCAGAGCTATATCGGCGATGACAGCCAGGCCCGCCTGCTGTCCAACATCTATGCCGGCCGCCAGCTGTACTTCGGCGTGAACTGGAAGTTCTAAGCCTCACCCGCCCCCGCCTTCGGGCGGGGCAACGGTCCTCCACGGCAGCTGCGCTTGTACAGGCGGCTGCCGTTTTTCTAATGGGGACGGAGGTAGTTAATTGCGGCCGGGCGTCGCGGATTAACTACCTCCGTCCCTATTATCAAGAGCCGCGCACAGTGCTCTGACGTGCGCTGTGTCGGTCACGTTCCAGTCCGGCGACAACCCGGTCAACGCGGGATTGTGGTGACGCATTGCCGACGGCTGCGTCGCCTTCGCCGAGGCGTGCAGTTCAACGCACCCGCTGCGGTCGGCCACCTCCATGACGTTGGCCGCAGTGATTCCCGCACCGGCCATGAGTGAGATGCGGTCGCCGGCCTGCGCCACCAGGGCGGCCAGCACATCGGCACCGGCCAGTGCACTGGCCTGCCCGCCCGAACTCAGGATGCGTTGGCAGCCCAGCGTCACGATCTGCTCCAGTGCCGCCGGCAGATCACGTGCCGCATCGAAGGCGCGGTGGAACGTGATGCCGAGCGGGCCTGCTGCGGACACCAGTTCCCGGCACAACGCCATGTCGATGCCACCGTCGGCATCCAGCGCGCCGATCACGACGCCCTCGCAGCCGAGTGCACGGCAGTACGCGATATCGCGCAGCATGATCTCGGCCTCCAGCGCGGTGTAGAGGAAATCGCCAGGCCGCGGCCGGATCAGCACGAACAGCGGAATCTGCAGGCGATCACGGGCGACCGCGATGCTGCCCTGCGACGGGGTGGTGCCGCCCTCGGCGAGGTTGTCGAACAGTTCGATCCGATCCGCGCCCCCCTGCTGGGCGGCCAACGCAGAGGCCACCGAATTGGACGCGATCTCCAGCACCCGGCACGGCGCGCTCACGTCTGCTCGCTCGTGTACACCGAGGCGGAATCACGCAGATCGTCCTGCCGGTCCTTGTCGCAGACCGCGTAGACAAAGCCGCGGTGCAGCGCATAGGCGCCGACCTCACCGTGCTTGTTCAACGCGAGGAAGCACACCTGCAGGGTCTTGCTTGCCTCAGGGCGCTTGCGCACTACCCGGGCGATCGCCTCGCGGCAGGCCTCGGCCGGCGAGCGGCCCTGGCGCATCAGCTCGACCACCAGGAATGAGGCGGCATTGCGGATCATTTCCTCACCGACACCCGAGGCGGTGGCCGCCCCGACCTCGTTGTCGACGTACAGGCCGGCCCCGATGATCGGGCTGTCGCCAACGCGGCCGTGCATCTTCCAGGCCATGCCACTGGTCGTGCAGGCACCGGCCAGGCGCCCCTGCGCATCGATCGCGAGCATGCCCAGTGTGTCGTGGTTGCTGCTGTCGCCGGGGCGGCTGCGCCGTTCGGCATTGATCTCGGGCGTGTACTGCGCGGTCTTGAGCCACTCGCGCCAGGCCTTCTCGGCTTCCGGGGTAAGCAGCTTCCTGCGTTCAAAGCCCTGCTGCACCGCGAACTGCTGCGCGCCCTCGCCCACCAGCATCACGTGCGGCGTCTGTTCCATCACCCGCCGTGCCACCGAGACGGGGTGCGCGATATCACTCAGCGCCGCCACCGAACCACAGCGGCCATCGCCGTCCATGATGCTGGCATCCAGGCTCAGCACGCCGTCACGGTCCGGATTGCCGCAGCGCCCGACCGTGGGATTACACAGATCGCTCTCGGCCCAGCGCGCGCCGGCCTCGACCGCATCGAGCGCGGAGCCGCCGCTCGCCAGCGTTTTCCAGGCCACCTGGTTGGCTCCCACACCGAAATCCCAGGTGGACACGACGCGCGCGCCGGAGGCAGTACGTGCCTGCAACGTCGGCAGCGCGAGGGCGCCAGCGGCCAAGGCACTGGCCTGGAGAAATCGCCTGCGGTCAGTCATGGGTAGGTCTCCAGCGAACGGAAAATGAGGGAATTACACGACGATACAGCGATGCTCCGCATGCCAGACCGCCGCGCCAAGCACGCCGAGCTCGCCGTGGTCCACCCGCCAGATCGGCACCTGGCGCAGCACATCGTGCATCACGCCCTTGGCCAGGAAGCGCGCGCGGAAACCGCCATCGCGCAGGAAGCGGTCCACCCGCGTGGAGATGCCACCGGCCAGGTAGACCGAGCGCGCACCGAAGGTCGTGGCCAGGTCGCCGGCCAGACTGCCGAGCCAGGCGCAGAACACCTCCAGCGTCTCGACCGCCACCGCATCCACGCCCTCATGGGCGGCCGCGATCAGGGCTTCGGTGCTCGTCCAGTGCGGCGTGACGCCACGGATATCGCACAGGCAGGGATACAGGTTCATCAAGCCGCCACCTGACAGGACGCGCTCGTTGTCCACGTGCTCCCAGCGCTGCAGCAGGCGCGAGAGCACCTCCAGTTCCAGCGGATTGCAGGCGTTCAACGCGGCGTGGCCGGCTTCGCTGGCCAGCACCGGACGCTCGCCGCCCTCGAAGCGCAGCGCTGCGCCCAGGCCGGTGCCCGGGCCCAGCACCAGCGCCGGCCAGCGCGGTCCCGGCTCGGGATCGCCATTGAGGGCCACCATCGTCTCCGGCGCCACGTGCGGAATCGCATAGGCCACCGCTTCGAAATCGTTGATCAGCGCCAGCGACGCCAGCCCGGAATCGTGACGGGTCCGGGCGACCGAGACCGGCCACGGCAGATTGGTGTTGACCAGGTGATCACCGTCCAGCAAGCCAGCGATCGCGACCACGGCACTGTCCGGCGCTGCCGGCAGCGTGGCGATGAAAGCGGCCAGGATCGCGGCCAGACTGGGGTGCTCGGCGCAGGCATAACGCTGCAGGCCGCTCAGCTGTGGCGCAGCACCCGCCCGCACAGTGGCCAGCGCGACGCGGGCGAACGTGCCGCCCACATCGGCCACGATCAGCGTGTCAGGGGGGGAATCCCGGTGGGCCGCGGTCCGCGCCACATCAGGTTGAGCCGGAACCGGTACCGCTGCGCTCACTCGCTTGCCTTGGTTGAATCGATTGAATCCCGGCGATTCTCAGGCATCGCCGGGGGAATGCAAAGCCGCCTGCGCCATACAGCGCCGTACTGAACCCACGGCGCCGTGCTCAGGGCTTGGCGGTCTGCAGGCGGTAGCTGGTGCTGGCCGTGGCCGTCGGGCCATCGCCCTGCACGGCACGCACTTCCACCTTGTGCTCGCCCACGGCCAGGTGGGTCGGCAGCGCGCCGCGCCACAGGTGCGGTGACGGCGTGGCTTCCGGCGAGCGGTCGAAGCCACGCAGGCGCTCGGCGGTGTCATCGGCGACGTTCTCCTGCAGCAGGCGCGGATCGGGCTGCTCGACGCGCTTCATTGGCTGCCAGGCGCCATCGTCCACGCGGTACTCCACCAACGAATCGGCCTGGCCCATGAACACGTTGGCGTATACGCCCCAGGCCGGATAAGCGCCCTGGCGAAGCACCTTCGGCGCATGCAGGGCGATCTGGTAATCGTCCGGCGCACGCGCCACGTAATAGCGCAGGCCGTAGTCGCCACCGGGCTTGACCGACAGCACCGCATAGCCGTTCGGGGTGCCATCGCTCATGGTCGCATCGGGGATGCCGTTGCTGTCCTTCACGCCCGACCAGAATGCCCCGCAGGCCGCGCCCACGTTGTACTCGTGCAGCGGCTTGCTGCCCTGCCAGCCTTCGGCCGCACCGTGGTAGTAGTGCTGCTGGGTG
This sequence comes from Stenotrophomonas sp. 05L413, assembly GCF_056397945.1. Taxonomy (NCBI): domain Bacteria; kingdom Pseudomonadati; phylum Pseudomonadota; class Gammaproteobacteria; order Lysobacterales; family Lysobacteraceae; genus Stenotrophomonas; species Stenotrophomonas sp. 05L413. The sequence continues at coordinate 84,609 of NZ_JBFTOL010000003.1, forward strand.
TGACTGTGGCCGCTGAGCACCAGTACGTTCGGGAAGTCCTTGAGCAGCGCGAACAGACGCGTGCGGTCGGCATGGCGGAACGTCTCCCGGCCGGGCGCGGCATCGAACAGCGGGATGTGCATGCCGAGCACGATCAGCCGATCACGCGGCAGCCCCTTGAGATAATTGCCGAGGAAGGTGAACTGGTCCGCGCGCAGGCCACCCACGTAGCTCGGTTTGGCCTTGGGGTCGTAGACCACGTCATCGAGGAACACGAAACTCGCGCCGCCCTCTTCCACCGCATAGGTATCCGGGCCGTACACGGCGCGCCAGCTGTCCAGCGAGTGCGCATCGTTGCCGGCGTCCATGTCCAGGTCGTGGTTGCCCGGCACGTGGAACCACGGCACCTGCAGCTGCGCGGTGACCTTGTTGATGTCCGGGTACAGGCTCAGGTCGTCGTTGACGATGTCGCCCAGGGTGGTGCCCAGCCGCGCCGGGTGCTTGCCGATGATCGGCTCGACGATGGCGCGCTGGTAGTAGCCGATGTCCTGGCGACTGGCGGTCTGCGAATCGGTGAACACCAGCATCTCGAAACCGTTGCGTGCCGCATCGGTGCCCTTGGCCGGTTCCAGCGCGAAATCCCAGTTGCGGGTGGCGCCGCCGGTGGCGCGGATGCCGTCGTACTTCAGCTTTGGCGAGCCCTGGGGCGCGTAGTGGCGCCAGTAGGAAGGCAGCCCATTGGCCGCCGCCGGGAAGCGGTACTCGTCCGGCTTGATCACGAAGATGGTCTGGCCCTCGCGCACCGGCAGGCTGTAGCTGCCATCGGCGGCGGTGCGCACGATCGTTTCGCCGTTGGAGACCTGTACCCCGGCCAGGCCGGGATCGGTCGGGCCGCGCCCGGGCTTGCCGTCGCGCTCCTGATACACCTTGCCGGTGACGGTCGTTTCAGCAGCCCAGGCAGGCGAAGTCATCAACAGCAGGCAAGCCAGCCAGGCGGCAGTACGGGTCATCGGGGGCGGTCCGGTCGGGGGTGGAGAATTGTAGAGCGGCACATCATCGCCTGCACCGCGTTTCACCGACGTTAAACGATGTGCAGCCCTGCCCTACCCGGCGTGGCGCGCCGCCAGCACCGCGACCGCATCATCCAGCGAGAGCCCACGCGCACGCAGCAGCACGGTCAGATGGAACAGCAGATCGGCCGACTCGCCCAGCAGCGCGTCATCGTCCTGCACCACCCCTGCCAGCGCGGTCTCCACGCCCTCCTCGCCCACTTTCTGCGCGATGCGGCGGATGTCGCCCTCGAACAGCGACGTGGTGTAGCTGCCGGCCGGGCGCTGCTGCTCGCGTTCGCGCACCACGGTATCCAGCCGGCCCAGGAAGTTGCCGGGTGCCTGCGGGAAGCAGCTCTCGCTGCCGGTATGGCAGGTCGGCCCGGCCGGGCGCGCACTGACCAGCAGGGTGTCGTTGTCGCAGTCGATCCGCACGGCGGTCACCGCCAGCACGTTGCCGGAGGATTCGCCCTTGGTCCACAACCGTTGCTTGCTGCGGCTGAAGAAGGTCATGTGGCCTGTGGCCAGGGTCTGCGCCAGCGAGGCCGCGTTGGCATAGCCGAGCATCAGCACGCGCAACGTATCCGTGTCCTGCACCACCACCGGCAACAGGCCATCGCCCTTGCCCCAATCCAGCTGCGCCAGCGCCTCGCGCGATGGCTGCACGTCAATGGAATTCACGTCAATAGACATCTCGAACCTCGATCTGCTGCTCGCGCAGGAACTGCTTGAGCGCGGGAATGGCAATGGCGCCACTGTGGAACACGCTGGCGGCCAGCGCACCGTCGACATCGGCCTGGTCGAACACATCGGCGAAGTGCTGCATCTCGCCCGCGCCGCCGGAGGCGATCAGTGGCACCTGGCACAGCGCACGGGCCTGGCGCAGCTGGGCCACATCGTAGCCGCGGCGCACGCCATCGCTGTCCATGCAGTTGAGCACGATCTCCCCGGCACCCCGGCGCTGTGCCTCCACCACCCAGTCCAAGGTACGTACGGCCACCGCCTGGGTCTTGTCCGGATCGCCACTGAAGCGGCGCACCCGCCATTGTCCGTCCGCCTCGCGCACCGAATCGATGCCGACCACCACGCACTGGACGCCGAAGGCATCGGCCAGCTCCTCGATCAGTTCGGGCCGACCGAGGGCCGGTGAGTTGATCGAGATTTTATCGGCGCCGGCGTGCAGCACACGCCGTGCGGTCTCCACATCGCTGATCCCGCCGGCCACGCAGAACGGAATGTCGATCAAGCGCGCGATGCGCTCGATCCAGGCCACGTCCACCGCACGCCCTTCGGGGCTGGCGCCGATGTCGTAGAACACGAGTTCATCCGCGCCCTGGTCGCGGTAGCGCATCGCCAGTTCGGCGATATCGCCCATGTCCACGTGATCGCGGAAGCGCACGCCCTTGACCACGCGACCATCGCGCACATCCAGGCACGGAATCAGGCGGCGGCTCAGCATGCCAGCGCCCCTTCCAGGGTCATGCGCCCTTCCAGCAATGCCTTGCCGAGGATCGCCCCGCCGCAGCCGACCGCCTTGGCCTGGGCGACATCATCGGCATCGCGCACGCCACCGGAGGCCTGCACCGCCACGCCGGGAAGCCGTGCGGCCAGATGCCGGTAGAGATCGATGTTCGGCCCGGACAGCATGCCGTCGCGCGCGATATCCGTGCACAGCAGGTGCTGCATGCCCGCCTCTGCGTAGCGCTGGGCCAACACGTCCAGCGTGTCCTCGGCGGTCTCGGTCCAGCCATGCACCGGCAACAGCCAGCGGCCGTCCTCGGCCTGGCGCGCGTCCAGCGCGATGGTCAGCCGCTCCGGACCGAACTCGCGCAGCCAGCCAATCACCGTGTCCGGCTCGCGGACCGATACCGAGCCGACCACCACGCGGGTGGCACCGGCATCGAGAATCCGGGCGACGTCATCGCGCGAGCGCACACCGCCGCCGGTCTGCACCTTCAGGCCGGTCTGTGATGCGATCGAGGACAGCAGCGGTGCCAGCGTGTAGCCACCGGCGCGGGCCGCATCCAGATCCACCAGGTGCATCCAGCTTGCGCCCGCCGCGGCAAAGGCCTGCGCGCGCGGCAGCGGGTCATCGCCGTAGGTGGTCTGCTGCGCGTAGTCACCCTGCAGCAGCCGCACCACGCGGCCTTCGCGGATATCCAGGGCGGGATAGACGATGAAACTCATGTCGGTTCGTTCTCGATGAAATTGCGCAGGATGCGCGCGCCGGTGTCGGCTGAGCGCTCCGGGTGGAACTGGGCACCGCTGTGCCGGCCGCGCTGCACGACGGCCGCGAACAGCCCGCCGTGATCGCACGCGGCCACGGTGTCTTCGCCCAGGGGCGCGGCGTAGCTGTGGACGAAGTACGCGCTGGCCCGCGCCGGCACGCCGGCCAGCAGCGGCGACGTGCGCAGGGGCAGCAGCCGGTTCCAGCCCATGTGCGGCACACGGATGCCGGTGGCAGGACGCAGGTGGCGCACGACTCCGGGCAATAGGCCCAGGCATTCGACGTGTCCTTCCTCGGAGCCGTCGAACAGCAGCTGCATGCCCAGGCAGATCCCGAGCAGCGGCACCTGCAGCTCGCGCAGCGGCTGCACCAGGCCCTGTGCATGCAGACGCGCCATGCCGTGCGGGGCCGCGCCGACGCCGGGCAGGATCACCCGCGAGACGCCCTGCAGGCCCTGCGCATCGCGTACCAGCCGCACCTGCACGCCCAGCCGTTCCAGCGCATAGCGGACCGAGCCGAGGTTGGCGCCGCCCGCATCGATCAGCGCAACCTCGGTCACAGCGCCCCCTTGGTGCTCGGCAGTGCGGTGTCCTGCCGCGGCAAGGCCTGGCGCAGCGCGCGCGCCAGCGCCTTGAAGCAGGCCTCGACCTTGTGGTGGTCGTTGTCACCGCGCACGCTCAGGTGCAGGTTCAGCCCGGCCGCATCGCACAGCGAGCGGAAGAAGTGCGGCACCAGCTCGGTCGGCATGTCGCCCACGCGCTCGCGCTTGAACTCGCCTTCGAAGACGAAGTACGGGCGGCCGCTGAAATCCAGCGCGGCACTGGCCAGCGTCTCATCCATCGGCAGGGTGAAGCCGTAGCGGCCGATGCCGCGCTTGTCGCCAAGTGCCTCGCGCAGGGCCTGGCCGAGCGCCAGGCCGGTGTCTTCAATGGTGTGGTGCTCGTCGATGTGCAGGTCGCCCTCGGCCTGCACGCTCAGCGCGAAGCCGCCGTGCTTGCCGATCTGCTCCAGCATGTGATCGAAGAACGGCAGCCCGGTGTGGGTCTGCGGCTCGGCGGTGCGATCCAGATCGACCTCGACCCGGATCTTCGTCTCCTTGGTATTGCGCTGCACAGTGGCGCGGCGCGGTGCATCGGCCAGCTCATGCGCGATCGAGGTCCAGTCCCAGTCGCCGCCGAACTGCTCGGTGCGCAGCTGGAAACCTCGGATCTTCATGTTCTCCGCGAACTGGATATCGGTCAGGCGGTCACCCACCATCGCCGAGCGCGACCAGTCGATGCTGCGGTCCTGGAGGTACGGCAGCATCAGGCCGATACCCGGCTTGCGGGTCGGCGCGTTGTCCTGCGGCCAGGTGCCGTCGATCAGCACGTCACGGAAGGTGATGCCCTGGCTGGCGAAGATCTGCACCATCAGATCGTTGGGGCCATCGAAGCTGGCCTGAGGATAGCCTTCGGTGCCCAGGCCATCCTGGTTGCTGACGATCACGAACTGATAGCCCGCATCGCGCAGCTTGAGCATCGCCGGGATCACATCGCGCACGAAGCGCAGCTTCTCGTAGGCGTCGATCTGGAAATCGGCGGGTTCTTCGATCAGGGTGCCGTCGCGGTCGACGAACAGAATCGGGGTCATGCGGCAGCCCTCCGGGCCATCAGGGCGGCGAGTACACGGTCGTTCTGATCCGGGCTGCCGATAGTAATGCGCAGCGCATCGCCCAGCTGCGGCGCGGCACGCTGGTCACGCACCACCACACCGGCGGCGAGCAGCGCATCGAACGCGCCCTGTGGGTCGGTAAAGCGGGCCAGCAGGTAGTTGCCCTGCGAGGGATAGACACGCACCACGCCGGGCAGTACTGCCAGGCCGGACTGCAGCCGGGTACGTTCGGCCTTGATCTGCGCGATGCGCTGGGTGGTGATGGCCAGGCTCTCGGCGCCGAGACCGGCCAGCGCCAGCTCGGCACAAGGTGCCGGCACCGGATAGGGCGCTTGGCAGCGGCGCAGCACCTGGATCAGGGCGGCATCGGCGATCAGGGTGCCGATACGCGCGGCCGCCAGCGCATGCGCTTTGGACAACGTGCGCAGCACGGCGATGTTGTCGTAACGGCTCAGCAGCGTGGTCGCGGACGGCTGCTCGGCATACTCCCCGTAGGCCTCATCCACCACCACCAGCGCCCTGCCCTGCAACGCCGTCGCCACCCGTTCGATCTCGGCCAGCGTGATCAGGCTGCCTGCGGGATTGGACGGCGAGCACAGGAACACCAGCTTGGCGTTACCACCCAGCGCGGCGGCGATCACCGCATCGATATCGGCGACCAGCGCATCGCCCAGATCGACCAAGGGCACTTCGATCAACGGCGCGTTCTGCAGCCGCGCGCAGACGGCATACATGCCAAACACGGGCGGTGTGGTCAGCACCGCATCGCGGCCCGGCTCGCACAGCGCGCGCACCAGCAGATCGATGGCCTCGTCACTGCCACGGCCGATCAGCAGTTGTTCGGCGGAGCAGCCGTACAGCTCGGCCAGCCGATCTCGCAACGCGGCCGGCTGTGGGTCGGGATAGCGACGCGCGCCACCGGCGGCGTCGGCCGGGTTGGCCCACGCCGACTCATTCGCGTTGAGCCAGACATCGCCGACCAGCGCACTGCTGCGCGCCGAGGAATACCCGGCAAACGCCTGCAGGTCGGCACGCACCAGGGACAGGAGGGAGGCAGTGCTCATGCGGCGGCCTCCATGCGCAGGGTCACCGCGTTCTCGTGCGCATCCAGGCCTTCGGCGCGTGCCAGCACACGGGCACACTCGCCGATCGCCGCGATGCCAGCGGGCGTGGCCGACTGCACGCTGATCAGGTTCTGGAAGCTGGCCACGCTGACGCCACTGTAGGCACGTGCGGCACCGGCGGTCGGCAGCACGTGGTTGGTGCCACTGCAGTAATCGCCCAGCGCTTCGGGGGTGTAATCGCCAAGGAACACCGAACCGGCGGCCTCCACCTTGTCCAACCAGGCGCGCGGCTCGCGCAGCGCCAGGATCAAGTGCTCCGGGGCATACCGGTTGCTGATCGCGAAAGCGTCGTCCAGCGAATCGACCAGGATCAGACGCGAGGACGCCAGCGCCTGCGCCGCGATTTCCGCACGCGACAACTGCGCCAGCTGCGCTTCAACCGCAGCCTCGACCCGGTCCACCATCGCCGCGTCTTCAGTCAGCAGCAGCACCTGCGAATCCGGGCCGTGCTCGGCCTGCGAGAGCAGATCGGCGGCGACGAATGCGGGATTGGCGCCGGCATCGGCGATCACCAGCACTTCGGAAGGCCCGGCCGGCATATCGATCGCCGCAGCGCCGTCCTGGGCGACCTGCTGCTTGGCTTCGGTCACGTAACTGTTGCCCGGGCCATACAGCTTGTCGCAGGCGGGAACGCTTTCAGTGCCATATGCCATCGCCGCGATCGCCTGCGCGCCGCCCAGCTTGAACACGCGGTGGACGCCGGTCAGGCGTGCGGCCACCAGCACGGCCGGATCGGCACTACCGTCCTTGCGCGGCGGCGTGCACAACACGACTTCCCGGCAGCCGGCCAGCTGTGCGGGCACGCCCAGCATCAGCGCGGTGGACGGCAACGGCGCGCTGCCAGCCGGCACATACAGACCCACCCGACCGATCGGGCGCACCACGCGCTCGCAACGCACGCCGGGCGCGGTCTCGACCGAATAGCCCTGGCTCATGCCGGCCTGGTGGAAGGTACGGATGCGCGCGGCGGCATCGATCATCGCCTGGCGCAGCTCGGCCGAGACGGCCTGTTCGGCCGCAGCGAATTCACCTTCGCTCACCTCGAACGTCTCCGGCGCCACCCCGTCGAAGCGCAGGGTGATCTCGCGCAGTGCGGCATCGCCGCCTTCGCGCACCGCTGCGATCAAGGCCGCGACAGACGCACGGGTACGCGCCGCCACGGCCTGGACCGGGCGTTGCAGCGCCTGCGTCTGGGCGCCGGCATCCAATTGGGACCACGTCAAACGATTCATGCCAGCGACCGCTCCACACTCAGCACCATCAATCCCTGCGCGCCCGCGCGCTCCAGGTCCTCCAACCGCTGCCAGGTCAACGCACCGTGGCACATGGTCTGCAAACGCAGGTGGCCGCCATCATCGGGCAGCTGCACCAGCGGATCGGCATCGGGCAGCAGGCGGGTCAACTCGGAGACCCGGTCCAGCGCGGCGCGGAACATCAGCAGCTTGCTGTCCTGCACCTTCACCACGCCATCAAGACGACGCAGCAGCATGGCCATCAGACCGGCGCGGGCGTCATCGGGTGTACGGACCGGGCCAGCCAGCACCGCTTCGCTTTCCAGCAGGGTTTCGACCGGCTTGAGCTGGTTGGCGGCCAGGGTGGCGCCGCTGGACACCAGATCGCAGATCAGATCAGCCGTGCCCAGGCGCGGGGCGATTTCGACCGAGCCAGACAGTTCGACCACCTGGGCATCCACGCCGCGTTCGGCCAGCCAATCAGCCAGGATCGCGGGGTAGCTGGTGGCGATGCGCTTGCCGGCCAGCTGCTCCACGCCCGTCCATTCCCACTCCTCCGGCACCGCCAGCATCAAGCGGCACTGGCCGAAGTTGAGCCCGCGCAGCGCCTGGTACGCATCCGGCAGGCCGATCCGGCGGCGGGCGGCGCCCTGCTCGTCCAGCTCGTTGCGCCCGACGATGCCGAAGTCGCACACGCCATCGGCGATCAGGCCGGGGATATCGTCGTCGCGGACCAGCAGCAGATCCACCGGCAGCGATTCGCCGTAGCAGAACAGCTTGTCGCGGCTCTGCCGCCAGCTCAGCCCGCAGGCGGTCAACAGGCTGCGGGCGGGCTCGGCCAGCCGCCCGTTCTTCTGGATGGCGATACGCAGCCGGTCACGTGCCGGGGCGGTCTGGGTTGCACTCATGGGGGAGGTCTCTACTCGGATTCGGGGGAGGACGGCGTGGCGGCGATGGCGGCGGCGTAACCGCCGTGGCCGTGGTCCAGCGAGCGCGCCACGCGCCCGGTGGTGGTCACGCTGACCCCGGTCAACTCATGGATCTCGCGGTACGGCACGCCCTGCTGCAGCAGCGGCACGACCTTCCAGCGGTCGGACAGCGCTTCCAGCTCGGCGGGGGTGCACAGATCGCGCAGGAACGCGGTCACCGCGTCCGGATCGGACAGGGCAGCAAAGGCGCGCGCCAGCGAGGCCAGATCGGCCTGGGCGTCTTTTTCGCGGGGGACGGGACGTAGTTTCATCGTATCAATGTAATAGCGTGCTATTACATTAGCGCAAACGAAACCGCGCAGTCAAACCGCCGCCGCAGGCGAAATGGACCGGTTCAGGGTCTGGAAACGCACAACGCCCGCGTTAGCGGGCGTTGTGATGGGTATCCAAGGAAGCACGCCGACCAGCAGTCGGCCCCTACCGGCAGCGGACCTCGGCACGCAGGCCGCCGCTGCGCAGGCATTCGCCGAGCAGGCTGCCCTGGCGGCTGGGGAACGACTCCACGGCCTGCAGGGGGCCGGCGCCGCCGGGACAGCGGTTGCCGGCCAGCGCGCGCAGGTCGTGCTCAAGCTGTTCCCGATCGATCACATGGCAGCGATCGACCGAGAGCTGGTAGTGCCCCGGGCCGATCCGCTGGCTGCGCAGCGCCGGATCACTCTGGCAGGCCGCGAGCAGGAGCACCATCAGCGCCCCTGCCCCAAGCCGCTTCATGCCATGGCCTTGGCCTGCTCCAGCTCGACCTGCAGCGCGCTGGCCAGCTCGTCGCGGGCGACCTCGAACTGCTGCTCGCGCAGCAGATCCTTGACCGCCACCACGCCACGCGCCAGCTCATCTTCACCGGCCAGCACGACGAAACGGATGCCGGCCTTGGCCGCGTACTGGAACTGCTTGCCGATCTTCTTCGGCTCCATCTGCACTTCGGCGTTGATGCCGCCCACGCGCAGGCGACGGGCGATATCCAGCGACTCGGGCAGGCCGTTGTCATCCATCAGGGCCACCAGCGCATGCACGCTGCTGTCCTCGATACCGGCGATCAGGCCGGCTTCGCGCAGCTGCCAGAACAGGCGGGTCAGGCCGATGGAGATGCCCACGCCCGGCAGCTTGGACTTGCTGTAGTGGCTGGCCAGGTCTTCGTAACGGCCACCCGAGCAGATCGAGCCGATCTGCGGGTGGTCGGTCAGCGTGGTCTCGTAGACGGTGCCGGTGTAGTAATCCAGGCCGCGCGCGATCGAGAAGTTCAGGCAGTACGCGGTTTCGGGCACGCCCAGCGCCTTGACCAGCTGCAGCACTTCGCGCAGCTCGGCCACGCCCAGCTTCAGCGTCTCGCCGGCGGTGCCGTCGGCCAGCAGCGCATCCAGCTGCGCCAGTGCATCGGCATGGCTGCTCGAACGCACCGCCACAAAGGCCAGGATGCGCTCGACCTGCTCGGCCGGAATCGCAAAGCCCTCGCCCACCAGCGTCTCGCGCACGTAATCGGCGCCACGCTTGTCCAGCTTGTCCACTTCGCGCAGCACGGCCAGCTGGCGTTCGCCATCGGCCACGCCCAGGCTTTCGAAGAACCCGCGCATCAGCTTGCGGTTGTTGAGCTGCACCGAGAAATCACCGATGCGCAGCTCGGCGAACACCGCGTGGATGACCGCCAGCACTTCGGCGTCATAGCGGGTGCTCAGCGCGTCCTTGCCGATCACATCGATGTCGCACTGGTAGAACTCGCGGAAACGGCCCCGCTGGGCACGCTCACCCCGGTACACGCGCTGCATCTGGTAACGGCGGAACGGGAAGGTCAGGTCGTGTTCGTGCTCAGCGACGTAGCGCGCCAGCGGCACGGTCAGATCGAAGCGCAGGGCCAGCTCGGGCAGCGCTTTCTCTTCGGCTTCAGCAGCATTGGCCAGCGCGCCGGTCGACTGCACGAAATACACCTGGCGCTCGGTCTCGCCACCGGATTTGGTCAGCAGCACATCGGACAGCTCGAACACCGGGGTTTCCACCGGCAGGAACCCGAACCGCTCGTAGTTGCGGCGGATGACGTCCAGCATGCGCTGGAACGCGATCTGCTCACGCGGCAGCAATTCCATGATGCCGGGCGGCGTACGGGGCTTGATCACTTGCGGGACTCCTGCGGAAACGGGGGGATGAGCGAGCGGCATATTCTAGCCGCAGCCGGCGCAACGAGCCGCATCCGGACATCGGGGCCGGGCCAATGGCGGCATGACGTATCATAGGCAGGTCCCGCTTGCTGACCTGACATGACCCGGCCCCACTCCGGTACCGCGCTTTCCGCTGTTGAAGACCCCGCCGCCCCCGGTTGTTCGCCGCTGCGCGACTGTCTGCATTGCTCGGTACGGCACCTGGCGGTCTGCTCGGCGCTGTCGCCGGATGAAGTGCAGGCGCTGGAGCGGGTCACCGTGTCCCAGGCACTGCCGCTGGGCTCCACCCTGGCCCGTGCCGGTGAGCCGCGCCAACATGTCTATACGATTACCGCCGGTGCGCTGCGCCTGGTCCGCACGCTGGCCGATGGCCGCCGCCAGATCAGCGGCTTCGTGCTGCCCGGCGATTTTCTCGGGTTGAGCGGCAGCGATCACCACCGTTATGACATCGAGGCCATCGCCGACAGCCGGGTCTGCCGCGTGGCCCTGCCGCAGATGAAGGACCTGCGCTCGCGCTTCCCGCATCTGGAGCGCAAGCTGCTGCAGCGCGCCTGCCAGGAGCTGGATGCCGCGCAGGATGCCGCGATGGCGCTGGGCCGGCTGCAGCCGGCCGAGAAGGTCGCCGATTTCCTGCTGCGCCTGGCCGCGCGGGAAGCGCTGCTCGGTGAGCCGGGGCTGCGCGTGACCCTGCCGATGGGCCGTGGCGACATCGCCGACCATCTCGGCCTGACCATGGAAACCGTCAGCCGCACCTTCACCAAGCTGCGCCAGCAGGGCCTGATCGCCCTGCCCCATCTGAACACCGTCGAGATCCTGGACGAAGCCGGCCTGCAGAAGCTCTCGGCCGACGAGTCGTACTGACCCCGCCTCACCCGCGCAACAGCACCTCACGCAGCGCCCCATACGCCGGTGCGCAGGCTTCGGCCTGCGCGGGCCGCTCCAGCAGCGCGGCCAGGGCCGGCGGCACGTCCAGCGCCCGCCCGATCAATGGCTCCACCACCGATTCGAACTTGGCCGGGTGTGCGGTCGCCGCCACCGCCCAGTGGCCCTGTGCGCCCGCGGCCCGCAGATGCTCCAGGCGCGCCACCGCCGTCGCCGTATGCGGGCAGAACACCTCGCCATACAGGTCATGTCGCCGACGGATCAGCTCGCGGATCGCCGCATCGTCGATCGCTTCCGCGCTGAACGCAGCGCGCAGTGCCGCATCGTCGTCGTTGTACAGCCACCGCAGCCGCTCGAAATTGCTCGGGGCCCCCACGTCCATGGCATTGGCGATCGTCGCCACGCTGGTCTGTGCCTGGTAGGCCTCGCCGTGGAAGTAGCGCGGCAACACATCATTGGCATTGGTCGCCAGCGCGATCTGCCCCAGCGGCAGGCCCATCGCCCGCGCCAGGATCGCTGCCATCGCATTGCCCAGGTTGCCGGTCGGAATCACCAGGTTGAGCACGTGGCCGGTCTGCGCCTGATGGACCAGGGCAGCGTGGGCGTAATAGCTCATCTGCGGGAGCCAGCGGCCCAGGCTGATGCTGTTGGCCGAGCTCAACGGCACCGCGTCCTGCAGCTCGCGATCGCCCAGCGCCTGTTTCACCATCGCCTGGCAATCGTCGAACGATCCGGCGACGCGCAGCGTGTGGATGTTGTCGCCGAAGCACCCCAGCTGATGCGCCTGGCGCGGCGAGACACGGCCATCCGGGTACAGCACCACCACCCGGATTCCCGGCTGCCGATGGAAGGCCGCGGCGACGGCGGCGCCGGTGTCGCCGGAGGTCGCGACCACGATCGTCAGCGGACGCTCGCGCCCCTGCTGCAGGCGCGCAAGACACGCCGCGAGAAAGCGCGCACCGAAATCCTTGAAGGCGGCCGTGGGGCCATGGAACAACTCCAGCACATGGTCATCGGCGGTCGCCAGGGGGCGCAGTGGCGCATCGAAATCGAAGGCCTGCTCGCACAGTTCGGGCAGCGCTTTCTCCAGGGCATCGTCATGGAAATACGGCGCCAGCAGCGCCGCAGCGGTCTGTGCGAAGGACCCCTGCGCTGACCAGTGCTGCAGGCGCGGGCGGTGTTCGGGGACATACAGGCCACCGTCCGGGGCGAGGCCAGCGGCGAGCGCGTGGCTGAGTGAAGCGGCGGGTGCAGCGTGACGCGTGGAAACGAACTTCATCGGACATCCCAGAGTAGAAAGAGTGGACGCGTCACAGCAGGCGCGCGGCGGGCGCATTCAAGGGCGACACCCAGGCCTGGCTGTCGAAGCCGGCCTCGGCAAATGCCTGTTGCACGGCCGCCTGCGCAGCAAGGGCAGCGTTACGCTGCTCGAACCAGGCAAACACGCTCGGCCCTGCGCCGGAAATACTGGCGCCCATCGCCCCGCCCGCCAGCGCCGCGTCGCGCGCGGCGGCAAACCCGGTGATCAGACCGGCACGGCGCGGCTCGACCAGCACATCACGCAGTCCGGCACGGATCAGCGAGGCATCGCCAGTGAAGCAGCCACTGAGCACCAGTGCCAGATTCGCGCTCTGCGCGACGAACTCGCCCAACGCGTAATGCCCCTGCAGCGCGGCGCGCGCGCGGCGGGTCTCCAGCACGGCATCCGGGTGCACCAGCAGGCTGTGCCACGCCGCCGGGACCGGCACCGGCACCAGCCGGTCCGCCGTGCTCAGTACCAGCCCGCCCAGCAGCATCGGCCCGAGGTTGTCGCCATGCCGGCCCCCGCTGGCCACGGCCTCACCGGTCAACGCGAACGGATACAGCGCCTCGCGCGACAAGGGCTGCGGCAACAGCGCATTGGCCGCGACCAGCGCCGCGACGCACGACGCGGCCGAACCGCCCATGCCCGAGCCCAGCGCGATGCCCTTGTCGATCTCCACCTCGAAGCCGAACGGCAGATCCAGCGCGGCACGCAGCGCGATCAACGCGGCGCCGGCGGTGTTGTCCTCGGCCACCCGTGGCAGATCCACCGTGGTACCGCGGATCGCGTGGATGCGGACCACCGGTTCCCCGATTCGCCGCACCGTCACGGTATCGCCAACGCCCTCAATGGCGTGGCCAAGGATGTCGAACCCGACCCCCACGTTGCCGACCGAGGCCGGCGCAAACGCACGTGCTTCCGTCATGCTGCCCTCAGTCACAGACGTGCTCCTTCACCCACCGCCACGCGCAGCACATCGGCGAACACGCCGGCGGCGGTCACCTCCGGCCCGGCGCCCGGGCCCTGCACCACCAGCGGATTGTCGCAGTAGCGGCGCGTGGTGAACTGCACGACGTTGTCGGTCAGGCGCAGGTTGGCGAAGGCATGGCCTGCCGGCAGCGCGACCAGGCCCACTTCGGCGCCGTCCGGCGTCAGGCGCGCCACATAGCGCAGCACGGCACCGTCCGCGCGGGCGGCCGCCAGGCGCTCGGCGAACACCGCATCGATCTGCGGCAGGCCGGCCATGAAGTCGTCCACGCTGGCCTGGCGCAATGCTTCGGGTACCAGGCTTTCCACGCGCACCTGCGCCAGGCTGAGCTCACGGCCTGCCTCACGCGCCAGGATCACCAGCTTGCGCGCGACATCCACGCCGGAGAGATCATCGCGCGGGTCCGGCTCGGTATAGCCCATGCCACGCGCCTGGCTGACCAGTTCGGAGAACGGCACCTGGCCGTCGTACTTGTTGAACAGCCACGCCAGCGTGCCGGAGAAGATGCCGTCGATCGCCAGCACCTCATCGCCGGTATCGACCAGGTCGCGTAGCGTGGTGATCACCGGCAGGCCCGCGCCGACCGTGGCTTCGTAGCGGAAGCGCGCGCCACTGCCAGCCGCTGCCTCGCGGATCGCGTGATAGCGCTCCAGCGGGCCGGCACCGGCCTGTTTGTTCGGGGTGACCACATGGATGCCCGCGGCCAGCCAGCCGGCATAGCGGTCGGCCACGTCGGCGCTGCCACTGCAATCGATGATCAGCGCATGCGGCAGATGCGCGGAGAGCAGATGCTCCGTGAACGCCTCCAGATCACTCGGTTGCGCCGGGCCGGACAGCGCCGCGCGCCAGTCACCTTTCAGGCCGCGCTCGTCCAGGACCATGCGGCTGCGCGAGGCGACCGCGCGCAGGCGCAGATCCACATTGGCGCGGCCGAGCAGCTGCACCTGGGCGGCCTGCAGCTGATCCAGCAGCGCCGCGCCCACATTGCCCGGGCCGATCACACCGACCGAGAACGTCTGCGGCGACAGCCAGAATCCGGCATGTGCCGCGCGCAGCGCCTTGGTCGCATGGCGGCTGTCCACCGCCACCGAGATGTTGCGCTCCGAGGAACCCTGCGCGATCGCCAGAATGTTCACCTGTGCGCGGCCCAGCGACTCGAACAGGCGCGCGGCCACGCCGGGCTGCCCGGCCATGCCATCGCCCACGGCGGCCAGCACGCTCACGTTGTCGGTCAGCTGCACGCGCTGCACCTGGCCCAGGCTCAATTCGTGCGCGAAGGCCTGCAGCAGCGATTCGCGTGCGCGCACCGCCTCGGCCTGCCTCACCACGCAGCAGATCGAGTGCTCGGAGGAGCCCTGCGAGATCATCACCACCGACACATGCGCATTGCGCAGCGCGGCGAACACCCGCTCGGCCGTGCCGGGCACGCCGATCAGGCCGGTGCCTTCCAGGTTGATCACGGCCAGGTCCGGGCTCAGGGTCAGGCCCTTGATCGGACCGGAGACGGTGCGCTCGGCGGTGATGCGCGTGCCCGGATGGTCCGGGTGGAAGGTGTTGCGGATGATGATCGGCAGGCCGCGCTCGATCGCTGGCGACATCGTCTGCGGGTGCACCACCTTGGCGCCGAAATAGGCCAACTCGCAGGCTTCGTCGTAACTCAGCGCTTCCAGCTGGACCGCCTCGGGCACCACCCGCGGATCGGCCGAGAGCACGCCGTCCACGTCGGTCCAGATGTGCAGCTCGTCGGCATTGAACAAGGCGGCGAAGATCGCGCCGGAGTAGTCGCTGCCGTTGCGGCCCAGCGTGGTGATGCGGTCCTGGCGGTCGCGGGCGACGAAGCCGGTGGCCACGATGCGCGATTGTCGGTGTTGCAGGCGCCACTGGGCCAGGCGCTCGGCGCTGCGCACCCAGTCCACGTCCACGCCCAGTTCACCGCGCTCGATCACCAGCACATCGCGCGCGTCCAGCACCGCGCAGTCTTCGCCCAGCGTCTGCAGGTACTTCCCGAGCAGCTGGGCCGAATACACCTCGCCCATGCCCTGCACGCGGTCCAGCACTTCGGTGGGCAGGCCGCCGATCACTGCCAGCGCACCCAGCACCTCGGCCAACTGATCGAAACGCTGGTCCAGCCATTCCACCGTCGCCCCGGCGTGCTCGCCGAGCAAGGCAACGGCGGCACCGCGGTGGCGTGCCCGCAAGGCGTGCCACTGTTCGCGCCAGGCCGAGGCGTCTTCTGCGGCCAACGTGGCCACCCCGATCAGCGCATCGGTCACGCCCTTCATCGCCGAGACCACGGTGACCTGCATCGTCTCCTCACGCGCCAGCAGCAGCTGCGCCACATGGCGATAGCGCTCGGCATCGGCCACCGAGGTGCCGCCGAACTTGTGGACCACGGTGGTCACGCCGGCCCGCGCGGCGACGGAAGCGGCGGGCTGGGCGGAAGGTGGAGCGGAAGCGGCGACAGAAGACATGCTGACCTCGATGGGAGGCCCCGCGTCACATCAGGTTTGAGAGTTTCCCCCGCCACCTGATCTGGGTGCGGGGCCGTGGTTTTCGGAAATTACGCGAAGACGACGGGCCGCACCGGGCGAGTGGTGGCGGTGGTAATGATGGTGGTACCGGTCGACACGGCCAGGGCGCCCGCGGAGGCGGGAACGAGCAGGTAGGCGTGGGCGGCGGTGATGACCATGGATCAAGAAAACTACGCCGCCGCCCTGCTTGTCAAGTGCTGCGCTGCAAAAGATGGTGGCACGTAAACCGCTGCCATCGTCGGCCAACAAGTTGCGATTGTGACCATCAAGCCGCGGCAAGGCCTTCCCTATCCCACATGCTCCGCCACCGCCGCCGGTGGGCGATGCGCGTGCGCGCACATCAGCACGCCCGAGACCAGGCAGACGATGGCGACCGTTTCCATCGGCGTCGGCCAGCGCTGCTGCCAGGCAAAGCCGTACAGCAGGGCGAACAGGGTCTCGAAGACGATCATCTGCCCGGTGAGGGTCAGTGGCAGGTGGCGGCTGGCGCGGTTCCAGCAGGCATTGCCGAGCACCGAGGCGACCACCGCCACGCCCGCGCTGATCAGCCAGAAGTTCAGCCACTCGCCTGGCGGATGGACCGTCGCGCTGGTCAGGAACGCACTGGGCACCAGCACCAGGGCAAGCCCGCCGGTGGTGATGCCGGTCAGCAGCGACCAGTCATGCCCGGACAGATCCGGCCGGCGCGCCAGCCAGCGGCTGTTGCCGATCGAATACACCGCCCAGGACAACAACGCCCCGACTGCGCACAGCAGCCCCAGCAACCGGCGCCCGGCCGAGCCCTGCGCATGTTCGGCCATCAAGGCTTCATAGCCCACCAGCGCCACACCGAGCAGGCACAACAGCAGCGCCGGAGCCAGGCGTCGCAGCGGGACGGCGCCTTCCTCGCGCACGCCAGCCAGGGTCACCACCACCGGCATCAATCCCACGATCAGCGAGGCGGCCGCACCACCGGCCCACTGCACGGCATTGGCCAGCAGCAGGAAGTAGACCAGGTTGCCGGCCAGGCTCAGCCACAGCAGACCACGCCACTCGGGCCACGCCAGCCGGTCCTTGAGCTGCCGCCAGCGCGGCGCGAGCAGAACGACGGCAATCAGGCCGTAGACCAGATAACGGCCGGCCGAGAGCTGTACCGCGTTGAAGCTGTGCAGCACCGCCGGGGCCAGGAACACCACGCCCCACAGCGCGCCGGCGGCAATGCCGTTGGCGATGCCCACTCCCATCGATCGTTTCATTGCAGCTCACGCGGTATGCATCGGCCGCGCAGTGTAGAAGCCGCGCACCGCGACGTCTTGACCGAGGCTACTGCCGCCGGAAGGCCTGCGGGGTCAGCCCGGTCTCCCGGCGCAGGGCACGGGTCAGCGCACTGTGCTCGGAATAGCCGGCATCCAGCGCGATCGTGGCGATGCTGTCGGTGCTGGTGAGCAGCCGATGCTTGGCCCAGCGTAACCGGCAGGCACTCAGCCACGCTTGGGGAGGCACCCCGAATTCCTGTACGAAGGCCGCGTGCAGGCGGCTGCCGCTGATGCCAACCAGCGCGGCCATGCGGGCTACGTTCCAGTCCGCGCCGGGGTTGGCCGAGAGCCGGGTGCACAGGGCATGCAGGCGTGCCGCGCTGCCAGCGGGCGCGTACTGCTGCAGCAGGGTCGCGAGCAGACCCTCACTGCCGTGTGCGGGCGCACCGGCCAGGCGCTGGCGCACTCCCTTCGGCAGTGCCAGCCAACGCTGGCGGCGCAGGTGCTCCAGGGTGTGGTCATCGATCACCCCCGCCGGGCAATCGACGATCAACATCAGATGATCGCCATCGCCGGTCTGCGCATGTCCCTCGCCGGGCGCCACGAAGGCCCCCTGCAGCACATCCAGGCGGCCGCCAAACGCATCGACCTCGACATCCAGATCGCCGCGCAGCGGCAGCACCCATTGCGCAAAGTCATGCCGGTCCACATCGCTGGACGTTCCGTAACACCGCAGATGGCAGGCGCTGGCGTGCATGGCGATAGTCTGCGCGCAGGGTGAAGGCCGCTGCAAGCGGCGGCGAAACGCCCGCGCATCCGCGTACCATGGCAGCCGACCCGTCCAACATGGAGCGTTCACCGTGGCCTGCACCATCGTTCCCCTCAGTGACCGCCCCGACCTGCTGCCCATCCTGGCCGAGTGGTACTTCCAGCAATGGGGACGCCACGTGCCGGACCTGACCCTGCTCGATCAGCAGCAGCGGCTGGAAGTGTTCCTGCAGGACGACGAGTTGCCCCTGCTGCTGATCGCGCTGGATGACGCGGTGCCGGTCGCCGCAGCGCAGCTCAAGTTCCATGAGCGGACCGAGCGGCCCGAACGATTGCACTGGCTGGGCGGCGTCTATGTCCATCCGGCGCACCGCGGGCGCGGCCTGGCCGAGAAAGTCATCGAAGAATTGCTGGTGCGCGGTCGCGCGCTTGGCGTACGCGATCTCTACCTGCAGACCGAAGCCGATGATGGCGGCCTGTATCGTCGGCTGGGCTGGGCCCCGCTGGAATCACTGCAGCATGCCGCCGGCATGCCGGTCCGGATCATGGTCCGCAGCGTGGCCGCCGACCGCGTCGACTGAACGCGCGGTTGCGGCGCCCTGGTTCAAGAATGAATGAATGCGCCGCCGGTGAACGGCGTCAGCGGAAGCGCACCGGCTGCGGTGCCGGGCGGTCGGCAAGCGAGCCGAGCGTGAACGTGTATCCAGCCTCTTCCAGCAGCTTGCGCATGCGCAGCTCCGCGCGCTTGGGGTAGGCCAGCGAGGTCGGTGCGTGTAGGGCGTAGGAGGTCGATTTCCCGGGCAGCGTTTCGCGGGTCACCGAGGACTGATTGGTCTCGCACGCGTTGGCCCACAGGTCCATCAGCACCTTCGGGCCGATGGATTGATTGTTGCTGAGACGAAGCGTCAGCCAACGCATGTGTTCCATGACAAATCCAAGCGGCTCTTTGTCCCGAGTATGCACCAATTCCCCCACTACCGTTCGGCGCCGTCTGGACCTTGGCCGCCACCCCGCCTGCCGGACACAAACAAACAGCCCCGGCAGTGCCGGGGCTGTCTGGATACCGCTTCAGGAAGCGACTGGAACTCAGTGCTTCATGGCGTGCTTGCGGTCGCGCATGACGGCATGGCACTCCTGCACCTGCGGCAGCAGACGCTGGACTTCCTGGCGCGCGGCCGGCGAGGTGTCGGCGTCGGTCAGGGTGTCCTTGAACGCCTTCAGCAGGCGATCCTCGGATTCCTCCAGCTCGGCCACGTAGCCGTACTGCTTGTCGCCCAGGGTGGCGCGCACCTTGCCGTAGAACTGCTGCATGGAACCGACGAAGGTGCCATGGTCGGCCGGCTTGCCGCCAGCGGCGACAACGGTGGCGCTCAGCGAGCGGACGATCTCATTCTTGACACCGGCGATACGGGTGAAGAGCGCCGCCAACTCGGCATCTTCGACCTTGCCTGCGGCCTCGGTGTAGAACTCCTGGCCATCGCGGGCGATTTCGATCAGGTCGTTCAAGTTATGCGCGGTCTTCGATTCGGTATTCACTGCGATGTACTCCTGTTGGTCCGGTTTGACCCGTGTGTTGTTGTCGGGGTGAGTCGACTTTTCCGCATTGGCCATGAAGTCGGCGTGACACTGAAATGCGAGTGTTCAGCGAGCTCAACGCACTGCGCGGCAGATGTGCACGGCGCGTCGTCGAGGCGCGAAATACGTGTTACTTCCCCGCCCGTCTGCGCTTGATCCAGGACAGCCATTGCCCGGCGATCGCCGTGAGCAAAATCAGCGAATTGGTCACCACGAAAACGATCGATCCGGTCGCCGCGCTGTACGCAATGAACAATACCGAGGCAGTGATCTGGCCAACGAACAACCACGTCGATACCGCCTGCGCATCCTCGGCGGTCCACTGCTTCCAGATCTGCCGCCACAGCGTGGCGATCAGCACGGCGGTCGCCGCCCAGCCGAGCAGATCGATGGGGGCCATCAGCGCGCCAGCAGTGACAGCGGCGGCACGTCGCTCACCACCTCATCTGCCGCCAAGCCAACGCGCTGTTCCAGGCGGCGCAGGAAGTCACTGAACCCGTGCGGTGCACGCGCGTGCCGGCGTGCGCTGGTGATCACCCGGGGGCTGGCCAGCCGCGCCACCTGCATGCCAGCGCCGTACATGGCCTGGATCAGCGCAACGTCCTCACCGGTTGCCAGCGGCGCGAAGCCGCCGGCTTGCCGGTAGGCCAACGCGCTGAAGCCCATGTTCGCGCCGTGTACGTGCGGGTGCCCATCCACCGCATGCTCGCGCTGCAGGAACTGCTCGCGCACGGCCTGCGGGTAGTCCAGCCAATCGCCCACCGCCACCACGCCACAGAAGGCATTCGCACCGCATTGCAGCTGGCGCGCCAGCCAGTCCGGCGGCACCGCGCTGTCCGCGTCGGTGCAGCCGATCCAGCGAGCCCCCAGTGCCAACGCGCGCTCACTCGCCGCCGCGCGCGCGACGCCGACACAGCCCGCCTCCACAGTCACCACCTCCACCCCCATGCGCTGGCAGATCCACTCGGTCGCGTCACTGCAGCGATCAAGGGCGACCACGATCACCACCGGCTCGCCACGCAGCGCGGGATGCAACGCGGCCACCTGCAGCGACTGCAGGCAGGCCGCGATCAATTGTTCCTCGTTGTGCGCGGGAACGGTCACGGCAATCATCGCAGGCCCTCGTGTTCGGCCACCGAGGTGGTCTCGGCCGACCAGCCTTCCAGCAGCATGTCCTCGTCACGATACGAGAACAGGCGGGGCAGGCTGTCATCAAACTGCGCGTGCACGAACGCAGCGCTGCAACGCGCCTGCTCGAACGGCACGCGCCAATGGCAGGCGATCACCACGCCCTGCGGCGTGAGCGATTGAACCACCTGCGCCGCCACCTGACGCATGTCGTCTTGTGAGAGGTAGTAGCCCATTTCACCGAGCACGATCAGATCGAACGTGCCTGCTGGCCAGTCCTGAGGATGACGTGCCTGCTCGATGGAAACGTGCGCGTGGCGCCGGGTCATCGCCTGCGCCGAGACGACAGCGCCTTCGCTCAGATCGGTGGCGAGCAGGTGGTCGCAGCGCTCGGCCAAGGCCGCGGTCAGCACCCCGTTGGAGCAGCCCAGCTCCCAGCCACGGCCAAAGCGCTCGCGCGGCAGGCTTGCAAGGGTGAGCGCGCGCTTGCGCTGTTCGTACCAGCGGGTGCGGTACTGGAAGGGATCCTCGTTCTCGTACAGCGCGTTGAAGTAGGCGACATCGCTCATCCAATCAATACCTCGTAGTTCCGTTCAAACCGCCGCAGCACAGCGGCAGGCAGGATGGGCTCGCACTCGAGCCCCGGCACCGCGCCGGTCTGGGTCACGAATTGCTGGATGGCATCGCGCTTGCAGCCCAGCAGGTCGTCCTCCAGCGCATAGCGCGTGGCGGGCGCCCAGGCCGTCGGTGCCGCCTGCGGGTCCAGCCAATGCCAGCCCCACACCGGGTATTCCTTCAACGCGGCGCCGCGCGCGGTGCAGGCCTGCACGCAGGCACGCGCGACCGCTTCATGGTCCGGATGCCCATCCAAGCGCCACGGTGCCAACACCAGATCATCCGGCTGCAGCAGGGCCGCCAGCTGCTCGCCGATCCATGCCTCGCTGGCCGTCACCGCGCCATCGCCGATGTGCCAGGCGATCCGCGCTGCACTCGCCAAGCCCAGGCAGCGCAGCGCGTCGTCCAGCTCAGCGGCACGGGCCACGCGCAGCCGCTCGGGCGACCACGCAGGTTGATCGGGATAGCAGGCTTCGCCGTCCGTCACCGAGATCACCGTGATGGCCAAGCCGGCGTGGTGCGCAAGCGCCATCAGGCCGCCGCATGCCAACACTTCATCGTCCGGATGCGGCGACACCACCACCAGCCGCCGCGCATCGCCGAACAGCGCCGCAAGGGACGCCAGCGGCAGCGCCTGCAACCACGGCGATGCCGCCCACTGCGCTTCGGTCACGCCGCCGCCTTCGATCTGACGATTCACAGCGTCCACGTGCGGCCCTCGCGGTGCATCAGGTTGCCAAGATGCTGCCAGTCGCGGTCGGCATGACTCTGCCGGATGAACACCGTCAGGTCGGCCCAGCGCCGGGCGTGCGCCGGGTCCATGCACATCGGACCAGGCCCCAGCGCCCTGCCCACCCGATCCAGCGTGAGGGAGGCGGCGCGCTCCACCGCGCTGCGCGCCCGCACGATCTCCCGCTGATGCGGCAGCTCGGGCTGCGCATCGATCAACGCGGCCAGCTCACGCAACAGGGAGGCGCACGGCGACAACGCCAGGTCGATCTCACCGAGCAGGCCGGCCGTCGTGCCCGGTTCATCGGCCCGCGCGCTATGCAGCAAGGGCTCAGCCAACGCGCTCGCGCCGCCGAACCAGCACGCCGCGATGCCTGCGCCGCCATGCCAGAACCCCGGACGCTGCAGATAGGCGTCCGCCGCGCCAACCTCGACGGCCGGCACCTGGTCGAAACGGGCTGTCCCGCTCGGCACCCGCCCCATGCCCGTGGCCTGCCACGTCTGTGGCAGGAAACTCACGCTGGCGCGGCGCACCGGTACCAGGAACAGCCGCGAGCGCCCATCATCGCGCACCGTCACCAGGGCATGGTCAACCCAGCCTGCACCAGAGCACCATGGCTTGTCACCGGACAGCGTGCCGGTGGCCCGATCAAAGCGCAGGGTCGCCGCCGGCCCTTCGGCCGCCCATACGGCGCCCAGCCGATCGCGGTCCGGCATCGAGGCGCCGAGTTCTTCCAGGATCGCCTGCGCGTCGTAATGCGCTTCCAACACCTTGGCCAGGCAGAGATCGCGCGCGGCGATATGCGCCAACGCCTGCCAGCGCAGCAACGTGTCCCCACTGCCGGGGCGCGACAACGAGGGTTGGTGTTCGATCCACGCACGCGCCTGCGCCTGCAGGTCATCGCCATCGGTCACCGGCTGCGGTGCCGCCGGCGGTACAAGAGAAGCCACGGCATTCATGTCAGGGCGTCAGGATCACCTTGCGGCAATCCTCCTCTTTGCGGTCGAAGATCTCATAGCCACGCACCGCGTCTTCCAGCGACAGCCGGTGCGTCACGATCACGCCCGGATCCAGCCGGCCTTCGCCGATATGGTCGAGCAGCTCCGGCATCAGCTTCTGCACGTGGGTCTGGCCCATCTTGAAGGTGAGGCCCTTGTCGAATGCATCGCCGAGCAGGAAGCCGTGGATGAAACCGGCATACACACCCGGGATGCTCACCGTGCCGCCGCGACGGGTCGCGGCGATGCACTGGCGGATCGCCACGCCGCTGCTGCCTTCCACCTTGAGCGTGGTCAGCGCCGATTCCAGCGCACTGCCCTCCGCCTCGAAGCCGACCGCTTCGATCGTGGCATCCACGCCGCGGCCGTTGGTCTGGGTGATGATGTATTCCGCCGGATCCTCCACCTGGGTGAAATCGATCGGGGTCACGCCGTAGGTCTGCTGCGCGAAGGCCAGGCGATACGGAAGATGGTCGACCATGAAGATGGTCTCCGCGCCCAGCAGGCGGCAACATGCCGCACTCATCAGCCCGACCGGGCCGGCACCGAAGATCGCCACCGTGGAGCCCGGCTTCACCCCTGCATTGATCGCCGCCTGGTAGCCGGTCGGCAGGATGTCGGAGAGGAACAGCACCTGCTCATCGGCGAGCGCATCGGGAATGCGCAACGGCCCCACATTGGCCTTCGGCACACGCACGAACTCCGCTTGCCCACCCGATACACCGCCATAGAGATGGCTGTACCCGAACAGCGCCGCCGGCGGGCGGATGCCCTTCTGGTTCACGGCGGCGCCCTTGCCGGTATTGGTGGTCTCGCAGGCAGCAAACTCGGCCAGGCGACAGTGGAAGCATTCGCCGCACGCAATCACGAACGGAATCACCACGCGGTCGCCCGGGCGCAGATCCATCACGCCAGCGCCCACCTCCTCCACCACGCCCATGAACTCATGGCCGAGCACGTCACCGGTGTGCAGATCCGGGATCTTGCCGCGGTACAGATGCAGGTCCGAGCCGCAGATCGCCGTGGCGGTGACGCGCAGGATGATGTCGTCCGGGGCAGCGAGTGCGGGATCGGGCACGGTATCGACCCGTACATCCTTGCTGCCGTGGTAAGTCAGTGCGCGCATAGCAAACTCCGTGTCCAAGTACCTCTGTGGTACGTGGTACGGCGTGGCAGCGTCGTGACCGCGCCGTGTGCGGCGTGTCTATCCGGGTGAACGCGTCGCACTGCAGAGGCTGGAGCGCATGCGCTCCGCAGGGCATGAGGACTGAATCATTCATTCTGCGGGCGCGGCCAGCGCCTCATGCGTGGTTCGCCTACTCCACCGAGGGCGCCGAAGGCGCCTCCGGATCCGGCGGCAGTTCCTGCGGCGGCGATGCAGGTGCCGGGTCGCCCTCCGGTGGGATCTCCTGCGGCGGCTCCTGCGCAGGCGGATCACCACGGCCCGGTTCTTCCACTGGCGGCGCGGGCGGCACGGGTTCCGGGGTCGGGTCCGGCACCTGGGCGATCACCTCATCGCATCGGGCCGTCGTTTCACTGTGCAGTGGCATGTGCATCGCGCGTGTTCCTGTTGTGGGACTGCGCACGACGCTACGCGGCACACCGTCAACATCCAGCGAGGGCGGGAGTGACCGGCGAACGCGCCCGCTCAGTCATCGCCGGCGGCGCGGCGCTTGTGCACCGTGATCTCGCCGGAGGTTTCCAGCACCGCCAGCTCCACCTGCCCGAAGCCCTCGCAGCCGTTGGCGCGCATCGCCACTTCCAGATCCGCCGGGCTGACATTGCAGCGCTTCACCTGCTCCCAGTAGATCGTACCGTGCCGCGCCAGCACCACCGGCACGCCCTCCACGATCTCGTTGAGGCGCTTGCTGCGCGCACCCAGAAAGCCGACGAACCAGTTCAGACCGATCAGCGTCGCGGCCAGGATGAGCCCGCCGGGCAGCGAAGTGTCCTCACCGATCAGCGAGTTCTGCACCGCCGTGCCCAGCAGCACGATCACCAGGATGTCGAACGGCGTGGACTGCCCCATCGAGCGCTTGCCGCTCATACGGGTCAGCAGCAGGACCACCACATACACCGCAACCGCGCGGACCACGAACTCCCACCATTCCATTCCCAGCTCGAACATCTCATGCATCGCGGCAGCCTCCGTGTGGCGAGGTCTGGACGATAGGAAGTCCGAAGTGAAGCCGGTGGGAGCACCCGCCCTTCACGGGATCCCTGCCGCTTCGTAACAGCGCCAGGGCTAGCGTCGAGGCATCACCGCCCTACCCGTTCGCGCAGGAGACACGCCATGCAGCACGACAAGACCCCGCCCGCCTCCACCGAAGACGCCCACGCCACGCACACCTGCCCACCGGCCGAAGGCACGGTCGACAAGAAGCGCACCTCGGAGAACCACGACGAAGCGCTGGAAGAGACCTTCCCGGCCAGTGACCCGATCTCTCCGTTCGTGGCGGCCAAGCCGCCTGAGGACGACAAGGACGCGAAAGATCCGGATGCGGAGCACCTGAAGACCGAGAACGAGGGCTACAACCAGCACGGCCACGGCAAGGGAGGCAAAGCCGGTGAAGGTGAGCCGGACGGCGTGCGCGAGGACGACGGCATTACCCAGCCAGACTTCGGCCAGCACGGTACGGCCGGCAAACAGACGCTGGATCGCTGATCAACGAGGAGATGTCATGACCACTGCACCGCGAGCACCGGCTACCAAAGAAGATGACCAGCAGAAAAGCCACACGCCGGACACGCTGAGGAACGATGACGCCCGCTGGAAGGACAAGGACATGCCGGAGGCGGAACACACTGCCAGACCCCAGGATTACGAGCGCCCAAAAGCACCGTAGCCGGCGTACCCTCCGCTGGCGCAGACCGCTGCGGCCACCGGAGGATGAGAACCCCCAACGCCCGCCTCGTCTGAGCGGGAAACACGCGTGTGGATGCACGCCCGGCTGCAGGGGGGCCTGTTTGCCTGTATCCTTGCAGGCCGTTTTGGCCCCGTAGCTCAGCTGGATAGAGCGTCCCCCTCCTAAGGGGAAGGTCGCCCGTTCGAATCGGGCCGGGGTCACCAGCATCGGATGCTTTGGCGCCATCGCCGGCCGCGCGGGTTCCTGCCGCCATGGGCGTCTGCCGATCCTTGCGCTGCACCGCCAGATGAGGCATCGCCCCCCTCTGTTACCATTCGGGGTTCAGCTTGCCGCCCCCCCACCCTGCCAGCGGCCAGCGCCTTACAAACGCAACGCAACAGGAGTTTGCATGTCCTCTGACCTGCTCAAGGCCCTCGGCCTCGACGCGACCAACGCTGGCACCTACCTTGGCAACGGCGAGTGGTCCTCGGCCACCGATGCCGGTGTGATCACCCCGGTGAACCCGACCACCGGCGAAGCCATCGCCCAGGTCTACGCGACCACCGACGCCGACTACGAAACCATCGTGGCCCGCGCCGAGGAAGCCTTCAAGGTCTGGCGCACCACCCCGGCCCCGCGCCGTGGCGAAGCCGTGCGCCTGTGTGGCGAAGCCCTGCGCGCCAACAAGGATGCCTTGGGCTCGCTGGTCGCGCTGGAGATGGGCAAGAGCAAGCCCGAGGGCGATGGCGAAGTGCAGGAGATGATCGACATCGCCGATTTCGCCGTGGGCCAGAGTCGCATGCTCTATGGCTACACGATGCATTCCGAGCGCCCGGGCCACCGCATGTACGAGCAGTACCAGCCGCTCGGCCTGGTCGGCATCATCAGTGCGTTCAACTTCCCGGTCGCGGTGTGGGCCTGGAACTCGTTCCTGGCCACGATCTGCGGCGACATCTGCCTGTGGAAGCCGTCCAACAAGACGCCGCTGACCGCGATCGCCTCCATGCGCATCTGCAATGAAGCGCTGCGTGACGGTGGGTTCCCGGACTTGTTCTTCCTGATCAACGATGCCGGCACCGAACTGTCGCAGAAGATGGTGGCCGACAAGCGCGTGCCGCTGATCAGCTTCACCGGCTCCACCCAGGTCGGCCGCCAGGTCGCCGAAAAGGTCGCCCACCGCCTGGGCCGCTGCCTGCTTGAGCTGGGCGGCAACAACGCGATCATTCTGGATGAAACCGCTGATCTGAAGCTGGCGATCCCGGGCATCGTGTTCGGCGCCGTCGGTACCGCCGGCCAGCGCTGCACCACCACGCGCCGCCTGATCGTGCACGAATCCATCCATGACGACGTGCTGGCCACGCTGATCAAGGCGTACAAGCAGGTGGAAGGCAAGATCGGCGATCCGACCGACCCGGCCAACCTGATGGGCCCGCTCAACAGCGACGGCGCCGTGCAGCAGTTCCTGGCCTCGATCGAGAAGGCCAAGGCCAGCGGCGGCACCGTGCAGACCGGTGGCACCCGCCTCGACCGCGCCGGCAACTTCGTGCTGCCGGCCATCGTGACAGGCCTGAAGAACAGCGATGAGGTCGTCCAGCACGAGACCTTCGCCCCGATCCTGTACGTGATGAAGTACAGCACGCTGGACGAAGCGATCGACATGCAGAACGGCGTGCCGCAGGGCCTGTCGTCCTCGATCTTCACCACCAACCTGAAGACCGCCGAGCGCTTCCTGTCGGCAGCCGGTTCGGATTGCGGCATCGCCAACATCAACATCGGCACCTCCGGTGCGGAGATCGGCGGTGCGTTCGGTGGCGAGAAGGACACCGGCGGTGGCCGTGAGTCCGGCTCGGATGCCTGGAAGGTCTATATGCGCCGCCAGACCAACACCATCAACTACTCCGATTCGCTGCCGCTGGCCCAGGGCATCAAGTTCGACCTGTGATGGACCCCGCGCCCCACCTGCCCGCCGGCCCACGCCTGGAGTTCACCGGGCGCCGGGTGCTGATTGCCGGTGGCAGCAAGGGCATCGGGCGCGCGATGGCGCTGGCGTTTGCATCGGCAGGCGCCCGCGTTTCGGTCTGCGCACGCGGTGAGGCCGGTCTGGCCGCGCTGCGTGCGGATGCCGGCGCGCTCGGCCTGGCCGTGCATACGGCCACGGCCGACCTCTCCCAGCTGGGCGACATCGGCCGCTGGCTGGCCGATGCTGCTCAGGCCTTGGGCGGCGTCGACGTGCTGGTCAACAACGCGACCGGCTACGGCATGACCGACGATGAGGCGGGCTGGGAAGCCAGCTTGAACGTCGACCTGATGGCGGCCGTGCGTGCCTCGCGGCTGGCCCTGCCTTGGCTGCAGCAGTCCAGTGATGCCTGCATTCTCAACCTGGCCTCGATCGCTGCCCAGCAGCCGCGCCCGGGTGGCGCGCCGTATGCGGCGGCCAAGGCCGCGCTGATGCACTACACCACTTCGCAGGCCCTGGCCCTGGCGCCACAGCGGATCCGCGTGAACGCCATCGCCCCCGGCTCGATCGAGTTCGAGGATGGGCTGTGGGCGCGTCGGCGCGAGCAGGACCCGGAGCTGTATCGAAACACCCTGGCGAAGATCCCGTTTGGCCGCTTCGGCGAGCCGGCGGCCATCGCCAACGCCGCGCTGTTCCTGTGCTCGCCGCTGGCGGGCTGGATCACCGGGCATACCTTGAATGTGGATGGTGGCCAGGTCCTGATGGGATAAACCCGCCGCTGGCCCTATCATCGAACCACCCCACCGCGACCAGGACCTGCATGAGCCTTCCGCCCCGACAAACCAGTGCCATGGCCGTGGTCAGCCTGATCATGGGCATCCTCGGCTGGACCGCCCTGCCCTTCATCGGCAGCATCGCGGCGATCATCACCGGCCACCTGGCCCGCGCCGAGATCCGGCGCCGCCCGCTGGAGCTGGAAGGCGACGGCATGGCCTTGGCCGGCCTGATCCTGGGCTGGATCATCGTGATCGGCAGCCTGCTCGCGCTGGTGGTGGTGCTGTTGTTCTTCGGCGGACTGGCCTGGTTTGCCGCTACCCAATCGTGAGGTGCACATGAGCCGCTCGGATTCGACCGAACGCTTCAGCAGTCGGGTTGCCGACTACGTCCGCTACCGTCCCGACTATCCTCCGGCGTTGCTGGACTGGCTGCACCAGGACATCGGTGTTCCCACCGAGACCCTGGTCGCCGATATCGGCGCCGGCACCGGCATTTCCACCCGGCTGTTCCTGGCCGCTGGCCACCCGGTCATCGCAGTGGAGCCGAATGCGGCGATGCGCGACGCCGCCGAGCAACTGCTGGCGCCGGATTATCTGCGCCTGAAGGTGGCCGACGGCACCGCCGAAGCGACCGGCCTGGCCGACAACAGCGTGGGTCTGGTCGCCGCAGCGCAGGCCTTCCACTGGTTCGATACCACTGCAGTGCGCCGCGAATGGGCGCGCATCCTGCAGCCCGAAGGCATGGCGCTGGTGTTCTGGAATTCGCGCCTGCTCGATGCCTCCCCGTTCCTGATCGGCTATGAGCAATTGCTGCTCGAGTTCGGCACCGACTACACCGAGGTGGCCGAGCGCTACCAGGACGATGACACCATGCGTGCGTGGTTCGGCGAGGGCCTGCGCGGCATGGCCCGGCTGCCAAACGTGCAGCGCATGGACCTGGATGGCCTGCGTGGCCGCCTGCTGTCCTCCTCGTATGCACCGCAGGCCGGTCACCCGCGCCACGCGCCGATGCTGGCCGCGCTGCAACAGCTGTTCGACGCCCATGCGGTGGACGGCCAGATCGCTTTTGAATACCAAACCCGTGCCTTTGTCGGCACGCTGGACTGATTGAACGCCATGTACTCGTTTGCCCGCCCCTTCCTGTTCGCCCTTGATGCAGAACGCGCCCACGGCCTTGGCCTGAGCGCGCTGGACCTGGCCTATCGCACCGGCACCACGCCGCTGATGGGCCGCCGCATCGACCCGCTGCCGACCAACGCGTTCGGAGTGAGTTTCCCGAATCCGGTGGGCCTGGCCGCCGGCCTGGACAAGAACGGCGAGCACATCGATGCGCTGCTGGCCCTGGGCTTCGGCTTCGTGGAGATCGGCACGATCACCCCGCGCCCGCAGGCGGGCAACCCGAAGCCGCGCCTGTTCCGGCTGCCGGAGCACCAGGCCATCATCAACCGCATGGGCTTCAACAACCTGGGCGTGGATGCGCTGGTTCGCAATGTCGAGCGCGCCAAGCGCCGCACCGGTCTGCTGGGCATCAACATCGGCAAGAACAAGGACACCCCCAACGAGCAGGCGTTCGACGATTATCAGCACTGCCTGCAGAAGGTGTATCCGCTGGCCGACTACATCACCGTCAACATCTCTTCGCCGAACACGGCCGGCCTGCGCGAGCTGCAGGAAGAGACCGCGCTGCGCCAGCTGATCTCGCAGCTGCGCGACAGCCAGGAAAGCCTGGCGGCCAACCATGGCAAGCGCGTACCGATGCTGGTCAAGGTCGCCCCGGATCTGAGCGACCGCGATATCGACGCCGCCGCGCGCGTGCTCGGCGAACTCAAGGTGGACGGCGTGATCGCCACCAACACCACCATCGACCGTAGTGCGGTGGCCGGTGACCCGCGTGCGAACGAAGCCGGCGGCCTGTCCGGTGCGCCGCTGCTGGGCCAGTCGACCCTGGTGCTGCGCCGCCTGCGTGCGCGCCTGCCCGAGTCGATGCCGCTGATCGGCGTGGGCGGCATTCAATCCGGCGCGGATGCGGTCGCCAAAATGGCGGCCGGCGCCGCGCTGGTGCAATGCTACAGCGGCCTGATCTTCCGTGGTCCGGAACTGGTGCACGAGTGCGTGGAAGCGATCCGCCGCCGCAGAGAGGCGCCCAGCCGCGGCGCGGTGGCACCGCTGTGAACGACGCCATGACTGCCTGGGCCATCACTGAAAACGCCTCGCTGAAGGCGCTCAACACGTTCCACGTCGACGCCACCGCTGCGCAGCTGCTGGAGGTGTTCGATCCTTCCGTGCTGCCGGAGGTACTTGCCATCCCGCGCGTCGCCGAACAACCGCTGCTGGTGCTGGGCAGCGGCAGCAATGTATTGATCGCCGACAACGTGGAAGGCACCGTACTGGTGTTCGCCAACCGCGGCATCGAGATTCTGGAGCACCGCGCCGACCACACCATCGTGCGCGCCGGTGCCGGCGTGAACTGGCATGGGCTGGTCATGTGGTCGTTGCAGAACGGGCTGTCCGGGCTGGAGAACCTGGCCTTGATCCCGGGCACCGCCGGCGCCTCGCCGATCCAGAACATCGGCGCCTATGGCGCGCAGGTCGGCGAGTTCATCCAGGCCGTGGATGCCTGGGACCGACACGAAAACGACTGGGTGCGCCTTGATGCGGAAGGCTGCCAGTTCGCTTACCGCGACAGCATCTTCAAGCACGACCCGGACCGTTACCTGATCACCGCGATCGAACTGCGTCTGCCGCTGCTGCATGGCCTGCGCCTGGGCTATGCCGGGATCGCCGAGGAAATGGAGGCGATGGGCGTGGAACTGCCGGTGGCCGCCGATGTGGCCAACGCGGTGATCAACATCCGCCGCCGCAAGCTGCCCGATCCGGACGTGCTCGGCAATGCGGGCAGCTTCTTCAAGAACCCGATCCTGCCGCTGGAACAGGTGGAGGTGCTGCTGCAGCACTTCCCCGAGCTGCCGGTGTTCCCGGCCGACGACGACAGCCGCCGCAAGATTTCCGCCGCCTGGATGATCGAGAGCTGCGGCTGGAAGGGCTACCGCGATGGCGATGCCGGCGTGGCGCCGAGCCATGCACTGGTGCTGGTCAACCATGGCCAGGCCACCGGTGAAGAACTGCTCGCACTGGCGCGGCGGATCTCCGCCTCGGTCGTGGAGAAGTTCGGCGTGCCGATCGAACCGGAGCCCAGGCTGATCGGCGCACAGTGGTGAACCCCGCCCCCGCGTTACCGGTGGCCACGCCGCTGCGGGCCGCCCTGCTGATGCTCGGCAGTACCTTGGCCTTTGGCCTGATGGCGATTGCGATCCGCTACGCCACCCGCTACGTGCCGACCCAGGAAGTGGCGTTCTTCCGCAACGCCTTCGGCCTGCTGGCGCTGCTGCCGATGCTGATCCGCCCGGGCAGCGCACCGCTGAAGACCCAGCAGCTGCCGCGCTACTTCCTGCGCAGTGCGATCGGGCTGGCCTCGATGCTGTGCGCGTTCTGGGCGATCGGGCACCTGCCGATCTCCCAGGCGATCTCGCTCTCCTACTCCACGCCGCTGTTCGTCACCATCGCCGCGGTGCTGTGGCTGGGGGAGACCGTGCGCATGCGCCGCTGGGCGGCGGTGATCATCGGCTTCATCGGCGTGCTGATCATCGTGCGCCCGGGCTCGACCACCTTCACCCCCGGCACCCTGGTGGCCGTGGGCGCCGCGGTACTGAGCTCGCTGGTGGCGATCCAGATCAAGCAGCTCACCCGCGTGGACAGCGCCGATACGGTGGTGTTCTACACCTATGTGTTCTGGGTGCCGCTGTCGCTGGTACCGGCACTGTTCGTGTGGGTCTGGCCGACCGGCCTGGCGTGGGTCTGGCTGGTCGCGACCGGCGTACTCGGTACGCTGGGCCAGCTGCTGTGGACCCGTGCGCTGCGCCTGGGCGAGGTCTCCGCGCTGACCCCGATCAGCTTCATGCAGCTGCCGCTGGTGARCCTGCTGGGCTGGCTGCTGTTCAACGAAACGCTGGACCGCTGGACCGTGATCGGCGCCGGCATCATCCTCGGCGCGAATGCCTACATCGCCCACCGCGAAGCGGTACTGGCACGCCGGGCGAAGTCGCAGGCAGTCACGGCGGCCGCCAAGCCGGGGGAATAGACCCGCGCATGGGGTGATGCGCGGGAGCGATAGAAGGTCGGCTCGGTCAGCACGCGACGGGTGCGGTCAGATCCGCGGCAGCCTGCGTACGGACATTCGCTGGGCTGCAGCCTCAGCCCTGCGCGGCCTGCCACGCACGGGTCGCACAATCGGCCACGTTGCCGGGCGCGAACTGCTCGGCCATGTAGCGCAGCGCCTGGCGTCGCTGTGCAGGTGGGCGCGCGGTGGCGCCGGGCTCGAGCAGCAGATCATGGAACTCCTGCAGGTCCTGCAGGATCCGCCAGTGGCGGTGGTAGGCAACCCGCAGCGGATCCACCGTGACCGGCCCGTAGCCTTCCGCGAATCCCGGCGGCTGCTCGCGCCCCCAACGACCACCGATGCCGGCGCCGACGAACATCAGATCGCGTTCGCGCGGCGCCAGCACCATCTCGTCCCAGTCGATCAGATAGACACCGTCCTCCGGCCCGACCAGCACATTGCCCGCGTGCAGATCAGCGTGGCACAGCACGCGGGAAGTGCGTCCCTCACCGATACGCGCACGCAGCTCGCGGCAGCGCTGCCAGATCGCCTCGATACGCTGGCGGTGGCGGCACCACAGCGCCAGGTACTCCTCACCCAGTGCATCGCGCACCGGTATCCGTGCGTCGGCCCGCTGCAGCCACGCGCCCACCCGCTCCACGGCGGTGTCGTCGTCGAAGCCAGGGCAACGCAGGCGATCGGACAGCTCGGCCGGAAGCGGCACGTCGTGGACCTGGCGCAGGACGCGCCCGAGCCGCTGCCAATGCGCACGCGAGAGCGCTTCCTCGAAACCGGAGAACGCGTCGACATACGGGAACAGGGTCCACTGCAAACCCGCCCAGCTCGCTGCCGCCGCCCCATCGCGCGTGGGCAGCGGTGCGATCACTTCGCGCAGGCCGACGCGGTCGCGCAGGTGGTGCAGCACCTCCCACACGACCGGGTCCACGGCATAGCGGCGGCACTTGAGCCACCAGCCCGCGCCGTCCGGGCCCGCCACCTGGTACACCGTCGCGCCTGCATCCGCACCACCGGCGCGCTGCAGCACCGTCGTGGCATGCACGCCGAACACCTCACCCAGCACCTGGCTGATCTGCGCCGCGGACAACTCTTGTGGATGGAGCATCAATCCAACGCGCGTAATGGATATATCTCGACTATCGCAGACCGGTCCCGTACCGCCCAGCGCAGTGCATCACGAAAGCGACAACGCGTGACAGGGCGTTGTCGCCTCCTCCGACCGATGCTGGCTGCGCGAATAGTTCGCGGCGGCGGTGGCATGACGATCTGCTGTCAGGGGGATGCTGCGGTGCCCGCAGCGCGTTCGAACAACGCGGCCAGCCATTGCGCGAACACCCGCACGCGGGCGGACAGTTGCCGGTTCTGCGGATACAGCACGGACACCGGCATCGGCGGTGGCGGGTGATCCGCGAGCACGATGCGCAGCTGATCCTCGGCAAGCGCCTGCGCAATGCGATAGCGCGGCACCTGGATCAAGCCCAGCCCCGAGAGCGCCGCGCCGGTGTACAGGTCAGCGCCCGTCACCGAGATGCGCGACTGCAGCTGCCGCTCCACCACGTCGCCATCAAGCAGGAAATCCAAGCCGGCCGAGTGCGCGCCGCCGGGGCCGTAATCAACCGCGTAGTGCTGCGCGAGATCGTCCAGGCGGGTCGGCACACCCTCGCGCGCCAGATACGCGGGGCTGGCCACGGTGACCTGCTCCAGCAGCGCGACCTGCCGGCCGATCAACGACGAATCCTGCAGAACGCCCGCGCGCAGCACGCAGTCCACGCCCTCGCGGACCAAGTCCACCAAGCGGTCGTCCTCGCCCACGTGCAGGGTGATGCCGGGATAGCGTGCAAGGAATTCGCCCATGGCCGGCATCACCACGTACCGGGCCAGCGTGCCCTGCAGATTGACCCGCAGCAGCCCCTTGGGCGGGGCATCGCGGAAGGCGCTTTCGGTTTCTTCCAGATCGGTCAGCAACCGCACGCAGCGATGGTAGTAAGCCTCGCCGTCATGGGTCATGCGCACCTGACGAGTGGTCCGTTCCAGCAGGCGCACGCCGATGCGCTGCTCCAGCCGCTTGATCAGGTTGGTCACCGTGGCGCGCGGAATCTGCAGATCCTCGGCCGCCAGGGTGAAGCTCTGGCGTTCGGCGATCCGGACGAACACCTGCATCTCCTGGAAGCGGTCCATGACCCACCCATTGTTAAAGCAATTGGAATTGTGATCGCAACTTTAGCAGGATTATCCCTGCCGCCGAATGATCCATCCTTCCTTCCGTGCCCACCACTGAAGGAAGCCCCACCATGTCCACCTCCTCCCGCGTCGCCCTGATCACCGGCGCCTCCCGCGGCATAGGCGCCGCCATCGCCCGGCGCCTGGCTGCCGATGGCTTCGCCGTCGCCCTCAACTACGCCTTCAACACCGCCGAGGCCGATGCGCTCGTCGCCGAGTTGACCCGCGGCGGTGCGTCCGCCATCGCGATCCAGGCCGATGTCTCCCAGGCCGATCAGGTCGGCGCGATGTTCACCACGGTTGAACAGCAGCTGGGCCGCATCGATGTGCTGGTCAACAACGCCGGCATCCTCAAGACCGCCCCGCTGGCGCAGACCAGCGACGCGCTGTATCTGCAGAACTTCGCGATCAACACCCAGGGCGTGTTCAACACCCTGCGCGAAGCGGCAACGCGCCTCAACGACGGCGGCCGCATCATCAATCTGTCCAGCACCACGCTGGCCCTGAATCTGCCGGGCTATGCGATCTACAACGGCACCAAGGCCGCGGTGGAAGCGTTCACCCACGTGTTCGCCAAGGAGCTGCGCGGCCGCGCGATCACCGTCAACGCGGTGGCCCCGGGCCCGGTCGCGACCGCACTGTTCCTCGACGGCAAGACCGAAGAGCAGATCAACACCTTCGCGCGGATGCCGCCGTTGGAACGCCTCGGCCAGCCGGACGATATCGCCGGCGTGGTTGCCTTCCTCGCCGGGCCGGACGGCGGCTGGGTCAATGGCCAGATCCTGCGCGCCAACGGCGGCGTGGCCTGAGGTCGCCCGGATGTCGCCCCGCCACCTGGCCGTGCTGCTGCCCCTGCTCTGCGCGACCGTCATGACGGCGTCGTGCGAAGCGCGCACGCCCTCGCCACACCCCGCCATGAAGCCGTCCATCACCTATCTGCACCTGCTTCGCAACACCCCGTTCTTCACCGCGTTGACCACCGCGCAGCTGCGCCACGTGATCGACCATTCGCGGGAATGGGAGGTGAGCGCCGGCGCCCCCATCCTCGGCAACGTTACCGCCGAGGGCCGCGATGACGTCTGGGTATTGCTGGATGGCGGCTGGGAACTGCATTACCGCGGCCAGGTACTGCGCAGCGGACATGCCGATGCCGGCAAATGGTTCAGCGCTGCGTCGCTCGGCCCGGAGGCGTTCGAACTGGTCGCCAACGACCACAGCTACGTCATGCAGATTCCCGCGCAGGACATGGACGCGATGCTGGCCCAGGGCTTCGATTTCACCCCCCACCTGGATGCCGGTCGCGTGCTCTACCGCCGCCTGCGCGACAGCACGCGCCCTCTCACTCCCTAGTTGTCC
The DNA here is from genome assembly GCF_056397945.1 of Stenotrophomonas sp. 05L413. Lineage (NCBI taxonomy): Bacteria > Pseudomonadati > Pseudomonadota > Gammaproteobacteria > Lysobacterales > Lysobacteraceae > Stenotrophomonas > Stenotrophomonas sp. 05L413. Next base: position 121,088 of record NZ_JBFTOL010000003.1, read on the forward strand.
TTCTCCCTCGCCGCCCCCTTTTCAACCTGGAGATTCCCATGCCGCACACTATCCTTGTCACCGGCGCGTCCTCCGGCTTCGGCCTGATGAGCGCCAAAGCCCTGGCCCAGGCCGGTCACACCGTCTACGCCTCGATGCGCGACATCGGCGGACGCAATGCCGCACGCGTTGCCGAGATCGCCGCGTGGGCCGCCCAGCAGCGCGCCGACCTGCGCACCGTTGAACTGGACGTGCAGTCCGAGGCTTCCAGCAACGCTGCCATTGCACAGGTACTCGCCGAGGCGGGCACGCTCGATGTGATCATCCACAACGCCGGGCACATGGTGTTTGGACCGGCCGAGGCGTTCACGCCTGAGCAACTGATGCAACAGTACGACGTCAACGTGCTGGGTACGCAGCGGGTCAACCGTGCTGCGCTGCCCTTCATGCGCGGGCGCGGCAGGGGTCTGCTGCTGTGGGTCGGATCGTCCTCCACCCGCGGGGGCACACCGCCATTTCTCGCGCCCTACTTCGCTGCGAAGGCCGCGATGGATGCGTTGGCGGTGGCCTACTCAACCGAACTGGCGCGCTGGGGCATCGAGACCACGATCATGGTGCCGGGCGCGTTCACCCAGGGCACCAATCATTTCGCGCATTCGGGCACGCCGGAGGATGCCGACATCGCCGCCGAATACGAGAACGGTCCGTATGCCGGCGTTGCCCAGCAGGCACTGCAGGGCCTGGCCAGCCTGGAGCCGGCCGATGCCGACCCCGAGCAGGTCGCGCGCGAGATCGTGCGTGTGGTCGGCCTGCCGCATGGCAAGCGCCCGTTCCGCGTGCATGTGGATCCGTCGCAGGACGGTGCCGAAGTGGTCAATGGTGTAGCCGACCGGATGCGCACCGAGATGTACAGGACGATCGGCCTTTCCGACCTGCTCTCGCCGCGCGCCTGACATGGCTGTGTGACGCACCATCACGGGCACCTGCGGGTGCCCGTGCCGTTTCAGCCTGGACGACACGCCTGTTCAGTATTGCGACGCGTCATGTAAACGGTTACATCCCCTGCTAGCGTGTCCTCCACCCCGCCGTCGGCGGTCGTTTCAGAACAGGAGCGCATTGATGGGGCTGCATGCTGACCGTTCAATTGTGGTGCACCGGCCGGGCCGCGTCATGGCCGGCACCGTGCTCTTCTCCGCCCTCTTACTGAGCCTCGGCGCTGCCGCCCGGACCTTGCCGCCGCGCGGCCAGTGGCAGGCCAGCAGTTCCTCCCAGCAGGTGCCGGCGATGGCGGTCAGCCACCTGATCGATGGTGACCCGAAGACAGTCACCGGCGGCGCCTTCAGCCCCGGCCACTGGTTCCAGGTGGACCTGGGCACGCCGAGCACGCTCAGCGGCGCGCAGATCACCTGGGACGTTTCCAATCCCGAGGGTTACACCCTGCAGACCTCGCTGGACGGCCAGCAGTGGCAGCCGGCTTACACCATGCGCGATTCACTCGGCGGTATCGAGACGCTCTACTTCGCGCCACGCCAGGCCCGCTACCTTCGCCTGGCGAGCCCGGAGCGCACGTCGGACTGGGGCGTGTCGATCTTCGAACTGGAGCCATTGGACAGCACCACCAGTGCGCGCGTGGCCGGTGTGGATGCAGCCCAGGCCGCGGCGCTGTGGCAAGGCGGCAGCGCGGTCACGATCCCACGTGGCAAGGACGGTACGCACACGCTTGAGATCACCTTGCCGCGTGCCGTGGCCACCACCGGCCTGGCCGTGGACTGGACAGGCGCGCATGGCGCCGCACGGCTGCAGGCACGTGATGCCCAGGGTGGCTGGGTGGAGCTTGCGCGCGATCCGCAGGCCGGTGCACGCCAGCAGAGTTGGCTGGCCGGCACTGCGGCCGTGACCGCCACGGCGCTGCGGCTGACGGTGGAGGGCGACGCGCCACAGGTCGACCGTCTGCGCCTGCTGGGGCCGAAGGCGGTGATGACGCCAATGAAGCGTTACCAGATCGCCGCCAGTGGCGCGCAGCGCGCGTTGTTCCCGGCCTCGCTGCACCTGCAGCAGACCTACTGGACCGCGGTCGGCATCCATGCCGGCCGGCAGAAATCGATCTTCGACGAGTACGGCAACATCGAGGCCTTCAAGGGCGCACCGCTGGTGCAGCCGATCTGGCGCAATGCCGACGGTGTTGCCGCAGGCTCGGCCGACCAACCGGTGCAGCACGCACTGCGCGACGGCTGGAAGCCGATGCCCTCGGCCACCTGGTCGCCACAATCCGGGCTTGAACTGCAGAGCGAAGCGTTTGCGGTCGAGCTCGATGGCCAGCCGGTCACCTTCGTGCGTCACCGCCTGCGCAACACCGGCAGTGCGCCCGTCGACGGCACCCTGACCCTGGCGGTGCGGCCGATGCAGATGAATCCGCCGTGGCAGAACGGTGGCATCTCACCGATCCGCGAGGTCGCCATCGAAGGGCAACGCGTGCGTATCAATGGTCGCGCCCTGCTGCAGTCGCTGACCCCGGTGGATGCTGCCGGTGCGGCACCATTCGGCCCGGACGGCAGCAGCGAGATCACCGCGGCGATCGCCAGCGGCACCTTGCCCGCCGCCACGCAGGCACGCGATACCGACGGCCTGGCCTCCGCAGCGCTGGCCTACCGCGTGCAGCTCGCACCCGGTGCCAGCCGCTCCGTGGTGGTCGCCTTCCCGCTCGGGACCGCCGCCTCGGCCGCAGATGGCGCCCTGCCCGACGCCCCGGCGCTGGATCTCGCCGGCGTCCCGCGCGCACCCGATGCGGCGTACGACGCGCTGGCCAAACGTGCATCGGACGACTGGCAGGCACGCCTGGGCCAGGTCGGGCTGCGTCTGCCCGATCCCTCCCTCGTGGACATGCTGCGCGCGCAGGCCGCCTACATGCTGATCAACCAGACCGGCCCTGCGATGCAGCCCGGCCCGCGCAACTACAACCGCTCCTTCATCCGCGACGGCATGGCGACCTCGGCGGTGCTGCTGCGCATGGGGGAATCCCAGGTCGCACGCGATTACCTGGCCTGGTACAGCGAGCACGGCGTGCACGCCAACGGTCTGGTCTCGCCGATCCTCAATGACGACGGCAGCGTCAACACCGGCTTCGGCTCGGATATCGAATACGACAGCCAAGGGCAGTACATCGCCTTGGTTGCCGACGTCGCGCGGCTGGATGGCGGACCGGATTCGGTGCGCGCGTACCTGCCCAAAGTGAAAGCGGCGATGCGCTTCCTGCAGGAACTCCGCGAGCGCACGCTGGTGCCCGGCTACATGGCCAGCCAGCCCGCGCCCGAGCGTTTCGCCGGCATCCTGGCGCCATCGATCAGCCACGAGGGCTACCCGTCGCCCACGCACAGCTACTGGGACGACTACTGGGGCCTGAAGGGCTGGCATGACGGCGCGTGGTTGGCCGAGTCGCTCGGCGATCACGAAACCGCAGCATGGGCGCGCGGACAGTACGCCGCCCTGCACGATGCGCTGGCCGCTTCGATCCGCGCCACGATGGCGTGGAAGGGCATCGACTTCATTCCCTCTTCGGCCGACCTTGGCGATGGCGACCCGACCGGTGTGTCGATTGCACTCGACCCGACCGGCGCGCAGGATGTGCTGCCGGCGGAGGCACTGCGCACCACGTTCGCGCGGTATCTGCAGGATGTGCGCAAGCGCGGCGAGCCGGACGCGTTGTACGCCTACACGCCGTATGAAATCCGCAACGTGCTGAGCTACGTACATCTGGACCAGCCCGAGGCTGCCGACGAACTGCTGCAGGGGTTGCTGCATGACCGCCGCCCGCTGGAATGGCAGGTGCTGGCCGAGGTGGTGCACTCGCGGCTGCGCTTCCCGCGCTACCTCGGCGACATGCCGCATACCTGGATCGGTGCGGAGTACGGGCGCACGCTGTTCGGAATGCTGATGCGCGAAGACGATGACGCGCTGTCACTGCTGCCGGGCACCCCGCCGTCATGGTTGGCCGGTGATGGGCTGGCAGTGGATCGCCTGCCGACTGCCTATGGCACCTTGGCGCTGCAGGCCCGGCAGCGCGAGGGAGCGCTGCAGGTCACGCTGGGCAAGGGACTGCGCAAGGACACCGCGGTGCGCGTGTGGTGGCCGAGCCGGACACGCCCCACCACGGTGCGGGTGGATGGACGCAACGTCACCGACTACGACGCACGCGGTGTGCTGCTCACCCAGCCGTTCCGCCGGCTGGAGGCGAACTGGTAAGCGTTCGTTTCGGCCGACTGCGATCCGGCGCTACGGGCACAGGGTCCTCGCAGCGCCACGCAGGGCGCAGAATCAGACCCCACCCTCCTGCTCATGCAGGGTGATCAGCGATTCCATCAGATCCTCGTCCGCGCTGGCACAGACGGCCAGCAGCACCGCTTCCTCGCAGCCGGTATCGACGATGTAGGCGTGGCCCATCTGGCTGTCGATGTAGATGCCCTGCCCGGTCTCCAGCACCACCGGATCGTAGAACTCGGTGTGGACCTGGATGCGGCCTTCGATCACATGCACGTATTCCTCGCCCGGGTGGCGGACCAGCTCACCGAATTCGGCGGTGGTCTTGGCGCGCACCTTGGTGAGGATCGGGATCATCCGCTTGCGCCGCAGTTCGGTGCACAGGTAGTAGTAATCGTAGTTGTCGGTCTGCACCCGCAGTGCCTTGTCGAGCGAGCCGAGGCTGCGCCGCGCGGTGACCGGCTTGGGCGCGCTGTCGCTCTCCGGCTCGGAGAACAGCTCGGACATGCGCAGGTTCAAGCGCTGGGACAGGTGCTGCAGCTTGTCGTAGGTCAAGGTCAAGCGGTCATGCTCGATCTTGGACAACGTGGACAGCGGAATTTCGGTGTGCTCGCTCATTTCCTTGAGCGTCCATCCCTGGCGGGTGCGCAGACCGCGCAGCAGGGTTCCGAGCGTCGGGCTTTTGGGGCTCATCGACAGGACCTTTGGGCTATTGCTGGTGAAGTTGCCGATACGATACTACGTAGAGATGAATGCCATCCTGATCAGGATGCTTTCTTGTCGCGTTCGCCGCCTTAAGCGCTTCTCTGCGCCCTGAAAACGTTCTCAATGGCCGAAGAACGGCCTGCGCAGGGCATCCAAACGTCACATTCAGCCCGGTTGGCGCGATCCGATCACGATCACGCGCATTTGACATTTCTCTGATCAGGAATATTGTTGTCTGATTGAGATGGTTTGAAGGGGATCGTCACATGCGTGCGTTGTCAGGGCTTGTCGGCTTGTGCTGTGGGCTGTTGCTGTCTTTCCAGGCCGACGCACAGCGGCCACCCGCCCCACCCCAGGCGGCAACACCGCCTGCCGGCGTGGATTCCGTTGCCCGGCTCACCGCCGACGATGCGACCACCTGGCTGGATGGCTTCATGCCGTATGCCATCGCGCGGGGCGATATCGCCGGTGCGGTGGTCACCGTGGTCAAGGACGGCCAGATCCTGGTCCGCCGCGGCTACGGCGTTTCCGATGTGGCCGCGCAGACGCCGGTGGATCCGGACCGCACGCTGTTCCGGATGGCCTCGGTCTCCAAGCTGATGACCTGGACCGCAGTGATGCAGCTGGTGGAAGCCGGCAAGCTGGATCTGGACGCGGACATCAATCAGTACCTGGATTTCAAGGTGCCCGAACGCGGCCTGCCGATCACGCTGCGCCAGCTGATGACGCATACCGGCGGCTTCGAGGCCAACATCAAGTACATGTGGACCAGCGAAGCCGTGGCCGAGGCCGGCGGCATCGAACTGGGCCCGTATCTCAAGCGCCGGGTGCCGGCGCAGATCTTCGCGCCGGGCACGGTGCCCGCGTACTCGAACTACGGCACCAGCCTGGCCGGCTACATCGTCGAGCGCGTGTCGGGCCAGCCCTTCGCCGAGTATGTCGAGCAGCACATCTTCGTGCCGCTGCAGATGCAGCACGCCAGCTTCCGCCAGCCGTTGCCGCCGGCGCTGCGCGCCCTGGTGACCAAAGGCTATGCCCTCGGCTCGGGCAAGCCGCGTGCGTTCGAAGTGACCCCCTCCGCGCCGGCCGGCGCACTCTCGGCCACCGGCAGCGACATGGCGCGCTTCATGATCGCGCACCTCAGTGCCGCCGGCGGTCATGACACCGCCATCCTGAAGGCGGCGACCAGCCAGCTGATGCTGACCCCGCAGACCCGCTTCGCGCCGCCACTGAACACCATGGCGCTCGGCTTCTACGAGATCGATGTCAACGGCCAGCGCGTGGTGTCGCACGCCGGCGACACCTACTCCTTCCACTCGCAGCTGTTCCTGTTCCGCGACCACGATGTCGGCCTGTTCGTCTCGCTCAACAGCGCCGGCGCCAATGGGATCACCGGCCCGATCCGGCGTGAACTGCTGGAGAACTTCGCTGACCGTTACTTCCCGGCGGGCGCCCCGGCCCCGGCAGCGGCCGTCGACGCGGCGCTGGCCAAGGCGCAGGCACGCCAGCTGGCAGCACCGAGCTACCTCGATTCGCGCCGTGCCGAAACCGGCATCGGCCGTACCGGCATCCTCACCCAGACGCGCCTGGAAGCCCTCGACGATGGCAGCCTGCGTCTGCCGCGCCTGAAGCAGCCCAACGGGCAGCCGACCACCTTCAAGCCGATCGGCCCGTGGCTGTGGCAGGCGAGCAACAGCGAACTGCGCCTGGCCGCCATCCTTAAGGACGGCACGCCGGTCGGCTTCGCGGTGGATTCCTCCTCCCCGTTCAACGTGTTCCTGGCCGCGGAAGGCTACCGCTCGGCGCTGTGGCTCAAGCCGTTGCTGACCGCTGCTGTGGCGGTGTTGGCACTGGCCGCGCTGGCGTGGCCCATCGCCGCCCTCGTCCGCCGCCGTCATGGCCGCGTGCTGGGCTGGCCGCGCAGCACCCTGCTGGCCTATCGCCTGAGCCGCGCCGCCTGCTGGCTCCTGCTGCTGGTGCCTGCGGCCGCGATGGCCGTGATGGCCTGGGCGTCAGCCGATTTCGCCCGCCTGGATGATCGTCTGGATCCGGCAGTGATCGGGCTGGGCATCGCCACGGTGATCGCGATCATCGGTGGGATCGGCGCAACGGCCTGGAACCTGGTGCAGACGGTCCGCGCTGGACGCGGCTGGCTGGCGCGCCTGTGGGCCGCGCTGCTGCTGCTGTCGGCCTGCGTGCTCGCTTACGCCCTGGTCCTGATGGGCCTGGCCGACTTCGCTCTCAACTACTGACCCATGGCCCCGCCATGGGGCTGGAGACATCCTGTGAAACTGACCCTGCAGATCGACTCGCTTGCGTTGCTGGCCCCGTTCCGGATCAGCGGTTACGTGTTCGAAAACGCGCCGGTACTGCGCGTGGAACTGGAAGAGGACGGCCATCGCGGCCGTGGCGAAGCCAGCGGCGTGTACTACTTCAATGACACGCCCGAGCAGATGCTGGCCACGCTGGAACTGCTGCGTGCGCGGATCGAAGCCGGCATCACCCGTGCCGAACTGCAGCAGCTGCTGCCCCGCGGCGGTGCGCGCAACGCGCTGGACTGCGCGCTATGGGATCTGGAAGCAAGCCGCACCGGCAAGCATGCCTGGGCGTTGGCCGGGCTCTCGCAGACGCGTCCCTTGCTGACCACCTGGACGCTCGGCGCCGATGACCCGGCGACGATGCAGTCGATCGCCACCGGACGCTATGCGCCGGCCAAGGCACTCAAGCTCAAGCTCAGCGGTGACCTGGATATCGACATCGAGCGCGTGCGCGCGGTGCGCAAGGTGCGCCCGGATGTGTGGATGGGCGTGGACGCCAACCAGGGCTACAGCGTGGATGTGCTCGATGCACTGATTCCGGTGCTGCTGGACAACGACATCAAGCTGCTGGAGCAGCCGCTGCCGCGCGGTCGCGAAGCCGAGCTCAAGGGCTTCGCGCGGCCGCTGCCGTTCGCCGCCGACGAGAGTGTGCAGGACGTTTCCGAGATCGACGCGCTGGCAGGCCTGTTCGACGTCATCAACATCAAGCTCGACAAGGCCGGCGGCCTCACCGAAAGCCTGGCGATGGTCGGCAAGGCACGCTCGCTGGGCATGCAGGTGATGGTCGGCAACATGATCGGCAGCAGCTGGGCGATGGGCCCGGCCTTCATCGTGGGCCAGCATTGCGACGTGGTGGATCTGGATGGCCCGCTGTTCCTGCGCGACGATCGCGTGCCGGGCCTGCGTTACGACGAGGGCCTGGTGCATTGCGACGATGCCGTGTGGGGCAAGGGAGTGCAGGCATGAGTCTCTGGCGCCCGCTGATCTGCGGCCTGCTGCTGGCCTCCACCGCCGCGTTCTCGCCGCTGCATGCGCAGGCACCCACGCCCGTCGCGGCGCCCGCCGCACCTGTGGCTGCCGAGACGCCGGACACCATCACGCCCGCACCGGCCGCCACCGGCACGCTGGATGCGGCCCGCGTGGATACCTTCCTGGATGGCCTGGTGCCCTATCTGATGGCGCAGGGCGATCTCGCCGGCGCCGTGGTGACCGTGGTCGAGAACGGCAAGGTCGTCACCGAGCGCGGCTTTGGTTTCTCCGATGTTGAAAAGCGCACGCCGGTGGATCCCAGGACCACCCTGTTCCGCCCGGGCTCGATCTCCAAGCTGTTCGTCTGGACCGCGGTGATGCAGCTGGTGGAACAGGGCAAGCTGGACCTGGACACCGACATCAACACCTACCTGGACATCAAGGTCCCGGCCAAGGGTGAGCCGATCACGCTGCGCCAGATCATGACCCACACCAGCGGTCTGGAAGAGCGCATGCGCTACCTGATCGTGCTGGGCCCGGACCATCCGGCCAACCGCGACAACTACCTCAAGGAATGGGTGCCCAACCAGATCTCCGCACCGGGCACCACGCCGGCGTATTCCAACTACGCCACCGGCATCGCCTCGTACATCGTCGAGCGGGTCAGCGGCCAGCGCTTCGAGGATTACGCCAGGCAGCACATCCTGCAGCCGCTGGACATGCAGTACGCCAGCTTCGAACAGAAGCTGCCGGCAGAGCTGCTGCCGCACGCTGCCAAGGGCTATCTGCTGGGCTCGGGCAAAAGCTACCCGGCCGAGAAGAACACCGCGCCGGGCGTGGGCGGGCTGTATGCCTCCGGCTCGGCGATGGCACGTTTCATGATGGCCACGCTCAACCATGGCGAACTGGACGGCCAGCGCATCATGCACGCGGAAACCAACGCGCAGATGCTGACCCCGCAGCCGGCGATCCTGCCGCATCTGCCGCGCATGGCCCTGGGCTGGATGGCCTCGGACACCGGTGGCTACGACACCCGCTCGCACGGCGGCACGATGCTGTTCTTCTACTCGTGGCTGTGGATGATTCCGGAACGCAACATCGGCGTCTTCGTGTCCACCAACAGCGTGGGGCGTGACGCGGCCGGTTCTGCCCTGCGCGCCCAGGTGTGGGAGCGCTTCGTCGAGAATTTCCTGCCGACCCTGCCGATCGAACGCGCTGGCCCGGGCGTGGATGCTGCCACTGCCCGCGAGCACGCCGCTGCGCTGGCCGGAACGAGCTGGCAGAGCACGCGCCGTTCGGACAGTTCGTATCTGCGCATGCTGACGCTGTTCGCACCGATCCGTGTGCACCCGCAGGAGGACGGCACCATCACCGTGGATGGCCAGAAGGGCCTCAACGGCCAGCTGCTGCGCTGGCGCGAGGTGTCGCCGTGGTTGTGGCAGCAGGAAAACGGCCGCGGCCTGTTGGAAGTGAAGGTCAAGGACGGCCGGCCGGTGTACTTCTCCGGCGGTCCGTTCGCCTCGGTGTTCGGCTTTGAACCGATCCCGGGCTGGCGTTCGCCGGCATGGCTGCGCCCGGCGCTGTTCGTCGCGCTGGGGTTGCTGACGCTGTCGGCCGTGCTGCGCATCGGGGGCGTGTTCGTGCGCCGCTACTACCGCGTCAGCGCGCCGGCAGAACGCCGCGGCCTGCGCTGGCTGCAGACGCTGTCGGTCACCACGCAGCTGGGCACCGTGGTCGCCTGGGCGCTGTACGTGAAATCGATCGCTGGCCCGGGCGCGATCTCCTCGTACACCAACGGGCCGTTGATCCTGGTGCAGGCGTTGTCCTGGCTCAGCGTTATTGCCGCCCTCGCACTGGTCTGGGTGGCCGTCCGCGCGCCGGCCAGCTGGCCGCGCGTGCGCCGCTACGGTGCCTGGGTCGTCGCACTGGCGGGCCTGGTGGTGGCGTTCGTCGCCATTACCCAGCGCCTGATCAGCACCGGCCTGCAGATCTGACCCCCGGACGCCCCGCCCCATGACCCTCGATGCCCCGCGCAAGGCCTGGTTCGGGCAACCGCCCGGCCTGACCATCCTGTTCCTCACCGAGATGTGGGAGAAATTCTCCTACTACGGCATGCGGGCGCTGCTGGTCTATTACATGACCAAGCAGCTGCTGTTCTCGCAGGAACAGGCCTCGATGGTCTACGGCCTGTACACCGCGCTGGCCTACCTCAGCCCGGTGTTCGGCGGCATGCTCGCCGACCGCTGGCTGGGCAAGCGGCGGGCGGTGATCCTGGGCGGGGCGATCATGGCGTTCGGCCATTTCCTGATGGCCTTCGATGCGCTGCTGTATCCGGCCCTGCTTGCGATCGTGCTTGGCAACGGGCTGTTCCTGCCGACCCTGCCCGGCCAGGTGGGCGATCTGTACCAGCGCGATGATCCGCGCCGTGGCTCGGCGTTCAATGTGTACTACGTGGGCATCAACCTCGGTGCGTTTCTCGCCCCGCTGATCTGCGGCACGCTGGGTGAGGTGTATGGCTGGCACGTTGGCTTCTCCGCGGCCGGCATCGGCATGCTGCTCGGCCTGGTGATCTACATCACCGGCCGCCGCCATCTGCCGCCGGATCCGCCGCGCAGCGAGCGCGCCACACTGCCCTTCTCCGCCCTGTGGCAGCCAGCCTACCGCCCACTGCTGCAGGTGATGGCGATGATTGCCGGCTTGATCGTGGTGTTCCGCCTGGCCTACGAGCAGATCGGCAACACCATCGCGATCTGGCTCGATACCGGCGTGGACCGCGTGCTCACCGCCGATTTCACCCTGCCGATGACCTGGTTCTTCTCGCTCAATCCCCTGCTGGTGTTCCTGATCACGCCGATGCTGGTGCAGCACTGGACCCGCCAGGCCCGCAACGGCCGCGAGCCGGCCGCACTGACCAAGATGGCAATCGGTGCTGCGGTGGTCGGCCTGTCCTTTGCCCTGGTGGCGATGCTGGGCGGTGAACCGTCGGCCAAGGTCGGCTGGCTGTGGGCCGTCCTGTTCTTTGCGATCTTCACCTTCGGCGAGCTCTTCATCCTGCCGGTGGGGCTGGGCCTGTTCGCACGCCTGGCGCCGGTCGGCTTTGGCGCCACGATCATCGCGTTCTGGTTCCTGGCCTCGTTCGGCGGCAACCTGCTGGCCGGCGCGGTCGGCACGCTGTGGTCAACGCTTTCCAGTGCCGTCTTCTTCTCGCTGATGGCCGGCACCTGCATGCTGGTTGCGGTGCTGCTGCTGCGCCTGGAGCGACGTGCCCGGCCATTGCTCGCCGGCAATGCTGCACCTGCACCACAGAATGCCGCCGCGGCCGACGGTGCCGTGACATCGGGTTGAGGCCGCAGCGTTGAGCAGGGCGATCGGCCGTGGCGACGATCGCGGCCGATAGCGACCCGTTTCCCGGCGTACGCCCCCGGGACAGATCAGAACGCCGGGAAACGCGATTCCGCATCCGCTGAATTGCTGCGGCGCAATAGTCCGTAATGGGATGATGTTTTCTGATTGAGCTTGACATAAACCTGATCAAGCTAAATATTCCTTACATAGGATTTGTAGGGATGTCGAAATGCCCGATCAGTTTCCGTACAACCCCACCGCCAGCCTCCGCGCCGATCGCGCCGCTGGCCAGCAACACGGCCTTGCACCTGCCAACGCCCGTCGTCTGCCGTTTCCTTCCCCCACGCCTCCTCCCCTGACCGACGTGCCAACCCGGCGCGGCGTCGACAGCGCGCGCCTCCATACCCCTGCACGGCTGTTACCGCCGTGCATGGCCGTCGTTTTTCCTGCCTGACCCCGTTCCTGATTCCGGAGAGCCCGCCACATGCGCAAGCCGATGAAACGTTCGATCCTCGCCTCCACCGTCACCCTGTGCTGCATGGGCCTTGCCACCGCGGCGATGGCCCAGGATGCCGACGCCGATGGCAGCCGCAGCACACCCGATGTGGTGGAGCTTGATCGCGTGGTGGCGACCGCACAGAAGCGCGCCGAGAACGTGATGGAGGTGGCCGCCGGCGTCAGCGTGATCAGCGAAGAACGTCTCGAGGCGTTCGGCGCCACCCGCCTGAACGACTTCGCCGCCTACGTGCCGGGCTTCCAGGTGGACAGCGGCGGCGCACCGGGCCAGACCACGATGGCACTGCGCGGTGTCGCGCCTCTCGGGGGCGGCTCGATCATCGGCACCTACATCGATGACACGCCGATCGGCCCGAGCAGCAACAAACAGCGCGCGACCACCTACGCACTGGACCTGCTGCCGTATGACATCCAGAGCGTGGAAGTGCTGCGCGGCCCGCAGGGCACGCTGTACGGCGCCAGTTCGATGGGCGGGCTGTTCAAGTACATCACCAAGGCGGCCGATCCGGATGCGTTCGAGTTCCGCGCCGGCACGGATGTGAACGCGACCAAGGAGGCCGGTGATACCGGCATCGGCGTGCGCACGGCCTTCAACGTACCGCTCATTGAAGGCAAGCTGGCCATGCGCGCCAGCCTGTCGCGCCAGAGCACGCCCGGCTACGTCGACCAGCCTGACCTCACCGGCGAGGATGCCAAAGACAGCAACGGCTACTACCAGCTGGCCTCCCGCCTGGCCCTGACCTGGCGCATCAGCGACACCGCCAACCTGCGCGTGCAGGCGTTGTCGCAGATCGTGGACGCCGACAACTCCAGTGCGGTGGGCTTGACCTATCCCACGCTGGAGCCGATCCGCGGCCCGCTCGAAGGCATCCTGCAGCGCGCGACGCCGTACCGGATGGAAACCGACTACTACTCGGCGATCCTGGACTGGGATCTGGGCAACGTCGATTTCGTCTCCGCCACCAGCTTCTCCGAAACCCGCATGGACGAAGTGCAGGATTCCACGCTGGTCTATGGCGTGGCCTGGCCGCTGCTGACACCGTACCCGGCCGGCCAGGCGCAGTTCGATGTCTTCCTCGGCACGCGCAAGTGGACCCAGGAATTCCGCATCAGCTCCAAGGAGAGCGAGCGCGTCGAATGGTTGCTCGGCACCTTCTTCACCGGCGAGAAGAACACCAACCGCCAGCAGGTCAGTGCCTACGATGCCAACGGCATCCCGCTGCCGTTCAACCCCGGCACCGCCAGCCTGCCCGGCACCTATGACGAGCAGGCGATCTTCGCCGACGTCACGTACAAGTTCAGCCCGCGCTTCGATGTCTCCGCCGGTGTGCGGCACGCGCGCAACCAGCAGGATTTCGAACAGCACAGCATCGGGCTGCTGTACGGCCCGCGGCCGATCGATCTGGCCGACTCCGCCGATGACAGCGTGACCACGTGGAAGCTGGCCTCGCGCTGGCACCTCAACGACAGCTCGATGATCTACGCGCGTTACGCCACCGGCTATCGCCCGGGTGGACCGAACGTCTCGACCTCCGGCGTGGTGCCGATGACCAAGGCCGATACGCTGGACAACCTCGAGCTCGGCTTCAAATCGCACTTCTGGGACCGCCGCGCGATGATCGATCTGGCACTGTTCCGGATCGACTGGGACGACATCCAGGTGCGCGTCTCCGAGAACGGCCTGAGCTGGATGGGCAATGCCGGCAGCGCGCGCAGCCAGGGTGCGGAACTGAGCTTCATGGTCCGCCCGGCCGAGCGCCTGACGGTCGGCCTCAATGCGGCCTACATCGATTCGAAGATCGGTGATGTACCGCCCTCCAGCGGCCTGGTGTCCGGCAGCCGGATGCCGATGACGCCGCGCCTGAGCTGGTCGAGCACGATCGACTACGACTTCGATGTGAGCGACCAGTGGCAGGGCCGGGTCGGTGCTGGCTACCGGGTCACCGGCGAGCGCGTCGCCGGCGCGTACGACATCGACAGCTACCACGCGCTGGACCTGCATGCCGAGCTGACCAACATGACGTGGACGGTCCGCCTGTATGCCCGCAATGCCACCGACGAGCGTGCCTACGTCTCAACCGGCTCGGTACGGGACGCGCTGAACCGCTACGTCGCGGTGACCGGCGTGCCGCTGCAGCCACGCACGATCGGCATGTCGATCGACTACCGCTACTGAGTGCCGTAGCGCCGTGCCCGGTGGGGCGCAAGCCGTCGCCGGGCTCACGGTCGGAAGAGACTAAAGGAGTATCCTGATTGGGTTGCATATTCTCTGATTAGGACTTATACAGATCCAACCAGGTCTAACAACTGCGAGCCCCTCGTCGTGAATGCCTCCCCTCTCTTCTCTCCCCCGACTACTGGATCCCTCATGAGCGCAACGCCCACCGCTGCCGTACAGGCCCTCGCCGCCCTCCCCCAGCCGTACCTGCTGTTCCTGGGTGACACCACCGAAGCGGGCTTCGCCAAGACCGCGATCGGCCTGCACGACTGGGCGCCGGAAGTGTGCGTGGCCGAGTGGAGCCTGCCGGGCTGCCCGATCACCACCGGCCTGCCGAGCATGACGCCGGCGCAGGCGCGCGCCGCYGGTGCACGTGCGATGGTGATCGGCGTGGCCAACGGCGGTGGGGTCATTCCCCCGCAGTGGCTGCCGGCGCTGGTGGACGCACTGGAAAACGGCCTGGACCTGGTCAGCGGCATGCACCAGAAGCTGGGTGACATTCCGGAACTGGCTGCGGCGGCCGAACGCCACGGGCGCGAGCTGATCAATGTGCGCGTGCCGCCGCGCGGCATTCCGGTCGGCAACGGCCGCAAGCGCACCGGCAAGCGCGTGCTGACCGTCGGCACGGACTGCGCGCTGGGCAAGAAGTACACCGCGCTGGCGCTGGCACGCGGCCTGCGTGGGCTCGGCGTGGATGCCGACTTCCGCGCCAGCGGCCAGACCGGCATCCTGATCGCCGGCAGCGGCATTCCGATGGACGCGGTGGTCGCCGATTTCTCGGCCGGTGCCGCCGAACTGCTCAGCCCGAATGCGGCCGACGATCACTGGGATGTCATCGAAGGCCAGGGCTCGCTGTTCCATCCCGCCTACGCCGGTG
The DNA here is from genome assembly GCF_056397945.1 of Stenotrophomonas sp. 05L413. Classification (NCBI taxonomy): domain Bacteria; kingdom Pseudomonadati; phylum Pseudomonadota; class Gammaproteobacteria; order Lysobacterales; family Lysobacteraceae; genus Stenotrophomonas; species Stenotrophomonas sp. 05L413. Next base: position 136,269 of record NZ_JBFTOL010000003.1, read on the forward strand.
TCAGCCTCGGTCTGCTGCATGGCAGCCAGCCGGATGTGTTCGTGGTCTGCCACCAGCCGGGGCGCAAGCACGTGCTGGGGTATCCGGACTATCCGCTGCCCTCCATCGAAGAGGTCATCGCATTGACCGTGCAGCTGGGGCGCCGTACCAATCCTGATATCCGCTGCGTCGGCGTCAGTCTCAATACCCATGGCATGACCGACGCCGCGGCAGCCGCCGCCTGTGCCGAAGTCAGCGCGCGTCTTGGTCTGCCGGTGGCCGACCCGATGCGGCAAGATGGGGAATTCAACCGTTTGCTGGAGGCCTGCATCGCATGAAGATGACATCCCGTACCTTGAGCCTGTGCGTTGCCGCGTTGCTGGGCCTGAGCCCGCTCGCTGCGTTCAGCGCCACCACCAGCCCGGTTGAAACCGAAGTCGCGCGCCTGGCCACCCTGGTCGACGGCAAGGTGGGGGTCTCGGCGTGGCGCCTGGATGGCAAGGGCGCGCAGGTCCATCTCAATCCCGACGAAGCATTCCCGATGGCCAGCACGTTCAAGGTCGCCGTGGCGGCCGTGATACTGACCAAGGTCGATGCCGGCGAACTGGCACTGACCACGATGGTGCCGGTGCCGAAGGCGTTCTATGTCGATTCGGAAGTGATCGCGGACCGCTTCATCCATGATGGTGTGAGCCTGTCGGTGCACAACCTGCTGGAAGTGATGCTGACCCAGAGCGACAACACCGCCACCGACGTGCTGGTGGCGCAGGCTGGCGGGCCGGCTGCGGTCACCGCCTGGCTGCGCGCACAGGGCATCGAAGGCCAGCGCCTGGATCGCAACACCCGGCAGCTGCTCAGCGATATCTTCGGCCTCGGCGATGAGCCGCTGACCAAGGAACGCGTGGCCGAACTGACCCTCGACCCCGAGGTGGTCAAGCGCACGAAATCCGGCAACGAAGCCTTCGACAAGGATCCGCGCGACACCTCCACGCCGCGTGCGATGTCGACCCTGCTGACCAGGCTGTTCACCGGCAAGGCGCTGAGCCCGGCCAGCACCGAGGTGCTGGTGCAGATCATGGAACGTTGCCGCACCTGCAGTGCACGCCTGCGTGGCAGTCTGCCGCCGGGCACCAAGGTGGCCGACAAGAGCGGCACCGTAGCCGGCACCGTCAACGATGTGGGCGTAGTCACCCTGCCCGATGGCAGCCAGTTTGCGATCTCCGTGTTCGTCAAAGCCAGCAATGCCCCACGCAGCGAACGTGAGCGTGTGATCGCCGAGATCGCCCGCACCGTGCGCGACTTCTACCTGCTGCAGCCGACGGCCGCGCGCAAGTGACCGCCGCCGCCAGCCGGTTCCAGCGGTATCTGTTGCCCGGCTTGGCGTTCAAGTCCGCCGTGATCGGCGGCGGATACGCGACCGGCCGTGAGCTGGCGGAGTTTTTCCTGCCCTCAGGCCCCTGGGGCGGCCTGGCGGCGATGGTGTTGTCGATGCTGATCTGGAGCGTGATCTGCATCCTGACGTTCCTGTTGGCACGGGCGATCCGTGCCAACGACTACCGCACCTTCTTCCGGCATCTGCTGGGCCGTGGCTGGTGGACCTTCGAAGTGGCCTACCTGGCGTTGATCGTCGTCGTGCTGGCGGTGTTCGGCGCGGCCGCCGGCGAACTGGCCGCGACCATGTTCGGCTGGCCACGGATCGTCGGCACGCTGGTGCTGGTGGCGATCATCACCGGTGTGGTGCAGGCCGGCACCAACGCCGTCGAACGCATGTTCAAGCTGATGTCGGCCTTCATGTACCTGGTCTACGCCATTGCCGCGTGCCTGATCCTCTATCGCTTCGGCGGCGGCGCGATGGCACAGCTGTCCAACACCCATGAGCTCGGCCAGGACTGGGTGCTCAACGGCGTGACCTACGCCGGCTACAACATGTTCGCGGCGGTCTCGATCCTGCTGGTGGTGCGCCACCTGCTGTGCCGGCGCGATGCGGTGATCGCCGGCGCCCTGGCCGGCCCGTTGGCGATCCTGCCGGCCATCGTGTTCTACGTCTGCATGATCGCCTTCCTGCCGGACATCGCCGATGCGCCCCTGCCCTCGGACCTGATGCTCGGCCAGCTCGGCCTGCCGTGGTTCCAGTGGCTGTTCCGGCTGATGATCATGGTCGCGCTGGTCGAAACCGGAGTCACGCTGATGGCCTCGGTGGACGGTCGCATCAGCGTCAACTGGAAAGAGCGCACCGGCGCTGCCCCCGGCCGCGGCATGCGGGTGGCGATCATTGCCGCCATTCTGCTGATGGCCGTATTCCTGGCCGATGGCATCGGACTGGTCGCGCTGATCGCGAAGGGCTACCGGCTGCTGGCCTACGCCATCCTGGCCACCTACGTGGTGCCGCTGCTGACGTACTCGGCGTGGCAGATCTGGACACGCCGTGGGCAGGCCTTCACCGCGCCCGTCGGTGAGCTGCCCGATCCGCGTCCTGCCCTGGCCGATGCACTCGGCGCTCACCCGCCACAGGCAAAGACCAGGAACTGATGCAGTGCGCGTGCCGGCGCGGACAGGTCTTCGTCCGGGCGCCAGACCAGGCCGACTTCCATCGGCGGCACCGCGTCGGTCAGGGTGCGTACGTCGATCCGGCGCCCCTCCAGCGACCACGGCCGATAGACCATGTCCGACAGGATGCTCACCCCGAAGCCGTAGGCGACCATGCCGCGCAGCGCTTCCAGCGACGAGGTGCGGAACACCACATTGGGTTCGCGCCCGACCGAGCGCCAGTAGCGCATCGCCGACTCCTGCCCTTCGTCGACCATCAGCATGATGTACGGATACGGCTCGACGTCGGCCGGGCTGATCACCGGCAGCTGCAGCAGCGGGTGCGATTCGGCCAGCCACAGCTGGCGGCGCGAGCGGATCAGTACCTGCCGCCGCAGCACATAGGGCTCGGCCATGTTGGAAATGATGCACAGCCCGAAATCGAGGTCGCGGCTGCCGACGCCCTGCTCGATCGCGGCACGGTCCATGTCCACCAGATCCACCTCCACCTGCGGGTAGGAGCGCTTGAAGCGCGCCAGCAGGCTTGGCAGGAAGTAACCGAGCACCGTGTAGGACGCGCCGATCCTCACCCGGCCCGGCAGGGTGTTGGCCAGGAACATCGGCTCGCTGAGCGCGTCCTGCAGGGTGTCCAGGATGTGCCGCACATGCTGGTGGAACCGGTGCCCCTCGGCGGTCAGCCCGACCCCGTGCGGCATGCGGTCGAACAGCTTCAGGCCCAGCGAGGCTTCCAGCTGGGCGACCGCGGTGGTGATGACCGACTGGGAGACGTGCAGCTTGCGCGCAGCCTGCGAAAACTGCCCCAACTCGGCCGCTTCGGCAAAGTACCGGAGCTGGCGCAGGGTCATGTTGGCGGGGATTTGCATTCACGGGCTCCCACGGAACGAAGATATCTGAATAAACAATACCTCATACGCAATTAAACAAATTTACGATAAGCCGCTGTGCCTCTAGACTTCACACTGGGTGCAATGCGCCATGGCCCCAGCCGCCTTGCAAGCGCTGGTCCTTACCCGCTTCGCGACGAGATCCTGACCGGATGTCGGCGCGCCAACATCGCCATTACCGTTGCCCCCCGCCTGCGGTATGCCTGTAGCTCCATGACCCAAGCCCAGCGAGGCCCCTGACATGTCATCACCCCAGATTCCCGCCACGAGTGAACCGTTGCGTTTGCACGTGCCCGAGCCCAGCGCCCGTCCCGGCCAGGCCACCGACTTTTCCTATCTGAAGCTGAGCCCCGCCGGCGCGGTCGACAAGCCGCCCGTGGATGTGAGCGCCAGCCAGACCGCGCCGATGACCGGCCAGCTGATCCGCGTGCTGGATGACAACGGCGACGCCGTGGGCCCCTGGGCTGCCGACATCGACGACGCGGTGCTGCTGCGTGCGATGCACGCCATGCTCAAGACGCGCGCCTACGACGCCCGCCTGCTGATCGCCCAGCGCCAGAAGAAGACCTCGTTCTACATCCAGTGCCTGGGTGAAGAAGCCATCGCCGTCGGCCAGACCCTGGCGCTGCGCGATGACGACATGCAGTTCCCGACCTACCGCCAGCAGGGCATCCTGATCACCAAGCAGGTCTCGCTGGTCGACATGATCTGCCAGGTGCTGTCCAACGCGGCCGACCCGCTGAAGGGCCGCCAGCTGCCGATCATGTACTCGTACAAGGACTACGGCTTCTTCTCGATCTCCGGCAACCTGACCACCCAGTACATCCAGGCCGTGGGCTGGGCGATGGCTTCGGCGATCAAGGGCGACACCCGCATCGCCACCGCATGGGTGGGTGATGGCGCGACCGCCGAAGGCGACTTCCACGCCGCGCTGACCTTCGCGCACGTGTACCGCGCCCCGGTCGTGCTCAACGTGGTCAACAACCAGTGGGCGATTTCCACCTTCCAGGCCATCGCCGGCGGTGAGAACACCACCTTCGCCGCGCGCGGCGTGGGCTACGGGATTCCGTCGCTGCGTGTGGACGGCAACGATCTGCTGGCCGTATACGCCGCCTCGCGCTGGGCCGCCGAACGCGCCCGCAGCAACCTGGGCCCGACCCTGATCGAGTGGGTCACCTACCGCGCCGGCCCGCATTCGACCTCGGATGATCCCTCCAAGTACCGCCCGGCCGATGATGCCCAGCAGTTCCCGCTCGGCGATCCGATCGACCGCCTGAAGCAGCACCTGATCAAGCGCGGCCTGTGGAGCGAGCAGCAGCACGACGAACTGCGCACCGAACTGGATGCCGAGGTCCTGCGTGCCCTCAAGGAAGCCGAAACCCACGGGTTGCTCGGCAGCGACAACCGTCCCGGCGCGGCCCTCATGTTCGAAGACGTCTACAAGGACATGCCCGAACATCTCCGTCGCCAGCGTCAGCAGTTGGGAGTCTGAACACCATGAGCGGGATTGAACAGAACAACACCGGCGGCACGCCGATGACCATGATCCAGGCGCTGCGCTCGGCGATGGACGTGATGCTGGAACGCGACGACAACGTGGTGGTCTTCGGCCAGGACGTGGGCTACTTCGGCGGCGTGTTCCGCTGCACCGATGGCCTGCAGACCAAGTACGGCAAGCAGCGCGTGTTCGATGCGCCGATTTCCGAAAACGGGATCGCCGGCGCGGCGATCGGCATGGCTGCCTACGGCCTGCGCCCGGTCGCCGAAATCCAGTTCGCTGATTACATCTACCCGGCCTACGACCAGATCGTCTCCGAAGCGGCGCGCATGCGCTATCGCTCCGGTGGCAGCTTCACCTCCTCGCTGGTGTTCCGCACCCCGTGTGGCGGCGGCATCTACGGTGGCCAGACCCACAGCCAGAGCCCGGAGGCGATCTTTGCGCACGCCACTGGCCTGCGCACGGTCATGCCGTCCAACCCGTACGACGCCAAGGGCCTGCTGATCGCCTCGATCGAGAACGACGATCCGGTGATCTTCCTGGAGCCCAAGCGCCTGTACAACGGCCCGTTCGACGGTCACCACGACCGCCCGGTCACCGCGTGGTCCAAGTACCCGGACAACCTGGTGCCGGAGGGCTACTACAACGTACCGCTGGACAAGGCCGCCATCGCCCGCGAAGGCAAGGCACTGACGATCATCACCTACGGCACCACCGTGTGGGTGGCCAAGGCCGCCGCCGAAGATGCCGGGATCGACGCCGAAGTGATCGACCTGCGCAGCCTGTGGCCGCTGGATCTGGACGCCATCGTCAACTCGGTCAAGAAGACCGGCCGCTGCATCGTGCTGCACGAAGCCACCCGCACCTGCGGCTTCGGCGCCGAACTGGTCGCGCTGGTGCAGGAGCACTGCTTCTACCACCTGCAGGCACCGGTGGAACGCGTTACCGGCTGGGACACCCCGTATCCGCACGCGCAGGAATGGGACTACTTCCCGGGTCCGTCCCGGGTCATCGATGCAATGCAGCGCGTGCTGGAGGACTGAACCATGGGACATCACGTCATCAAGATGCCGGACATCGGTGAAGGTATCGCCGAAGTCGAACTGATCACCTGGAAGGTCGAGGTCGGTGGCCCGGTCGCCGAAGACCAGGTCGTGGCCGAGGTCATGACCGACAAGGCCATGGTCGAGATCCCCTCCCCCGTGTCAGGCACCGTGGTCTCGCTGGGCGGCAAGCCCGGCCAGATGATGGCCGTCGGCAGCGAGCTGATCCGCCTGGAAGTGGAAGGCGCCGGCAATGCGAGTGCCGCCAGTGCACCGGCTGCTGCCACGCCGGCCGAACCGGTGGCTGCGCCCAAGGCGGCTGCGCCTGCTGCTGCACCTGCGGCCGCCGCCGAGGCTGCACCGGCCGCGGCGCCCGCCAAGGTCGCCGCTGCCTCCGCCCCCGCCTGCGCCGCCAAGCAGGACGCGCGTGGCGCGGTGACCAACGGCGTGCTCAACGCCGGTGAAGCCCCCCTGGCCTCGCCGGCCGTGCGCCGCCGCGCCTGGGACCTGGGTGTCGAGCTGCGCTACGTGCCGGCTACCGGCCCGGGCGGGCGCATCCTGCAGGCCGATCTGGATGCCTACGCCGCCGCCGGTGGCAAGGCGCAGCCGGTCGGCGGCAGTGCCGGTGGCAGCAGCTACGCGCGCCGCACCGGCGAGCAGCAGGTGCCGATCATCGGCCTGCGCCGCAAGATCGCGCAGAAGATGCAGCAGTCCTGGACGACCATTCCGCATATCACCTATGTGGAAGAAATCGACGTCACCGAAGTGGAAGCCCTGCGCGCCAAGCTCAACGAACGTTGGGCCAAGGAGCGCGGCAAGCTGACCCTGCTGCCGCTGCTGGCACGCGCGGTGGTGCTGGCCGCACGCGACTTCCCGCAGATGAACGCCCGCTTCGACGACCAGGCCAACATCGTGACCCGCTACGAGGGTGTGCAGCTGGGCATCGCGACCCAGAGCGAGGTCGGCCTGTCGGTGCCGGTGGTCGCGCATGCCGAATCGCTGGATCTGTGGCAGACCGCCACCGAAATCGCGCGCCTGGCCAATGCCGTGCGCGTGGGCAAAGCAACGCGTGAGGAGCTGTCCGGCTCGACCATCACCATCAGCAGCCTCGGTGCGGTCGGCGGTGTGGTGTCGACACCGATCATCAACCATCCGGAAGTGGCGATCGTCGGTGTGAACCGCATCATCGAACGCCCGATGTTCCGCGAGGGCCAGGTGGTGGCCCGCAAGCTGATGAATCTGTCGTCTTCGTTCGACCATCGCATCGTCGATGGCATGGATGCGGCCGAGTTCGTGCAGGCGATCCGTACGCGCCTGGAAACCCCGGCCCTGCTGTTCGTGGAGTAAGCGATGTCCAATACCCTTCAAACCCAGTTGCTGATCATCGGCGGCGGTCCCGGCGGTTACATCGCCGGCATCCGCGCCGGCCAGCTCGGCGTCAAGACCATCGTGGTCGAGGGCGTCAATCCGGGTGGCACCTGCCTCAACATCGGCTGCATCCCGTCCAAGGCGCTGATCCATGCCGCCGAGGAATTCGCCAAGGTCACCGCGTACGCGGCGGGCACCTCGCCGCTGGGCATCAGCGTGCAGGCACCGTCGCTGGATCTGGCCAAGACCGTCGCGTGGAAGGCCGGCATCGTCAAGAAGCTCACCGGTGGCGTCAGCGCACTACTGAAGAAGAACGGCGCGCAGCTGATCAAGGGCTGGGCCACGATCGTCGACGGCAAGACCGTCGAGATCGCCGGTGCCGCGGAAGACGGCGGCACGCTGCGCATCACCTGCGAGCACCTGCTGCTGGCCACCGGCTCGGTGCCGGTGCAACTGCCGTTCCTGCCGTTCGGTGGCAAGGTCATCTCCTCCACCGAAGCCCTCTCGCCGACCGCGCTGCCGAAGCAGTTGATCGTCGTCGGTGGCGGCTACATCGGCCTGGAGCTGGGCACCGTGTACCGCAAGCTGGGCTGCGAAGTCACCGTGGTCGAGGCCCAGGAGCGCATCCTGCCGGCCTACGACGCCGAGCTGACCAAGCCGGTGGCCACGCACCTGGAGAAGTCCGGCGTGAAGCTGCTGACCGGGCACAGCGTGCTCGGCCTGGCCGACAACGGCCAGCTGCGCGTGCGTGACAAGGACGGTAACGAAATCGCGCTGGACGCCGACCAGATCCTGGTCGCGGTGGGCCGTCGCCCGAAGACCGACGGCTTCCATCTGGAATCGCTGCAGCTGGATCTGACCGGCAAGGCGATCAAGATCGACGACCAGTGCAAGACCTCGATGCGCAACGTGTGGGCGATCGGCGATGTCGCCGGTGAGCCGATGCTCGCGCACCGCGCGATGGCGCAGGGCGAACTGGTGGCCGAGATCGTCAGCGGCAAGAAGCGCCACTTCGTGCCGGCCGCGATTCCGGCGGTGTGCTTCACCGATCCGGAAATCGTGGTGGTCGGGCTGTCGCCGGACGAAGCCAAGGCCCAGGGCGTCGAGACCAAGGTCGCGCTGTTCCCGTTCGCGGCCAATGGCCGTGCGATGTCGCTGGAATCCACCGATGGCTTCGTGCGCGTCGTCGCACGCAGCAGTGACCACCGCATCCTCGGCTGGCAGGCCGTGGGCGTGCAGGTCTCGGAACTGTCCATCGCCTTCGTGCAGTCGATTGAGATGGGCGCCACGCTGGAAGACATCGCCGGCACGATCCATCCGCACCCGACGCTGGGTGAGGCGGTGCAGGAAGCGGCGCTGCGTGCGCTGGGGCATGCGTTGCATATCTGAGGGTGTGTGGGTTTGATGGACGACGAACGGCCCGCATTGCGGGCCGTTCGTTTTCTGGGATCAGAGGTGCGTCTCGCGTGGTACCGATCTCTGCCGCGTGGTGCGATCATCGTCTGCTAGGCACCTAGTTCTGGTTGCTGCTGGAAGCCAGCGCAGAGTTCTTTTCAATCTTCAGCCGCTCGACCAACCGTTGCCCCACCTCCAGCACCGACGCCGGATTCTGCCCGGTGATCAGCTAGCGGTTCCAAGCCGCGGTGGCGCTGCCCCCCCCTCTCAGGGTTGAGTCGCGCGGTCATTCGTATTGAAGCACGACTAGGCAGGCAACCGGAGCAACGGACCGCCCGGCCCGCAGACCTGACCGACGCCGGGCGGCTCTATCAGGTCGCCGGATACCTCGCACGGGCCGGCTGGAAATTGACGCCAATCAAAAGAAACTTCTATACGAAAGCGGACATACCCTATCGCGGCGGCAATAGGACACCACCAAACCGTATCAGCATTTCCCCAAAAAGACGCGCACTTACATAAGACGCGTAGTGCCTGACGCTGTCGTCCTTATCACTATTAGCAAAGTCAGAGACAGCCTTGAAACAAAAAAGCAGCGGCGGCGACGCTCGCCAAGACCGTGCCGCGAAAAGCAATCCAAACGCTTCCATCTCTATGCCAACAGTCTTTCTGTTTATCTTCCTAATTCGCTCAACAATCTCGGTGTCCGACACAACCGGCCCTCCGGTGGCAATCGGCCCAGAAACAATCTGAAGCGCATTTACCGGAGCTTGCCCGCCGTACTCACGACGAACTTGATCAAGCCAGTTGCTGTCACTCTGGATTTGCTGGACCTTCGCAACGACAATTTCAGCAATACTTACAGAAACGGGCTCTGGCAAAAAAGGATTATCGGAATCTGCAATCAACTTCCCAGACTCCCAGCTAAAGACTTCCGTCGCAGCAACAATGTCGCCTAAATTTGCTTGGCCTTTTACCCCTGCGCATATCCCTGTCATCCCGATGACGCGAGGCCTCAAATGAGCCATGGCTTTGCAGCCAAGCGTTGCAGCAGGGACTGGTCCCATCCGGAGCGAGCAAATGGCAGCCACAGAAATAGACTGCCCGCCAGAAACAACAGTGCCGAGCCTATAGTAGATCTGGTCATCCAGCTCCATTGGACTGGACCAACCAAATGGAAGGGACAATATTTTATCAAATTCATCTGAAAGCGCTGTGATCACCACTACATCCACTACCGCCTGGGCATCATCCTTTGAGATGACCCTGCCGAGATGCTGCACGAACGAAGTTATCTCCCTAGACCAGCTATCGCTCCCAGATTCGACGGTTATAACTCTCCAGAACCTTTCAGAAAATTTGTCTCCGTATTTATCGGAAAGTTCTTCAAAAGCGGTTACGCCAATGACGTACTTCGGAGGATGATAGATATCATAGTCCTGAACTTCTCTCAGGAAATTTGCACCTGCGTCTTCACGCTCCGCCTCGCCAGGATAATTTGGGAGAGAAAGATCGAGGATGAGCAAATCATACTGCTTAGCCACAACAAACTGCTTCGCACTAATTATCGTTTCCGCCACATCGCAGCTGAACACGATACCAGCAGATTTAATGGCCGCCTCGACCTTGCCAAGCTTCTCCGAATTATCTTCAACAATAAGAATACTCAAACTCTTCATTGGCGCACCACCGACTCAAGCCTCATCATCAACTCATCCTTCCAGTTACTTGACCCGCCACTGTACTGAACCAGACCGACAAAGAGATCGGCATAATCATCCACCAAGGCCCGTTTCAAATCCTCTACCTCAAGGATCTCATCACCTTCTTCAAAGCTGAGAAATTGGGTCACCACGAGAACTGGAATTCGCCTCTCCAATGCATCCAGATGCTGCATCACGGTGAGCCCACCGAACCCTTGGGGACGACCTCCAGACTCATCAGACCCAACGTCGTAAGTAGGCAGGGACATATCCAAGATCACGAACTCGATTGCCTGATCCAACTCAATTTCACGAAGCGAACTGACGATTGATCTGGCAAATACCAGCACTATATCAGGCATCCTTGAAGACACGCACTTGGCGATGCTTTCCAGTTTGAATTCATCATCTTCAACTATAAGAATTTTCCTCATCACTGGTCCTCTTCCACTTCGATGGACCGGATGGGAATTCCAAATTTGACTTTAAATCGATCACCATCAAACCCGAAGGAGAGGTCACCGCCGCCACCTGAGCGGTCCGTCAGCCTCCTCAACTTGAATAGTCCTGTGCCACCTTCGCCCGACACCATCCCCTTGTACTCACCAGAATCGAGCTGAGCTCGAATTCTCTCCAGCTTCTCAAGTGCTTGAGGCGTAGCCGCATCATCCGAAACATCATTCACAACATCGAAGACAAGGAGTTTTCCCTCAAACAACTCCACCCTTACATCTATAGAAATACGACCATCTATCTTCGAATGAAGATACGCATTATCCAGAGCAATGAACATTGCGTCAGCAATCAAGAACGCACCAAACTGAGGAGCAAACCTCGGCAACTCTCCAATCAAATGGATTTTTAGATCCGGCGAAAAGTAGGGCCTAGTATTCCTCGTAAGATTTTCGCCTATCCGAATGACCTGGTCGATCGAGTAGTGCCTCTCGTGCTCAGCTCGATCAATCGAAGAGAACCAGTCTGACACTCTGTCAGCAGCAAAGTTGAAATTCGTACGACCTCTGTTGATAGAATCGAGAATTGGCGATATCGCTCCATCTGAGGACTCGGACTGTATATGCTCCAAGAGCCTATCCACATCCCTCCCGGTCTCATCCTTAATGTCTTGCAGATGGGTCTTTATCTTCATCATCGCAGGAGCAAGGGCACTCTTGAAGTTGCTAGTGCAAGCCTCGACAAATTCATACGCCTCCTCAATTTCGGAAGTTGACGCCTTCAAGAGATTGAGTAAAACAGTAGACACTTGGAGATCAAAAACCCCTAGCGGCTTGGAATCACTTCTTATCTGCAAAATCTCTTCTATGAAATAGGCAACTCTCTCGTCAAATCGCCGCGAAAAATCATCAAATTCTTTATTAATTAGACTGCCGGTGCGTGTTGGGAGATGAAAAATTATTCCCGACCATGTCGAAATAGACTGATAGACCCCGCTCGTCGAATCTCTCAGAGCAATGGCACCAGACTCTTCCAATGGTCCACGCAGGTGTCCAGCCAGACTCCCGTGCCGGATCCTCAGACTCAAATACGCGTTCAGTCCTGACGTGGCACCGTAGAGAAATTCACGCAGAACCCGCTGAGCTAGATCCAACAGCAAGCGATCAGCCTCTGTCTTAGGTTGATCAAGAAGTGCCTGCGGAAGGGGGGATTCCCTGTCATTCAAGACGAAGACAGCCGCCGCTTGGATATTCTCTAGCTCTGGAAGGGATGCATCTTGGAGAAGTCGATATCGGGAATAATCTTCCGCGAGCGATTTCGCCCCCCATTCCTGTATGGCCGCCTCATTAACAAACAACCGGCTGCTATCGAAGTTTCGAATACCCTCCTCCAGCTCGACGGTGTATGTAATCTGACGAATTTCCTCCAGGTACTTCGTTGCTGCGCCAGGGTCCTGCCTCACAAGTTGCTGGCATATCTTCATCCGTTCAGCAAAGAGAGCTCTCGAGCTACCAAGATTGATGTTCACCTCAATAACGTCAGGCGTACAAACATCTGAGAGAAATTGCTTTTGGATAGGAGTCATCTCGTCCAAGAAAAGTTCAGAAAAGTGAGAAACCTTAATTTTCCTTAGAACTTGAAGTGCGAGTTGTTGCAAATGCCTATGAAGCCTTTGCGCATCTCGCCCTGCAGGCAGCTCGCGCACTGCATAACATGCGGCGATAGCCGTAACCATAGGATGCTCAGAAGTCTTCAGCTCACCCCATGATTTACCATCGATTACCTCCGAAAAACTAAACTCGTAGCGCGATCCAGGTAGCTTCGCCACACAAGAAACTGCAGTTAGAGCGGCGGCCTGCCAATCGCCGCAAGCAAGTCCGATCGCATAGCGAGCCTTGGCTGCAATTACAAAGTCGAACGAGTCGCCTCCGGAAAGCTCTTCGCACGCTCGTGTGGCTGCATCGAAGTCGGCATTCTTCCAGCTCTCTTCAAGCCGATCGATTGCCGCCTCGCTTTCCGAATGCGCGGGGTTAGAGCCGCCCCAAAAAGGCAGCGGCCTTCGCAGCCTTAAAGAAGCCTCGTACTTTAAATCTGACAGTTTGGGAACTTTTTCGCCCGTCAATTTCTTTGAAAAACTCCCAATCACCCTAAACAACGGCAGGAAACCGAAGTTAGTGCATAGTTTGTCGAGTTCGTCACTTCGCTCAGCAGCATCAAAATTTCTGTTCAGCACCGCAGCCAAGCAGCTCACAACTTTCCCAATAGCGCCACCTCCCGATGGAGCCCCACCGTCCCCACTCCTCGCCTGTGCTAATACACCCCTTAGCACATCACGATTACCAACATTAACTTTCGCAAAAATTCCTTCGATTCGCTTAGTTGCCGCTGGATTAGCACTCTCGTAGAGGGAACGGTTTATTGCCATCAGATCAGACAGGGTGACGGCCAAGTCGATACAAGTACCCGAACACACGGTTGTAAGGAGATCGACTGCGCCGGCCTCATTCTCTGGAATATCCCCAAGAAGCGCGTAGCGGAGGTATGTGCGCCAAGCATGCGGAACATCCCAGCTGCCAATGGTCTCACTTGCACGATACTTGAATCCCGAAATTCCAACGGGCACTTCGTTACGCTGACTGGCCAAGTGGGCGATGCCAAGTAGCAGCCCACTATTTTCACTGACAATGTCCGAAGCGTAGCTTTTTTGTGCCTCTTGGCCTTCTGTAATTTGTAGAAGGGCGATCTTGGACTGAATTGCCCAACCCGAATAGCCGTACTTCTCTTGAATTTCAGCCAGTATTCTTAGCGCCGCAGCATCATCACCATTACAGACACAGTTTTGCATCCCTACCAATTGCTGCAAGAAATCGACAACCTTGGATTCATTTCGCTCAAGAATCGCCGCAGCCCACTCAAGTTCGCGCTTTAAATCAAGCGCACGAAATGGAGTGAAAGATAATATTTCGCGCGACTTCTGCCTAAATCCCGGGAGCAGTGGGTATCGGCTACGATTAGGGACTCGATATGCAGTCGCAATGAGAACTCTGTACTGCGAAGGATGCGCAACGGTTCTTACATGTTCAAGTGCACCACGTCCACGTCCATGACTGATTGATGCTCGTAAATGGTTTACCAGCCTCTTCCCACTCCATTCGGAACTCATCCTTCCCCCTAAGCGCCGCTGCGCGTCCATTCGTCATATCCTATACGGAGCTCACGCTGTTCGCAGCGCACTCTTCACTCTCGAATCCGGGTGCGCCTGAAATTGTCTGACGTACAGGGTGCTGGGTGGACTACGAAGTCCTAGACAGAGGCCATACAGGCCCACCACAAACAACAAGGGCGCCTCTCGGCGCCCTCGTTCTTCAACTCACTCCCACTCAATAGTAGCCGGCGGCTTCCCCGAGATGTCATAGACCACCCTCGACACCCCCCGCAGCTCATTGATGATCCGGTTACTCACCGTACCCAGGAATTCATACGGCAGGTGCGCCCAATGCGCCGTCATGAAATCGATGGTCTCCACCGCGCGCAGCGCAATCACCCACTCATACGCCCGCGCATCACCCACCACGCCCACCGACTTCACCGGCAGGAACACGGCGAACGCCTGGCTGGTCTTGTCGTACAGATCGGCCTTGCGCAGTTCGTCGATGAAGATGGCATCGGCCTTGGCCAGCAGCTCGGCGTATTCGCGCTTCACTTCGCCGAGGATGCGCACACCCAGGCCCGGGCCCGGGAACGGGTGGCGGTAGACCATGCTGCGCGGCAGGCCGAGCTCAACGCCGAGGCGACGCACTTCGTCCTTGAATAGCTCACGCAGCGGCTCGACCAGGCCCAGCTTCATGTGCTCGGGCAAGCCGCCCACGTTGTGGTGGCTCTTGATCACGTGGGCCTTGCCGGTCTTGCTGCCGGCCGACTCGATCACGTCGGGGTAGATGGTGCCCTGCGCCAGCCACTTGGCGTTCTTCAGCTTGGTGGACTCTTCATCGAAGATATCCACAAACAGATTGCCGATGATCTTGCGCTTGGCTTCCGGGTCGCTCACGCCTTCGAGCTTGCTGAAGTAGCGGTCGGCCGCGTTGACGCGGATCACCTTGACGCCCATGTGCTCGGCGAACATCGCCATCACCTGGTCGCCTTCCTGCCAGCGCAGCAGGCCGGTATCGACGAACACGCAGGTCAGCTTGTCGCCGATCGCCTTGTGCAGCAGCGCGGCCACGACAGACGAATCGACGCCGCCGGACAGGCCCAGGATCACTTCGTCATCGCCCACCAGCTCGCGCACGCGGGCGATCTGGTCGTCGATGATGTTGGCGGCGGTCCACAGGGTTTCGCAGCCGCACACGTCCACCACGAAGCGGCGCAGCAGCGCCTGGCCCTGCAGGGTGTGGGTCACTTCCGGGTGGAACTGCACGCCGTACCAGCGCTTCTCTTCGTTCGCCATCGCGGCCACCGGGATGCGATCGGTCACTGCGGTGACGGTGAAGCCCGGGGGCGCGACGGAGACGTGGTCGCCGTGGCTCATCCAGACGTTCAACTTCGGCTCGCCGCCGTGGTCGCTCAGCCCCTTGAACAGCGCGTCCGGGGCGACGACGTTGACTTCGGCATGGCCGAACTCACGCTGGTCGGCCGCTTCGGTGGCACCGCCGAGCTGGGCGGCGAGGGTCTGCATGCCGTAGCAGATGCCGAAGATCGGCAGGCCGCTGTCGAACACTTCCTGCGGCGCGGCAGGCGCGCCCGGCAGCGTGGTCGATTCCGGGCCACCGGACAGGATGATGCCCTTGGCGCCGAACGCGGCGATGTCGGCCGGGTTGTGGTCCCATGCCCAGATCTCGCAGTACACGCCGAGCTCGCGGATGCGGCGCGCGATCAGCTGGGTGTACTGGGCGCCGAAATCGAGGATGAGGATCTTGTCGTTATGGATGTTGGTCATGGTGCCCGGGCAATGCAGGAGTAAATACGGGAAACACAGCGTCGTTACCGGCGGCGGATAGAGAAAGAGGAACGGGAATCAGCTTCCTCGTTCCTCTTTGCTCATGCCGCATCAGGCGCGGTAGTTCGGCGGCTCTTTGGTGATCTGCACGTCGTGGACGTGGCTCTCACGTTGGCCGGCGCCGCTGATCTTGACGAACTTCGGCTTGGTGCGCATGTCATCGACGGTGCCGCAGCCCACATAGCCCATGGTGGCGCGCAGACCGCCCATCAGCTGGTGGATGATGCCGCCGACCGGGCCGCGATACGGCACGCGGCCTTCGATGCCTTCGGGCACCAGCTTGTCGGCGCTGGAGGCGTCCTGGAAGTAGCGGTCCTTGGACCCCTTCTCCATCGCGGCCAGCGAGCCCATGCCGCGGTAGCTCTTGTAGGAGCGGCCCTGGAACAGCTCGGTCTCGCCGGGCGATTCCTCGGTACCGGCCAGCAGGCCACCGATCATGATGGTGGAGGCACCGGCGGCGAGCGCCTTGCCGATGTCGCCCGAGTAGCGAATGCCACCGTCGGCGATCAGCGGGATGCGGTCCTGCAGCGCTTCGGCGACCAGGTCGATCGCGGTGATCTGCGGCACGCCGACACCGGCGACGACGCGCGTGGTGCAGATCGAGCCCGGGCCGATGCCGACCTTGACCGCGTCCGCGCCGCTGTCCAGCAGTGCCAGTGCGGCTTCACCGGTGCAGATGTTGCCACCGACGACCTGCACCTGCGGGAAGTGCTTCTTGACCCAGCTGACGCGGTCCAGCACGCCCTGCGAGTGGCCGTGCGCGGTGTCGACCACCAGCACGTCCACCCCGGCGGCGACCAGCGCCTCGACCCGGCGGTCGGTATCACCACCGACGCCGACGGCCGCGCCGACCAGCAGGCGGGTGGCGGTGTCCTTGGCGGCATTGGGGTAGTCGGTGTTCTTCTGGATGTCCTTGACGGTGATCAGGCCGCGCAGGGCGAACTCATCGTTGACGACCAGGATCTTCTCGATGCGGTTGCGGTGCAGCAGCTGCAGCACTTCATCGGAGGCCGCGCCTTCCTTGACCGTGATCAGGCGATCCTTCTTGGTCATGATGTGGCGGACCGGATCGTCCAGCTCGGTCTCGAAGCGCATGTCACGGTGGGTGACGATGCCGACCAGCTGGCCGCCGCCGTCCACTACCGGCACACCGGAGATGTTGCGCGCCTGGGTCAGGGCCAGCACGTCGCGGATGGTGGTTTCCGGGCCGACGGTGATCGGGTCGCGGATGACGCCGGCCTCGAACTTCTTGACCTTGGCCACTTCGGCAGCCTGCTGCTCGACGCTCAGATTCTTGTGGATGATGCCCATGCCGCCGAGCTGGGCCATGGCGATGGCCAGGCGGGCTTCGGTGACGGTATCCATGGCAGCCGAGAGGATCGGAAGCTTCAGCCGCAGGTCGCGCGTCAGGCGCGTTTCCAGACTGACATCCTTGGGCAGGATGATGGAATGAGCGGGGACGAGGGAGACGTCGTCGTAGGTGAGAGCTTCAGCCTGGATGCGCAGCATCGGCATACCCGAGATGTGGGGAAGCGCGACATTTTACCCTGATTCGGGCGTCATTGGCAGGGGGCAGGTGCGACGCTGTGTCGCGCCGGCAAACGTCGGTTCAGGACGGTGGAAGGCAGCCGAGAATGCCGCCAAAGCCAACCCGCGGTAGTGCCGGCCGCTGGCCGGCTCCTCATGATCCTTCGGCGGCGCTACGGGGTTGGCGGCCTCGATCACCACCGCGCCCGGCTTGACCCATTCACCCGGGACGATGCCCGGGCGGCCCACCGCGACCACCAGGATGTCGGCGTTGCGCACCGACTGCTCCAGCACGTCCTTGGGGGTGAACTTGTGGCAGCTGGTCACGGTGCAGCCGGCAATCAGCAGCTCCAGTCCCATCGGGCGGCCCACATGGTTGCTGACGCCGACGATGGTGGCATTGCGGCCACGCACCGGCTGGTCGGTGTGGCCCAGCAGGGTCACGATGCCACGCGGCGTGCACGGGCGCAGGCCGAACTCACGCAGGGCCAGATGGCCGACGTTTTCCGGGTGGAAGCCGTCCACGTCCTTGCGCGGGTCGATGCGGTGGATCAGGCGATTGGCGTCCGGGATGCCCGGCAGCGGCAGCTGGACCAGGATGCCGTGGATCTTCGGATCGGCGTTCAGCTGGTCGATCAACGTCAGCAGCTCGGCCTCGGTGGTCCCGGCCGGCAGATCGTAATCAAAGGCTTCGATACCCACTTTCTCGGCCGCGCGGCGCTTGTTGCGCACGTACACGGTCGAGGCCGGGTCGCCACCCACCAGCACCACGGCCAGGCCCGGACGGCTGCCACCGGCAGCCAGGCGGGCATCAACCCGGACCTTGAGGCTGTCCAGCAGGTCTTCGGCGATGCGGCGGCCGTCGAGAATGCGGGCGGAAGAAGCGGTGTCGGAAGTCGGTGAGCTCATCGAGGGCGGCAGGCGTGGGGGCGACGGTCGTCTATTGTCCCTGATTCGGCCCGTGGCGGACACCGGTCATGCCCGCCGACACCGGCATATCGGCCGGCCCTATCGGGTTGCCGGCCAGCGGCCGGCACTACCGAAGCCTTATTCCTCTTCGGGCAACTCATCCGCGTTGAGCGTGCGCGCCTTGCGCTTGGGCGCGGTGAACGGCGTGGGCGTCGGCACGCCCGGCAGGGAACTGCCGTAGACCATATGCGCCCCGGCGATCAGCCCACCACCGGCCATTTCCAGCTCGAAACGCTCGGCATCGCGGCGGCGGATTTCGCGCGCGATGGTCGCGGCATCTTCTTCGTCCAGGCCGAGCTCGATCAGCGCAGCCTCACCGAAGGCCACCGCGGATTCAAAGGTTTCGCGGATCTGGAAATCGACACCGGCGTGTATCAGGCGCAGTGAGTGTTCGCGATCGAACGAGCGCACCAGCAGCTTGGCCTGCGGGAATTCGTGCGCGACCAGTTCGACGATGCGATCGGCCTGCGCACTGTCGTTGACGCACACCGCGATCGCCCGCGCGACACCCGCGCCGGAAGCATGCAGCACATCCAGACGCGTGCCATCGCCGTAGTAGATCTTGAAGCCGAACTTCTCGGCGCTCTGGATCATCTCGATGTCGTTGTCGATGATGGTCACATCCACATCGCGCGCCAGCAGCGACTGACTCGCCACCTGGCCGAAGCGACCAAAGCCGATCAGCAGCACGCTGCCGGACAGGCCGTCGGCTTCTTCGACGCCATCGAGTGAGACTTCACGGTCCGGCATCAGCTTGTCGTGCAGCAGCACGAACAGCGGTGTCAGTGCCATCGAAAGCACCACGATCGCGGTGAGGTTGGCGTTGACCTGCACGTCGATCACACCCGCCACCGCCGCGGCGGAGAACAGCACGAAGGCGAACTCGCCGCCCTGCGCCATTACCACGCCACGGTCCAGCGCCTGGCGATGATCACTGCCGAGGATGCGCGCGACCACGTAGATGCAGATTGCCTTGGCAAACATCAGCGCGAATACGCCGGAGACGATCAGCGGCCAGTTGTTGGCGACCACGGTGAGGTCCAGCGCCATACCGACGCTGAGGAAGAACAGGCCGAGCAGGATGCCGCGGAACGGCTCGATGTCCGCTTCAATCTGGTGGCGGAAGGTGGATTCGCTGAGCAGCACGCCCGCGAGGAACGCACCCATCGCCATCGACAGCCCGCCCAGCTGCATCAGCAGCGCGGCGCCGAGCACGACCAGCAGGGCAGCGGCCGTCATCACCTCGCGCGCTTTGGCGGCGGCAAGGATGCGGAACAGCGGATTGAGCAGGAAGCGGCCGACCAGCACCAGGCCGACGATCGCACCGGCGGCGATGCCCACGGTGACCCAGCGCGAGCTCTCGCCCGCGTCGCTGTGCACCGGCGCCATGAACGCGACCACAGCCAACAGCGGCACGATCAGCAGATCTTCGAACAGCAGGATCGAGACGATCTTCTGGCCGGTCGGCAGCGCGATGTCGCCACGTTCGGCGAGCAGTTGCATCACCACTGCGGTGGAGGTCAACACGAACCCGGCGGCGCCGATGAAGGCCACCGGCAACGGGAAGCCGAGCAGCATGCACACGCCGGTCAGCACCGCGCCGCAGACCACGATCTGCAGCGTGCCCAGGCCGAAGATCTCGTTGCGCAGACTCCACAGGTGCGAGGGCCGCATCTCCAGGCCGATCACGAACAGGAACATCACCACGCCCAGCTCGGCGGTATGCAGGATGGCCTGCGGATCGGAGAACCAGCCGAACCCGAACGGGCCGATGGCCAGGCCCGCGGCGAAATAGCCCAGCACCGAGCCCAGCCCGAGCCGGCGGAACAGCGGCACCATGACCACTGCCGCACCCAGCAGGGCGACCACTTTCACCAGTTCACTGGCACCTGCTTCCACCGCCATGCGGTTGTTTCCCCGGACTACATAAGATGGGTCAACGATAGGGCAAAGCGGTGAAGGGCAATAGCGCGGATGCTGCGTTTTATCGTGCTGAATTCAGAACGATTTTGAATCTGGACGCCACATCGTCCCGAAATCGCCGCCATAACGACACCGGAACCCGACCCCTCAGCCGCTGCAGAACGCGGCGTAATCGATGTACCCGGGGAACGCGCGCCCGGGCGCGCAGAGCGGACAGGCCGGATCCGGACGCAGCCGCGTCTCGCGGAAGCGCATGCCCAGCGCATCGAAGGTCAGCAGGCGGCCGATCAGTGGCTCGCCGATGCCGAGCAGCAGCTTGAGCACTTCGGTGGCCTGCAGCAGGCCGACCATGCCCGGCAGCACGCCGAGCACACCGGCCTCCGAGCAGTTGGGCGCGAACTCGGGCGGCGGCGGCTCGGGGAACAGGCAGCGGTAGCAAGGCGCGGTGCCGCGCTGGCGACCGGCATCGAACACACTGACCTGGCCGGTAAAGCGCTCCACCGCGCCATACACCATCGGGATGCCGTGCTGGAGGCAGGCATCGTTGAGCAGATAACGCAGCGGGAAATTGTCCGAGCCATCCAGCACCACGTCGACCCCCTCGAGCAGCGCATCGATGTTGTCCGAGGTGACCCGCGTCTGCACGGCCTCCACATCCAGCGAGGGATTGAGGGCGAGCAGGCGCGCGCGGGCGGAGAGCACCTTGGGCTCGCCGACGCTGGCATCGGTATGGATGATCTGCCGGTGCAGGTTGC
This sequence comes from Stenotrophomonas sp. 05L413, assembly GCF_056397945.1. Classification (NCBI taxonomy): domain Bacteria; kingdom Pseudomonadati; phylum Pseudomonadota; class Gammaproteobacteria; order Lysobacterales; family Lysobacteraceae; genus Stenotrophomonas; species Stenotrophomonas sp. 05L413. Next base: position 157,309 of record NZ_JBFTOL010000003.1, read on the forward strand.
TGCGGTCGACCACATCGTCGTCAGCGATGCGCAGGTGCCCTACCCCGGCCGCGGCCAGGTAGAAGCTGGCCGGTGCACCGAGGCCGCCGGCGCCGAGTACCAGCACGCGTGAGGCGAGCAGCGTCTTCTGGCCCTGGACACCCACCTGCGGCAGCAGCAGATGACGCGAGTACCGCTCGTTGAAGTCACGCTCGGCATCACTCTGCATCGGCTGCACCAGCGGCAAGCCGTCGGCGCGCCACGCGGTGGTGCCACCGTGCACGGAGGCGATGCGGGTGTAGCCGAGGCCGGCCAGGAAAGCCGCGGCCTGCATCGAGCGCTTGCCGCTCTGGCAGATCAGGGCGACCTCGCGGTCGATGGCCGGCAGGTGCGTGCCGGCTTCGGCCTGGAGATCGCCCTGGGCGATGCCGAGCGCGCCTTCGGCCATGCCGGTGGCACGTTCGTGTGCCTCACGAATGTCGATCAGCAGCGCGCCGTGGGCGAGCCGTTCACGGGCCTGCGCCGGGGTGAGTTCGGGGATGCTCATGCGGAGGATTATCGCGCACGTGCGCGCCGGCGGTCGGTTTGTCCGGGTTGCCGGCCAGCGGCCGGCACTACGGCTGCGTGCGGCCACTGGCCGGCCGCGCCAATGAAAAGAGCCGGCTTGCGCCGGCTCTTCTTTGCATCACTTGCCCTTGACGTGCTTGATCAAGCGCCGCTTGCGCTTGAGCTGACGTTCGGTGAGCACGTTCTTCTTGCCTTCGTACGGGTTCACACCCTCGCGGAAGATGAACTGCACGGGCGTGCCGACCAGCTTGAAGCGCTTGCGGAAGAAGTTCTCCAGGTAGCGCTTGTACGACTCCGGCAGGTCTTTCAGACGGGTGCCGTGGACGATGAAGGTCGGCGGGTTGGAACCGCCCGGATGCACGTAACGCAGCTTGGACACGTGACCACGGATCGCCGGCGGCGGGTTGGTCTCGTAGGCCGTTTCCAGCGCCTTGTTGACTTCGCTGGTGCTGAACTCGTGCGTGGCCGAGGCATGCGCGGCATGGATGCAGCGGAACAGCTCACGCAGGCCCGAGCCGTGCTTGGCCGAGATGCGCACCACTTCCGCCCACGGCACGAAGCCGAGCTTGCGCGAGACCAGCGCTTCGGCCTGCTCACGCTGGTAATCGGTCAGGCCATCCCACTTGTTGATCGCCACCACCAATGCACGGCCGGCATCAAGCACCGCACCGAGCACGCTGGCGTCCTGATCGGTCACGCCTTCAGAGGCATCGAGCATCAGCACCGCAACCTGGCACTGCTCGATGGCCTGCAGGGTCTTGATGACGCTGAACTTCTCGACCACTTCCTCGACACGCGCCTTGCGACGCAGGCCAGCGGTATCGATCAGGCGGTATTCGCGGCCGTCGCGCTCCATGTCCACCGCGATCGAGTCACGGGTGGTACCGGGCACTTCAGAGGCGATCATGCGCTCTTCGCCGAGCAGACGATTGACCAGCGTCGACTTGCCCACGTTGGGGCGGCCGACGAAGGCGATGCGAATGCGGTTCGGATCGGTGTCCAGGGTCTCGGTGGTGCCCTCTTCCGGCAACCGTTCCACGACCTCGTCCAGCAGATCATCCAGGCCCTGGCGGTGCGCGGCCGAGACGGTCAGCATTTCGCTGAAGCCGTAACGGGCAAATTCCGAACGCACGGTGTCTTCGTTCATGCCATCGATCTTGTTGATCAACAGCAGGGTCGGACGAGCCAGTCTGCGCAGCCAGGACAGGATCTCGTCGTCCATCGGGCCTTCACGGGCATCGACCACGAACAGGATCAGGTCCGCCTCGGCGGCGGCGGCGCGGGCCTGGCGGGCGGTAGCACCGGCCAGACCTTCTTCTTCACCGGCGATACCGCCGGTATCGACCACCAGGAACGGGTGGTCTTCATCAAGACGACAAACACCGTAATTACGGTCCCGGGTCACGCCGGGCTGGTCATGGACCAGCGCGTCGCGCGTACGGGTAAACGCATTGAACAGCGTGGACTTGCCGACATTCGGCCGTCCAACCAGGGCGACCAAGGGCAGCATCGCGGTAACTCCTTATTGTGCCAACCGGAACGCGGTCAGCTTTCCATCAACGTTCTGCACCAGCAGAATCCCATCGGCAGCTACCGGCTGTGCCAGGAGGGCGTCGCCGCCACTCTTGGCGCGCGCCGCGAACTCACCGTTATCGGTCCGCAACCAGTGCAGATACCCCTTGTAATCACCGACCACAACGTAATCGCCGTGGATGACCGGACCGGTCAGCGAACGACGGGCCAGGCCCGTCTGCGACCACATGGCCGAACCGCTGGCCTTGTCCAGGCCGAACACGCCGCCCTTGTTGTCGGTGACGAACACATTGCTCGAGGTCAGGGCCACGCCACCGGCGCCACCATGATCACGTGCCCACAGCGGACGGCCGGTCGGGCCTTCGATCGCCATGGTCTGGTTCTTGAAACTGCTGACGAACAGCGTATTGCCTTCCAGCACCGGGGCGCCGTCGATATCGGCCATGCGGTCCAGCTCGGTACGGCCTTCGCCGTTGCCTACCATCTGGTCCCACAGCGTGCGGCCGTCCTGCATGGCCAGCGCGGCGATGGAGCCGTCGTCGTTGCCGATGAACAGCACGCCCGGGCCGGTGACGACCGGCGCGTTGCCACGCACGGTCAGTGCCGGCAGCTCGCGCGGGTTGAACCAGCGCTGGGTGCCATTCTCGGCATCCAGACCGGTCACGCGACCGTCGTTGCTGCGCACGAACACCATGCCCTGGCCCACGGCCGGCGCGGAGATCACTTCACCCGGCACCTTGGCACGCCACTTCTCAGTGCCGTCGGCCGCGTTCAACGCGATGACTTCGCCATCCAGCGTGCCGATGACGACCAGGCCGTCACCCACGCCCGGGCCACCGGACAGACGCAGCTTGGGCTGCTTCTTCACCTTGGCAGGTTCGTAGGTCCAGATCTTCTTGCCGGTCTGCAGGTCGATGGCATGCACGCCACCGTAGATGGCGGCCGCGTACACGCGACCATCGGCGACCACCGGGCCCTGACGGACACCGATGCGCTTCTCACCCTTGCCGACGTTGGCCGTCCAGATCTTGTCGACCTTGGCAGTGGCATCGAACTTGACCAGCTCGGCCGGTTCCAGTGCCTTCTTGGCCGCGGCATCTTTGCCGGCGAACCAGCCCTTCATCGTGCTGCAGCCGGTCAGGGCCATGCCCAACAGGGCAACCGTGGCAACGCGCTTGATCATGACCATCTGATTCATTACACCGACTCCGCAGGATCGGTGACGGTGCCACCGGCATCCGTCAACTTGGTTTCCAGCAGGCGCCGCTGGGGCGCTGCCACGTCCAGCGTCTTGAGCGCCTTCTCATACTGCTCGCGGGCCGCATCACGCTTGCCCTGCGCCATCAGTGCGTCGCCATGGATTTCCAGGCTGGCGCTGTCGGTTGCGGTGCCGAGCTGCTTGATCGCATCCTCGGTCTTGCCGGTGGCCACCAGCAGGCGCGCAACGCGCTGCTCGATCACCGGCTTGAATTCGGGGTCGGCCTTGATCGCGCGCAGGGTCGCCAGCGCATCTTCGTTCTTGCCGGCATCGACCTGGGCCTTGGCCAGCTGCAATGCGGCCAGATCGGCATAGATGTTGGCCTTGCCGCTTTCCAGGTCCTTCACACCCTTGGCGGCCTGCTCCAGATCCTTTTCTTCCAGGCTCTTGAGGACGATCTGGTATTGGACGTTGGCGCCGGCCAGGCTGTTGCTGTGCCGGGTCTGCCATTCTTTCCAGCCCCAGATGCCACCGATCGCGATGGCTACGCCAGCAAGGATGCTGACACCATTCTTCCGCAGCCAGCCGCGGACGCGTTCACTTTGTTCGTGCTCGTCGAGCAGGTCGTCGATCGCCATGCGTACTCTCGCCCCGCCCATGAGGAGGAGCTATTTGAATTGGATTGGGGAAACGCGGTTCAGTGCGAAACTGGGACCACGGAGCCGTCAGAGGATACCGTAAAGCGTGCCACGTTGGCTCGCTGGTACGGCGAAAGGTCGACGATAGTGCCGGCCTGCTGAACCTCGACCGCCGATGCATTGCCCAGCACCATGCGGGCCACCTGGCCTGGCGCGAAGCTGCGGGTCTCGCCCGACTTGATCAGGGCCTTTTCGACGGTGGTGCCGTCGGGCCCGGAAATATCCACCCAGCTGTCGCCTTTGAACTGCAGGCTCAGCGCGCCGGCCTGCGGTGCCGGCGCAGCGGCCGGACGCGGAACCGGGGTCAGCGATGCCAGATACGGCGCCGCCGGTGCCGAGGGCTTGGCCGCTTCGACCGCCGCCGGTGCGGCCGGGTCCGGGGTGTCGCCACCGGCCACCGGTACCGCCGCCGGGATCACATCCAGCGAGGCGGTGTTCGGGGTGGTCGCCGTGCCATCGAAATGGCCGCGGGTGGCGAACCAGACCGGCACGGCCAGAACCGCGGTGATGCCGACATACAGAACACGACGCCCCAGGCTCTCGGCAATGCGCCGGGCCCGCGGGGTATGAGTGTGGCTGACCAGTTGCGGTGGCACGATCGGCCCGATATGCGCCTGCTCGAGGATCTCGCCGATGTCCACCTTCAGCAGACGGGCATAACTGCGCAGCTGGCCGCGCACGAAAACCGGCGCGCCGAGGCGCTGCCACTGTTCTTCTTCGAGGGACTTGAGTACCTGAACGGGCATGTGCAGCTGCTGCCCCACCGCCTCCAGGGTCAGTCCGGCCGCTTCCCGGGCCTGGCGAAGACGAGCTCCGCAACCGGCCGCAGTATCAAAAGCGTTCACAGTCTGGTCATCAATCACAATGCTTCAACCCCGGGGATTAGGTGCCGCATCCTGCGGAAATTCGTCATGAATTCGCTGCAGATAGCGACCGGATGCCACGCTGTCGCCAAGCCGCGCCTCGATTTGAGAGGCAAGTTGTAACACGGAACGTGTGGCCGGTGCAGCCGTCAAACGCCGTTGCGAAAAGGCCCGGGCCTCGAAATAGCGCCCTTGGGCGTACTCGTTGCGGGCCATCGACTCGAGCGCATAGGCATTGACGGGATCTATCTCAAGTGCCCGTCGCAGGTCCGGCACGGCCCGTTCGGGCTGGCCGGCGTCCAGTGCACAGCCACCGGCATTGGCCAGGGCGGACGCCGGGGTGGTGTAGCCCGGCGCCTGCAGCGCCCGGTCGAACCAGACCAGCGACTCGGCCGGCCGGCCATGAGCACATAGCCACGCGCCATAATTGTTGAGGACGTCGCCGCGCTCCGGGCCCAGCTCGGCGGCCTTGGCGTACAGCTGCCCCGCTTCGGCCTGGTTGCCGCGCTGGGCGGCGATGGCTGCCAGCAGCATGTAGGCCTCGGGACGCCGCGCATCGATCTTCATCGCCGCCCGCACCCGCTTCTCGGCGGCATCCGGGGCACCCGCGCGCAGCGACTCGCCGGCCAGGACCATCTGGTCCTGGTAGTTCACGCGTTTGCGGATCTCGGGGTTGTCGCGGGCCTCGTAGGTTGGCGCGACCTCGAGAGGACCGGACGGCGGTTTGATGCCTTGCTTGCCACAGCCGACCACTGCCAGCGCGAGGAAAACAACGGCTGGCAATCGGCAATCAGGCAGCGGCATCCCGGCCTTTCCCGTCCTGCAGCGTTTTATTGAACTCGGCCTGGCGGCGCGTGCGATCCATGACCTGGCCCTTGAGCTGGCCACAGGCGGCATCGATGTCGTCGCCACGGGTGCGTCGCACCATCGTCAGCACCTTCGCATCGAGCAGGATCTTCTGGAAGGCGCGGATATCGGTTTCGCCGGAGCGCTCATAGCGCGTGCCCGGGAATGGATTGAACGGAATCAGGTTGACCTTGCCCGCGTTCGAGGCCTGCACGGCGTTGTCGAACTGGCGCATCAGCCGCGCCAGCTGGCGGGCGTGCTCAGGCTGGTCATTGATGCCCTTCATCAAGGTGTATTCGAAAGTGACCGATTCGCGGCGCTTGTTGGCGCGCAGGTAACGTGCGCACGAGGCCATCAGCTCGACGATCGGGTACTTCTTGTTGAGCGGGACCAGGGTCTCGCGCAGTGCATCGTTGGGCGCATGCAGCGACACCGCCAGCGACACGTCGCTCTCGGTGGAGAGGCGGTCGATCTGCGGCACCAGGCCGGAGGTGGACAGCGTCACGCGCTTGTTGGCCAGGCCGTAGCCCAGATCGTCGCGCATCACGCTCATGGCGCGCACGACGTTGTCGAAATTCATCAACGGCTCGCCCATGCCCATCATCACCACGTTGGTGAGACGACGCTGCTTGTGCGGGATGTTGCCCAGATGGCGCGCCGCGACCCACACCTGGCCGATGATCTCGGCGGTGGACAGGTTGCGGTTGAAGCCCTGGGTGGCGGTCGAACAGAAGGTGCAGTTCAGCGCGCAGCCGACCTGCGAGGACACGCACAGCGTGCCGCGATTCTTGTCCGGGATGTAGACCGCTTCGATCGCATTCTTGCCGTCGGTGCCCATGGCCAGCAGCCACTTGTGGGTGCCATCGGCGGAGGGCTTGTCGAACACGATGTTCGGGACCAGCACCTCGGCATGCTGCTTGAGCTTGGCGCGCAACGCCTTGCCGAGGTCGGTCATGTCATCGAAATCGGTGACGTAGTGATGGTGGATCCACTTCATCACCTGGTGGGCACGGTAGCGCGCTTCGCCGAGTGTCTCGGCGAAGAAGCGCTCCAGACCCTCGCGATCGAGGTCGAGCAGGTTCTGCTTGGCCACAGCCGGGCTCGAGACGAGCACGGATGGGATGGCGGTTGGCTGTACGACCTCGTTCACGGCATCACTCTCAGCGCGAGACGACTTCAGTCGCGGCGAAGAAGTAGGCGATTTCGATCGCGGCATTCTCAACCGAGTCCGAGCCGTGGGCGGCATTGGCATCGATGGATTCAGCGAAGTCGGCGCGGATGGTGCCTGCGGCGGCTTCCTTCGGGTTGGTGGCGCCCAGCAGGTCGCGGTGGGCCAGCACGGCGTTCTCGCCTTCCAGCGCCTGGATCATCACCGGGCCGGAGATCATGAACTCGACCAGCGCGTTGAAGAACGGACGCTCGCGGTGCACGGCGTAGAAGCCTTCGGCTTCACGGCGCGACAGCTGCTTGTACTTGGCGGCGACGACCTTCAGGCCGGCCTTTTCAAAGCGGGCGTAGATTTCGCCGATGACGTTCTTGGCGACGGCGTCCGGCTTGATGATGGAAAGGGTGCGCTCCAGCGCCATGGGAATACTCCGTTGGGCGGGCCACTTGATCGGCCCGAGGTTAGCATGAAAAAAACCCGCGTCAAAACGCGGGCTTAGCCTGATATACGTGCGCCAATTCTAACGTGTAACCCCGCCGTACGGTAGTGCCGGCCGCTGGCCGGCAACGCCCTGTGCGCCTCGGGTGATCGGCCTGTTCAGGCAACGGCGTGGTTGCCGGCCAGCGGCCGGCACTGTCGGGAGCGCGGATGAACGAACCCCCGTTTCTGCTGCGCCGCACAATGCGGTGACGCAACCACAGGTCTAGTATCAAACAATCGTTTGATTGAACTGCCCTGCCCCATGGCCAAACCTGCCCACTTCTCCACCAAGGACCGCATCCTCGGCGCTGCCGAGGAACTGTTCGCCCTGCACGGGTTCGCGGGCACCTCGCTGCGCCAGGTCACCAGCCAGGCCGATGTGAACATCGCCGCGGTCAATTATCACTTCGGCTCCAAGGAGAACCTGGTCAACGAGGTCTTCCGCCGCCGCATGGATGAAATGACCTCGGCCCGCCTGGGCCAGCTGGAGGCTGCACGCCGTGAGCACCCCGGTGAGCTGCGCCCGGTGCTGGCCGCCTTCGTCGAGCCGGCCCTGGCGATGGCCCAGGACCGCCAGACCGGCGGCGCGTTCGTGCGGGTCATCGCCCGCGCCTACGCCGAAAAGAACGACAACCTGCGCAAGTTCCTTTCCGACCATTACGGCCACGTCCTGCGCGACTTCGGCAAGGCGATCTCCGCCTGCGTGCCGGGGCTGAGCAAGGAAGAGCTGTACTGGCGCCTGGATTTCCTCGCCGGCTCGCTGACCTATGCCATGGCCGACTTCGGCCTGATCAAGCGACCCGCCGGTGTCACCGAAGCGGCGCATCGTGCCCATGCCGCCCAGGAACTGATTCATTTCGCCGAAGCCGGATTCCGCGCCAGCGCGGCCTCGAGCGCTCCGACGACCTCCCTTTCCACCCCGTAGAGCCGGGCGCTGACCGGCTTCCAGACAACAAAGGCTTATCGACATGTCCAATTCCCTGCTAGTCCGCCGTGCCGCCGTGCTGGGTGCCGGCGTCATGGGTGCCCAGATCGCCGCCCACCTGACCAACGCCGGCGTCGACACGGTGCTGTTCGACCTGCCCGCCAAGGAAGGTCCGGCCGATGGCATCGTGCTCAAAGCCATCGCCAACCTGGGCAAGCTCAGCCCTGCCCCGCTCGCCAGCAAGTCCTACGCCGAGGCGATCACGCCGGCCAACTATGAGACCGGCCTGGAGCAGTTGCGCGACTGCGACCTGATCATCGAAGCCATCGCCGAACGGATGGACTGGAAGCAGGACCTGTACAAGAAGATCGCCCCGTTCGTGGCCGATCACGCCGTGCTGGCCTCCAACACCTCGGGCCTGGGCATCAACAAGCTCGCCGACGTGCTGCCGGAGCAGCTGCGCCACCGCTTCTGCGGCGTGCACTTCTTCAATCCGCCGCGCTACATGCACCTGGCCGAGCTGATCCCGGCCACCACCACCGATGCCGCCGTGCTGGAAGGCCTGGAAGCCTTCCTGGTCACCACGCTGGGCAAGGGCGTGGTGTATGCCAAGGACACCCCGAACTTCATCGGCAACCGCATCGGCGTGTTCTCGATCCTGTCCACCATCCACCACACGCAGGCCTTCGGGCTGGGCTTCGATGAAGTGGACGGCCTGACCGGCCCGCTGGTCGGCCGCCCGAAGTCGGCGACCTACCGCACCTCCGACGTGGTCGGCCTGGACACCATGGCGCACGTGATCAAGACCATGGGCGACACCCTGCCCAACGATCCGTGGCATGAATTCTTCACCTCGCCGACGTGGCTGGACGCGCTCATTTCCAAGGGCGCGCTGGGCCAGAAGACCGGTGCCGGCATCTTCCGCAAGGTCGGCAAGGACATCATGGTGCTGGACCTGGACAAGCAGGACTACCGCCCCGCCGACCGCGCCGCCGCACCGGAAGTGGTCGAGATCCTCAAGATCAAGAACCCGGCCGAGAAGTTCGCCAAGCTGCGCGAGAGCCAGCACCCGCAGGCGCAGTTCCTGTGGGCGACCTTCCGCGACCTGTTCCATTACAGCGCCTACCACCTGGCCGATATCGCCGAGACCGCGCGCGACGTGGATCTGGCCATCCGCTGGGGGTACGGCTGGTCGCTGGGCCCGTTCGAAACCTGGCAGGCTGCCGGCTGGAAGCAGGTCGCCCAGTGGATCGCCGATGACATCGTCGCCGGCAAGAGCATGAGCAATGCCCCGCTGCCGGACTGGGTGTTTGATGGCCGCGACGGCGTGCACGCCGCCGAAGGCAGCTACAGCCCGTCGCGCAATGCCAAGCTGCCGCGTTCGGCCCTGCCGGTGTACCAGCGCCAGCGCTTCCCGGATCTGCTGCTGGGCGAGACCTTCAGCCCGGGCGAAACCGTGTTCGAGAACGACGGCGTGCGCATGTGGCACGACGGCGACGGCATCGCGGTGGTCAGCTTCAAGACCAAGATGAACACCGTGTCCGACCACGTGCTCAACGGCCTGCAGGAAGCGATCAAGCGCGCCGAGCAGGATTACAAGGGCCTGGTGATCTGGCAGCAGAAGGAACCCTTCTCCGCCGGTGCGGATCTGTCCGGTGCGCTCGGCCTGCTGCAGGCCGGCAAGGTGGACCAGTTCGAAGAAATGGTGCACAACTTCCAGCGCACCAGCCAGGCGATCAAGTATTCGCTGGTGCCGGTGGTGACCGCCGTGCGCGGCCTGGCCCTGGGGGGCGGCTGTGAGTTCCAGATGCACAGCGCCAAGAGCGTGGCCGCGCTGGAAAGCTACATCGGCCTGGTTGAAGCAGGCGTAGGCCTGCTGCCGGCCGGCGGTGGCCTGAAGGAACTGGCCGTGCGCGCCTCGCAGGCCGCAGGTCCCGGCGGCGACGTGTTCGCCGAGCTGAAGAAGACCTTCGAAACCGTCGCGATGGCCAAGGTCTCCAACTCGGCGGTCAACGCCAAGGAACTGGGCCTGATGCGCGCGACCGACAAGGTGGTGTTCAACAGCTTCGAGACGCTGCACATCGCCAAGGCCGAAGTGCTGGCGCTGGCCGAAGGTGGCTACCGTCCGCCGATGCCGGCCCGCCGCATCCAGGTCGCCGGTGACGTCGGCATCGCCACGTTCAAGATGATGCTGGTCAACATGCTGGAAGGCCGCTTCATCAGCCCGTACGACTACGAGATCGCCGTGCGCATCGCCACCGTGCTGTGCGGTGGCGAAGTGGATCGCGGCACGCTTGTGGACGAAGAGTGGCTGCTGACGCTGGAGCGCAAGCACTTCGTCGAACTGGCCCAGCAGGAAAAGACCCAGGCCCGCATCGCGCACATGCTCAAGACCGGCAAGCCGCTGCGTAACTGACCCTTTTAAAGAGATCACTGCAATGACCAAGCAAATCCAGGACGCCTACATCGTCGCCGCCACCCGCACCCCGGTGGGCAAGGCGCCCAAGGGCGTGTTCCGCAATACCCGCCCCGACGACATGCTGGCCCATGTGCTCCGCTCCGTGGTCGCACAGGCGCCGAGCATCGACCTCAACCGCATCGATGATGCGATCATCGGCTGCGCGATGCCGGAAGCCGAGCAGGGCATGAACGTGGCGCGCATCGGCGTGCTGCTGGCCGGCCTGCCGGACACCATTGCCGCGCAGACCGTCAACCGTTTCTGCTCCTCCGGCCTGCAGGCCGTGGCCATGGCCGCCGACCAGATCCGCCTGGGCAATTCGGACCTGATGCTGGCCGGTGGTACCGAGTCGATGTCGATGGTGCCGATGATGGGCAACAAGATCGCGATGGCGCCGAGCGTGTTCGACAACGACCACGTCGCCATTGCCTACGGCATGGGCATCACCGCCGAGAAGGTCGCCGAGGAATGGAAGGTCTCGCGTGAGGAGCAGGACGCCTTCGCCCTCGCCTCGCACCAGAAGGCCATCGCCGCGATCCAGAACGGCGAGTTCAAGGACGAGATCAGCCCGTACGACGTGCGCACCCGCCAGCCGGACCTGGCCGACGGCCGCCGCATCATCACCCGCGACAAGATCGTGGATACCGACGAAGGCCCGCGCCTGGATTCGTCCGCTGAAGGCCTGGCCAAGCTGCGCCCGGTGTTCCGCAACGGCCAGTTCGGTGGCACGGTCACCGCGGGCAACTCCTCGCAGATGAGCGATGGCGCCGGTGCGGTGCTGCTGGCCTCCGAGCAGGCGATCAAGGATTACGGCCTGACCCCGCTGGCCCGCTTCGTCAGCTTCTCCGTCGCCGGTGTGCGCCCGGAAGTGATGGGCATCGGCCCGATCGCTGCGATCCCGAAGGCACTCAAGCAGGCTGGCCTGACCCAGGACCAGCTGGACTGGATCGAGCTCAACGAGGCCTTTGCGGCGCAGTCGCTCGCGGTCATCCGTGATTGCGGCCTGGACCCGTCCAAGGTCAATCCGCTGGGCGGCGCGATCGCCCTGGGCCACCCGCTGGGTGCGACCGGCGCGATCCGCACCGCCACCCTGCTGCACGGCCTGCGCCGTCGTCAGCAGAAGTACGGCATGGTGACCATGTGCATCGGCACCGGCATGGGCGCGGCGGGCATCTTCGAGTCGCTGTAAGGCATTGATCGGTGCCGGCCGACGGGTCGGCACCGGTGCAGTGGGTGTCACCGGTGCAGTGGGTGTCACCGGTGCAACCCGGTGGCGCCAATGCAACGGGTAGACACCGACCGCTGGTCGGTGCGCAGTCGGAAACGAAAAGGGCAGCCTCGCGGCTGCCCTTTTCTGTTCTGTCGGGAGCCGGCCAGCGGCCGGCACTACCCTCGCTGCTTGATGAGCCGGCCAGCGGCCGGCACTACCACCGCTGCATCGCGCGGCGGCAGCCCGTCCTCAGCCTTCGGCCAGCATCTTCTGCAGCACTTCGCGCGCCGGGCCGGCCAGCTTCTCGTTGTCGAGCGCGAAGCGGATCGTGGCTTCGACCAGGCCCAGATGGGTGCCGCAGTCGAAACGGCGGCCCTCAAAGCGGAACGCGTCGACACGCTCACTCTTGAGCAGCTCGGCGATCGCATCGGTCAGCTGGATCTCGCCGCCTGCACCGGTCCCGGTCGCTTCGAGCAGCTCGAAGATCTTCGGGCTGAGCACGTAACGGCCGACCACGGCCAGGTCGCTGGGGGCGTCTTCGGGCTTGGGCTTTTCGACGATCGCGTTGATCTTGCCCTGGCGGCCATCGAAGGCCTCGGTGGCCACGATGCCGTAGCTGCCGGTCTTGTCATGCGGCACGTCTTCAACCGCGATGATGCTGGCGCCGGTGGCTTCATTGGCATCGGCCATCTGCTTGAGGGCACCGTTGCCGCGGTTCCAGATCAGATCGTCCGGCAGCAGCACGGCGAACGGCTCGTCACCGACAATCGCCTTGGCGCACAGCACCGCATGGCCCAGGCCCAGCGCTTCCGCCTGCGTCACGAACACCGCGCGAACGCCGTTGGGCAGCACGTGACGGACCAGTTCGAGCTGTTCCTTCTTGCCGGCGCGCTCGAGCTTCTGCTCCAGCTCGTAGGCTTTGTCGAAGTAATCCGCGACCGCATGCTTGTAGCGGTTGGTGATGAAGATCAAGGTGTCACAGCCGGCCTCGATCGCCTCATCAACGGCGTACTGGATCAACGGCCGATCAATGATCGGCAGCATTTCCTTCGGAACGGTCTTGGTGGCCGGAAGGAATCGCGTTCCCAACCCTGCGACAGGAAATACCGCCTTGCGAATACGCTTGCTCATCAGAACCTGTTGGCCTCACGCGCGGGAAAGGCCAGAACTTTAGCAGAGCTGACGTGATCATCCTGTTGCAGCGGCGAGAACTCCGGCATGGTCGAGAACAGAATGCTGTTGATCGCATCAGTGTCGTAGGTGGCGATCGCCTCGCGCAGTTTCGGCACGTTGGCCAATACTTGTTCGCGCGCGAACGTGCGTACGCCGGCTTCGAGAATCTTCGGGTGTGCGGTAGGACGATAATCTTCGTCCGAATAGAAGAGCGTCTCGTGCAGTTTCTCGCCCGGGCGCAGGCCCGTATAGACGATGGCGATGTCCTTGTACGGCTGTTTGCCGGCCAGGCGGATCATCTGCTCGGCAAGCACCCGGATCGGCACCGGCTCGCCCATGTCCAGCGTGTAGATCGCCCCATGCGAGGCCGACGCGGCCGCCTGCAGGATCAGCTGGCAGGCCTCGGGAATCGTCATGAAGTAGCGGGTGACTTCCGGGTCGGTCACGGTGACCGGGCCGCCTTTGAGGATCTGCTCGCGGAACACCGGCACCACGCTGCCAGCCGAGGCCAGCACGTTGCCGAAGCGCACGGTCACGAAACGGGTGTGGCTGGTCTTCTGGTCCAGGCTCTGGCAGATCATCTCCGCGTAGCGCTTGCTGGCGCCCAGCGCGTTGACCGGATCGACCGCCTTGTCGGTGGAGATGAAAACGAAATGCTCGATCCGCGCTTCGACGCAGGCGCGGGCCACCGTTTCGGTGGACAGAATGTTGTTGCGCACCGCTTCGCGCAGCTGGCGCTCCAGTACCGGCACCTGCTTGTAGGCGGCGGCGTGGAACACCGAGTCCACCCGCGACAGCGACAGCGCATGGCGGATCACTGCGGGGTCCCCGCAGTCACCCAGCACCGCCTCCACGACCAGATCCGGGAAGCTGCGCTGCAGCTCGGCCTCGATGGTCAGCAGCAGCAGCTCACTCATTTCGACCAGGACAATCCGCCCTGCCCCATGGCGGGCACACTGGCGGCACAGTTCAGAGCCGATCGACCCACCTGCGCCCGTGACCAGCACGGTGCGGCCACCCAGCCAGCCGCGGATCAGCGCCCAATCCGGCAGGATGGGCTTGCGGCCGAGCAGATCCTCGATCGCCACTTCCTTGAGCTCACCCGGCAACGAGTGACCCAACAGAATATCGTTGAGCTTGGGCACCATGCGGAACGGAATGCCGGTGCTCTCGCAGATGGCCACCACCCGCTGCATGCCGACGGCATCCAGCGACGGGATGGCGATCACCAGCAGCTTGGCGGCGGTCTCGCGGACCACGGCGGGCGCGTCTTCCAGCGTGCCGAGGATCGGCAGGCCCTGCAGCTTGGCGCCCTGCAGATGCGGGGCATCGTCAAGCAGGCCGACCGGCTCGAAATCGCCGGAGCGGCGCAGGTCACGCACCAGGGCTTCCGCTGCCTGGCCGGCACCGAGGATCAGCACACGGCGGGCGGTGACGTCCGACTGCAGCGCCTGGTAGTCCTTCCACGCGCGATACAGCAGACGCGGGGCGCCCAGCAGCGCCGACAGTGCGAAGGGATAGATGACCAGCACCGACATCGGCACGCCTTCGAAGCGCTTGTACGCCAAGGCCACCACGATGGCGAGCAGGCCGATGAAGCTGGCTTTGAAGATGTTGAGCAGATCGGCGACGCTGGCAAAGCGCCAGAGGCCGCGATACAGGCCGACCCGCCAGAACACCACGGCCTGGATGACCAGCACCAGCGAGGTATCGATGTTCCAGAGCGGCAACGCCGGCGCATCGGCCAGCATCGAGTAGCGTCCCGCATGCAGCAGCTGCCAGCACGCCCAGACCATGAAGAGATCGTGGGCGACGATGGCGGCACGGGGCACCAAGCCGGTAAATCGGTCCTGCCAAGGCGTCATAAACAACGTAGTCCTTCTAGTTGCGCATTCCCTTGCGCAGGAGCAGCCAAAGGCCGGTCGCGAGGATCAACCACGCGATGGCCACGGCAGCCTCCCACCTCGGCTGCAGATTCGTGCATGCATTAAACACTGCCGCACTGAATATTCCAAAAACAAGATACATCCCGGTGACGAAAGTGTGGCTTGCACCACTTTTCACCGCGCGCTGATAGAGATGCTGCGTGTGGGGTTCCATCCAGCGCTGTCCGGACAGGATGCGCGAAAGCAATGTGAAGCCTGCGTCCACAAGAAAGGCCGAAAGCGGCACCAGCAACAGCAACCAGTGGATATCGGTACGCACGCTGACCAAGCAGACCAGGGCCGCGATCGCGTAGCCCAGCGCCCCGCTGCCGACGTCCCCCATGAAGATGCGCGCCTTCGGGTAGTTGAACGGCAGGAAGCCCAGACAGGCCAGCCCCAACACCACGCCGGCCAGCCCGTAAGGCGGCGGCAGGACCAGGGCGAAGGCGAGACCGGCCAGGATGGCCTGTGTGGTCGCGATGCCGTTGATCCCATCCATGAAGTTCCAGATGTTGATCAATGAGGTGGCAAACAACAGCGCCAGCAGCGCCTGCCAAGGGTTGCCACTGGCATGCCAGACCAACCCCGCCAGAAGCGCGGCGGCGATGGCATGGACCAACAGGCGACGAACCGCCGGCAGGGGCCGGTGGTCGTCCCACCAACCAATCCCCGCGACCAGCACCAGCCCCAGTGCGAATACCGCCAGGGTGAGGCCGGCCTTGGGCCAGATCACCACAGCGACCGCGCAGGCCAGCAGCAGGGTCAGCACGATCGCGATGCCGCCGCCGCGTGGCGTCGCCACCCCGTGGCTGCGGCGCTCGCCGGGCTCATCCAATAGATTGCGGCGCAGCGCATAGGCGCGTGCGCCCCAGGTCAGGCCCGCCGATACCGCCAGCACCGCCAGCAGCCCCGCCATCCAGGCGACCATCATGGTTCAGAGCACCGCGTAGTTGAGCAGCGGCTTGACGGTGCCCCATTCCTTGCAGCTCGGGCACTGCCAGTGATGCGTGCGCGCGCCGAAGCCACAGCGGGTGCAGCGGTACGCCGGATTGCGCACCAGCAACTGGTCGGTGATGTGCTTGAGGTCGTGCAGCGTCGCGGTGGAATCGGCGCCCTCGGCCAGGGTCAGGTCGATCAGGGCCGACTCGCCACGCACGGAAGGACGATCCTTGAGCTGGCGGCCGAGGTAGGCGCGCGCCGGAGCCACACCCTCCTGCTCCTCCATCAGCTGGGTCAGCGCCAGCACCGGGGCGATGCCGCGGTAATGTTCGGTCATCTCAGAGAGAAACGCGCGCGCGCCACCGAGGTCGCCGACCTTGCGGTAGTTCTGCATCAGCGCCTGCAGCACTTCCGGCAGGTACTCCGGATCATTGCGGGCGGCACGTTCGAAGGCACGCACGGCGGCTTCGGCATTGCCGGCGTCGTTCTCCAGGCGCCCTTCAATGATGCCGGCACGCACCGACATCGCATCGGCCTGGTAGGCGCGCGCGATGGCCGCGCGGGCCTCTTCGATCTTCCCGGCGCCACGGTAACGCTCGGCCAGCTCGCATTCGAACTGCCCGATCAGCTTGCCCATCGGCTCGCCGGTGACCTCTTCGAAGCGGCTGGCGTTGTCGATCGCCTTTTCCCAGTCGCGCTCGGCCTGGTAGATGCCGATCAGGTGCTTGAGCGCCTGCGGTGCGCGCTGGTCGATCTGGGCGAGCTCGGTGAACACGGTTTCGGCGCGATCAAGCAGGCCGGACTTCATGTAGTCCTCGCCCAGCGCCAGCAGCGCCTGGACACGCTGCTGATCGCTCAGGTCCGCGCGGTTGACCAGGCCCTGGTGCAGGCGGATCGCACGATCAACCTCACCGCGGCGGCGGAACAGATGGCCCAGCGCGACCTGGGTCTCGAAGGTTTCCTTGTCCAGCTCGGCGATGTGCAGGAACAGCTCGATCGCCTTGTCCGGCTGCTCGTTGAGCAGATAGTTCAGGCCGCGGAAGTACGTGCTGGACAGATGGCTGACCTGGTTGTCGCCATGGCGTTGACCGCCGCGACGCCCGATCACCCAGCCCGACAACGCGGCCAGGGGCAGGAACAGGAAGAACCAGAACCACTCGGAGACAAATTCCATCGGCGCTCAGCGTCCGTCGAATGTAGAAGAAGAAGGGGGTGCCACGACCACGGCAGGCGCGGCTTTCTGCGCACGGCGCAGTTTGGCGTACAGCGGGATCACCACGCTGGCGAGCACCAGGCCGCCGCCGATGAGCGCACCGGACAACAAGGCGATGATGATCGCCACGCCGGTGGTGGAATTGATCTGGGTAAAGCCCAGGCTGATGATGATCGGCTGCGAGTTGAGGGCGCCGATGATGAGACCCACGACCAGAACCGCCAGCAGGATCAGCAGACGTACGATGTTCATGCAGCAGCTCCAGTTCCGTAGGGCTCAAGAGTAGCGGACTAACACTCCGCTCTACCAGCCGACTCCGTGGAAATCACGCATCCGCCCCTTGGCGGATGACACTCAGGCAGGATCGCTTTCCAGCGGTACCACGGCGCTGACGCGCTCGCGCAGTTCCTTGCCCGGCTTGAAGTGCGGGACATGCTTGCCCGGCAACGCGACCGATTCCCCGGTCTTGGGATTGCGCCCCAGCCGTGCCGGCCGGTAGTGCAACGAAAAACTGCCGAACCCGCGGATCTCGATGCGATCCCCGCCGGCCAGCGCCCCACCCATCATTTCCAGCAACGACTTCACGGCCAGATCGACATCGTCCGACTTCAAATGCGCCTGTCGGCGCGCCAGGATTTCGATCAGCTCGGATTTGGTCATTACGGGCTCTTGGGGAGGAACTCAGACCCTGAAACGGCCCGGACTGATGTCCGGGCCGCCCAGGAAACTACGACAGCGACAGACCGATTACTCGGACTTGTTGCCGTTCAGCTGTGCACGCAGCAGCGCGCCGAGCTGGGTGGTGCCGCTCGAGGCCGAAGAGGACTGGTATTCCTCCAGCACTTCGCGCATTTCCGCGTCGTCCTTGGCCTTGATCGACAGCTGCAGGGTACGACCCTTGCGATCCATGCCCACGAACTTGGCTTCCACCTTGTCGCCGACCTTCAGGAACTGGGTCGCGTCGTCCACGCGCTCGTTCGCAACGTCGCGAGCGGCCACGTAGCCTTCGATGCCGTCAGCCAGTTCGATGGTAGCGCCCTTGGCGTCCACTTCCTTGACCACGCCTTCGACCTTGGAACCCTTCGGGTTGGCCGCCATGTACTGACCGAACGGATCCTGCTCCAGCTGCTTGACGCCCAGGCTGATGCGCTCGCGCTCCGGATCGACGGCCAGGACCACTGCGTCCAGGTTGTCGCCCTTCTTGTAGTTGCGGACCACGTCTTCGCCGGTGGTGTTCCAGCTGATGTCGGACAGGTGCACCAGGCCATCGATACCGCCGTCCAGGCCGATGAAGATGCCGAAGTCGGTGATCGACTTGATCTGGCCCGACACCTTGTCGCCCTTCTTGTGGATGGCAGCGAAGGTTTCCCACGGATTGGCGGCAACCTGCTTCATGCCCAGCGAGATGCGGCGACGCTCCTCGTCGACGTCCAGGACCATGACTTCAACTTCGTCACCGACCTGCACAACCTTGGACGGGTTGACGTTCTTGTTGGTCCAATCCATTTCCGACACGTGCACCAGACCTTCGACGCCCGGCTCGATCTCGACGAATGCGCCGTAATCGGTGACGTTGGAGACCTTGCCGAAGACGCGGCTGTTGGCCGGGTAACGACGGGCGATGTTGTCCCACGGATCCTCGCCCAGCTGCTTCAGACCCAGCGAAACGCGGTTGCGCTCGCGGTCGAACTTCAGCACGCGCACGTCCAGCTCGTCGCCGACGTTCACGACTTCGGACGGATGGCGCACGCGCTTCCAGGCCATGTCGGTGATGTGCAGCAGGCCGTCGATACCGCCCAGGTCCACGAATGCGCCGTAATCGGTCAGGTTCTTGACGACACCCTTCAGGATCGCGCCTTCCTGCAGCTTGTCCATCAGCTGCTCGCGCTCTTCCGAATGCTCGCTTTCGACGACTGCACGACGGGACACAACGACGTTGTTACGCTTGCGGTCCAGCTTGATGAGCTTGAATTCCAGCTCCTTGCCTTCCAGGTAGGCCGGGTCGCGCACGGGGCGCACATCCACCAGCGAACCGGGCAGGAACGCGCGGACATCCTTGATGTCCACGGTGAAACCACCCTTGACCTTGCCGCTGATGCGGCCGGTGATGGTTTCGTTCTTTTCCAACGCTTCTTCC
Organism: Stenotrophomonas sp. 05L413; assembly: GCF_056397945.1. NCBI lineage: Bacteria > Pseudomonadati > Pseudomonadota > Gammaproteobacteria > Lysobacterales > Lysobacteraceae > Stenotrophomonas > Stenotrophomonas sp. 05L413. The sequence continues at coordinate 176,618 of NZ_JBFTOL010000003.1, forward strand.
AGCTCGTCCCACACCATCGCGCGCTTGGCTTTCTCACGCGACAGAACGGTTTCACCGAAGCCGTTCTCGATGGAATCGAGGGCAACCTTGACGACGTCGCCTTCAGCGACATCGATCTCGCCAGCGTCGTTACGGAACTGTTCGATCGGCACGATGCCTTCGGACTTCAGGCCGGCGTTGATCACCACGACATCGCCGCGGACTTCAACAACGACACCGCTGACGATCGAGCCCGGCTTCAGCTTGGCCAGATTGGCCTGACTGGCTTCGAACAGCTCTGCAAATGATTCGGTCATTAGATTTACTCTGTTGGACACATGGGCATTGGCCCCCGAAGGGAACCGCTTACTGCCCGCCTGTTGGTCGACCCCGGTAACGCAGGTCGTGTGTTAATTAGGAAAACCGCCACGCATCATTGCGGGACGGAGCTTCTGTTGCCTTGCGATGGTGCGACACCGTCGATGGATTGACGGCCCTCCTTTACAACGGATCAGGCACCCGAAACCGGAAGCAGATCCAATACCTTGGCAACGACAGCGTCGATGCCAATACCACTGGTGTCGATGACGACGGCATCGTCTGCCGGCTTCAGGGGCGCCACTGTGCGCTGTGCATCACGGGCGTCGCGGGCCATGATCTCGCGCAGGAGGTCGTCAAAGTTAACCGAAACACCCTTGTCTTTCAACTGCTTATGCCGCCGCTCGGCCCGTTCCTCGGCGCTGGCGGTCAAAAACACCTTGAATGGGGCGTCCGGGAAGATGACCGTGCCCATGTCCCGTCCGTCGGCGACCAGGCCCGGCTCCATCCTGAATGCGCGTTGGCGCTCTTTCAGCGCCGCCCGGACCTCCGGGATGGCGGCAATGGCCGAGGCCAGCGCCCCGGTGGTCTCCAGGCGCAGCTCGTCGGTGGCATCGGTCTCGTTGACCAGCACTCGCAGCCCGCCATCGGCCGATTCCACGAAGCGCACGTGGGTGTCGAAGGTGCAGCGCACCAGCGCCGAGGCGTCGGAGGTATCGATATCAGCCCAGCTGGCGGCCACGCCCACCGCCCGGTACAGGGCGCCCGAATCCAGGTAATGCCAGCCCAGGCGGCGTGCGACAATGCGGCTGACAGTGCCTTTGCCGGCCCCGGAAGGACCGTCGATGGTGAGCACGGATGGAAGCTGATTCATGGGTTTCCCGGTAGATGTGACCGCCCATTCTAGCCCCTGCCCGGGGCGGCTTGAGACTTTTTTGGCCCAACCACTTGAAAGGATGGGAAAAAGCCCGGTAGAATGGCGGGCTTGAACGGGCGTCACCTGCCGATTGTCATCTGCATATCGCGGCCGCGCTCCAACCGAATCCAACGTTTACGCCGAGGTATGCAATGAAAGTCCTGTCTTCCCTGAAGTCGGCCAAGACCCGTCACCGCGACTGCAAGGTCGTCCGTCGCCGCGGCAAGATCTTCGTGATCTGCAAGTCGAACCCGCGCTTCAAGGCTCGCCAGCGCTGAGCCGGCTGGCCTCACGGCCGCCATCGGTCCCTCGCCGGACCGGGTGATGAACAAAAAGCCGCCTCCGGGCGGCTTTTTGCTGCCATTTTTGGTGTAATCGCCGGGTAGCTCACGACCGTTGGCCGTGGGACCTTCCGCATTCTTGACCACTGGGGAGTAGATCGAGATGAAGCGTTACCTGACCACTTTGCCGTTGCTGGCCGTGCTGGCCGTTTCCAATGCCCACGCCGACACCCTGCTGATCGACCGCAGCCGTGAAAAGCCCGCCGTCGCCCTGCCCGTCCGCGGCCAGAGCATGCAGCAGGTCCAGGCCCAGTTCGGCGAGCCGGGCGAGCGCCTGGATCCGCGCGGCGGGCAGAAGCGCCAGTGGCCCACGATCAACCGCTGGGTCTACCCGCAGTTCACCGTCTACTTCGAAAAGCAGAAGGTGATCGACGTGGTCGCCAACCGCGCCGACGCCAACGAGATCGGGCCGAAACCGCCGATCCGCTGACCCCTTTCCCTTTGCCCGCCAGCCGGCGGGCCATCGCACTGAGATCATGAACGACACGCTCCGCTTTCCGGCCGAATGGGAATCCCAGTCCGCCATCCTGATCGCCTGGCCCCACGCCGACACCGACTGGGCCGACCGCCTGGGTGACGTCGAGGACACCTACATCGCGCTCGTCGCGGCCATCACCCGCTTCCAGCCGGTGGTGATCATCGTCGCCGACGACGACCTGGAGGCGTACGCCGATGCGCGCCTGCGTTCGAACCGGATCGACACGGATCGCGTGCGGTTCGTGACCGCCCAGTACGATGACACCTGGCTGCGCGACTCCGGCCCGATCACGCTCAAGCGTGCCGATGGCGGCTTCCGCCTGCTGGACTTCCGCTTCACCGGCTGGGGCGGCAAGTTCGACGCCAGCCTGGATGACCAGCTGGTGGGTGTGCTGCACGCGGCCGGCACCTTCGCAAACGCCGAACTGCAGAGCATTCCGTTCGCGCTGGAAGGCGGCGGCATCGAGACCGACGGCGCCGGCACCCTGCTGACCACCTGGCAGTGCCTGCACGAGCGTCATCCGGACCGCAGCCGCGAATCGCTCAGCGCCGACCTGGCTACCTGGCTGGCCCAGGACCGTGTGCTGTGGCTGGACCATGGCTATCTGGAAGGCGACGACACCGACGCTCACATCGATACCCTGGCCCGCTTCGCCTCGACCGACAGCATCGTCTACCAGGCCTGCGATGACGCCGGCGATTCGCACTACGCCGAACTGCAGGCGATGGGTGCCGAGCTGGCGGCGCTGCGTACGACCGACGGCCAGCCGTACCGGCTGTTCCCGCTGCCGTGGGCGCAGCCGGTGATCGACGAAGGCCGCCGCCTGGCGGCTTCCTACGCGAATTACCTGATCCTCAACGGCGCGGTGCTGATGCCGGCCTACGGCGATGCGGCCGACGAAGCGGCGCGTGCGGTGTTGGTCCAGGCTTATCCGGACCGCGAGATCGTGCCGGTGCCGTGCCGTTCGCTGATCTGGCAGAACGGCAGCCTGCACTGCATCACGATGCAGCTGCCGGCGGGGTTGCTCGCTTAAGCGCCACGACCAACGGTCGTGGGCTACCGCTGTTTGGCAGGCCACCGACGCACTGTCGAAGGGATGGCGGGTGTGGAGGGGCGGGACCGTCAGGGCGCCATGGATGGCGCCCACGAGCCCCCAGGGATGGGTTTACGGCGCGTCCCGCCCCTCCGCACCCGCCAGCCCAGCCGCCGCAGCCCGCAAACCACGCGGCTGCCCATTTAGCAGCCAGCACGCTGCGTGCACCCATCCGCGATAAACTGCGTTTTTCCCCTTGCAGGACCGTCTCCGGATGAGCTCACGCCACACCCTTTCCGTCGCCCTGATCCAGGAGCGCAACCACGGCGATGCCGAGGCCAATCTGGCCGTCATCGAAGCGCGCGTGGCYGAAGCGGCCGCGCAGGGTGCCAAGCTGATCCTGCTGCAGGAACTGCACAACGGTGCGTACTTCTGCCAGCACGAGTCGGTGGATGAATTCGATCTGGCCGAGCCGATCCCGGGCCCGAGCACGGAGCGCCTGGGCGCGCTGGCCAAGAAGCATGGCGTGGTGATCGTCGGCTCGCTGTTCGAGCGTCGCGCTGCCGGGCTGTACCACAACACCGCGGTCGTCTTCGAGAAAGACGGCACCCTGCTCGGCAAGTACCGCAAGATGCACATCCCGGATGATCCGGGCTTCTATGAGAAGTTCTACTTCACCCCGGGCGATCTGGGCTTCACCCCGATCGACACCTCGGTGGGTCGCCTCGGCGTGCTCGTGTGCTGGGACCAGTGGTATCCGGAAGCGGCGCGCCTGATGGCGCTGGCCGGCGCGGAGCTGCTGCTCTACCCCACCGCGATCGGCTGGGACCCGGACGACCAGCGCGACGAACAGGGCCGCCAGCGCGATGCGTGGGTGCTCAGTCACCGCGGCCATGCCGTGGCCAACGGCGTGCCGGTGTTGAGCTGCAACCGCGTCGGCCATGAAGCCTCGCCGATGGGTGCCTCGGGCATCCAGTTCTGGGGCAACAGCCACGTGCTGGGCCCGCAGGGCGAGTTCATCGCCGAAGCCGGTGGCGAGCCGACCGTGCTGGTCTGCGATGTGGACCTGCAGCGCAGCGAACACGTCCGCCGCATCTGGCCGTTCCTGCGTGATCGCCGCATCGATGCGTACGGCGATCTGCTCAAGCGCTACATCGACTGACCGACCAGGACACCCCACCGTGACCGTGCACCTGCGCGACGCCACCGATGCCGATATCGCGGCCATCACCGCGATCTATGCGGTGGAAGTGACCGACTTCGTCAACACCTACGAGTACGAGATCCCGGAGGCGGCGGAAATGCGCCGCCGCATGCAGGACATCGTCGGCCGCGGCTTTCCATACATCGTGGCCGAGGTCGACGGCCAGGTGGCCGGCTATGCCTACGCCAATACCTACCGCGGCCGGATCGCCTATCAGTGGACCGTGGAGAACTCGGTCTATGTGGATGCGGCGTTCCAGGGCCGTGGTGTCGGCACCGCACTGATGCAGGGGCTGATCGATGCCTGCGTCGCGCGCGGTTACCGGCAGATGGTGGCCGTGATCGGCGAGCCCACCAACACCGCCTCCATCAAACTGCACGAGCGTTTCGGTTTCCATACCGTCGGCGTTTTCCGCGGCCTCGGCCGCAAGCATGGCCGCTGGCTGGATACCGTCCAGATGCAGCGCGCGCTCGGCGATGGTGCCGACAGTGCCCCTTCGAATGAATGATGCAATGACCGATACCCTGATTGACGCCGGCGACACGTTGTTCGCCGGCCAGCCCGTCCGCATCGTCGAACGCGATGGCGTGCGCTACACCCTGCTGGGCACCGCGCACGTCTCGCAGGCCAGCGTGGAAGCGGTGGAACGTGCGATCGAAAGTGGCCGCTTCGATGCGGTCGCGGTCGAACTGGACGCGCAGCGCCTGCAGGCACTGACCGACCCTGATGCGCTGGCCAAGCTCGACCTGGTCGAGGTGATCCGCAAGGGCCGCGTCGCCCTGTTCGCGGCCAACCTGGCCTTGGCCGCCTACCAGCGCCGCCTGGCCGAACAGCTCGAGATCGAGCCGGGTGCCGAGCTCAAGCGCGCGGTCACCCTGGCCAACGAGCGCAACCTGCCCGTGCATCTGATCGACCGCGAGGTCGGGCTGACCTTCCGGCGTGCCTCGCAGCGCCTGGGCTTCTTCGGCAAGATCAAGCTGGTGATGGGCCTGGGCGCTGGCCTGTTCGCGTCCGAGGAAGTCGGCGAAGACGAGATCGAGAAGCTCAAGCAGGGCGACATGCTCGAAGCCAGCTTCGGCGAGTTCGCCAGCGAGAGCCCTGCCCTGTACGAAACCATCATCGGCGAGCGCGACCGCTACATGGCCACGCGCCTGCGCGAAGTGCATGATCCGGCCCAGCGCGAAGTGCTGGCCGTGGTCGGTGCCGGTCATCTGGCCGGCCTGGCCAAGTACCTGGAAACCGACACCGACGCGCCGGGCCCGCTGCGCGAGTCGTTGGAAGACGTGCCGAAGAAGCGCAACATTCCGTGGATCACGCTGGCGATCCTGGCCATCGTGCTGACCGGTATCGGCGTGGGCTTCTATCGCGGTGGCCTGGGTGTCGGCAGCGAACTGCTGGCGGTCTGGGCGATGTACACCGGCGGCCTGGCCGGCCTGGGCTGCCTGTTGGCCGGCAGCCACCCGCTGAGCATCCTGACCGCGATCGTGGTGGCCCCGTTCAAGCCGTTCCGGCTGAGCATCCCGACCGGAGCGTTCTCGGCCCTGGTGGAAGCGCGCCTGCGCAAGCCGGCCTACGAGGATTTCCTGAAGCTGCGCGACGATGCGCAGAGCGTCAAGGGCTGGTACCGCAACCGGGTGACCCGCGTGGTGCTGACCTTCATGCTGACCAACCTGGGCAGCATGCTCGGGTTGTGGCTGACCGGGTTCCAGGTGTGGGGCAAGGTCGCGGGGTGATTCCCGCGCCGGCTGTGAATCGAAAGGCCACGCAATGCGTGGCCTTTTTTGTGCGCGAATGTGGGAGTCGCGGGTAGTGCATGCGTGGATGCGGTCTGCGAAAAAAAGGAGGCCCGCCCAACGGGCCTCCATGCACCCTCAAACCGATTCTGCGCCCGGTTCGACCACCGGAGCATCCACGCCGCGGCCACGCGCGCGCCGGATGATCCGCGACACCGCGGTGCTCATGTCATCGAGCATCGCGTAGATGGTCGGCAGGAACAGCAGGCTCACCACCGTGGAGAACGCCAGGCCGCCGGCGATGGCGCGGGCCATCGGGTAGTACGGCGGGCCATTGCCGAGCAGCTGGGTGTCGGTCATGGAGATCGGGATCATCGCCAGGATCGCGGTGCCCATCGTCATCATGATCGGGCGCAGGCGCTCGCGTGAGCCTTCCACCAGCGCCTGGGTCCGGCCCATGCCACGGCGGCGCAGGTTGTTGATGTGCTCGATCATCACGATGCCGTTGTTCACCACCACCCCCATCAACACCAGGATGCCGATGAAGGACATGATCCCGAAGGAGGTGCCGGTGATCCAGAACAGCCAGAACACGCCGAAGATCGAGAACAGCACGCCGCTCATGATCGCCGCCGGGAACAGCAGCGACTCGAACACGGCGGCCATCACCACGTAGATCATCACCAGCGCGATCACCAGATTGAACATCATCTGCGACATCGCCTGGTCGTCGTCGCCGTAATCCCCCCCGTCGAAGCTGAAGGTGTAGCCGGCCGGGAAGCTCATCGGCTTGAGCGTTTCTTCCATCGCCTTGCGGCCGTCCGGCACCGTCACCTTCTCGGCCAGGTTGGCCTTGATGGTCAGCGTGGTCTGACGGTTGGTGCGGCCGATCTGGGTGGCCGACGGCTTGATTGCCACATCGACCAGGCTCAGCAAGGGCACCGAGCGGCCGTCGCCAGTGCGCACCGTGTAGCTGGCCAGGTCCTCCGGGCTGCTCTGCTCGGCACCGGCGAAGCGCACCCATACCGGCACTTCGCTGTCACCGCGGCGGAACTCGCGCAGCGGCGCGCCACGCAGGGCCAGGCCGACGAAACTGGCGACCTGCTCGGCGTTGAAGCCGAAGGCTGCGGCGCGCTCGCGGTCCACATGGATGGACAACTCGCTGCCCTTTTCGCCGTTGTCGATGCGCACGTCGCGCAGCTCCTTGCGCTGGGCCAGCAGCGGCACCACTTCCTCGCCGATCTCCTGCAGCATCTTGGTCGAGTCGCCGACCAGCTGCACCTGCACCTGGTTGTTGCCGCTTCCGCCATTGCCCTCGCCCGAATTACCGACCACGTAATCGGCACGCGCCGAGCGAGGCAGCCCCTTTCGCAGTGCTTCCTGCACGGCCGGCATGTTCTTGGCGTGCGCGGTGTCGAACGTCACGATCGTGCTGCTGCCTTCCTGCTCGCTGTACCAGGAATACACCTGGGTGATGTGCAGCGCCTGCCGGTTGTCGTCCAGGTAGCGTTCGACGCGCGCCACTTCCTCGGACATCTGCCCGAAGGTATAGGCGCCCTTCCAGTTGTACCCGATGAACACCTCATGGCCCCCCTCGCCACCGAACATGTCGATCTTGGTCAGCTTCATCGGCACCAGACTGATCAGGATCACCATCGCGATGCCGAACACGCTCCAACCGCGGTGCTCCAGGGTCCACTGCAGCAGTGTGGCGTAGCGGCGCTGCAGGCGTGCGATCACGCCGCTGTCCGAATGCACCAGTTTGGGCGTCTGCATGCGCGCGGACAGCATCGGGATCAGACTCACCGCGACCAGCCAGGAGGCCAGCAGCGAGACCGAGATCGTGATGGCGATCTGCGACATGAAGATGCTGATGTTGTTGGTCTCGCCGAACAGGTTCGGCACGAACACGATGCAGTGGCAGAGCGTGCCGGCGCTCAGCGCGATGGCCACGTTGCGGGTGCCGATGATCGAGGCCAGCCGTGGCTGGTCAGGCATGCGCTCGCGTTCCTGGTAGATGCTCTCCACCACCACCACGGCGTTGTCCACCAGCATGCCGACCGCCAGCAGCAGGCCCATCATGGTCAGGATGTTGAGGGTGACGCCGGCGAAATACATGAAGCCCAGCGTGATCACGAAACAGATCGGGATCGCCAGGGTCACCATCAGCGTGGACGGCCAATGGCGCAGGAAGAAGAACAGCACCGTGATCGACAGCAGCAGGCCGACCGCACCCGCCTCGGCCAGCTCCAGCAGCGAAGACGTCACCATCTTGCCCTGGTTGTCGATCACCTTGATCTGCACATCGCGCATCGAGGGCTGCGTGCGGATCGCCTCCACTTCGGCCAGCGCGGCACGCGACACCTCCACCAGGTTGGCGCTGCGCTCCTTGTAGATATCCAGGCCGACGGCCGGGTTGCCGTCCAGGCGCCGCCCGTAGTTCATGCGGGTGGGCTTGAGCCGGATCTCGGCGATGTCGCCCAGGCGCAGGCCCTTGTTGTCGATCACCAGATCGCGCAGTTCCTGCAGGTCGGTGATCTCGCCTACCGGCTGGATGCGTACGCGCTGGCCGTTGTCGTCGATCTGCCCGGCCGAGATCGAGAAGTTCAGGGTGCGCAGTCGGTCGCTGAGCTCGTTGATGCTCAGGTTGTGCGCGGTCAACCGGTCCGGGCTGATCGCGATCTCGACCTCGTTCGGCGGGGCACCGGAGATGTTGACCCGCGCCACGCCCGGGATGCGCTCGATCCGCCGCTTGAACTCGCGGTCGAGCATGTCGTAGGCGCCGGTCAGGTCGGTGGCACTGGCCAGGCGCACCTTCAGCACCGGGTCGTCGCTGCTGGACCACTTGAACACGTTGTAGCGCTGCAGGTCGTCGGGCAGATCGCTGCGGATCGCATCGATGCGCTCGCGGGCGTCCGAAGCCGCGATGGCGATGTCGCGGTCCCAGTCGGTGAACTCGATGAAGATGCTGGCGCCTTCGGAGGTGGCCGAGGAGCGCATGCGCTTGATCCCGGTCATCGTTGCCAGCGCTTCTTCGGTCGGCCGGATGATGTTGCGCTCGACCTCCTCCGGGGTGGAACCGGTATACGGCACCTGCACGAACAGGAACGGCGCGGAGATGTCCGGCAGCGCTTCCAGCGGCAGCCGGAACGAGGCGATCAGGCCCACCACCGCCAGCGACACGAAACACATGATCGTGGTGATGGGCCGGCGGATGGAGAACTCGGCAATGCTCATGCCGGCTCCTGTGCGGTGTCATGGCCGGCATCGGCCAGCGGCGTCTTGAGGTGGCGGCCACGCTCGCGGTAGTAGGCGTCGCCACGACGATCCAGCAGGTCGTACACCACCGGGATCACCACCAGGGTCAGCAGGGTGGAGACCAGCAGGCCACCGATCACGGTGATCGCCATCGGCGCACGCACTTCCGCGCCCTCGCCCATCGCCACCGCCAGCGGCAGGAAGCCGAACAGCGTGCACAACGTGGTCATGATGATCGGCCGCAGGCGGGAACGCGCGCCCTCCACCAGTGCCTCGCGCTTGGGCACACCGGCCTCGCGCAGCTGGTTGACCTTGTCGATCAGGATGATCGCGTTCTTGGTTACCAGGCCCACCAGCAGGATCAAGCCGATGAACACCACCACCGAGATCGGCTTGCCGGTCAGCATCAGCGCCAGGATCGCGCCGACCAGCGCCAGCGGGATGGTGAACAGGATGACGAACGGGTGCAGCAGCGACTCGAACTGCGAGGCCATCACCAGATACACCAGGAAGATCGCCAGGCCGAAGGCGAAGATCAACGAGCGTGCCGAGTCGGCCAGCTCCTCACCCTGGCCGCCGATGTGCATGCCCACACCCGCACCCAGCGGCTGCTTGGCGACCATGTCCTGCACTTCGCGCACGGCGCCGCCCAGGTCGATGTCGCGCAGGTTGGCAGAGACCACCGCCACGCGGGTCTGGTCGGCGCGATGGATCTCGCTGGGGCCGTTGGTGGCGACCACCTCGGCCACCGAATCCAGCGTCACCGGCCGGTTGCTGCCCGGATTGACGATCAGCCGGCGGATGCTGTCCACGCTGGCCCGGTCACCTTCCTGGGCACGCACCAGCACGTCGATCTTGCGGTCGCGGAAGCTGTAGCGCGTGGCCACGTCACCGCGCACCTTCTTGACCACCACATCGGCAATCTGCCGCGTGGTCAGGCCCAAGGCACCGGCGCGCTCCTGGTCGAAGCGGATCTGGATCTCCGGGAAGCCCTCTTCCACCGTGGATTTGACGTCAGCATAGTGCGGGTTGTTGCGCAGCATCGCGGCCAGCGCCTTGCCGGCCGTCTCCAGCGTGGCCATGTCCTGGCCACGCAGTTCCACTTCCAGCGGGGTGGAGAAGCTGAAGAGCGCCGGGCGGGCGAAATCGACCTGCACGCCAGGGTGCTGCTGCATCGATTCACGCAGACGCTCGGTGATCGCCGCTTCGGTGCGCGCGTTGCCGCCGCCGGCCATGACCACCGTCAACTTGCCGATGTTCTCGCCACTCTCGGTCGGGCTGGCATCCAGGCGGGTGCCACTCCCGCTGACCCCATACAGCGAGGCGATGCTGTCATCCTTGGCATGGGCCAGCTGCATCTCGCGGACCAGCGCATCGGTCTGCTTCAGCGGTGTACCGGCCGGCAGCTTGGCGGTCATTTCGAAGCGGTCCTGGGCCAGCTGCGGGATCAGATCCGCACCCAGCATCGGCACCAGCGCCATCGTGCCGACGAAGGCCAGCGCGGCCAGACCGAGCACCTTGCCCGGGTGATGCAGCGCGCCCGGCAGCAGCTTCAGGTAACCGCGCTCGGCACCGGCGTACGGCTTCATCGCCACATCGCTGGCCTTGCGCATCACCGGGCCGACCACGGCCACCAGGCCGCGCCAGACGCGGATCACCGACCAGGCCATCCCGAAGCAGATCCAGCGCACCAGCGTGCCCACGCCACGACGGCTGCCGGCGACCGGCTTCAGCCAGCGGCTGTCCGGCTGCCACGGTTGATGCGTGGGTTCTTCCGGGAAGGCCAGCGGTGGGCGGCCCTTGAGCGAGCTCAGCATCGGGATCAGGGTCATCGAGACCAGCAGCGAGATCGCGATCGCGATCGCCACGGTCAGCGCCTGGTCGCGGAACAACTGGCCGGCGATACCGTCCACGAACACCAGCGGCAGGAACACCGCAATGGTCGTCAGGGTCGAGGCGACCACGGCCATGCTCACTTCGCGGGTGCCGACGATGGCGGCCTGCAGGATGCTCAGGCCACGCTCGCGCGCCTTGGCGATGCTCTCCAGCACCACGATCGAGTCATCCACCACCAGGCCGGTGGCCAGCGCCAGACCGCCCAGCGACATCACGTTCAAGCTCAGGCCGAGCTGGCCCATGAAGAAGAACGTGGTGATGATCGAGACCGGCAGGGACAGGCTGATCACGAACGTGCTCCAGCCATCGCGCAGGAACAGGAAGATGATCAGGATGGCGAGGATGCCGCCGATCACGGCGTCTTTCTTGACGTCGCTGATGGCGTGTTCGATGAAGCGCGACTGGTCTTCGATCGTGGTCAGCTCGGCATCGCCGGGTACCTGGCCCTTGATCTGCTCCAGACGCGCACGCAGCGCCTCGGCGGTCGAGACCGTGTTGGCATCGCCCTCCTTGTAGATCGCCAGCTCGACCGCTTCCTTGCCGCCCAGACGGATGATCGCTTCGCGTTCCTTGTAGCCCTGGCGCACGGTGGCGACATCCTTCAGCCGCACCGGCACGCCGTTGGCGATGTTGGTGGAGCTGCTGCTGGATGCGCTCTGCGCGGCCGAGGCGGCGGCCACGGCGGCATCCGAGCCGGTCGAGGCGGCGATGGCGAACATCTGCTGCATCGCTGCGTCGGCCGCGCTGCCGTTGCTGCTCTGGGTAGTCACCAGCAGGTTGCGGATATCCTCCAGATCGGCGAACTGGTTGACGGTACGCACCAGGTAACGCTGCGAGCCTTCCTCCAGGCGACCGCCGGAGATGTTGATGTTCTCTTCCTTGAGCCGCTTGATGACGGTGTCGATCGGCAGGTTGAGCTGGGCCAGCTTCTGCTGGTCGATGTCGACCTGGATCTCATCCTCCAGACCGCCGCCGACCTTCACTGCGGCCACGCCGGTAACCGGCTCCAGCTTCTTCTTCAGGTCTTCATCGGCATAGCGGCGCAGCTCGGTGAGCTGGCGCACGGCCTCGGCATCGCTGGACGGATCGGTTTTGGCCGAGATCACCAGGCGCATGATCGGTTCGGTGGACGGATTGAAGCGCAGCAGCACCGGAGACTTCGCCTCCAGCGGCAGGTTCAGCGCTTCCATCTTGTCGCGCACCTCCAGGCTGGCCTGGTCCATGTTGGTGCCCCAGGCGAACTCGAGCACGACATCGCTCTGCCCGGTACGCGAGATCGATTTGAGTTTGCGCAGGTTCTTGACCACGCCGACGGCCTCTTCGACCGGCTCGGTGATCAGCGTTTCGATTTCCGCCGGCGCTGCACCGGTGTATTCGGTGCGCACGGTCAGGGTCGGGTAGCTCAGGTCGGGCAGCAGGTTGACCTTGAGATTGCCCAGCGCGATGAAGCCGAACAGCATCAGCGTGACGGTGAACATCGCGATGGTGACGCGGCGGCGGGTGGCGAACTCCACCAGGCCGCCGCCGTGGGCACCGGGGCGATCGCCCTGGTGCGGATCGTTGCCGTGGTCGTTGCCGGCCGCTGTCATTGACGGCTCTCCGCCTTGGCCGGCGCCGGCGTGGCCGCAGCGGTGGCGGCCGGCTTGGTGCCGATCACCTGCACCGCGGTGCCATCACGCAGCGCCACCTTGCCGGCGGTGACCACCTGATCACCGGCGGCCAGGCCTTCGCGGATTTCCACCCACGGCCCTTCGGCATAGCCGAGCTTGACCGGCACGCGCGCCGCCTTGCCCTCGCGCACGCGGAACACCGCCGGTTCACCGTCATCAAGCAGCGCCAGGCGCGGCACCACCAACGCATCGGCGCGCTGGTCGTAGTCGATCCGGATGCGGCCGAACATGCCCGGCTGCAGGCCTTCAGCATCTTCGCCGAAGCCGCTGACCACGCGGAACGTACCACTGCCTGCATCGACCACCGGCGAGGTGCGGTCCACCGTGCCCGGGAAGGTCTTGCCCGGCAGCGCATCGGCGATCAGCGTCACCGGCTGGCCCGGGCGCAGCGTGGCCAGCTCGCGCTCGGGCACATTGAGCGTGGCTTCCAGGCGCGAGGTGTCGACGATGCGGAAGATTGGCGTGTTGATCTGTACGAAGTTGCCGGTCTTGATCGAGCGCGAGGCGATCACGCCCGAGATCGGCGCGATCACCGTGGTGTAGGACAGTTCCAGCGTGGCCAGCCGATACTGCGCGCGGGCGTTGTCGAGGTCGTACTTGATCTGATCGACATCGGCGGCGCTGACCATCTGCTGGCCGACCAGCTTGTGGGCCCGCTGGTAATTGTTCTCCAGCTTGCGCATCTGCGCTTCGCTCTGGGCAACGGCCAGGCGCGCACGGTCCGGATCCAGCCGCACCAGCGGCTGCCCGGCACGTACCTGCTGCCCTTCTTCGACCAGAACGACCAGCGCGACGCCGGAGGTCTTGGCGACCACCTGCGACTCGCCCCGCGGCTCCAGTGCGGCCGTGCCGGTGTAACTGGCCGCGACGGCGCGGCGGCTGGCGGCGACCGCTTCGACCGGTACCGCATCGACCTTCTTCTCGGCCTTGCCGTCCTTTTCAGCAGCGTTGGCTTCGGCGGGGCCGGCGCCACCGCAGCCGCTGAGCAGCAGGGTGGAGGTGATCAGCAGTGCAGCGGCACAGCGTCCGGTGCGGCCGAGCAGGAAAGTGTGTCGCGACATCGTCGTGTCCCTAAGGATGCGTGGGCAGGTGTGGTAGCAAAGTAATGCACCACGTCACGACCACACCATATCCCAAAGGTCATGGTGACCTGCGGCGATGGCTTCCCGGGCCCGGTTTCAGCTAGATGAAATGGCAGGCTATACTCGGCCCAGTTCCGTACCCCACGCCGGAACGACCAGACCCGTTTATCGGAAAAGGACATCATGCGCCCGCAGCCGCTCGCCGCTTGTCTCGTTCTGGCCGTCCTCCTGCCCCTCGGGGCCGCCGCACAGGCCGCAACACCCGCTCCTGCAGTACCCGCCCCCCCCGCTCCGGCCGCCACTGCGCCGGCGCCTGCCGCCGTCACCGGCCGGTTCGACAATGGCCGGGTCCTGGCCTACACGTGCCAGGGGTGCCACGGCATCACCGGGTACAAGAACGCCTACCCCAGCTACAAGGTGCCCAAGATCGGCGGGCAGACCCGTGAGTACCTCAGCCAGGCGCTGACCGAGTACCGCCACGGCAAGCGCAAGCATCCGACGATGCAGGCGCAGTCGATGAGTTTCAGCGAACAGGAGATCGCCGATCTCGCTGTTTACCTGTCCACCGTCAAATAAGCGCGCTCATGTCGAAAGCCACGCCACTCCAGCGTTATGCCATCGCCCTGTCCGTTGCCCTGCTGATGACTGCGTGTTCGCAGTCACAGGTGGAGAACAGCGCAGATTCCGCCGCCGATCCGGGCCACGCCAGTGGTGAACACGGGTCCGGCTCCTCCGCCGGCCTGCCGGCCGGCCGCATCGCCGCCGGTGAGGCGCGTGCCCAGGTCAAGGGCAAAGCCACCGGCCAGAGCTGCATCGACTGCCACGGGGCGGACGGCAACAAGCCGATCGACCCGACCTATCCGAAACTGGGTGGGCAGTACGGGGATTACCTGGCGCACAGCCTGCAGGCCTACCGCGCGGGGGATCGCCAGCACGCGCTGATGACCCCGCAGGCGACCGACCTGAGCGATCAGGACATCGCCGATCTGGCTGCATATTTCGGCTCACGACCGACCCAGCTGCGGGATCTGCACGGCTTGAAGTGACGACGGTGGAGCCGACCAACGGTCGGCTCTACATCGATCGCTGGATCAGGCGTCCAGCTCTTCCCAGCGCGCGTACGCGGCATCCAGCTCGGCCTGCACCTTGGCGAGCTTCGCATTGTGCGCGGCCATGTCGGGCGCGCTGCGCTGATAGAACGCCGGGTCGTTCATCGCGGCGGTGAGGCCTTCGACGTCCTTCTCCAGCGTTTCGATCTTCAGCGGCAGCTGTTCCAGCTCGCGCGCGTCCTTGTAGCTCAGCTTGCGCTTGGGCTCGGCCGGCGCGGCAGCGGCAGCAGCCGCAGCAACCGGCTTGGCCGCCACCACCGGTGCGGACGCAGCCGCGGCGGCCACGCGTGCGGCGTGGCGCTGCCAATCGGTATAGCCGCCAACGTACTCGCCGACCACGCCGTCGCCTTCCATCACCATCGTGGAGGTCACCACGTTGTCCAGGAAGTCACGGTCATGGCTGACCAGCAGCAACGTGCCGGTGTAATCGCTCAGCAGCTCTTCGAGCAGCTCGAGGGTTTCCACGTCCAGATCGTTGGTCGGTTCATCCATCACCAGCAGGTTGGACGGCTGCGCGAACAGCTTGGCCAGCAGCAGGCGGTTGCGCTCACCACCGGACAAACGGGTGATCGGCGCGCGGGCACGCTCGGGCGAGAACAGGAAGTCCTGCAGGTAGGCATGCACGTGCTTGCGCTTGCCGTTGAACTCGATGAAGTCGCGGCCCTCGGCCACGTTCTCGATCGCGGTCCAGTCTTCGCGCAGGACCGCACGGTACTGGTCGAAATACGCGATCTGCAGGTTGGTACCGGCGCGCACTTCGCCGCTCTGCGGCTGCAGGTCGCCCAGCAGCAGCTTGAGCAGCGTGGTCTTGCCGCTGCCGTTCGGCCCGATCAGGCCGATGCGGTCGCCGCGAAGGATGACGGTACTGAAATCCTTGACCATCACGCGCTCGCCGAAGGCGAACGAGATGTCCTTGACGTCGATGACCTTCTTGCCGGAGTTCTCCGCCTGCGCCGCTTCCATGCGCACGTTGCCGCCGAGTTCGCGGCGCTGCGAGCGATCGTTGCGCATCGCCTTGAGGCGGCGCACACGGCCTTCGTCGCGGGTGCGGCGGGCCTTGATGCCCTGGCGGATCCAGATTTCTTCCTGCGCGAGCAGTTTGTCGAAGCGCGCGTTTTCCTGCGCCTGCGCGTTCATGCGCTCTTCGCGGCGACGTTCGTAGTTGGCCCAGTCGCCCGGCCAGCTGGTGACCTGGCCGCGGTCGATCTCGACGATGCGGGTGGCCAGTGCACGCAGGAAGCGACGGTCATGGGTGACGAACACCACGCTGCCGTTCCAGTTCTTGAGGAACATTTCGAGCCAGTCGATGGCTTCGATGTCCAGGTGGTTGGTCGGTTCGTCGAGCAGCAGCAGATCCGGCGAGGACACCAGCGCGCGGCCGAGCAGCACACGGCGCTTCATGCCGCCGGACAGGCGCGCGAATTCGGCATCGCCGTCCAGGTCGAGCTTGGTCAGGGTCTCGCTGACGCGCTGATCCAGGCCCCAGCCGTTGGCGGCATCGATCTTGGCCTGCACGGCCGAGAGCGCATCGCCGTCGAAATCCTCGGCCATGCTCAGGTGGTGGAACTCGGCCAGCCACTGGCCCAGTTCGCCCAGACCATCGGCGACCACGTCGAACACGCTGCCGGCGGCACCGTGCGGAACCTCCTGTTCCAGGCGGGTGATGCGCACCCCCTGCTGCACGCGGACTTCGCCGTCATCGGGCTTGTGATCGCCGGACAGCAGTTTGAGCAGGGTCGATTTGCCGGCGCCGTTGCGCCCGATCAGGGCGATACGCTCGCCCGGCTCGATCGACAATTCGGCTTTTTCCAGCAACAGGGGGCCGCCGACGCTGAAGTCGACGTTTTGCAGAGTAATCAGAGGCATCCGACCATTGTACGGTCTGGCGGCAACCGCGTCGCTTACTCCTGACCGAACGCGTCCGCGGGCAGCGCCAGCAGCGCCCGCAGCGCCGCGGGCACCCGCTTGCCCGGATGACGTACCACCCACAGCTGGCGCGACATCGGCGGCACCGGCGTTTCCACGACGCTCAAGCTGCCCAGCGCGAGCAGATCGGCCACCGCATGCCGCGACAGGCACGCCAGGCCAAGCCCGGCCGCAGCGGCCTGCTTGATCGCCTCGGTGCTGCCCAGCTGCATGGCGCGGGCAAAGTGGTGCAGGTGCGGCAGCAGCGCCTGCTCAACCGCCTCGCGGGTGCCCGAACCCGGCTCGCGCAGCAGCCAGCGGGCCTGCGCCAGCGCCGCGACATCCATGCAGGTGGGCGTCGTGCCCGGCGCGGCCACGATGACCAGATCATCGCGCTGCCACGGCAGCACCTGCAGGCCGCTTTCATGGCACGGGCCTTCAATCAGGCCCAGATCGACCTCCAGGCGCTGTACGGCCGCGACCACATCTGCGCTGTTGCCGATCCGCAGGTCCACCTGCGCCTGCGGGTTATCGGCCAGCAGCGCGGCGACGCGGGATGGCAGCAGGTAGTTGCCGATCGTGGTGCTGGCCCCGAGCCGCAGCAGCAGAGGCAAGACGCCGGCATTGGACTGCCCTGCGCCGGCCAGCCGCTCCAGATCGGCGGCGGTGACCAGCAGCGCGCGGGCCGGATCCAGCAGCGCCCGTCCCTGCGGGTTGAGCACCAGCCGGCGCCCGATCCGGTCGAACAGTGGGCTGGCCAGCTGGCTCTCCAGTTCATTGAGCGCGGCGCTGGTGGCCGACTGCGATAACGCCAGCTGCGCGCCCGCCGCAGCCGTGGTGCCGGCGTCGGCAATGGAGACGAAAACCTGCCATTGACGGAGGGTGAGGTGCATGACGCCAATTAACGCACTAAACAGGTCGAAATTACAGGAACAATGCGTTTTACAGGTTCATCAGCAACGCGCAGGCTATGCCGGTGCTTTGACTGGAGACCCTTGTGAACACCTCTGCCGCCGCCCTGCCTTCACCCACCACCGCGCAGCGCTGGCGCAGCCGCCTGCCCGGGCTGCTGCTGACCGGCGCCGTTGCGGCTACGGCCATGGGCCTGGCGCCGCTGCCGTGGCTGCAGGCGCACGGCATCAGCGCGCTGACCCTGGCCATCGTGCTCGGCATCGCCGTGGGCAACACTGCCTACCCGCGGCTGGCGGCCCATGCCGGCGCCGGGGTCGGCTTTTCCAAGCATTGGCTGCTGCGGGCAGGCATCGTGCTGTACGGCCTGCGCCTGACCTTCCAGGATATCGGCCAAGTCGGTATCAGCGGGGTGCTGATCGATGCGCTGGTGCTGACCAGCACGTTCGCGCTGGCCTGGTGGGCCGGCACGCGCTGGTTCGGGCTCGAGAAGGAAAGTGCCCTGCTGATCGGCGCGGGCAGCTCGATCTGCGGGGCGGCGGCGGTGATGGCGGCCGAGCCGGTGGTGCGCGGGCGCGCCGAACAGGTGACCGTGGCCGTGTCCACCGTGGTGGTGTTCGGCACGCTCGCGATGTTCCTGTACCCGCTGCTGTACCAGCTCAACCTCGCGCACGGGTGGATCCCGATGACCGCGCAGGGCTACGGCGTGTTCACCGGCTCGACCGTGCACGAAGTTGCGCAGGTGGTCGCCGCCGGCCGCGCCGTGAGCACAGCTGCCGCCGACACCGCCGTGATCGCCAAGATGGTGCGGGTGATGATGCTGGCACCGTTCCTGATCGGGCTGTCGATGCTGCTGGCACGCGGTGGTACGCCGGGGGCGCCGGGCCAGCGCGCCAGGATCGTGGTGCCCTGGTTCGCGTTCGGCTTCGTCGCGGTGGCCGGGCTCAACTCGCTGCAGGTGCTGCCGGCGGCCATCGTCAGCGCGGCGATCGAACTGGACACCGTGCTGCTGGCGATGGCGATGGCCGCGCTCGGTCTGACCACGCATGCCTCTGCGCTGCGCAGGGCCGGGATGAAGCCACTGCTGCTGGCGCTGCTGCTGTTCGGCTGGCTGTTGGCGGGTGGGTTGGGGATCAACCTGGGCGTGCACGCGCTGCTGGGCTGAGGCACGCCGGGCGGACTTCTGCGACACTACCGCATGTCTGAATTCTCCTCCCTGCCGCTGAAACCAGCGCTGCTGCCCGGCATCGATGCCATGGGCTATACCTCGCTCACCCCCGTGCAGGCCCAGAGCCTGCCGGCCATCCTCGAGCGCCGCGATGTCATCGCACAGGCCCCGACCGGCAGCGGCAAGACCGCCGCCTTCGGCCTGGGCCTGCTGCAGGCGCTGGACCCGTCCGTGACACGCGCCCAGGCGCTGGTGCTGTGCCCGACCCGCGAGCTGGCCGATCAGGTCGGCAAGCAGATCCGCAAGCTGGCCACCGGCATTCCCAATCTGAAGCTGCTGGTGCTGACCGGCGGCATGCCGCTGGGCCCGCAGCTGGCCTCGCTGGAAGCGCACGATCCGCAGGTCGTGGTCGGCACCCCCGGGCGCATCCAGGAACTGGGCCGCAAGCGCGTGCTGCATCTGGGCGGCGTGACCACGCTGGTGCTGGATGAAGCCGACCGCATGCTCGACATGGGCTTTGAAGAGCCGATCCGCGAGATCGCCGGACGCACCAGCAAGGACCGCCAGACGCTGCTGTTCTCGGCGACCTTCCCGGATGAGATCCGCGAGATCGCCCGCGTGCTGCTGCGCGACCCGGTGGAAGTGACCGTGGAAGGCGCCGATCACGCGCCCGCGATCCGCCACCTGTTCTGCGAGACCGAGCTGGCACTGAAGCAGAAGGCGCTGGCCGGCCTGCTGCTCAAGTACACGCCGGAATCGGCCGTGGTGTTCTGCAACACCCGCCGCGATGTCGACGATGTCGCCATTTCGCTGCAGCAGTTCGGGTTCTCTGCGCTGCCGCTGCACGGCGAGATGGAACAGCGCGACCGCGACGAAGTGCTGGTGCGCTTCGCCAACCGCAGCTGCAACGTGCTGGTTGCCAGCGACGTCGCCGCGCGTGGCCTGGATGTGCAGGATCTGGCCGCGGTGATCAATTACGAGCTGCCGACCGATATCGAAACCTATGAGCATCGCGTTGGCCGTACCGGCCGCGCCGGTGCCACGGGCCTGGCGATCAGCCTGGTGACGCACCGCGAGCGCAACCGCGCCGATGCGCTGGAAATGGCACAGGGCAAGCCGCTGGACTGGCAGAAGACGCCGCTGGCCACCGCACGCCCGCCGGTGCTGCCGCAGGCCGCGATGACCACGCTGCGCATCGATGGCGGCAAGACCGACAAGCTGCGCCCGGGCGACATCCTCGGCGCACTGACCGGCGATGCCGGGCTGGCGGCCAAGTACATCGGCAAGATCGACATCTACGCCACGCGCTCGTACGTGGCCATTGCGCGCGAACATGCCGGCCGGGCGATCGGCCAGCTGGAGGCCGGCAAGATCAAGGGCCGCCGGTTCCGCGTCCGCAAGATGGATGTCTGAGCGGTAGAGCCGACCGTTGGTCGGCTGCACGTTCCTCGAGGCGTTCGAGGTGCCGGCCAGCGGCCGGCACTACCGGTGCCGGCACGCCCGCGCGGATTCCCGGATCAATAGACCAGATTGGCCAGCAGCGGGACGTCACTCGTCCAGCGGTCGCGGCCACCGAGGCCGGCCAGTTCCACCAGCACGGCCGCACCGACCACCTCGACCTGCAGCTGGCGGGCCAGCGACAACGCCGCCAGCAGGGTACCGCCCGTGGCGAGCACATCATCGATCACCAGCACGCGTGCGCCGGCCGGCAAGGCATCGGCGTGCACTTCGATGCTGTCGGTGCGGTATTCCAGGGTGTAATCCTGGCGCAGCACCTTGCCCGGCAGCTTGCCCGGCTTGCGCACCGGCACGAAGCCCACGCCCAGCACCCGCGCCATGGCCGCGCCGAGGATGAAGCCGCGCGACTCGATCCCCATCACTGCCTGCAGGTTGGCATCGCGCCAGGGCGCAACCATCGCATCGATGGCGGCCGCGAAATCCGGGCCGTCGGCGAGCAGCGGCATGATGTCCTTGAACAGGATGCCCGGCTTGGGGAAATCGGCGATGTCGCGCAGGCGGCCGGCCCAGGCGGGCGTGGCGGAAGACTCGGTCATGGGTCTGGGAACGAACGGGGTGGCATAGGGTAACCGAGGCGCTTACGAGCTGCAGGACAGCATCGAGCAGCCGGCCTTCACGCGCGCCCACTCGGGCCGCTTGGCCGCGAAGTGTTCGCGCCCCGGCTGCGTTTCATACGGCCGCCGCAGCACCTCCAGCAGCGTATGCACGCCGCTGAGGTCGCCCTGCTCCGCCTGCTCGATCGCCTCCTGGGCCAGCCAGTTGCGCAGCACGTAGCGCGGGTTGGCGCGGCCCATCTGCTGCTGACGCGCCTGTGCACTCAGGCCATCGCCGCGCAGGCGCGTCGCGTACTGCTGCAGCCATGCCTGCAGCGACGGCAGCACCGCGTCGCGACGGGCCGGGCTGTAGAACGCCTCCTCCAGCACCACCACGGAAGGCGATGCAGGATCGAGCGCCATCAGCCCACGGAAGGCCAGGGTCATGTCCATCTCGCCCTCGTGCAGGATCTCCAGCCAGGCGGCCAT
This sequence comes from Stenotrophomonas sp. 05L413, assembly GCF_056397945.1. Taxonomy (NCBI): domain Bacteria; kingdom Pseudomonadati; phylum Pseudomonadota; class Gammaproteobacteria; order Lysobacterales; family Lysobacteraceae; genus Stenotrophomonas; species Stenotrophomonas sp. 05L413. The sequence continues at coordinate 198,157 of NZ_JBFTOL010000003.1, forward strand.
CAACGCCACATCCTCATCGCGGCAGCTATCCAGGCCCAGCTTCGCGGCGATGTCGGCGCGCTCGCAGGCCGCGTGCACCTGCTGGAAACGCGCCAGCCCGTCATGCAGCGGGGTGACATCCTCGAACAGCGGTGCCAACGCCTGCGCCAGCCGGGTGAGATTCCAGTACGCCACCTGCGGCTGCGTGCCGAAACGATAGCGTCGGCCCTGCGCGTCGGTGGTGTTGGGGGTCCACTCGGGATCGTAATCCTCGACCCAGCCATACGGGCCGTAATCGATGGTGAGCCCGAGGATGGAGAGGTTGTCGGTGTTCATCACGCCGTGCACGAAACCCACGCGCATCCAATGCGCGACAAGCACCGCGGTGCGCTCGCAGATGTCGGCAAACCAGCGCGCATGGCGCGCCTCGCCCGCCTCTGCCAGCGCAGGAAAATCGCGCGCGATGCAGACATCGGCCAACTGCCGCAGCAACGTCGTGTCACCGCGCGAGGCCGGCAGTTCGAAGCTGCCGAAGCGGATGAACGACGGCGCGACGCGACACACGATCGCGCCGGGTTCGGCTTCAGGGTGACCGTCGTAGAACATGTCGCGCACGACGGCATCGCCGGTGCCGACCAGACTCAGCGCGCGCGTGGTCGGCACGCCGAGGTGATGCATCGCTTCACTGCACAGGAACTCGCGGATGGACGAGCGCAGCACCGCACGCCCGTCGGCGCCCCGCGAGTACGGTGTGCGCCCGGCGCCCTTCAACTGCAGCTCCCAGTGCGCACCGTCCGGGGTGAGCAGCTCGCCCAGCGAGATCGCACGGCCATCGCCGAGCTGCCCCGCCCAATGGCCGAACTGATGGCCACCATAGTTGGCCGCCCACGGTGCCATCCCGGCATACAGCGCATTGCCGCCGAACACCCGTGCGAAATCCTCGCTCTCGATCAGGTCCTCGCCCATGCCCAGCAGCGTGGCCACCTCCGGCGAGTACGCCAGCAGCTGTGGCGCGGCGACCGGCGTCGGCATGACCGACGACCACACAGCCTCGCGCACCTCGCGCACGCGCGGGCCGGTTTCCGGGTCGCCGGGCAGGTCACGGATGAAACGGTTGTCGAAACGCAGGGGCCGGGTGCTCATCGGTATGAAATGGGGGCAGACCGGCTGCCCCGCAAGTTCAGCGCGAACCGCCGCCGAGGTTCAACGGACCGCCGCGCTCCACCGCACGTTGGTAGGCCGGGCGCTGCTCGATCCGGGCCAGGTATGCCTGCAGCCGTGGGTAGGTGGCCATGTCGCCACCGCGCGCGGCGGCGGCCTGGATCGGGAAGCTCATCTGGATATCGGCGGCGGTGAAGCGCTCACCGGCGAACCACGGCGACTGGCCGAGCTCGCGTTCCATCCAGTCCATGTGCAGCTTCACCTGCGGACGCACGAAGCCGTTGAGCGCCTTGTCGGCGATGGAGCGCGCGATCGGCTTGGCGAAGAACGGCATCGGCGCATTGCGCAGCCGCGAAAACACCAGCGTCATCACCAGCGGCGGCATCGCCGAGCCTTCGGCGTAGTGCATCCAGTAGCGGTAACGCACGCGCTCGGGGGCCTGGGCCGGCATCGGCTCGGGGGAGAGCTGGCGGCCGCTGTCGTAGCGGTCGGCGAGGTATTCCAGGATCGCGCCGGATTCGGCCAGCACCAGCGCGTCGTCCTGCAGCACCGGCGACTTGCCCAGCGGGTGCACGTCGCGCAGCGCCTGCGGCGCGAGCCAGGTCTTGGGATCGCGCTGGTAGTTGACGACCTGGTACGGCAGGCCCAGCTCTTCGAGCATCCACAGCACGCGCAGCGAGCGCGAATGGTCCAGATGGTGCACCTTGATCATCGAGGGTTCCGCAGGGTCAAAGCGGCATCGTAACCGGGCGACGGGAACGATGACGTCTTCAACGGGATCTGCGTCGACGATGGCCGAATGCCGCCCAATAAAAAACGCCGGAAGCTTTCGCTTCCGGCGTTTTAGGCGACCTTACGGTTGCGGGGGGTCGATTAGACCGCCTGCACCTGGTCAGCCTGCATACCCTTCTGGCCCTGCACGGCGACGAAAGTCACCTTCTGGCCTTCCTGCAGCGACTTGAAGCCGGTGCCCTGGATCGCGCGGAAATGCACGAAGAGGTCCGGGCCGCTTTCCGGGGTGATGAAGCCGAAGCCCTTGGCGTCGTTGAACCACTTCACGGTGCCCTGCTGACGATCAGACATGTACTAACTCCTGAAACAATAGTTGAAATAATCGCGGCCGCCGCGTATCGGAGCCGAGACTGAGTTGCAGGCGTTGGTAAAGCGGATCGATGAGCAGATCGTGAGATCAACTGCACCAGGCCACGATTCACGGTGACCCTAGCAAACACAGTGTGGGTGACGATACTCGTGTTTTACCGAAAAAGCGATAGCTGGTTGATTCAGCCATCCTCCCCCTCCCGCCTGACAGGACAAGGGGTCGGGCGATCCTACACGAAATCGCACCCCCTATTCAGATTTTTCCTACCTTAAGATCAGCCAAATGACTGATGCCCCGACCCCTAAAGTTCACATCTGGGTGGACGCCGACGCTTGTCCGGCCGTCATCAAGGAGATCCTGTTCCGTGCCGCAGAGCGTGCCGGGATCGAGATGACCCTGATCGCCAACCACTGGCTGCGGACCCCTCCGTCCCGTTTCATCCGCTCCATCCAGGTTCCGCCGGGCCTGGATGTGGCCGACAGCGTGATCGTGGAACGGGTCCAGCCGGGCGATCTGGTCGTCACGCAGGACATCCCGCTGGCGGCCCTGGTGTTGGACAAAAAGGCCGTCGCATTGAACCCGCGCGGCGACCTGTACACCCCCAACAACATGGCCGAGCGGCTGTCGATGCGCAATTTCATGGAGGAACTGCGCGGCTCGGGCGTTCAGACAGGCGGCCCTCCGCCGCTGCATGCGCGCGACAAGCAGGCCTTTGCCGCGCAACTGGACCGTTGGCTGGCCAAACGTTAAGGCTGATGAACCGTCAGCACCCTGATGAACCGCTGGCCGGCTGAGGGTTCGGTGTGGAAAGGGTCCGGCATGGCTGAGGGGCCGGTGTCGGTAGAGCCGGCCGCTGGCCGGCTCCTCCGTCGCATCTGGTGACCACCACAGATCCCGGCAGCCGGCCAGCGGCCGGCCCTACAGGTGAAGCGACAACCCGCTGGCGAACGTGCGCCGCTCCCCGGTCAACGGGTCATCGAACGCCAATTCCTTGGCCAGCAGCTGCAGCGGCGCGTCCGCCGGCGCATCCGCGTGCAGCTCCGGGTACAGGTCGTCCCCCAGGATCGGGGCGCCCAGCGCGGCCATGTGCACGCGCAGCTGGTGCTTGCGGCCGGTCACCGGGTGCAGTCGGTAGCGCCAGACCGGTCCGGTGCCGTCGATCACCTCGATGCGGGTCCGCGCATTGGGCTCGCCGGGCTCCTCGGCCATGCGGAAGAACGGCTCTCCCGGGACCAAGCGGGTCTGCCGCTCCAATGGGAACGGCAGTTCGGGCAGTCCCGGCGCCAGCGCTTCGTACACCTTCTCGATGCGCCGCTCGCGGAACAGGCGCTGGTAGGCATCGCGGCTGTCTGGCCGGGTGGAGAACAGCACCAGCCCGGCGGTCAGGCGGTCCAGGCGGTGCAGCGGCACCAGATCCCGGTTGCCGGTGCGCGCCACCAGCCGGGCCAGCAGCGTCTCGCGCACGTAGCCGCCGGCAGGGGTGACCGGAAGGAAGTGCGGCTTGTCGGCCACCAGCAGGTGCGCGTCCTGGTGGACGACGGCCTCGGCGAAAGGAATCGCCGGCTCATCAGCCACCTCGCGGAAATACACGATCTCCAGCCCCACCTGCCAGGCCTGATCCGGCGCGAGCGCCCTGCCCTGCGCGTCCTGCACCCGCCCCCGGGCGAAGCGGTCTGCCCACTGCGCGCGGTCGATGCGCGGAAAGCGCGCGCACAGCCCGTCCAGCAGGCTCGGCCAGTCGCCGGGGGGCAACTGCAGGCGGCTGGGTGCGGGGGCAACGAGGATCGGATCGGACGGGCTCATGGCGAACCATTATCATGGCGCTCTTTGTTTCAGGTATCCCCATGGCCCTCACCGCCACCATCCGCAAGGCCGAACTGCAGATCAGCGACATGGATCGCGGCTATTACGCCAGCCATACGCTGACGCTGGCCCAGCACCCGTCCGAGACCGATGACCGCCTGATGGTGCGCCTGCTCACCTTCGCGCTGAACGCCGATGACCGGCTGGAGTTCGGCCGCGGCCTGAGCGTGGACGACGAGCCGGACCTGTGGCGCCGCGATTACACCGGCGACATCGAGCTGTGGATCGAACTGGGCCAGCCCGACGATTCGCGCCTGCGCAAGGCCGCCGGCCGCGCGCGTGCGGTGCAGCTGGTCACTTACGGCGGCCGCGCCGCCGACATCTGGTGGGACCGCAACGCCTCCGCGCTGAAGAAGCTGTCCACGCTGGAGGTCATGGACCTGCCGGGCGAGTTCGTCACCGAATGGGGCGCGCAGATCGAACGCACGATGCAGTGGGACGTGCAGATCCAGGACGGCGAAGTGCAGTTGACGTCCGACAAGGCGCAGCTCAGCGTCATCCCCACCTGGCGCAAGCAGAAGCCGCAGGCGTGAGTGTGATCCGCTGTGATGTGCTGGTCATCGGGGCCGGTGCTGCCGGGCTGATGTGTGCGATGACCGCAGGCAAACGCGGGCGCCTGGTGCAGGTGATCGACCATGCCAACAAGGTTGGCAAGAAGATCCTGATGTCCGGCGGCGGGCGCTGCAACTTCACCAACACCGGCACCACGGCGGCCAATTTCCTGTCGGCCAATCCGCACTTCTGCAAATCCGCGCTGGCCCGTTACACGCCATACCATTTCATCGAGATGGTGGAGCGGCACGGCATCGCGTATCACGAAAAAGAGCTGGGCCAGCTGTTCTGCGATATCTCCTCCAAGCAGATCGTGAAGATGCTGGTGGACGAATGCCTGGCCGCCGGCGTGCAGATCCGCACCGACTGCGGCGTGCAGAAGGTGGAGCGCGGCGCGGACGGCTTCCACGTGCACACCACGCAAGGGCATTTCCATGCCGCCTCGCTGGTGGTGGCCACGGGTGGCCTGTCGATCCCGAGCATGGGCGCGACCGGCGTCGGCTATGAGCTGGCCCGCCAGTTCGGCCACGAGGTCCTGCCGACCCGCGCCGGGCTGGTGCCGCTGACCCTGAGTGGCAAGCATCAGGAGCGCTTCAACGACCTCTCCGGCGTGGCCCTGCCGATCGAAGCGCGCTGCAACGGCACCGAGTTCCGCAACTCCATGCTGATCACCCACCGCGGCATCAGCGGCCCGGCGATCCTGCAGATCTCCTCGTACTGGCAGCCGGGCGACGAGCTGCGGCTGGACCTGCTGCCGGGCCAGGACGCGCTGGAGTGGCTGCGCCGGATGAAGGCCGAACGCGGTGCCGCCGAACTGCGTACGGTGCTCTCGGAGGTGTTGCCGCGCCGGCTGGCGCTGCGCCTGTGCGAGCACTGGCTGCCGGACCGGCTGGTGCGCCAGATCGACGAGCCACAGCTGCGCGAGGCGGCCGAGCTGCTGCAGAATTTCCCGCTGGTGGCCAGTGGCACCGAGGGGTACCGTACCGCCGAAGTGACGCTGGGCGGGGTCGACACCCGCAAGGTGTCCTCCAGTACGTTTGAATCGCACGTGGTTCCCGGCCTGCACTTCATTGGGGAGGTGCTGGACGTGACCGGCTGGCTGGGGGGCTACAACTTCCAGTGGGCCTGGGCCTGTGGCCATGCCGCGGGCAGCGTGGCCTGAGCCGGAACCAGCGTGCCATGATCGGCTACCGTTTGCCGCATGGACGTAGTCACACGCATCGTGTATCAAGTTTGCAGTCCGGGGAGTAGTGAATGCAGAACGCGAATGACATGACGGTCCGCCTGCTGATCGTGGACGACAGCGGCGAGAACGCCGAGACCATCGTCAGCACGCTGCGCAACAGCGGCATCGCGGTGCGCCCGACGCGCCCGCAGCACAGTGAGGAGCTGGCCCAGGCACTGGGTACCCAGCCGATCGACCTGGTGCTGGTCGCCGCAGCGCAGAGCATCCCGCTGCTGCAGGTGACCCAGCAGATCGCGGCCAGCGGCAAGGACATCCCGATGATCCTGCTGGCCGAATCGATCAACGAAACCGAGTGGGTCGAGGCCGGGGCCAATGGCATCCGCGCCATCGCCCTGCGCCACCGCCCCGAGCACCTGCTGGCGGTAGTGCGCAACGAATGGACCGATCTGCATGCGCGCCGCGGGCTGCGCCGGATCGAGGCGCAGATGCGCGAGACCGAGCGCCGCTGCGACGCGCTGATCTCGTCCTCGCGCGACCCGATCGCCTACATCCATGAAGGCATGCACATCCGGGCCAACGAGGCCTATCTGGAGATGTTCGGCTACGAAACCTTCGACGATGTGGAAGGCATCTCGCTGCTGGACATGGTCGCCCCGCAGCACGTGGACGGCTTCAAGCAGCTGCTCAAATCCATGAGCAAGGGCGATGCGCCACCGCCGCAGTACCAGGTGGATGCGCGCAACCAGGACGGCGCGGTGTTCCCGGCCACGATGGAGTTCACCCAGGCCAGCTATGAGGGCGAATCCTGCCTGCAGGTGGTGTTCCGCCGGCGCATGGAGTTCGATCCGGAGCTGGCGCGCGAGGTGGAGGACCTGCGCCAGCGCGACCAGGTCACCGGCCTGCTCAACCGCCCGACCTTCATGTTGCACGTCGAGCATGCGGTGGCCCAGGCCGGTCGCAGCGAGGGCCGGTTCGGCCTGCTGCTGATCGAACCGGACCATTACGCGCGCCTGCTGCCGGAGATCGGCCTGGACTCGGCCGACACGCTGATTGGCGCCCTCGCCCGTGTGCTGGCCCAATCGGTTGGCGACACCGCCCAGGTGGCCCGCTTCGGCGAGCACAGCTTTGCCGTGCTGACCGAAGCACCCTACGCGCAGACCGTCGCCCTGGCCGACCAGATCCGCGAGGCCTTCGCCTCGCAGGTGTTCAGCATCGGCGAGCGCTCGGCCACGGTCACGGTCAGCGTAGGCGGTGTGCAGGTCGGCGAGAAGATCGCCAGCATTGGCCAGGTGCTTGCGCGCGCCACCGAGTGCACCCAGGCGGCACTGGAGCTGGGCAACACCACCCGCGTGTTCGATCCGGCCGCGGTGGATCGCGTGGAAGAAGAGCGCATCCAGCACTGGGTGGCACGCATCCGCCAGGCCTTGGCCGGCGATGGCTTCCAGCTGCATTACCAGCCGGTGCTCAGCCTGCAGGGCGAGGCACTGGAGTTGTACGAGGCCTACCTGCGCCTGGACCACAACGGCGAGCTGCTCAGCCCGAACGCGTTCCTGGGCATCGCCGAGGACCATGGCCTGCTGGCCGACATCAACCGCTGGGTGGTCACCCACGCGATCGGCATGCTCGCGGCGCGCAAGCGCGAGGGCCATGTGACCCACCTGATGGTGAAGATCACCCCGGAGTCGTTCAACGACCCGCAGATGATCGCCACGCTCCGGCGCGAACTGGAGGCGCAAGGCGTGCCGGGCGAACAACTGTGGCTGCACGCGCCAGAGGCCAAGGTGTTCACCCACCTGCGCAATGCCCAGCAGTTCCTGGCCGCGGTCGCCCCGTTGGGCTGCCGGATCGGCCTGGAGCAGTTCGGCTCAGGACTGGATTCGTTCCAGCTGCTGGCGCACTTCCAGCCGCAGTTCCTCAAGCTGGACCGCGACTTCACCTCCGACTTCGCCCGTACGCGCGAGCACAGCGAGAAGATCAGCGAGATCACCGCGCGTGCGCAGGCCGCCAACATCCGGACCATCGCCGAATTCGTCGCCGATGCAAACTCAATGAGCCTGCTCTTCAGTGCCGGGGTGGACTACGTGCAGGGTGAGTTCGTCGGCCCGGCCGGCCCGGTGATGAATTTCGATTTCAGTTGACGGGATGCGTCACGACCCACGGTCGTGACCTGCCGTCTCCCGCGCATCAGGGGGCGCACCGCCCGGGCATCAACGGACGCGCCGCGCGGCCATCCGGGCACGCACCGCACCGGTGGATGCCGACCGTTGGTCGGCATCCCTCCTTCCGATCAGGCCATCTCGACCAGGTTCGGAATCTTCACATCGGTGGCGACATCGGCGTCGTAATCCACGCCCTCCACGCCGAACCCGAACAGACGCAGGAAGTCGGCCTTGTAGCCGGCCAGATCGCTGATCTCGTACAGGTTCTCGTTGGTCACCTGCGGCCACAGCGCGACCACCTCGCCCTGCACCTCCGGTGCCATTTCCTTGTAATCCGCGCGCAGGCGGCCGGCGTCATCGATCAGCGCGACCTTGCGCCCGCCATCGGTGACCAGATCGTGGCGCAGGCGCTCGGATGCGGTGCCCGCGTCCTTGCCGCCGTAGAGGATGTCGTACAGGGTATCGAGCTGCTCGATGCAGCCTTCGTGCGTGCCCTTGGCCTTCATCACCTTGAACAGCAGCGACAGGTACAGCGGCATGGTCGGGATCGCCGAGCTGGCCTGGGTGACCACCGCCTTGAGCACCGACACGCGCGCATCGCCACCGATCGGGGCCAGCTTCTGGCGCAGGCCGACGACCTTCTCGTCCAGATCCTTCTTCGCCGCACCGATGGAGCCGTTCCAGTAGATCGCCTGGGTGATCTCCTCACCGACGTAGGTGAAGGCCGTGGTGGTCGCGCCCTCGGCCAGCACACCGGCCTGGAGCAGCGCATCAATCCACATCTGCCAGTCTTCGCCGCCCATGACGGCGACGGTGCCGGCGATCTCTTCCGGCGTGGCCGGCTCGATCGTGGTCTCGGTGATCACTTCCTTGTCCGTATCCAGGCCACGCAGCGTGATCGGCGCACCGATCGGCTTGAGCGTGGAGCTGATCACTTCACCGGTCTTGGGATGCTTGCGGCGCGGCGCGGCCAGGCTGTACACCACCTGGTCGACCTGGCCGAGGTCCTGCTTGATCAGCTCGATGACCTTGGCCTTGACCTCATCGGAGAACGCATCGCCATTGACGCTCTTGGCGTACAGACCGGCCTGATCGGCGTACTTATGGAACGCGGCGGTGTTGTACCAGCCAGCGGTGCCGGGCTTGGTCTCGGTGCCCGGGCGCTCGAAGAACACACCCAACGTGGCGGCATCGCTGCCGAAGGCAGCGGTGATGCGCGCAGCCAGCCCGTAGCCGGTGGAGGCACCGAGCACCAGCACCTTCTTCGGGCCGTTGGTGATCTTCGGCTTGGACTGGATGTAATCGATCTGCTGCTTGACGGCCGCATCGCAGCCGACGGGATGGGTGGTGACGCAGATGAAGCCGCGCACACGCGGTTTGATGACCATGTAAACCTCGAGGGGGACTGGCGCAGGGCGGACCGGCGCGATGAAAAGGGAGGTCGCGCGCCACCGGAGCGGCTGCGCGGAACGCAAGGGATCGTAGTGCGCAGCGCTGCGGAGTACAACCGACGGGGGTGTATGTTCCTTGTGGCCTGGGACCGGTGAGGGCAGAGCGGGACGCGCCGTGAATCCGTCCCTGGAGGCTTGACACCCGCATCCCTGCGGGTGACGGTCCCGCCCTGCCCTCACCGGCCCCTGCCCGACACAGGGTCGCTGCGGACGGGAGAGCAGCCACGCATGGCGTGGCTCTACGCACCACACCTGATGGGGCGTCAAGTGCCTTGCACGCCAGCGCGGGTGCCGGTGCTTTGCTGTGCCTTGCGTTGCCTTGCTTCGCTCTGCCCTACCAACCGCCCTCCAGCCCCCTGTCTGGAGGGTGACGGGTAGCGATGTGCAGGACCGTTGGAGCGCCATGGATGGCGCTCACGAGCCCCCAGGGATGGGTTTACGGCGGGTCCAGCACAGCGCTACCCGTCACCCTCCAACAGTGAGCATCCAAGGCGCCGCTGTGGCTCTGGCTCTCGCTTCGGCTGCGGCTCTGGCTCTGGCCCTGAACAAAAAGAAAGGCCGCGCAGTGCGCGGCCTTTCAGATGTTTCAAACCACCAGAAACCTTACGGACGACGCTCCAACGCTTCCACGTCCTTGGCCTTCGGCAGCAGATCCTGCTTGGTCACCGCCAGCGCGCCCATGGTCAGCAGCGGGCAGGCAATGAAGATCGACGACAGCGTACCAATCACCGCACCGATCATCTGGCTCAGCGCCAGCCCTTCCAGCGAACCACCACCGTACAGATACAGCGCCAGCACCGACAGGAAGAACACCAGCGAGGTGATGATCGTGCGCGACAGCGTCTGGTTGATCGACCGGTTCATCACTTCCAGCGGCTCCACACGCAGGCTGCGGAAGTTCTCACGCACACGGTCGAACACCACGATGGTGTCGTTGATCGAGAAGCCCATCACCGACAGCAGGCCGGCCAGCACGGTCAGATCGAACTCACGGCCACTCAGCGAGAAGTAACCCGCCACCACCAGCACGTCGAACAGCGTGGTGATGATCGCCACCATCGCGAACTTCCACTCGAAGCGGAAACCGATGTAGATCAGGAAGCCGATCAGCACGAACAGCGCCGCATACAGGCCGTTCAGCGCCAGCTCCTTACCGACCTGCGGGCCGACGAACTCGGCACCCACGATGGCGGCCTGGTTGCCCTCCATCGAGATCGCCTTCTGCACGGCTTCGGCGGTGCGGTTGTTGGCCTCACCGGCGTTCTCGCCTTCGGCCATCTCCTGCGGCTGCAGACGGATCAGCAGGTTGCTGCCGCTGCCGAAGCTCTGCACCTGGGCACCGGCATAACCGGCGCCTTCCAGGTGCTCGCGTACGGCATCGACGTCAGCGGGCTTGTCGAAGCGGACTTCGACCACGGTGCCGCCGGTGAAATCCAGCGCGTAGTTGAAGCCCTTGAAGGCAATGCAGCCGATGGCGGCAATGAACACCAGCGCCGCCAGACCGATGGCCACCCAGCGGGTGCGCATGAAGTCGAACTTGGTGTCGTTCGGGATCAGATGCAACGGGAAAAGTTTCATGGTTTCTATTCGCTTCCCGTCAGATGGCCAGGGTCTTGAGCTTCTTGCGGCGGCTGTAGACCAGCACGGCAAGGGCACGCGAGACGGTAATTGCAGTGAACATGGAGGCCAGGATGCCGACGATCATGGTCACGGCGAAGCCCTTCAACGGACCGGTACCGAACGCATACAACGCCACACCCGCCAGGATGCCGGTGAGGTTGGCGTCCAGGATGGTCCCGGAAGCCTTCTCGTAACCGGCCACGATGGCCGTCTTGGGCGGCATGCCGGCCCGCAGCTCTTCACGGATACGTTCGTTGATAAGCACGTTGGCGTCGACCGACAGGCCGATCGACAGCGCCAGACCGGCGAAGCCGGGCAGCGTCATCGTCGCGCCGAACAGCGACATCACCGCCACCACGATCAGCAGGTTGAACAGCATGGCCACCGAGGTGATCACGCCGAACATGCGGTAGTACACGGTGAAGAAGATCAGGGTGAACAGGAACGCGAAGCCGACCGCGGTCACGCCGCGCTCGACGTTCTCCGCACCCAGGCTCGGGCCGACGATGCGTTCTTCAACGAAGTCCATCGGCGCGGCCAGCGAACCGGATTTCAGCAGCTTGGCCAGGTTTTCCGCCTCGGTCTTCTCAAGGCCGGTGGTCTGGAAGTTCTTGCCGAACACGCCGTTGATGTTGGCGACCGAGATCACTTCTTCCTTGACGCGGAAGCTGCGCACTTCCTTGCCATCGACCACGTTCACGGTCGGGATGCGTTCGGTGTAGACCACCGCCATCGGCTTGTTGACGTTGGCGCTGGTGAAATCGAACATGCGCTGGCCGCCGACGTTGTTCAGCGTCACGCTCACAGCGGCGGCGCCATTCTGGTCGGTGGTAGCCTGGGCGGCGACCATCTGGTCACCGGTCACGATCACGCGCTTGTTGAGCAGGATCGGGCCACGGTTGTCACGCTGCTGGTAGACCTTGGCCTCCGGCGGGATACGGCCGCTGGTGATCGCGTCCTGGGCATTGCCCTCCACCACGGCGCGGTATTCCAGCGTCGCGGTGGCACCGATCATGCGCTTGGCTTCGGCGGTGTCCTGCACGCCCGGCAGCTGCACGACCACACGGTCGGCACCCTGGCGCTGGATGATCGGCTCGGCCACGCCAAGCTGGTTGACGCGGTTGCGCAGCGTGTTGACGTTCTGCTCGATGGCGCCGTTGGCGATCGCGGTCAGTTCGGCCTCCGGCATGCTCACGGTGATGCGGTTGCCCGCCACCTCGTAGCCCAGCGTCGGCTGCGCCTTGACCATCACTTCGCGGGCACGCGCGGCGGCATCGGCACCGGCGGACGGGCTGATGCTTGCCACGATGGTGTTGTCGCCACGACGCTCGACCGACTGGTAGGCGATGCGGGCATCGCGCAGGCTGGTGCGCACGTCTTCGGCGTAGGCATCCAGACGCTTGTCCAGGGCCGCCTTCTGGTCGACCTGCAGCACGAAGTGCACGCCGCCCTGCAGATCCAGGCCCAGCACCATCGGCTTGGCGCCGAGGTCGCTCAGCCACTCCGGCACGGTGGAGGCCAGGTTCAGGGCGACCACGTAGTCCTCGCCCATCTCGTCGCGCAGGGCGTCGTTGGCGGCGGTCTGCGCCTGCAGCGTCGGCAGGCGCACGATCAGGCTGTCGCCTTCCTTGGCCACCGACAACGGCTCCACGCCGGCCTGCTTGAGGTCACCCAGCACGCGGTCGCGCAGGGCGTCGTCGATCTGCCCGCCACGATTGGCGGTGATCTGCACGGCAGGGTCCTTCTGGTAGATGTTGGGCAGTGCGTACAACGCACTGACCGCCAGCACGATCAGGATGAGGAAATACTTCCAGCGTGGAAATTCGAGCATTGCTTGGGTCCCGCGCGGTGCCCGTCCCGGCACCGCGGTTGAACGGAAAGGAGGTGGATCAGTTGGCCGACTTCAGCGTGCCGGTCGGCAGCACATTGCCCACGGCGCCCTTCTGCACGCGGATGCGCACGTTCTCGGCCACTTCGATGGTGATGAAGTTGTCGCCGATGTCGGTGACCACGCCGGCGATGCCGCCGTTGGTCAGCACTTCATCACCGCGCTTGACCTTCTCCAGCATGGCCTTGTGTTCCTTCTGGCGCTTCATCTGCGGGCGGATCATCAGGAAGTACATGATCGCGATCAGGATGATCGGGAACAGCAGGGTGGTCAGGCCCATGCCCTGCGACTGGCCACCGGCGGCCTGGGCGTTGGCGGTGGGAATGAGGAAGGCGAGCAGGTTCATAGTGTGTCCTTGGGTTGGGAGGCGCCCTGCCCCTTGCAGGGTYAGGGAGTCGCCGCGAAACGGGGGTCAGCCTCGAAGTATGCCATGGCCCCGGGAGTTCGTCCTTGGGCCGTTTGGCAGGGTCGGCGCGCCGGATCGGCCGGCGGGGGTCACTTTACAGCGCAGGCGTGACCGCTCCACGAGCCGCGTAGAAAGACTCGCGGAAGGCGGTAAAGGTTCCCGCCGCGATCGCGGCACGCATGTCGGCCATCAACGTCTCGTAGTAATAGAGGTTGTGGATGGTGCCCAGCATCGGTGCCAGCATCTCGTTGCAGCGGTCCAGATGGCGCAGGTAGGAGCGCGTGTAGCCGCTGGTGCAGGCATGGCAGCCGCAGCCCGGCTCGATGGTGTCCATGTCGCGCTCGTAGCGGGCGTTGCGGATGCGCACCGTGCCGAACGAGGTGAAATAGTGGCCATTGCGGGCATTGCGGGTCGGCATCACGCAATCGAACATGTCCACGCCGCGGGCGACGCCTTCGACCAGGTCCTCCGGGCGGCCGACGCCCATCAGGTAGCGCGGCCGGTCGGCCGGCAGGATCGGGTGCATATGGTCGAGCATGGCGTTGCGTTCGTGCTCGGGCTCGCCCACGGCCAGGCCGCCGATGGCGTAGCCGTCGAAGCCAATCTGCTGCAGGCCCTCGGCCGAGCGGCTGCGCAGGTCGTGATGGACGCCGCCCTGGACGATGCCGAACAGCGCCGCGTCATTGCCCAGTTCATCGTGCGCGTTGCGGCTGCGCTGCGCCCAGCGCAGGCTCAGCTCCATCGAGGTGCGTGCGACCGGCTCGGTGGCCGGGTACGGGGTGCACTCGTCGAAGATCATCACCACGTCCGAATCGAGCACCTTCTGGATGCGCATGCTCTCTTCAGGGCCCAGGAACACGCGGGCGCCGTCGGTCGGCGAGGAAAAGGTCACGCCCTGCTCGGTGATCTTGCGGCGGTGGGCCAGCGAGAACACCTGGAAGCCGCCGGAGTCGGTCAGGATCGGGCCGTTCCAGCGCGCGAAGCCATGCAGGCCGCCGTGGTCGGCGATCACGTCCAGGCCCGGGCGCAGGTAGAGATGGAAGGTGTTGCCCAGGATGATTTCCGCACCCAGCGCGCGGATCTGCTCCGGCAGGATGCCCTTCACCGAGCCATAGGTGCCCACCGGCATGAAGGCCGGGGTTTCCACGGTCCCGCGCGGGAAGGTCAGGCGGCCGCGGCGGGCGCGACCGTCGGTGGTCTGGAGCTGGAACTGGAGTCGGGACATGGAGCGGTCATTCGGGCAGATAGTCTGCCATTGTCGCCGAAAACGGCCGCGCCTGCCCTGCGGCCGTCAGTCCCCCTGGGGGAACAGCAGCATCGCATCGCCATAGCTGAAGAAGCGGTACTTTTCCGCGATCGCGGCCTGGTAGGCCTCGATCACCCGGGCCTGGCCGGCAAACGCCGAGATCATCATCAGCAGCGTGCTTTCCGGCAGATGGAAGTTGGTCACCATCGCGTCCACGCTGCGGATCCGGTAGCCCGGGGTGATGAAGATCTGGGTTTCCCCGGCGTAGGGCAGCAGTTCGCCGTCGCGCATGGCGCTTTCCAGCGCACGCACCACGGTGGTCCCGACGCCGATCACCCGGCCGCCCGCAGCCCGGGTGCGGCGCACCTGCTGGACCAGCTCGGCGCCGACGTTCAGCCACTCACGGTGCATCACGTGTTCTTTCAGATCGTCCACGCGGACCGGCTGGAAGGTGCCCGCGCCCACGTGCAGGGTCACGTGGCCGAAATCCACGCCCTTGTCCTTCAACGTGGCCAGCAGGGCCTCATCGAAGTGCAGGCCGGCGGTCGGGGCGGCCACTGCGCCGATCTCGCGCGCGAACACAGTCTGGTAGCGCTCGCGGTCGTCCATACCCGGCTCGCGCTGGATGTAGGGCGGCAGCGGCAGCCGACCCGCGTGCAGCAGCCATTGCTCCAGCGCCTCGGGCACGTGGAACTGCAGCACGTAGAACTCGCCATCGCGGCCCAGCACCTCGGCCTCGCCACCGGCGTCGAGCGCGATGCGGCTGCCCGGCTTGGGCGACTTGCTGGCGCCAACCTGCGCGCGGGCCTGCTGGCCACCGAGCAGGCGCTCGATCAGGATCTCGACACGGCCGCCGCTGGCCTTCTGGCCGAACAGACGCGCCGGGATCACCCGGGTGTCGTTGAAGACCAGCAGGTCGCCGGGCTGCAGCAGGTCGGGCAGATCGCGCACCTGGCGGTGCTCGAAGGCGGCCGGGGCCGGCGGCACCACCATCAGGCGGCTGGCCGAGCGTTCGGCAAGGGGCGCCTGGGCAATCAGTTCAGGCGGCAGGTCGTAGTTGAAATCGGACTTCTTCAAGGGAGCGCACGGCAACGTGTAGGCAATGTCGGCCATTGTACGACTGGCCCTCGATGGCAACGAAGGATTCGCCAAACGTCGCGCAAAATGCTGCTTTGCAACAGTTTTTGACGGGGTTATCGCGCGAAAAACCGCGTGCTAGCATCGAGCCGGAAGTCTGATGCACGAGCAGGAATGCCCGAAGCGCGCGCGAATAGACGCGCGTTTTGCTTTTCCGCCGTGCCGCCATCGTTTCAGGAGATCTGCAATGAGCTTCATCGAACGTCTCGCCCCGCTCCGCGCCCAGCCCGGCACCCGCCTCACCACCGGCCTGGATGACGCCACCCTCGAACGCCTGGCCGCCGGCCACCCTGCCCTGGTCGCCGCCATCGACGCCGCCGCCGCTGAATTCGAGCGCGTGCGCGCCGATCTTGGCGGCCTGCTGGCACTGGACGAGCGCGCCCAGATCGATGCGATGCAGGAGGGCTTCGTCAATTTCTATGCCGATGATGCGGTCACCCCGTACGTTGCCCTCGCCGCCCGTGGCGCATGGGTGGTCACCCTGAAGGGCGCGGTGCTGTACGACGCCGGCGGCTACGGCATGCTCGGCTTCGGCCATACCCCCGAGGCGGTGATGGAGGCCATGGCGGCGCCGCAGGTCATGGCCAATGTGATGACGCCCAGCCTGTCCCAGCAGCGTTTCATCCAGGCCCTGCGCAAGGAGATCGGCCACCGCCGCGGCGGCTGCCCGTACAGCCACTTCATGTGCCTGAATTCCGGCTCCGAAGCGGTCGGGCTGGCTGCCCGCATCGCCGATGTCAACGCGAAGCTGCAGACCGACCCGGGTGCCCGCCACGCCGGTGCGAAAATCAAGCGCGTGGTGGTCAAGGGCAGTTTCCACGGCCGCACCGACCGCCCGGGCCTGTATTCCGATTCCAGTCGCAAGACCTACATGCAGCACCTGGCCAGCTACCGCGGCGAGGACACGGTCATCGCGATCGCGCCCTATGACGAAGAGGCGCTCAAGCGCGTGTTCGCCGAGGCCGAACAGAACCACTGGTTCATCGAAGCGGTGTTCCTGGAGCCGGTGATGGGCGAAGGCGACCCCGGCCGCTCGGTGCCGCCCGCGTTCTATGCGCTGGCCCGCGAACTGACCCGCCAGCACGGCAGCCTGCTGCTGCTGGACTCGATCCAGGCCGGCCTGCGCGCGCACGGCGTGCTGTCGATCGTGGATTACCCGGGCTTTGAAGGCCTGGACGTGCCGGACATGGAAACCTACTCCAAGGCGCTCAATGCGGCGCAGTTCCCGCTCTCCGTGCTGGCCGTGACCGAGCACGCCGCGCAGCTGTATCGCAAGGGCATCTACGGCAACACCATGACCTCCAACCCGCGGGCGCTGGACGTGGCCTGCGCCACACTGTCGCTGCTGACCCCGCAGGTGCGCGAGAACATCCGCGTGCGCGGTGAGGAAGCCGTGCGCAAGCTGGAACAGCTCAAGACCGAGCTGGGCGGGCTGATCACCAAGGTCCAGGGCACCGGCCTGCTGTTCTCCTGCGAGCTGGCCCCGCAGTTCAAGTGCTACGGCACCGGCTCCACCGAAGAGTGGCTGCGCAACCACGGCATCAATGTGATCCATGGCGGTGAGAACTCGCTGCGCTTCACCCCGCATTTCGGGATGGACGGCGAGGAGCTGGACCTTCTGGTCGGCCTGGTCGGCCGCGCGTTGAAGGAAGGTCCGCGCCGGGAGCAGTCACAGGCGGCCTGAGGCCGGCGTCCGTGCGGGTATGAACCCGCACGGAGGGTCGCCGACCGTCGGCACGAACGACGGCAGCTGACCAACGGCCGGGTCTGCCCCGGTGCGCCATCCCGGTGGAGCCGACCGTTGCTCGGCCGTCGTCACCGATGGCCGATTGGCCCCCGCGCCCGAAACGCGCGATAATCCGCCACCGCACCTGCGGAACGACACCCCGTCACGAGACCAGCGCACCGGTCATCGGCGGGGCTTTTTCGTTTCCGGTCGCTACAGATTCGGACAACAGGAAGATCCAATGAAGTCGATTTGCGTTTACTGTGGTTCCAACCCCGGCAGCAAGCCGGTCTACACCGAGCGCGCCATCGCGCTGGGTGACCGCATCGCCCGCGACGGCCTGCGCCTGGTCTACGGCGGCGGCAACGTCGGCCTGATGGGCACCGTGGCCAACGCCGTGCTCGCCGGCGGCGGTGAAGTCACCGGCGTGATCCCGCAGCAGCTGGCCGATTGGGAAGTGGCTCACCGCGGCCTGACCGAGCTGGAAATCGTCGGTTCGATGCACGAGCGCAAGTCGCGCATGTTCGACCTCTCCGATGCCTTCGTCGCCCTGCCCGGCGGTTTCGGCACCATGGAAGAAATCTTCGAGATGCTGACCTGGCGCCAGCTGGGCATCGGCAACAAGCCCTGCGCGTTCCTGGATGTGGACGGCTTCTATGCCCCGCTGATCGGCATGATCGATCGCATGGTCGAAGAGCGCTTCCTGCACCCGGCCCAGCGCGCGGATCTGTGGTATGGCTCGGACATCGATGAAATGCTGGCCTGGATGCGTGCCTACGAGCCGGCGCAGGCCTCCAAGTGGATCGACGAAAAGCGGGCCAACGCGCTGCGTTGATCCCTGCGGCGCCGCGACGGTTCAGGCCGTCGCGGTGGTTGCCATCGGGGCCGGCCTGCCGAGCAGATAGCCCTGGCCGTAATCGCAGCCGAGCTGCAGCAACGTGTCGTGCTGGGCCTGGGTTTCGATGCCCTCACCCACCGTTTCGATGCCCAGCGTGCGCGCCAGTGACAGCACGCCCTGCACCAGCGCATGCGTGCTCTGCATGTCCTGCCCGTGCAGGCCGGCGATGAAGGACTGGTCGATCTTCAGCGTCGAGATCGGGAACCGGTGCAGGTAGGACAGCGCCGAGAAGCCGGTGCCGAAATCATCCAGCTGCACCAGCACCCCACGCTCACGCAGGGTCTGCAGGATACGCAGTGTCCGCGGGCCGTCATCGAGCAGCGCCACCTCGGTGATCTCCAGCCGCAACCGGTGCGGATCGGCACCGGCCGCTTCGATCAGGCCGAACAGGCGCGTGCTGAAATCGGCCGAGCGGAAGTGGCGCGGCGATACGTTCACCGAGAGATAGCCACGGCCACCGCGCGCGAGCTGGGTGATCACCTGTTCGTACAGCAGCCAGTCCACCTGTTCGATCAGGCCGCTCTCTTCGCCCAGATCCAGGAACGCACTCGGCAGCAGCAGCCCGCGGCGCTCATGCTGCCAGCGCAGCAGCGCCTCGTGGCCGACCAGTTCGCCGTCGCTGAGCCGCACGATCGGCTGATAGAACGGCATGAAATCCCGGTTGATGATGGCCCGCCGCAGGTCCGCCTCCAGATCCAGGCTGCGCAGGGCCTGCTCGCGCATCGCCTCATCGAATACGGCGCAGCGATCATTGCCCTGCGCCTTGGCGCGGTACATCGCCGCATCCGCATCGCGCACCAGTTCCTCGCCGTTGCGGTAGCGCGGGTTCCACATGGCGATACCCAGGCTGCCCGAGGGGAACAGCTCGCGCCCCTTCACCCACATCGACTCTTCCAGCGCCACCAGCATCCGCTGGGAAAACTCCAGCGCCGAGGCCAGGCCATCACCGCACTGGAGCAGGATCGCGAACTCATCGCCGCCCAGCCGCGCGACCACGTCCTGCGCGGAGATCATCGAGACGATGCGCTTGGCCACCTCCACCAGCATCTGGTCACCGGCAGCATGGCCGATGCTGTCGTTGACCAGCTTGAAGCGATCCAGGTCCAGAAACAGCACGGCAAAGCCCTGGCTCTCGTTGGCGCGCGCACGCACGATCGCGTCTTCCAGCCGATCCAGCAGATGCAGGCGGTTGGGCAGCCCGGTCAGCGCGTCGTGCATGGCCTGGTGGGTGAGGCGCTGTTCGGCACGCAGGCGCTCGCCGATCTGGCCCAGCAGTCTGTCGTTGACGTCGGCCAGCTCGCGGGTGCGCTCGTCCACGCGCTGTTCCAGATCGGCATGCGCATTGCGCAGCCGCTCCTGGTCGCGCTGGCGGGACAGCCCGTTGCCGATGTTCTGTGCCACGAAGGTGAGCAGCCGCTGGTCGTGCACGGTGAACACCACCTCCGGCGAATAACTCTGCACCACGATCACACCGACCACATCGTCATCGCTCAACAACGGCACACCCAGCCAGCAGTTCGAGCGCGCGCCGAACTCGCGCACCACGCCACTGTCGCGCAGCGCATCGATGCGCTCGCGCGTGGCCAGCAGCGGTTGCCGGTTGCGCACGATGAACTCGGTCAGGCCTTCACTGAAGGGGCGCGGTGCGCGCGAGGGGTTGTACTCATCCACCGAGTACACGAACTCCAGCCCATCCCCCCTTTCATTGACCAGCGCGATATAGAAGTTGCGCGCATCCAGCAGCGTGCCCACGACCCCATGCACCTGGCCGTAGTACTGCGACAGCGATTCAGCGCTCATCGCCAGCTCGGCGATGTTGAACAGCGCCAGCTGCAGTTTTTCGGCACGGCGGCGCTCGACCACCTCCTCCTGCAGGTTGCGGTTGGCGCGCTGCAGTTCGACCGTGCGGCGCTCGACCTGGCGCTCCAGCTGCACCTGCGCCTGGCGCCGGTCCATCGCGGTCAGGATGTGCTGGGCGACATAACCCAGCAGGGTGCGGTCGGCCTCGCCATAACGCGCCCGGTGCTCGTAGCTCTGCACCACGATGGCACCACAGACCCGCCCATCGCGCAGCATCGGCACGCCCAGCCAGTCCAGGCTTTCCGGCCCACGCTCGGGGTCGTGCTCGTCATCAAGGACGGCCAGCAGCTCCCGCGAGGGCCCGCTCAATGGCTCGCCATGCCGCAGCAGCGCGAAGGTGAGGCTGCGCGGCATTTCGTGTTCTTCGTAGCTGCGATCCGGGTCAGCAACGAAATCATCTTTCTGGTCGGCGAAATACAGGAAGCGGACCCGGTGGCGGATGTCGTCGTATTCGACGATGAAACAGTTCTGCGCGTACATCAGCGAATTGAGCACGCGATGGAAGTGGCGCAGCATCTCGGCCATTTCCAGATCCGCACCGGCCAGATCGGCGATTTCATAGAGCGCCTGCTGCAGGCGTTTGGACTCCTCCAGGGAGGCGATCTCGCGGCGCTGCCTCGCCAGCAGCAGGGTGCTCTGGAACAGGGAGCGCGCCAACGCCCACCACGTGTCCGGCGGTGTCGTCCCGGCGGCCAGGGTCACCTCCAGCGTCAGGTCGGCGCCGCTGTGGCTCCAGCGCTGCTGAAACGCCATGCCGGCCGAGGCCGCCTGACGCCGCGCGGGAACAGCGTCCGCCGGCGGGGTGCGGCCCTGAGGGTGGTCCAGAGCGCCCTCGCCCAGCACCGGATCCGACCAGGCCAGCGTGATCGCCGCCCCGGCCGGCAACAGGGCGCACAACGCCGTGGCGACCGCGGCAGGGATCACCGCATCACCGTCCCGTTGCACTGAAGAGGTCACCATCTGGCTGGACACGTCGCTCGTCTCTCGGGCGCCGGCTGCCCGGCACCTCCCCTGTCCTGCGAGCATAACGCGCAGACCGGGGGGCAATGGAAGCGCTTCAACCCCATCCGGCGCTGCTGGACGTTGTTACTGCCGTGCCCCAGGTCATCGCCATGCCATCCCGCTCCGCCGCCGCGCGCGCCGTCGACTATGCGAACACCCCCGCAGCGCTTACTCTGTGCGGCGTGGACGCCCTTGCCCTGCCGACCGATGAAGCGCTGATGCTGGCCTGGGCCGGCGGCGACCTGCGTGCGTTCGAGGCGCTGTATGGCCGTCATCGCAGCCGTCTGTACAGCTTCCTGCTGCGCCAGCTGCGCGATGGCGCGCTGGCCGATGAGATGTTCCAGGATGTCTGGCAGCGCGTGATCGCCGCGCGCGCCGGCTGGCAGCCGGACGCCGCCTTCACCACCTGGCTGTTCCGGATCGCCCACAACCGCCTCAACGACCACTGGCGTGCGGCCAGGCACCGGCCTGCGGCCCCGATCGACGCCGATGAGCGGGTCGCGGCGATCGCCGATGCGCGCACCCCGGAAACGCAGCTTTCAGAGTTCGAACAACGCCGCCAGCTGCAGCTGGCAATGGAGCAGCTGCCGCCGGAGCAGCGCGAGGTCCTGCAACTGCGTCTGGAACAGGAATTGAGCCTGGAAGAGATCGCCGAGATTACCGGCGTCGGCCGTGAGACAGTCAAATCGCGACTGCGTTATGCCATGGACAAACTACGCGCGGGGTTGAGCGGATGAACCGCCCGGATTCGCTGACCCCGGAAGAACGCGAACTGGCCCGGCTGCTGGGTCGGCCGAGCGCGACCGGTCCCGCACCGGCGATCGACGAGGCCGTACTCGCGGCCGCGCGTACCGCCGTGGAAGCACCGGCTGCGGACGCTGCTACCTGGAAGCTGCCGCCGGCTGCGCCGGTGCGGGCAACGCGCCCGCGTTCGCGCCTGCCGGCGGTGTTCGGCCTCGCCGCCTCGGTGATCTTCGCGGTCGGCATCGCCTGGCAGCTCAAGCCTGAAGAACCACCCGCGCCACCGCTGGCCGAACCGGTTGCCGCACCCGTACCGGGCGCCGCCGCATCGAGCACGGCAAGGACGGAGGCTGCGCCGGCGCTGGACGCCGCACCGCCACCGGCCCCGGTCGCTGCACCGCCCGTGGTCCAGCAAGCGCGCATGGCGAAAGACACAGCGGCCGCCACCGCGCCAACCGCGGCGCCTGCGCCCGAGCATGCGCGGACGGCCGCCCCGCCCCGCCCGGAAGTGATCACGGCACCCGCGCCGCCTGTTTCCGCACCAGCGCCGGCCCCGGCCCCGGCGCCAATGATGCCGGCACCGGCACCGGAGGCGGCATCGGCGTATGCCATGGACACAAGCGAACCGGCGCTGGACAGCGTCGTGGTGACCGGCTCCACGATGGACCGCGAAGCACCGCGTGCGGCGCTAAAAAGCGCAGCGCCAGCCAAACCCGCGCCCAGCGCTCCCGGCGTGATGCGCCGCGCCGCCGGGCCGATGGCGGCGCCCGCCTCGGCAGACGAGGCGGTACGTGCCCTTCACCAGGCCGTCGCTGCCGATGCCGGACTGCCGCGCAAGCAATGGCTCAAGCGCATCCGCGAGCGACGCGATGCCGGCGATGTGGATACCGCACGTGCCAGCCTGGAGCGTTATCTGCAGCAGTACCCGGAAGTGCGCATCCCGCGCGACCTCCGCCAGCTGCTCGAGAACTGACGCGGCGCGTACGGTGATCAGGCATCCCCACTAGAATGATGGGAATGCCCGATACGCTCGCCACCCCCGTCAGCCACAGCCTGGAGATCAAGCACAGCCGCTTCATCGCCCATGCCGCGCCGATCCAGAATGCGGCGGCCGCGCTGGAGTTCCTGCAGCAGGTCGCCGTCGCCGATGCCACCCACAACTGCTGGGCCTACCGCTACGGCAACGACTACCGCTCCAGCGACGATGGCGAGCCATCCGGCACCGCCGGGCGCCCGATCCTGGCCGCCATCGATGGCCAGGGCTTCGACCGGGTGATGGTGGTGGTGACACGCTGGTACGGGGGCATCAAGCTCGGTGCCGGTGGCCTGGTCCGCGCGTATGGCGGGACCGCCGCCGAGTGCCTGCGGGTGGCCCCGCGGGTGCCCCTGATCGCCATGGCCGAGCTGGACGTGCAGGCCGGCTTCGAGGATCTGGGCCCGCTGCATGCCGCCCTGGGCGCCCATCTGGCCGAGAAAGTGGACGAAGCGTTCAGCGCCGACGGCGTGAACCTGCACCTGCGCTTGCCGGCCGATCAGGTCGAACCGTTGAAAAACCGCCTCCGCGACGCCACTCGTGATCGTGTCCGTATTGAATCCCGCATCGAACCAGGCCCATCGAATGACTGACGCACCCGTTCCGAACGACACGCCGATGCGCCGATTGGGCAGCTTGAACACCTTGTGGCCGTTCGTGCGCCGGCACGTCGGGCTGTTCAGTGCCTGGCTGGTGGCCTTGGCGGTGTCCTCGGTGGCCACCCTGAGCCTGCCGGTCGCGGTGCGCCAGATGATCGACCACGGCTTCACCAGCGGCGGCCAGATCAACAAGGCGTTCGCGCTGCTCTTCCTGGTGGCGGTGGTGCTGGCGCTGGCCACCGCCGCGCGCTTCTTCTTCGTCTCGCTGCTGGGCGAAAAGGTGGTCGCCGATCTGCGCAGCCGCCTGTATGCCCACCTGATCACGCTCGGCGCCGGCTTCCACGACCGCAGCCGCAGCGGCGAGCTGGTCTCGCGCCTGACTGCCGACAGCGAACTGCTGCGCAGCGTGATCGGCTCGACCATGTCGGTGGCCCTGCGCAGCAGCGTGACCGTGGTCGGCAGTCTGGTGATGCTGTTCGTCACCAGCCCGCACTTGGCGGCGTGGTCGCTGGTCGGCATTCCGCTGGCGGTGTTGCCGATCATCATCGGCGCCCGCCGCCTGCGCAACATCGCGCGCGCCAGCCAGGACCGCATCGCCGATGCCAACAGCCTGGCCTCGGAAACGCTGGGCGCGGTACGTACCGTGCAGGCCCATGCGCGCGAGCCGTATGAACGCGGCCGCTTCAATGCGGCGCTGGGCGATGCGATCGGTGCCGCCCGCCGTCGCATCCGCGCCCAGTCGATCGTCACCGCCAGCGCCATCGTGCTGGTGTTCGGTGCCATCGTCGGCGTGCTGTGGCTGGGCGCGCACGAGGTGATCGACGGCAACATGAGCGCCGGTACGCTGGGCCAGTTCGTGCTGTATGCGCTGATCGGCGGCGGTTCGGTCGGTGCGCTGGCCGAGGTCTGGAACGAGCTGCAGCGTGCGTCGGGCGGCATGGGCCGCATTGCCGAGCTGCTGCAGGAAGACGTGGAGATCACGGCCCCGGCCCACCCCACCCCGTTGCCGCAGCCACTTCGCGGCGAGATCCGTTTCGAGGATGTGGTGTTCCACTACCCGCAGCGCCCGGATACCGCTGCGCTGGACCATGTGGATCTGCACGTGCGCCCGGGCGAAACGGTCGCGCTGGTCGGCCCGTCCGGCGCCGGCAAGAGCACCATCCTGTCGATGCTGCTGCGCTTCCACGATCCCGCGGCCGGTCGCATCCTGGTCGATGGCGTGGACCTGCGCGAGGTCGATCCGGCGCAGCTGCGCGAACAGCTGGCGCTGGTGCCGCAGCAGCCGACCCTGTTTGCCAGCAGTGCGTTCGAGAACATCCGCTACGGGCGCCTGGAGGCGACCGATGAGGAGGTGCAGCGCGCGGCCGAAGCCGCCGAGGCCGATGAATTCCTGCAGGCCCTGCCCGAAGGCTATGCCAGCGAGCTGGGCGAGCGCGGTGCGCGCCTGTCCGGCGGCCAGCAGCAGCGCATCGCCATCGCGCGCGCCCTGCTCAAGGACGCCCCGATCCTGCTGCTCGATGAAGCCACCAGCGCGCTGGATGCGCAAAGCGAACGCGCGGTGCAGCAGGCGCTGGAGCGGTTGATGGCCGGCCGCACCACGCTGGTGATCGCGCACCGCCTGGCCACCGTGCTCAAGGCTGACCGCATCGTGGTCATGGACCACGGCCGCATCGTCGCCCAGGGCACGCATGCCGAGCTGCTTGCCGAGGGCGGTCTCTACGCCGAACTGGCGCGCCTGCAATTCATCGATTGATGACGGGCCGGTAACACCGGCCATCGCATCCTGCAGCCCTCACTGGATGCGCTGCAGGAGGTGTTTCATGTCGTTCCGACAGTTCCCCGCCACGGATGCCAACGGCGACGATTACGTCATAATCGAGTTCAAGGATGAGCAGGCCGATGCCGCTGCAGGCAGCGGCCAGAGTGCGCGTTACGAGCTGGCCGATGGCCGCCATCTGATCCGCGACGGCCGCGAGTTCCGCACGGCGGGCGGCGAGCTCACGCTCGTCACCTGAGGCGTTGAAAAAAAGTTACGCGGATGTTGGTCAATTTTTGACCAAGCATCTTGACAGCCTTTTACTGCAAGGCGCGTACGCACTTATCCACACGTTTGTGCGCAGATCATCCACACCCCCTGTGGATGAATGCTGCAGCGCACCGTGTCAACGAACCAGCACGCGGCCGATACCGGAGGCATCGATCTCGATGGCCGCCGCCTGCAGTGCGAGGGCATCGCTGCCTGCCACGAAGCCCACCCGGAAGTGCACCTCACCGGCCGGCGTACGCGATGAATGGATCGAAGCCAGGCTGACCCGGTGCCGCTCGAACACGTGCAGCAACTCGCGCAACGAGCCGGGCCGGTCTTCGGGCAGGTGCACACTGATCGCGTTGCGTTCGGTGAGATCGGCCAGCAGGTAGCCGACCCGCTCAAAGGTGTAATTGCCATCGGCCAGCACCTCCGCGCCCAGGCTGTCGCGGTTGTCCAGCAGCAACTGCTGGCGGAACGCTGCGCGCGCCGCGTCATCGCCCTTCTCCAGCTGCGCCCGCAACTGCTGCAACTGGGCCAGCAGCCGGTCCAGCATCGGTGCCACGTGCGGATTGCCGAACTGGATGTCTTCGTAGATCGCCGGATTGAGCGAGAGGATGCGCGCGATGATCGCGGTATCCAGCTCGAACGAGGCCGAACGATACGGCATCAACGCCGGCAAGGCACCGAGGATCGGCGCGTATTCGCGCAGCACACCGGCCTGGGCCAGATGCGTGGCATGCACCATCGCCTGCACCAGCGCCATGACCTGGTCATGGTGCTCGGGCGTGGCGCGTACGCACTCCGCTTCCAGTGCCTCGCACAGCTGCTGCACGAACGGCTGCCACCGCGACAGGCGCGCCTCGCAGACCACCATCACCCTGCCCTTCAGCGTCGGCGCCTTGGGCGGGGCCGTCATCGGATGCAGGCCCACCACCTCGGCCTGCGAGGCGAGCATCGCCTCCACCGGCGCCGATTTGACCGAGGTGACATCCAGCCACAGGCGACCGGCTTCACGACCGGCCGAGCGGGCCACGTAGTCGGCGATCAGCGCGGGCGTGTGCCGTATCGGTGCGGAGAAGATCAACACCTCGGCGCGATCAAGCAGCGTCTCCGGGCTCTCCGATTGCGGATCGGCTGGATCGTGGCCGATCACCTCCAGCCCCAGGCGCTGCTCCAGGAACCGGCGCAGCCAGCGCCCGTAGGCACCGTCGCTGCCGACGATGCCCACCACCGGCGTCAGACTCACGCCAGGCGCTCGGGAACGAAGCGATCCGGCAGTGCCAGCGCCGCCGGCGCCGCGGCCAGAACATCGAACTCTTCGTGGCCGTTGGCCAGCGTGGTCTCCAGCGCGACATGCACGCCGGCGATGGCGCGCGAGATCGCCTGTTCGAAGGTTTCTCCCCGCAGCAGGAACGCCACCAACAGCGACATCAGCACGTCGCCGGTACCCGCCACGTCCACCGGTAGATGCGGGGAGGACCAGCGCCAGATCGCGTCGCGGCTCACCGCGAGCGTGACCAGCTGGCCCGGATCGCCGCCGACGCTGTGCGCCAGCACCCACTCCGGGCCACGCGCCAGCAGTGCCTGCGAGGCGGCGATCGCATCGTCCTGGGCCAGGCTCGGCATGCCGGTCAGGCGGCCCAGTTCAAAGGCATTGGGCGTGACCAGCCAGGCATGCGGCAACAGACGCTCGGCGAAGACGATTTCCAGGCCCGGCTCGACATAAGGGCCGGTGTGGGTGTCGCCAATGACCGGGTCCAGGCAGTAGCGCAGCTGCGGCGAGGACGGCAGCACCGCATCGAGCCAGTCGGCGAAGGCCGCACCGTTGCCGACGCTGCCGAAGTAGCCGGAGACCAGCATCTTCGCCCGCTGCGGCAGGCCACGCTCACCGGCGCCGAGCAGCAGGTCGGCGAACCAGTCCGAGGGCAGCACACGGCCGCGCGTGGTTTCATAGAACGGCGCGTTGCTGAGCAGCGTGGTGGGGATTTCGGCCACGCGCACGCCCAGCGCGCGCAGCGGTGGCACAGCCGCGCTGTTGCCGGCATAGCCGTACACCAGCTGGGACTGGACCGAGATGACGTCGACCGGCGACGGACCGTCCGGGCGCTGGCGGCGGCCGTGGACCAGGTGGCTTTCGAGGGATTCGTTCATGCCGACATTTTACGCCTGCGAGTCTCTCCAGGCGCGGCGGAAGGTGGGTCGAGCGGTGGACCGTGTCGAGAGCACCGGCGGCCCGGAGAGGCCCGCTTTTCCGCGCGCGGACCACACACCGCCGTCCGCGCACAAAAAAGCCCCCTGTTTCCAGGGGGCCTTCGGTAGTTCACAGGAACCCGTGACGCTTACGACGTCATCCGGTCCCAGAAGCCCTTCACGCCATCGATAAAGGTCGCCGACTTCGGCGAATGCTTGCGCGCTTCCTCACCGGTGAAGGTGGTTTCGAACTGTTCCAGCAGCTTGCGCTGCTCCGGGGTGAGGTTGACCGGGGTCTCCACCACCACGCGGCAGTACAGGTCGCCTTCGCTGCGGCTGCGCACCGAACGCACGCCCTTGCCACGCATGCGGAACAGTTTGCCGGTCTGGGTCTCGGCCGGGATGCGGATCTCGGCATAACCCCCCAGCGTGGCCACACGGACGGTATCGCCCAGGGCGGCCTGCGAGATGCGGATCGGCACTTCGCAGTGCAGGTCGTCGCCGTCGCGCTGGAAGATGGCGTGCTCGCGCACCCGCACTTCCACGTACAGATCGCCCGCCGGGGTGCCGGCCGGACCGGCCTCGCCTTCACCGGACAGGCGGATGCGGTCGCCGGTGTCGACGCCCGCGGGCACCTTGACCGACAACACCTTGTCTTCCTCGACACGGCCATTGCCGTGACAGGTCTTGCAGGGGTTCTGGATGATCTGGCCACGGCCGTTGCAGTGGTGGCAGGCCTGCTGCATCGCGAAGATGCCGCGCTGGATGCGCACCTGGCCCTGGCCACGGCAGACCGAGCAGGTCTCGACCTTGCCATCTTCCGAGCCGCTGGCGTTGCAGTCATCACACTCGACCAGACTCGGAATCTCGATGCGGCGCTCCACGCCCATCACCGCTTCTTCCAGGTCCAGCTCCATCACGTAGCCGATATCGGCGCCACGACGGGCCTGGCGCGGACCACCACCACCGGCGCCACCGCCGAAGATGTTGCCGAAGATGTCACCGAAAATATCGCCCATGTCCGGGCCACCCGGACCACCGCCACCGCCGCCCATGCCGTGCTCGAACGCCGCGTGGCCGTGGGCATCGTACATCCGGCGCTTGTTGCCGTCGGACAGGGTTTCGTAGGCTTCCTTGCACTCCTTGAAGGCAGCCTCGGCCTCGTTGTCACCCGGATTGCGGTCCGGATGGAACTTCATCGCGCAACGGCGATAGGCCTTCTTCAGTTCTTCATCGCTGGCGGTGCGGGACACGCTCAGCACTTCGTAGTAATCGCGCTTGCTCATAACTTGAATCGGGTTCCGGAAGTCGGGATTCGTCAAAGCGGAAGAGCGGCACCAGGTCCGCTCTTTCGCCGGGCGCCCCGACAGGCCGGGATACGGCTGTCAGGACCAGAAGGGGGATATGACAACGGGACGCTGCCTGCGCAACGTCCCGTGTCGTGTCCGGATCAGGACTTCTTGTCGTCCTTGACTTCGGTGAACTCGGCGTCGACCACATCGTCGTGCGCGCCGCTGTTGCCACCGGCATCCGGGCCCGGTGCCGCGCCACCCTGCTCGGCCGCCGCGGAGGCCGCGAACAGGGCCTGGCCGGCTTCTTCCAGCACCTTCGACTTGGCTTCGATCTGTGCCTTGTCATCGCTCTTCATCGCGATTTCCAGATCGGCCAGGGCCGACTCCACCTTGCCGATCACGTCGCCACCGACCTTGCTGCCGTGCTCGGTGATCGCGGTACGGGTACCGTGGATCAGCGCGTCAGCCTGGTTGCGGGCCTGGACCAGCTCATGGAACTTCTTGTCTTCTTCGCGGTTGGCTTCCGCGTCGGCGACCATGCGTGCGATCTCGTCCTCGGACAGACCCGAACCGGCCTTGATCTCGACCTTCTGTTCCTTGTTGGTCTTCTTGTCCTTGGCCGACACGTGCAGGATGCCGTTGGCGTCGATGTCGAAGGACACTTCCACCTGCGGCAGGCCGCGCGGCGACGGCTCGATGCCGGAGAGATCGAACTTGGCCAGCGACTTGTTGAAGCGGGCCTGCTCACGCTCACCCTGCAGCACGTGCACGGTCACGGCCGACTGGTTGTCCTCGGCGGTGGAGAACACCTGCGAGGCCTTGGTCGGGATGGTGGTGTTCTTCTCGATGATCTTGGTGAACACGCCACCCAGGGTCTCGATGCCCAGCGACAGCGGGGTCACGTCCAGCAGCAGCACGTCCTTGACGTCGCCGCCCAGCACGCCGCCCTGGATCGCAGCACCCAGTGCCACGGCTTCGTCCGGGTTGACGTCCTTGCGCGGTTCCTTGCCGAAGAACTCGGTCACGGCCTGCTGCACCTTCGGCATGCGGGTCTGACCGCCGACCAGGATCACTTCACCGATGTCGCTCGAACGCAGGCCGGCATCGTTCAGCGCGATGCGGCACGGCTCGATCGACTTCTTGATCAGGTCTTCCACCAGCGCTTCCAGCTTGGCGCGGGTCAGCTTGATGTTCAGGTGCTTCGGACCCGACGCGTCAGCGGTGACGTACGGCAGGTTCACTTCGGTCTGCTGGCTGGTGGACAGCTCGATCTTGGCGCGCTCGGCGGCGTCCTTCAGGCGCTGCAGGGCAAGCGGATCCTTGCGCAGGTCGATGCCCTGGTCCTTGTTGAACTCGTCGACGAGGTATTCGATGACGCGGTTATCGAAATCTTCGCCGCCCAGGAAGGTGTCACCGTTGGTGGCCAGCACTTCGAACTGCTTCTCACCGTCGACGTTGGCGATCTCGATGATCGACACGTCGAAGGTGCCGCCGCCCAGATCGTACACAACGATCTTGCGGTCACGGCCGTCACCCTTGTCCAGGCCATAGGCCAGGGCAGCAGCGGTCGGCTCGTTGATGATGCGCTTGACTTCCAGACCGGCGATGCGGCCGGCGTCCTTGGTGGCCTGGCGCTGGCTGTCATTGAAGTAAGCCGGCACGGTGATCACGGCCTCGGTGACGGTCTCACCCAGGAACGCTTCGGCGGTCTTCTTCATCTTCTCCAGCACGCGGGCGGAGATTTCCTGCGGGGCCATCTTCTTGCCGTCGCTGGTCTGGACCCAGGCGTCGCCGTTGTCATGGGCCAGGATGCCGTAGGGCACGTGCGCGATGTCCTTCTGGACTTCAGCGTCGGTGAACTTGCGGCCGATCAGGCGCTTGACAGCGTAGAAGGTGTTCTTCGGGTTGGTCACCGCCTGGCGCTTGGCCGAGGCGCCGACCAGGACTTCGCCGTCCTTGGTGTAGGCGACGATGGAGGGCGTGGTGCGATCGCCTTCCGAATTTTCGATGACGCGGGCCTTGCCGCCGTCCATGATCGCCACACACGAGTTGGTGGTGCCGAGGTCGATACCAATGATCTTGCCCATGAGGGAGACTCCTGAAAGTTCTGGGTACATCCGGCAGCTGCCGGGTTATGAATGGGATGTGTGGGACGCTGCGGACACTTTCAAGCCGTCCATCAAACACAGTGTCCGATGGCGACCCAACGCGTTCAGCGTCCGGTCGAACCGCCGGGCCTGGCCCGGCGGACCGACCCGTGGGTCAGTCGCGGGCCACCACGACCAGCGCCGGCCGCAGCAGGCGGTCGTTGAGCAGGTAGCCCTTCTGGAACACCTGCACCACGCTGCCCGGCGCCGCGCCGGGCGCGTCGACCTGGCTGATGGCCTGGTGGTGGTCCGGGTTGAAGGTCTGGCCGGTCGGGTCGAGCAGGGTCAGGCCATTGTCGGCGGCGACCTTGAGCAGCTGCTTGTAGGTCAGTTCGAGACCTTCGCGCAGCGGGCTCGGCTCGCTGCCGGCGGCATTGAGGCCGGCATCGAGGCTGTCGAACACCGGCAGCAGCTCGCCAAGCAGCTTTTCGTTGGCGAAGCGGCGCGCCTGTTCCACGTCGCGGGCAACGCGCTTGCGCTGGTTGTCCAGGTCGGCGCGTTCGCGCAGCGACTCCGAACGCAGCAGGGCCAGCTCGTTGTGCAGGCTGTCCAGCTGCTGCTGCAGGGACGGCTCAGCGCCGGGCTCGCCGGCGGGATTCTGGGATGCGATATCTGACTGATCTTGGTTCATTTCCGGATCCTTGGCGGTGACTCTCCGCCTCCACCCACCCCTATGTGGGCGCGGCTACGGGATTCAAGAGTCCAGGGCCGCTTTATGCGCGATCGCGGGACAATCCGCCGCCAGCGGGCGAGCCCAGCGCGGCCCCCAGCACCTGGGCGGTGGCTTCCACCAGCGGGATCATGCGGTCGTAGGCCATCCGCTTCGGGCCGATCACCCCCAGCACCCCCAGCACCTGGCCATCGGCCGAGTACGGGGCGGTGACCAGCGAGACGCTCTCCAGCGGCATCACCCCGGTCTCTTCGCCGATGAAGATGCGCACGCCCGGGGCCTGGATGGTGCGCTCGAGCAGCTGCAGGATCTCGCGCTTGCTGGCGAACACATCGAACAGCTCGCGCAGGCGCTCCAGATCGGACAGGTCCTGCACGCCCATCAGGCGGGTCTGCCCGGCCAGCACCATGTCATCGGCCGGCGGCACCATCGCCTGCTCGGCCAGTTCGATGCTGTGCGCCAGCAACTGCTCCATTTCCGACTGCGCATCGCGCAGCTCCAGCAGCAGGCGGGCCCGGATCTCGGCCAGCGGCCGACCGGCGCAGTTGGCATTGAGGTAGTTGGCGACCTGCTCCAGCTCCCCGGGATTGAAGCCGCGGCGCGGCTCGATCACCCGGTTCTGCACCTCGTTGTCGGCGAACACCAGGATCGCCAGCACCCGGCGCGCGTCCAGCGCCACGAAATCGATATGCCGGAAGGCGAACTGCTCCCGGCGCGGGGCGCTGACCACCCCGACGAAATGGCTCATCGCCGAGAGCAGCTCCGAGGCACTGCCGAGCAGAGCCTGGGTGCCGGTGCCGGTGGCCAGCTCGGTGCGCAGGCGGCTGAGCTCGCCCTCGCCCGGCGGCTGCATCTTGACCAGGCTGTCCACGAACACCCGGTAGCCGTGCGCGGTCGGCACCCGGCCGGCCGAGGTGTGCGGCGAGCTGAGCAGGCCGAGGTCTTCCAGGTCGCCCAGGATGTTGCGGATCGTGGCCGGGCTGACGTCCAGGCCGGCATGCCGGGCAAGGGTCTGCGAGCCGACCGGCTCCCCATCCTGGATGTGGCGCGCGATCAGCGTCCGCAGCAGATGGCGGGCGCGCGGGGCGAGATGGGACGCGGAAGGATGCATGGAATCAGCCTGTGAGACGCCCACTTAGATAATGGCTGCACGGCGCGTTGGCAAGTCATTGGAGACGCCCTCGGCCCATGCTAGCGTGCGCGGCTTGGAGACACCCCTCGTGTACAACGTAGACCATGCTTAGACATCTATCGATCAAGGATTTCGCGGTCGTCCGCGCCACCGAGCTGGAATTCGGCGCCGGCATGACCGTGGTCTCAGGTGAAACCGGCGCGGGCAAGTCGCTGATGGTGGACGCGCTGGGCTTTTTGTCCGGGCTGCGCGCCGACAGCGGCGTGGTCCGCCACGGTGCCGCGCGCGCCGAGCTCTCGGCCGAATTCGCGCCGCTGGCCGACGCGCCGGCCCGCCAGTGGCTGCGCGACAACGAGCTGGACGACGAAGAACAGTGCCAGTTGCGACGGGTTATCCGCGCCGACGGTGGCTCGCGCGCTTTCATCAACGGCCGCCCGGTGACGCTGACCCAGCTGAGCGAGCTGGCCAGCATGCTGGTCGAAATCCACGGCCAGCACGAACAGCAGGCCCTGCTCTCGCGCCCCTCGCAGCTCTCGCTGCTGGATGCCTTCGCCCGCAACGACGCCGAGCGCGCCCAGGTCCGCCAGACCGCGGCACGCTGGCAGACGCTGGTCGATGAAGCCGAGGCGCTCTCGCGCCAGGGCGACGTGAGCGACCGGATCGGCTACCTGGAGCACCAGCTCAGCGAGCTCAAGCGTGAGGATCTGGACCCGGCCTCGATCGCCACCCTGGGCAGCAGCCACCGCCGCCAGGCCCATGCCAGCGCGCTGATCGGCGCCTGCGACGTGGCCGTCAGCCGCCTCAATGGGGATGACGAGGTCTCGGTCCTGCAGCTGCTGCAGCAGACCCGCCATGACCTGGCCCGCGTGGCCGAACACGACAGCCGACTCGGCGAGGTCGATGCCCTGCTCGACAGCGCCGCCATCCAGCTGGACGAAGCGCTGTCCCTGCTCGATCGCGTGCATGACGACCTGGATGCCGACCCGGAGCAGTTCGAGGATATCGAGCGCCGTCTCGGCCGCCTGCACGACCTCGCCCGCAAGCACCGCGTACCGATGGAAGCGCTCGGCGAGCACCGCGACGCAATGGAGGCTGAAGTCGAGCAGCTGCGCGGTGCCGACGAGCGCCTGCAGACACTGGCCGGCGAGATCGACCGTGCCGCCGGCCAGTGGAAGACCGTGGCCGAGGTGCTCAGCGCCAGCCGCCGGAAAGCCGCCAAGGCCCTGTCGGACACCACCACCACCCTGATCGGCGAGCTGGGCATGGGCGGCGGTCAGTTCCTGATCGATATCGAGCCGCAGACCGTGGCCAAGCCGGACCCGAACGGCGCCGAGCGGGTCGAGTTCCTGGTCGCCGCCAACGCCGGCCAGCCACCGCGCGCCCTGCGCAAGGTCGCCTCGGGTGGTGAGCTGTCCCGTATCTCGCTGGCGATCGAAGTCGCCGCGCTGGGCCTGGACGCGGTGCCGACCATGGTCTTCGACGAGGTCGATTCGGGCATCGGCGGCGCCGTGGCCGACATCGTCGGGCAGAAGCTGCGCGCTTTGGGCGAGAAGCGTCAGGTGCTGTGCGTCACCCATCTGCCCCAGGTCGCCTCCAAGGGCCACGCCCACTACCGGGTCAGCAAGGCGCCGGTGGACGGCATGACCCAGAGCGCGGTCGAAAAGCTCGATACCAAGGCCCGCGAAGAAGAGCTGGCCCGGATGCTGGGCGGCGTGGAAGTCAGCAAGGAAGCCCGGGCGGCGGCGCGCAAGCTGCTGCAGGCCTGAGGCCCCCGTGATCGGCTAGTGCCGGCCGCTGGCCGGCGCCCCGCCGGAACCGGCGCCTCCCCCTGAAAACGAAAACCCCGGGCATGCCCGGGGTTTTTTGATCGCATCCGGGCGGCCTGCAGGCCGTTACCGACGCTTCTTGCGGACGTAGAGCACCAGCGAGTGCTCTTCCAGCTCGTAGCCATGGTCGGCCGCGATCTTGCGCTGCAGCTCCTCGATCTCATGGCTTTCGAACTCGATGATCTTGCCACTGTCGACATCGACCATGTGGTCGTGGTGGCCACCGCGGTCCAGCTCGTAGACGGCCTGGCCACCTTCGAAATTGTGCTTCAGCACCAGGCCGGCGGCCTCGAACTGGGTCAGCACCCGGTACACCGTGGCCAGGCCGATCTCATCCCCGTGCTCCAGGAGCTGGCGGTAGATGTCTTCGGCGGTCATGTGGTGACTGGCATTGCGCTGCTCGAGCAGCGCCAGGATCCGCATACGCGGATGGGTCACCTTCAGGCCGACTTTGCGCAGGTCGTGGGTTTCCATACTTCTCCGTTCATTGGCGATTTAGCGCCAGCTGCCTCGGATTGGGTCGCGGCGACACGTCAGGAGTGTATCATCGACTCGATTTCCCCAAACGCCATTCCCCGATGCGCAATCTCCTGCTGGTCGCCGCCGTTGCCCTGTCCACCACGGGCTGCGGCATCATTTACAAGCAACCCATCTATCAGGGCAACCTGATCCGGGAGCAGGCCGTCGGTCAGCTGCAGGTGGGCCAGAGCAAGCAGCAGGTCAGTGCCCTGCTCGGCACGCCCTCCGTCGCGGACCCGTTCCATGCCCAGCGCTGGGACTACACCGCCAGCCAGCGCGTGAACCGCGTGGGCAAGACGGACGTGAAGAACTTCACCGTCTACTTCGAGAACGACGCGGTCACCCGCTGGGACGGCGAGTACTTCGCCAGCGATGATGCCCAGCTGGCCCGCAGCACGGTGCGCCAGTTCGGCCGCAACCTGCCCAAGGACAAGAAGAAGCGCGGCCGCTGAGGCCTGACTTCTTCACTCAGCCGCCGGCGCGTGCGCGCCGGCGGCGGTTGTCTTTCGGGTCGGCCAGCAGCGGACGCAGCAGCTCGACCCGGTCGCCCTCGCGCAGCACCTGATCCGGCTTGGCCAGCAGGCCGTGCACGGCCACTGCCGGGCATTGCGCGCTGCCGTCAATGGCGGCCACGGCGATGGCCTGGGCGATCGTAGTGCCTTCGGGCAGCGACAGCACCCGCGACGCGGCCCGATCGGGCCAGGCCAGCACCACCTCGACGGTGATCACGGCTCAGTCCTGGGCGTCGGCGACGCGGACGAAATCATTCACCATGCGGTCGGCCAGGCCCTGGAAGCCCAGCGCCAGGGCCGGACCGAGCAGGCGTGAGGTCGGCTCGAACTCCAGCGTCAGCGTGACCTTGCAGGCGTCCTCGGCCAGCGCATGGAATTCCCAGCGCCCGTGCAGGCGCTTGAACGGCCCGTCCTTGAGCTGCATATCGATGCTGTGCGGGCGCTGCAGCGTGTTCTCGGTCATGAACCAGGTCGAGAACGACCCAAAGCCCAGATCCAGGCGCGCAACCAGGCGGTCCGGGCCGGACTCCAGGATCTGCGAGGCCGAACACCAGCGGAAGCGGCGCGGATAGGCGTCAATATCATTGACCAGGTCGAACATGCGGGCAGCCGAATGTTCGACCAGGGCACTACGTCGGATAGTTGGCATGCGATACAGATGTCTGATGAATCGACCGGGCGTGCCCGAATCGGAGACAATAGGGAAATGAGCAAGAACAGCGGCAAGGATAAAGCAAAGGACGCGACGGCCAACAAAACCATCGCGCTCAACAAGCGTGCCCGTCACGAGTACCACATCGAAGATCGCTTCGAAGCCGGCCTGGCCCTGCAGGGCTGGGAGGTGAAGTCGATCCGCGCCGGGCGCGGCAACATCATCGATGCCTACGCCTATGTGCGTGATGGCGAGATCTACCTGATCGGTGCGCAGATCACCCCGTTGATCCAGGCCTCTTCACACATGGTGGCCAACGACCGTCGCGAGCGGAAGCTGCTTCTGCATCGCAGCGAGATCGACAAGCTGATCGGCAAGGTGCAGCGCGATGGCTACACGATCGTGCCCACCGCGATGTACTGGAGCAAGAACAAGATCAAGCTCGAGATCGCGCTGGCCAAGGGCAAGCAGACCCACGACAAGCGCGATGCCGAGAAGGACCGCGACTGGGCGCGCGAGAAGTCGCGCACGATGCGCCGGCACAACCGCGACGCGTGATGGAACGCGTGGCGGGCCTGTATCTGCGCAAGCGGCGGTAATGCCCTGCCCGCGCGGTCAGCGCTGGGTATCGTCCGGATCCACCTGATACGGTCGCATCTCCACCGGCGGCGGGTCCACACCGTGCTTCTGGCGATACAGCGCATTGAGATGCAGATTCAGGTGCAGCGCCTCGGCCTCGGCCAACAGGCGCTGCTCGCTGGTCAGCCGCCCACCCAGCATCATTTCCCGGTGCAGCGCCGTGGTGAGGTCGCCGCGCATTTCGGCCACGCGGGATATCGCGTAGGCCTCGGGAATCCCGGCCGCATGGGCGCCCGCCTTCCAGGACGACAGCAGGCTCAGCGCGAACAGATCGCCTTCCGCGCCTGCGGCCAGCAGACGGCTTTCAGCCGTCGGATCGGCGCCCAGCCGCCGCGCATCGCGCATCGTGGCCGCCACCGTGTCGCCTGCCCGTGCCGCCTGGTCAAGCTCGGCATCGGACGCCCGTTGATAGCGGGTCCACTGCGCGCCATTGGGGAAGCCGTGCTGGTCGAGCCAGCGCCGCTCCTCCGGGTGACCACTACTGAAGGGGTCTTGGGCGATTTCCAGGCCCTCCCGCGAGCGGCGGAGATCGGGGAAGGGATGCGGCGGCTTGGCCGACGGGGTCGCCGCCGCGTCAACTGAAGGGCTGGCCACCTGTCCTATCGGTTTTGACGCCTGCCCTGCCCCGCCTGGCGCCTGTGCCCCCGACATCGACAGCCACACGCTGGCTGCCCCGAGCATCGCCGCCACCAACACCGCCACTGCGATCCACACCTGCTTTTTCAACACGCCATCCCTGTCTGCAACCGCTCTTCCGGGGCCGGATTGTAGTCCGCACGTGCCCTAGGGCGCCTGCCCCACCTGACCCGCGGACGCCAGCGGGACAACGATCTTTCCCCGCCAACCCCGCACAACTGTCAGAATCCCCGCATTGATACGGAAAGGATCCGCGCGTGACTCTCGAAACTACCCCGGCACCCGCACTGGCGGCGGACGAACTGACCACCCTGCGCGCCGACGTGGCGGCGCTGGAGTTCATCTTTGACGAACTCGCCCGCGCCATGGACCCGGCCGCGCTGCTCAAGGTGCTGACCTACCTGATCCGCAACGCCAAGCGCGTTGCCTCGGAAACCCAGAGCTACGACAGCCTGGAGCACCGCCGCCTGGTGGCACAGGTGGAATCGCTGATGGCCCGGGTCGAACCGCAGGCCAAGAAGCAGGCGATGACCGTGCGTAACGAGCACAACCGCCTGAAGAAGGAAAAGGCCCGCCACAAGGCCGACAGCCGCCGCCAGCTGCAGAAGTAAGCCCTTGGCGGGCAAGGTGACTGTTCAGCTGGATTGGAGTAGCATCCAACCCGTCAAGTAGAGCTCCGGTGCTGTTTTCCGGATGAAGTACGGTTCTTGAAGAAACCGGGGGTGCATTGGTTTCGACGGGGGTTGTGAAGTTACTTGGTGCATGCCGAGGGGGCAGCTTTCCTCGTTAATCCAGCAGCAAACTTTTAGTTGCCAACGACGACAACTACGGTTCGAACGACTTCGCAATCGCTGCCTAAAAACAGCTTTAGCGTTTAGTTCTACAGCCGCCTTAGGCGAACCCCCGAACCTACTTGTGCCCGTGCTCGTAGATGTAGGGTCATTATCACGGAACCGGTTGTGATGGCTGCCTGTCAGTCACGACTTAACTAAAGCAGGCTGGTCCTGGGGTGCGCTTTGCACACCGTGCTGCCACAGGATGAGATTCAACGGTGAGCTAAGCATGTAGTACCGGGGATGGAGTGCCTTCGGACGGCGGTTCAATTCCGCCCACCTCCACCATTAGACGGTCCCACAAGGACCACAGAAAGCCGGAACCTCCCGTCAAACAAGGGGTTCCGGCTTTTTTGTTGTCCGGCGTTGTCCGGCCTGTTCCGTTGCAGCCCATGAGACGCTGGGGGTATATCTAGGGGTACAAGCCTGCCCTGAAAACCTTGTACCCCCATGCCCCTGTCCGATGCCGCGATCCGTCGCGTAAAGGCCACCGAGAAGCAGCAGAAGCCGTCTGACGGTGGTGGTCTGTTCCTGCTGGTCCACCCGAATGGCTCCCCCTATTGGCGCTGGAAGTACCGCGTCAACGGCAAGGAGAAGCTGCTGGGCATGGGGATCTACCCCGAGGTCGGCCTGGCCAAGGCCAGAGAGGCACGAGAGGACGCGCGGCGCCTGCTGGCCAGCGGCGTGGACCCGAGCGAACACCGCAAGGCCGCGACCGCCTCCCGTGCCGTGGCGGACGGCGAGAGCTTCGAGGTCATCGCCCGGGAGTGGCTCGCTGGACGCCCGTAGGTGCCGGCCTACCGCAAGAAGGTGATCGCCTGGTTCGAGAAGGACGTCTTCCCGTACATCGGCGCTCGGCGCGCCGGCGACCTGAAGGCCTCGGACTTCCTGCAGGTAGCCCGGCGGATGGAGGCTCGGGCTGCTTTCGAATCAGCCCACCGGGTGATGCAGCACTGCGGGCAGGTCATGCGCTACGCCGTGGCCACCGATCGCGCCGAACGCAACCCGGTAGCTGACCTGCGCGGAGCGCTGGTGCCCGCGCCGGAGAAAAACCACGCAGCCATCGTCGACCCCGTCCAGCTGGGCGGCCTACTGCGTGCCCTGCACGCCTTTCACGGCACACCGGTGGTCCAGGCCGCGCTGAAGCTGGCGCCGATGGTATTCGTCAGGCCGGGCGAGCTGCGGCAGGCGGAATGGACCGAGATCGATCTGGACGCCGCTGTATGGAGCATCCCGGCCGCGCGCATGAAGATGCGCCAGGCGCACATCCTTCCGCTGGCCCGGCAGGCGGTAGAGGTGCTGAACGAGCTGCAGAAGATCACCGGCCACGGCCTGTACGTCTTCGGCGGCGGGCGCACCGACAAACGGCCTATGTCGGAGATGGCCGTGCTGGCGGCTCTGCGTGTCATGGGATTTGACAAGGACACGGTCACCGGCCACGGCTTCCGGGCGACCGCACGCACGCTGCTGGACGAGGTTCTGGGCTACCGGCCTGACATCATCGAGCACCAGTTGGCGCACGCGGTGAAGGACCCGAACGGCAGAGCCTACAACCGGACCACGCACCTGGTGGAGCGAACCCGGATGATGCAGGAATGGGCGGACTACCTGGACCGCCTGCGCACCGGCAACGTCGTCGCCTTGCGGCCGGATCAGGCCGCCTGATCCTCGTCGAAGGGCTGCAGCCGGTTGGCGATGCCATTGAACCGCGCGGCCTCGGCGCGGAGGCGGTCAGCCCCGCGGCGGCGAGTCGCCCTCGCCCGCCAATCCCCACTGTGGTTGCTGTCCAAGTCGTCGGCCTGCTGCCATAGCGAAGCCGCCCGCGCGCGCGCCCAGCGCGCCTTGCCGATGCTCTTCTGATCCATGCAGCTACTGTCGCCGCCGGCGGTCGCACGCGCCGATACGGAGGCAACGCCGGCTGATTGCCTGCCAGGTCCGGTTCTTTCGCGGGCAGCGCGGGCCACTTCGCGCTGATCGATATCCAGGCGAATCCGCTATTAATGCCTGCCCTCCCACAGCCCCGACCCGATTACGCCAAGATCGTAGCTGTCGCAAGTGCGGCGTCCACGGTGCTAGCCGGGACGCGCCGGCGGACGACGCCCTCCCAAGAGTCTGGAGTCACATTGGCGCGCACGCAGAGCCAGTTCTAAGGCCTCCCGTGCATGTCCCTTGGAAGACGTGGAGCCCGATCGACAGCAGATTATGGCGAGCCGCTCATCGCCGACCAGGTGCGAGACTACGAAACCGCGATTCAAGCACTCGCGATCTTCGCGCGCGGAGTGCCAAAAGCTGCGCTCTCGAGGCCGATCGCTTCCGGTCTGTGGTTCTACGCAGAATTGGACACCTTCCACCCGGCGCTGACGCAGCGCGCCTTCAACCGGACTACAGGACCGCCGGAAGCGCCCGGCAGCCCCATGATGTGATGGCGTGGTTCGCCACATGCTGCGAGCGCTCCGCGGAGCGCAACGCAGAGGAACGCGCGAGAACTAGAGATTAATATCGCTATCGGCGCGTCGACGTTTTGAACCCGTAGCATACGGAACACAAATGATTGCCAGAATTCCCAACGCAACAGATAGCCCAAATAGGTACGGAACCAACCAATGCCATTGGTCAAGTGCCGACGCGAAAACAATAACGAATCCCAGGCCAAGCAGCGCAACGATCGCATAGCCTAAGAGTCGAGACGGGGGAAGCCGGCGCGGCCAAACATTCATAATCACCCTCCAAAACTCAAGAATCAATTCGCAAGTTCGCGCGATGCCACAGTTGGCGCCGGCAAGTGAAACGAACGCCGACCAGACTGAGCCACCAGCCCTAGCTACATTTGAACAATTTTACAGATAACCGACCCACCACCGGCACTAGTGCAAGCCAGCCTAGTCCCACCACCGACAGTAACAGTCCCGCCACCGGCACTAACAGAGGGGGGCATGGTCCCGCACCTTGTCCAGCACGTGCACGCTCCGATCGGGCTCTCGAATTCGACCCTCTATTCGCGCATTTCGGTCGGATCCTTCCCGAAACCGGTCACCTTGGGGAGCTCGGTTCGGTGGGTGGAATCCGAAGTTGAGGCGTGGATTTCGGAGCGAGTTTCGGAGCGGGATCATGCCAACGAAACTGGGGGTACGGCTGGGGGTACAGACCAAGATTCCAGCGTCCCGCCCCTTGCCGCATAAAGCTCGACGGTGGAAGGCAGAGCCCACCTCCACCAATTAGCCGTTTCGACGGTGCATAAAAGGCTGGAACCCTAGAGAAATCGAAGGTCCCGGCCTTTTTTGTGCCCGTCTTCCGCATCCGACGCAGACGCTCACCCCCTCACGGCAACGTAAACTTCCGCGCCATCCGCAGCGGCCACACCGAGGTGAACTGCGCACCGCCCACCAGCCGGTACGCCGCGGACACGCTGTGCAGCACGCCCATCGCCTCCAGCACATCCTTGGTCTTCCGGAACGTCGGGCGCGGATCCGCG
The DNA here is from genome assembly GCF_056397945.1 of Stenotrophomonas sp. 05L413. Classification (NCBI taxonomy): domain Bacteria; kingdom Pseudomonadati; phylum Pseudomonadota; class Gammaproteobacteria; order Lysobacterales; family Lysobacteraceae; genus Stenotrophomonas; species Stenotrophomonas sp. 05L413. Next base: position 240,315 of record NZ_JBFTOL010000003.1, read on the forward strand.
GTGAACATGAAAAGGTTGATCTCTTTCGCGCTGACGTCGTAGCCGTCCAGCGTGGCGGCCTTGCCGAGCGCGTTGGTCAGCTCGGCCTCCAGCGTGGCCAGAAAGGCCTCGTCGTCCAGCGACTTTCGCCAGAACTTGATCACAAGCTGGTAATCCATCAGGCGTTCCCGTCGTTCAAGAAGTGAACCGCCAAGGGTACCCGCATGGCAGGCATCACGCTGTCTTTGAGGCGGCCGCAATCATCTGCGCCAGCCGGTCGGCGATGGCCTGCCGCACCTTCGGCGCCAGCCGCGAGCGCGACAGCGCTTCGAACACCCACATGCCGTCGGCGGCGAGCTTGGCGATGAACAGGTCCAGCGCAGCCGGGTCGCTCAGGTCCTGCGGCGTGGGCGGCGACCAGCGTTCGACCACATCGGTCCACGGCTGCATGTTCTCGTCGGTGGCGGCCGCGTCGAACATCAGCTGCAGTTCGGCCCGGGTGGCCGTCTGCGCGCAGGTGAGCGCGTAGGCTTGGTAGCGCTCAGTGGTCTCCGCCTCGTCGGCAGGTTTGCCCGCGGCATCGATCATGCTCGCCTCCCACACGCTGGCCAGGTGCTGGTGGATGCCCTGCAGCAGCGCATCACGCGAGGGGAAGTGATACAGCAACCCGCCCCGGGCGATGCCGGATTCGGTGGCGACCGCTTCGAAGGTCAGCGCGGTGATGCCGTCGCGTTCGATCACGCGAACGGCGGCATCGAGGATGTTGGTTCGGTTGCTCGGGCGCATGGGCTCAGTGGGCGTGGGAGACGGTGGTGGCCGTGCCGGGGCCATGGCGGCGCAGCAGCACGCCGGTGATGACCGTGCCGACCAGCAGCACGGCGGCAATTACATACAGTACCCAAACATAGCTGGCGTCGTAGGCGCTGGCAGCGGCAGCGAGCCATCCCGCGTCAGCGCCCGGCCGGGCCGCCAAGGCGAACGCCTGCTGGATGCTCTCACCGGCACCGGCATCCACGCCGTCCGGCAGCGACACGGTGGCCGAGTACAGCGCGGCGATCAGGCTGCCCAGCAGCGAAACCGCGAACAGGCTGCCGAACTCATAGGAGACCTCCTCCACCGACGACGCCATGCCGGCGCGGTGCGGCGGCACGTTGCCGATGATCGCGGTGGAGGCGACCGAAATCGTCGCGCCCATGCCCAGCCCGGTGAGCAGCAGCCCGGCAACGGTCCATCCCAGGTCGCCACCGAAGGTCGTCGCCACCAGCAGCACGCCCGCGGTGCCGACGCCGAGGCCACCGGTGATCAAGGGCAGCAGCCCGACGCGGTGCAGGAACGCACCGCCGAAGATCGCGCTGGGCAGGCAGCCGAGCGCAACCACCGAGACCAGCAGACCCGCCTGCAGCGGCGTGTAAACCGCCACCAGCTGGAAACGCTGGGTGGTCAGCAGCTGCAGGCCCGCGATGGCGAACATCGCGAACGCGGCCGAGAGCACGCCGGCCAGGAACGGCGCGTTGCGGAAGATGGCCACGTCGAGCATCGGGTACGGCAGGCGACGCTGGCGACGCAGGAACAGCACCAGGCCGACAACGAAGGTCAGCGCGGCCCCACCGGCCAGCGGCCAGTTCGGCGGTGCATGCGCGATCTCCTTGATCGCCACCACCAGGCCGGACAAGGCCACCAGGCTGAGCAGCGAGGAGAACATATCCCACGGCCTGCTCGCATCGGGCGTGCCGTGCGGCGCGAACAGCACCGCACCGACCAGGGCCAGCAGCACGATCGGCACGTTGATCAGGAACACCGAGCCCCACCAGAAATGCGCCAACAGCACGCCGCCGACGATCGGGCCGAGTGCCGCGCCGATGATGGAGATGCAGCCCCAGACCGCGATCGCCAGGTTGCGCTCGCGCTCGTCTTCGAAGGTCAGGCTGATCAGCGCCAGGGTGGCCGGCATCATCGCCGCGGCACCCACCGCGAGCAGCGCGCGGGCCCCGATCAGCAGGTTGGCATCCGGGGCGAACGCGGCGAGCAGCGAGGCGATGCCGAAGACCACCAGGCCGATCAGGAACATCCGGCGATGACCCAGGCGGTCCCCCAGGGTGCCCGCCCCCAGCAGCAGGCCCGCCATCACCAGCGGGTAGGCGTTGATGATCCACAGGCCCTGCAGCGGGGTCGCGCCCAGTTCCTTGGTCAGCGTGGGCAAGGCGGTGTAGAGCACCGAGTTGTCGAGCGTGATCAGCAACAGGCCGGCGGCAACGGTGAGCAGCAGACTCCAGCGCTGGGTCTTGGTCGGGGTCATGGGGCGTCAGAGGGGGCAATGGGATCGTAACTATACAGGGCGTCCTGTTTGGTTTGACCCGTGTACCGCCGACGCGTTCAGCCTGCGGCGACACACCGTGTGCGCACTGCGCGCTGGCCGGTGTGCCGGCCCAACTGCGTTTACCTCATTGCAGGGGGCTCACCCGGGCAGGCAGGCGCCTGCCCGGTATGGACTGGGTCGGGGGAACGCTATGGACGGACAGAAAGAGGCTTTTCGGCTGGCGCATGCCGAGTTGGCGCAGTGCTGGGCAGGCGGGATGTCAGCCGCCGAGCGCTGGGCGGTGTATGACGCCATCCATGATCGGCTGGTCGCACAGTGGCCCAACGAGGCCCATCGCATCGTCGGCATGATGGTGATGTGGGTGACCGAGATCCGCGGCACCTGCCCGGCTCCGTATCGCACGGCAGATGCGGGCCTGAGTGACAGTGCGCTGCTGCGCGCGTGCCGTATCGATTCGTGAGGGGCTACGGCGCCGTCGGCTGGAACGGATCGGTATGGCCGGCCACTTCCATGTTGATGGCATTGATCAGGGCCGACACGGCGGTCGCCAGGCGGCGGCTGTCGGCGATGGAGCCGAAGAACAGAATCGAGGTGCCGTCCAGTTCGACCCCAGCCAGGCCAAGTTCGCCCTTGAGCGCGGCCACGCGTTCGTCGAACAGCGCCAGCCAGTGGGCATCGGGCACAACATCAAGCATGGCCACAATGGCCTCATCCGCGCCGTGATCGACAATGGTCTGCAATGTCGGGACGTCGAAACCCAGCAGGCGCGGCACGCTGCTGTCCGGTACGGGGATGCTCATGCGGGCATGGTAGCCGGTCAGCCGGGCGGGTGCCCGAAGACGTTCAGGAACACGCGATGCTTTCTCGCTGGCCGCAACACAAACGGCCCGGCCAACCCGGCCGGGCCACGGTGCGTACGGACCCGTTTTATTCTTCCTGATCGTTCTGCTGGCCCGAGCGCTGACCCTGCTGATCCTGGTCCTGCTGTTGCTGCTGCTTCTGGGCATCGCGATCGCGCTGATCCTGCTGCTCCTGCTGACCCTGCTGCGGGGCGTTGCGCTGCGGATCATTCTGACCCTGCTGCGGGTTCGGGGTGTTGGCCATTGCCGTATCTCCGGTGTTCGGCATCGAAGTGGTGCCGGTGAATCGACGCTAGGCCTGCCGGCGTTACCCATGTGTGCGTGATGGGCGCTTGTGCATGCACGCGCCGGGCACCTGCGTAAACAATTCAGAACGCACTGGAAAGCGACACCGATAGAGCACATTGCGTTCATGACCCGTCGGCGGTGAACCACAGCGCCTCGACAATCCCTTGATCGGGTCGCGCTCATGCTCGAGACGAAACACCCCTGTCGGGGCCACCAAGGACATGCCATGACGCCGCTCCGCTCGCTGCTGTTGACCACTCTGCTCGCCCTGACGCCGATGCTGGCCACCGCGGCGGACAAGGTCACCACCACCCCCGTGCACTTCACCAAGGGCGCCAGCAGTGCCACCGTGCGCGGCACGTTGTCCGGCTATGACACCGTCCGCTACACGATCGCCGCGCGCGCCGGCCAGACCATGGCGGTGACGATCGACGGCAGTCCCAATGCCAATTTCAATGTGTTTGCGCCCGGCGTGACGCCCGGCCAGGGGGAGGCACTGGGCAGCAACAACGAGAAGCGACGCTGGAGCGGCACCCTGCCGACCACCGGCACCTATGTCGTGCAGGTCTACCAGATGCGTGCCCAGGCGCGTCGCAATGAAAAGGCACCGCACAGCCTGACAGTCGCGATCCGCTGAGCCCTGTCCCGGGTATCCTCGGCGGTGCTGGCTTCCCCCTCGCAAGGACCCCGGGATGGACTTCCTCAAACTGCTGCGGTCGCTGGAAGAGTTCCTCTACGAGCTGTGCACCTGGTTCCTGTTTTTCCCACGCACGCTGTACCGCGTGATCGTGTATCCGCGGCGGATGGCCCAGTACGTGGATACCGAGCTGAAGGAAAAGCTGGAGCGCCAGTTCGACGATGCGATCAGCCCGCCCATGTTCCTGATGCTGGCGGTGCTGGTCGCGCACGGGGTGGAGCTGATGCTGCACCAGCAGGTGGTCGGCACCGGGGCGTTGTCGCGCTCGATCTTTGGCAATGAGGAGAGCCTGCTGCTGTACCGCTCGATCACGTTCGCGATCTGGCCGCTGGTGACCACCACGCACTTGCTGCGTCGCAAGCACGTGCCGATGACCCGCGAGTCGCTGCGACGCCCGTTCTTCATGCAGTGCTACCTGACCGCACCGTTCGCGGTGGCGCTGTCCACCAGCATGGTGTTCGTGCGGCTTCCGGGCCAGTTGTCGACCACGCTGGGCATCGCGGTCGGCGTGCTCGCCGCGCTCTGGTATGCGGTGGTGCAGGCCGGGTGGCTGAAGATCGCGCTGCAGCGCTCCTGGTTGAACACGATCCTGTCCACGGTGTGGGTGCTGGTGTTGGGGGCAGCGATCAATATGACGATCGGCGTGATCCTGCTTTCGAGCTGAGGGCGCCACCCCGACCAACCGCCATGTCCCGCATATCCTTTCCCTGCCCATCCATGCGACCCTTTGGGAACGATTTCATGGAATGGAGGGATTCCACATGCTGTCTCGTTTCCATCGGCCCGCGCTGCTGGCCCTGATGATGTTCGCCGCCCCGCTGGGCAGCGCCTGGGCGCAGGCACCGGACGCATTGAAGGTGATGTCTTTCAACGTACGCACACCGGCCGACACCGATCCGGGCAAGCGCTGGGAAGACCGCCGCGATGCGATGGTCACGCTGATCCGTGAGCAGAAGCCCGAGGTGATCGGCACCCAGGAGCTGGTGCAGAAACAGGGCGAGTATCTGGTTGCCCACCTGCCGGGCTACACCCTGTTCGGCAGGGACCGCCGCGGCGGCAACGGCGACGAACACATGGGCGTGCTGTACGACACGGCGCGCCTGAAAGTGCTGGAATCGGGGGACTTCTGGCTCTCCGATACACCGGACGTGCCGGGCAGCATCACCTGGGGCAACCTGTTCCCGCGCATGGTGACCTGGGCACTGTTCCAGCGTCATGCCGATGGCCAGCGCTTCTATCTGTTCAACACCCACCTGCCCTACCGTGATGAAGATGAGCCGCGCCGCGTACTCGGCGCGAAGCTGATCGTCTCGCGGCTGGCCACACTGCCCAAGGACATCCCGGTGGTGGTCACCGGCGATTTCAACAGTGAGCCCGGTAGTGAGACCTACAAGGCGTTTACCGCTGCGTTGGGCGATGCGCGAAAACTCGCCGCCAAGGTCGACGGCCCGCGCCTGACCTTCCATGATTTCACCGGCAAGCCGACGGTGGAACTGGACTGGATCCTGGTGCGCGGTTTCAGCGTGGACCACTTCAGCACGCTGGACCAGAAACCCGGTGGCGTGCTGCCGTCGGATCACTACCCGGTGCAGGCGGAACTGCGGTTCCCCGTGCCCACACCGACGGGCAAGTAAGGACACGCGCGATGGGCGGTCACTGCACCGTCCATCGGCTTGCCCCGGCCGCGCAGCGGCCCTGCGCTTACAGCAATTGACGGCTGTTGCTCAGCCTTCCATCGGGACGGCGCCCTCGCCGTCCCGTTCCCAATGGTGCGGTCAGCGCTGCGTGACTGCCACCGGGGTGTTGGCCGCATCCTGTTGCTGGCCCCAGCCACCCAACGCCTTGTACACACCCACCACGCTGACGTTGACCGTGGATTCGGCCTCGGCCAGCGCATCATCCGCAGCGAGCTGCGTACGCTGCGCATCCAGCAGGGTCAGGAAGTCTTCCGAACCCTCGCGGAAGCGGATCTGCGCCAGCTCCTCGGCGCGCCCTGCCGCCTGGGCCTGCTCGGCGACGATCGCCAGGCGGGCCTGCTGCTTGGCGTAACGCGTCAGTGCGTTCTCGGTGTCTTCCAGTGCCAGCAGCACGGCCTTTTCGTACTCGGCCGCGGCACCGTCGGCCTGTGCCTTGCTCGCGCGCAGACGTGCCTTCACCGTGCCGAAATCGAACGCGGCCCAGCTGATCGACGGGGTCACCGACCACGCCTTGTTGTTGCCGTTGACCAGGCCACTGGCGTCGCCGGACAGGAACCCGACAAACCCGCTCAGGCTGATCCTCGGGAACAGGTCGGCCGTGGCCACGCCAACGCGTGCGGTCGCCGCGGCCAGCCGACGCTCGGCCACGCGCACATCGGCGCGCTGACGCAGCAGATCGGTGGTGTCGCCCAACGGCAACGCCTTGGCGTACGGCTGCATCTCGCGCGGCTGCAGCAGGCTGTCCAGCGCATCCGGGCGCTGGCCCAGCAGCACTGCAAGACGATGACGTGACTGCACCTCGGCCACTTCCAGCAGCGGGATGTCGGCCTCAATGGCCTTCAGGCGCGCACGGCTGCTCTGCACATCCAGTTCGCTGCCGGCACCGAGTTCCCACCGGGTTTCGGTGAGCTTCTGGGTATCGCGCAGGTTGACCAGCGTGCGTTTTGCCACTGCGATGCGCTTCTGGGTACCGCGCAGCTCGAAGTAGTTGCGGGCCACTTCGGCGGCGACGGTGACCTGTGCATCGGCGAGGTTGTCCTGCTCGGCGCCCAGGTCCGCGCGCGCCGCTTCGGCGGCACGGCGCTGGCGGCCGAACAGATCCAGCTCCCAGCCGGCATCGAAGCCGAGCTGGTAGCTTTCGCTGAAGACGCGCTCGCCACCGACGGTTGCATCCGGCTGCTTGCGGCGGTCGTAGCTGCCACCACTGGTGACATGCGGCAACTGGTCCAGGCGCTGCTCGACGAACACCGCGCGGGCCTCACGCACGCGCGACATCGCGATGCGCAGGTCCAGGTTGGTACCCAGTGCTTCATGCACCAGCTGCTCCAGCACCGGGTCATCGAACTGGGCCCACCAGCTCGCCACCGGCGAGGTGGTGGTGAACACCGGCGCGGCGGCGCCCTGCAGGGTCACCGGCTCGGCCGGCGGCGCCTGGTAGTTGGGGCCGACGCTGACGCAGCCGGCCAGCAGCGCGCTGGTCACGGCCACGGTCAACAGGCGGATCACCATGGCAGCACCTCGCCGAGGTAGGTGAAGCTGCCGTTCGGGCCATCGGCATCGATCAGCGCCATGCCGACGCTGGAACGCGCGCCTTCACTGATTTCGATCTCACCCTCGCCACCGTTCATGTCGGTTTTGACGTAGCCCGGATGCACCGTGTTGACCTTGGTGGTGCTCTCGCGCAGCTCATAGGCCAGCTGCACGGTCCAGGCATTCACCGCGCTCTTGGAGGCGTTGTAGGCCGGCACCGCGAAGCCATAGATCGGCGAACCCGGCTGGCTGTGCAGGGTCAGCGAGCCCAGGATGCTGGAGACGTTGACGATGCGGCCGGCCGGCGAGGCATTGAGCAGCGGCAGGAAGGCCTGGGTGACGGCGATCACCGCGAACACGTTGGTGTCGAAGGTATCGCGCCAGGTCTGCAGGGTCTGCGCCGAGGGGGCCAGCTTGATGTCGTCGAGCAGGATGCCGGCGTTGTTGACCAGGATGTCCAGGCGGCCGTGGCGCTCGGTCACGGTCTGCACGGCGGCGGCGATGCTGGCGGCATCACCGACGTCGAGCTGGATCGCTTCCACCGGCAGGCCCTCGGCCTGCAGCTTCAGCGCCTCGGCCACGGCGACGTCGCGCTTGCGCCCGGCCAGCAGCGTATGCACGCCGGCCTGGGCCAGCTGACGGACGGTTTCCAGGCCGATGCCGCGGGTGGCACCGGTGACCAGGGCGATCTTTTGGGTAGCGGTATTCATAGGAAAAACCTCGCGGGGGAAGGAATCAGTGGTGGATGGTCGGTTCGCCGTGGGTCACCAGCTGCCCGCCGCCATTACGGCTGACGAACTTGCGCAGGGCCACGTAGAACACCGGGGTCAGGAACAGGCCGAACAGGGTGACGCCCAACATGCCGGCGAACACCGTGATACCGGTCACCGAGCGGACTTCCGCACCGGCGCCATGCGAGATCACCAGCGGGATGGTGCCGGCGATGAACGCGATGGAGGTCATCACGATCGGGCGCAGACGCAGGCGGCACGCTTCCAGTGCAGCCTCCACGATGCCCTTGCCGCCCATTTCCAGTTCTCGGGCGAACTCGACGATCAGGATGGCGTTCTTGCATGCCAGGCCCATCAGCACCACCAGGCCGACCTGCACGAACACGTTGTTGTCACCGCCCGTCATCCATACGCCGAACAACGCAGACAGCAGGGTCATGGGGACAATCAGGATCACCGCCAGCGGCAGCGACCAGCTTTCATACAGCGCGGCCAGCACCAGGAACGCCAGCAGGATCGCCACCGGGAACACGATGAAGGCGGCCTTGCCCTGGGTGGCCTGCTGGTAGCTCAGGTCGGTCCACTCGGTCTGCATGCCCACCGGCAGCACCTTGCCGGCGATTTCGGTCAGCTTGGTCATGGCCTCGGCCGAGGACAGCATCCGCGGGTCGGCTTCGCCGGCCAGATCGGCCGCCGGGTAACCGTTGAAGCGCAGCACCGGGTCCGGGCCGTAGGTCTGCTTCACGGTGACCATGGAGCCGATCGGCACCATCTCGCCGCGGTTGTTGCGGGTGCGCAGGCGACCGATGTCTTCCACGCTGTCACGGAACTGGCCGTCGGCCTGGGCGATCACCTGCCAGGTGCGACCGAACTGGTTGAAGTCGTTCACGTACGCCGAGCCCAGGTAGGTCTGCAGCGTGTCGAACAACTCGGTCAACTCCACGCCCTGGGCCTTGGCCTTGACGCGGTCCACTTCGGCATCCAGCTGCGGCACGTTGGCCTGGTAGCTGGTGATCGGGAACGCCATGCCCGGGGTCTGCGCGACGGCGCCCTGCATCGTGCTCACTGCAGTCTGCAGTGCGCCGTAGCCGAGGTTGCCGCGGTCCTGGATGAACATCTGGTAGCCGTTGCCGTTACCCAGGCCGAGGATCGGCGGCGGCATCATGGAGAACGCGAAGCCCTCCTGCAGCCCGGCGATCTTGGCGTTGATCTCGGCATTGATCTGCGCGGCGGTGCGTCCCTTGCGCTCACTGAACGGCTTGAGCGGAACGAAGGCCACACCGGTGTTGGGCGTGTTGGTGAACTGCAGCGCGTTCAGACCCGGGAACTGGATCGTGTGCGCCACGCCATCGGTGTTGCGCGCGATCTCGGCGACCTTGGCCAGCATGGCGTCGGTACGTGCGATCGAGGAGCCTTCCGGCAGCTTCACACCGGCGATCAGGTACAGCTTGTCCTGGGTCGGAATGAAGCCGGCCGGCACCGCCTTGAACATCAGGCCGGTGGCCAGCAGCAGGCCGGCATACACCACGAACACCAGGCCACGGCGGCCCAGCAGGCGGCCGACCGAACCGTGGTACTTCTCCGAGCTGGTCTTGAAGAAGCGGTTGAACGGACGGAAGATCCAGCCGAACAGACGGTCGATCAGGCGGGTCAGGCCATCCTTCGGTGCACCGTGCGGCTTGAGCAGGCGCGCGGCCAGGGCTGGCGACAGGGTCAGCGAGTTGATCGCCGAGATCACGGTCGAGATGGCGATGGTGACGGCGAACTGCTTGTAGAACGCACCGGTCACGCCCGACAGGAACGCCATCGGCACGAATACGGCACACAGCACCAGCGCGATCGCCACGATCGGCCCGGAGACTTCACGCATCGCCTGGTGTGCCGCGGCCAGCGGGGTCAGGCCTTCTTCGATGTTGCGCTCGACGTTCTCCACCACCACGATCGCGTCATCGACCACGATGCCGATCGCCAGCACCAGCCCGAACAGGGTCAAGGTGTTGATCGAGAAGCCCAGCACGTACAGCGCCGCAAACGTACCCACGATGGACACCGGCACGGCGATCAGCGGAATGATCGAGGCGCGCCAGGTCTGCAGGAACAGGATCACCACCAGCACCACCAGCGCGATCGCTTCCAGCAGCGTGGAGACCACGGCCTTGACCGAATCGCGCACGAAGATCGTGGTGTCATACACCGCTTCGTATTTCACACCCGGCGGGAACTGCTTGGTCAGCTCATCCATGGTGTGGATGACCGAGTCACGGATCTCCAGCGCGTTGGCGCCCGGGGCCTGGAAGATACCGATACCGACTGCGTTCTTGCCGTCCAGCTGCGAGCGCAGCGTGTAGTCACCGGCACCCAGTTCCAGGCGGGCGACATCGGACAGGCGCACCACTTCACCGTCGTCACCGGCCTTGAGCACGATGTCGCGGAATTCCTGTTCGGTACGCAGGCGGCCCTGGGCGTTGATCAGGGTCAGGAAGTCGCTGCTCGGCATCGGCTCGGCACCGAGCTGGCCGGCCGAGACTTGGACGTTCTGCTCGCGCATCGCACGCACCACATCGCTGGCGGTCAGGCCACGGGCGGCGATCTTGTCCGGGTCCAGCCATGCACGCATCGCGTAGTCACCGCCACCGAACATCTGCGCATCACCCACGCCCTGCAGGCGAGCCAAGGCGTCCTTGACGTGCAGGCGGGCGTAGTTGCGTAGGTACAGCGAGTCGTACTTGCCGTCCGGGGACGTCAGGTGGACCACCATCAGGAAGGTCGGCGACTGCTTCTGGGTGGAGACACCCTGGCGGCGCACGTCTTCCGGCAGGCGCGCCTGCGCCTGGGCGACACGGTTCTGCACCTTGACCGCGGCTTCGTCCGGATCGGTACCCGGGCGGAAGGTCACGGTCATCTGCAGCACGCCGTCAGAGCCGGCGACGGACTTGATATACATCATGTCCTCCACGCCGTTGATCGCTTCTTCCAGTGGCGTGGCCACGGTTTCAGCGATCACCTTGGGGTTGGCGCCCGGGTACACCGTGCGCACCACCACCGAGGGCGGCACCACTTCGGGGTACTCGCTGATCGGCAGCATCGGGATCGCGATCAGGCCAGCGGCGAAGATCACGATCGACAGCACCGCCGCGAAGATCGGCCTGTCAATGAAAAAACGGGAAAAGTCCATGGGTGGATTCCTGGGGTTTCACCAGCGCCGGCGTGCACGACCCCGGCCGCTGTCGCAGGCGACAGCGGTGGCGGGTTCCCCTGCACGGGGCGATGGCAGTCACGGTAGAGCCGACCGTTGGTCGGCTGCTATGTAGAACCGACGGTCAGTCGGCTGCCCTTCAATTCTTTGCAACAGCCGGCGCGGCTACCGGTGCGGCAACCGGCTGCATCGCAACGGCCTTGGCCTGAACCGGCATGCCGGGCATGAAGACTTTCTGCACGCCGTCGATGATCACGCGGTCACCGGCCTTCAGGCCCTGCTCGACGATCCGCAGGCCGTCGGCGTTGCGGCCGAGCTGGATATCACGGCGCTGTGCCTTGTTGTCCTTGTCGACCACGTAGACGAACTTGCGGTCCTGGTCGGTCAGCACGGCCTTGTCATCGATCAGCATGGCCTGGAACTGGCCGCTGCCCAGCAACTGCACGCGGGCGAACAGGCCCGGGGTGAAGGCGCGGTCGGCGTTGTCCAGCAGCGCGCGGACCCGGATGGTGCCGGTGCTGCGGGTGACCTGGTTGTCCAGGAAATCGACCTTGCCTTCATGCGGGTAGCCGTCCTCACCGGACAGGCCGACCTTCACCGGCAGTTCGCTGTCGCGCTCGCTCGGGCGTTCCCCCTTGCGGGCCATCTGGGCGTAGCGCAGGAAGGTGCCTTCATCGGCATCGAAGTACACATGCACCTTGTCCAGCGAGACCAGCGTGGTCAGCACGCTGGCGCTGTCGCCGGCGGTGACCAGGTTGCCGGCGGTCACCATCGCGCGGCCGGCACGGCCGTTGATCGGGGCGCGCACCTGGGTGAATTCCATGTTCAAGCGCGCTGCATCAACCGCCGCCTGCGCGGCCTGCACCTGCGCCAGGGCCTGCTCGGACACGGCACGGCGCTGTTCCCAGGTCTCCGTGGAAATCGCCTGCTGGTCGGACAGGCGGCGGGCACGGTCGGCTTCGCTGCGGCTCACCTGGGCCTGGGTGCGCGCGCGGTTGAGCTCGGCGGTGGCGCGGTCCAGCTCGGCGCGGTAGCTGCGTGCGTCGATGGTGAACAGCACATCGCCCTTCTTGACCTCCTGGCCTTCGACATAGTTGACCTTGTCGATGTAGCCGGAGACGCGCGGGCGCAGTTCAACGCTTTCGACCGCTTCGACGCGGCCGCTGAAGTCGTCCCACTGGCTGACCTGCTTGACCAGCACCGGGGCGGCACTGACCGAGGGCGGCGGCGGCATGCCGGCTTCCTCAGCGTGGCTGCCACTGCAGGCGGTCAGCACCGCGGCGGCAAGGATGGAAACGCCGGCCATGGCCAGCCGTCGGGTGAAACGATGCGGGGAGGAGTTGGAAGTCATGTCATGCATCCGTACGTAGGGGTGGTGATACAGAATCGAAAACGTGGGCGACGTGGGGGGCGTAGCCTGGGACCTGAACCTTGGTAGAGGTCAAGCAGTGCCGGCCGTGTTGCGCGACATCGGCGGAGGGCGGTCCAGATGCAGCAGCCCGCGCGGCAGTTCGGCATCGCGTGCATCGCAGCGCACGATGGCGCGGTTGTCGGTGCAGTTGTCGAGCAGCGAGACCACACGCCGGCCAACCAGCAGCGCGCTCGGCCATTCGATGCAGGCCTTGGCGGCATTGGCCGGGGTGCACACCGGATCGCACACTTCCAGCATCTGCGCGCGCACGCCCAGTGCCTGGGCTTCCTGGTGCAGCACCTGCGCGTACATGCGGGTGGCGGACATGGTGATGGAGGACTCACCGTGCCCGGCCCACGGTTTGAAGCCGGCCGGCCCGCCAACCAGCACGTAGCGCCGTACCTGGGCGCCACCGCGCACCAGCGGCAGCAGATGGCGGCCGGCATGCACGTGCGGCATCACGTCGGCCTGCAGCGCCTGCAACAGCGCATCGCCGCTGCGGTCGGTCACCCGCCCACGGTTGTACGGCCCGCCCATCGCATCCACCACCGCGGCGAGCGCGCGGGCACGTCCGCCGACGCGCTCGGCCACGGTCCGCGCCGAGCCGTCGTCGCCCAGCGAACCGAGCAGGACCTCCAGCCCCGGCTCATCGGCGAACTGCTCCTGCAGCGCGGCCAGCCGGCCGGGGTCGCGGCCGACCACCAACACGGGGCTGCCGGCCTCCAGCAAGGCCGCCACGATCCCCTGGCCCACGCTGCCGGTGCCACCGAGCACCAGCACCTCGGGGGCCAATGTCCCATTCATGGGACTTTCACTCCCGTCGCCGGGATAATCCCAATTCGGCCCAGTCGGTCGCCGTTGCGGGCGCCCAGCCGGAAGCTGCCGCCGCGCTGCATGTTGGCAGGCGGGGTGAACTCCCGAAAAGCCTTACGGGACAAGGAACCCGGACGGGCTTCCACGGTCATCGCGAGGTCCAGCGGGGCGTTGGGGCCGCTACGCAGGCGGCCAAGAATGTTCCGCAACCACATGGTTGTCGTCCTTCATATCTGGAATGGCGCCAGATTAGTCCTCAAACTCCCCCTTGATTAGTCCGGATTTAGGGGAATAATCATCCCGTGCCCGGCACAATCATTTGCGGCACTCTCTCCCTCCCCGACTTTGGATCCCGTCATGGCCCACGATCTCAACGACACGCTGATCTTCGTCAAAGTGGTCGAGCAAGGCAGTTTCATCGCCGCCGCCACTGCACTGGGGTTACCCAAGACGACGGTCAGCCGCAAGGTGCAGGAACTGGAAACGCGCCTCGGCGCGCGTCTGCTGCACCGGACCACCCGCCGCCTCGGCCTCACTGAAGCGGGCTCGGTCTATCACGAGCACTGCCAGCGCATCGCACGCGAGCTGGAAGAAGCCGAAGGCGCGGTCAACCAGCTGCAGTCCGGCCCGCGCGGCTGGCTGCGCTTCACCGTGCCCTACTCGATCGGCATCACCTGGATCGCGCCGCTGCTCGGCCAGTTCCATGCGCAGTACCCGGAAATCCAGCTGGACATGCATCTGGGCAACGAGAAGCTCGACCTGATTGCCGGTGAAGCGGATCTGGCGCTGCGCGTGGGCACCCTGCCCGACTCCAACCTGGTGGCGCGCAAGCTTGGCAGCCTGCGCACGCAGGTGTTTGCCAGCCCGGCCTACATCGAACGCTATGGCGAGCCGCTGCACCCGGATGAACTGCAGTTCCACCGCATCCTGGCGATGCGCAAGGCCCGCAACCTCAACAACAACCGCTTCTTCTGGCAGTTGGGCGAGAACGGCGGCGAACTGCTGGATTTCCCGGTGAATCCGCTGCTGGTGGCCAATGATCCGTCCGCATTGAACGGCGCACTGGTGTGCGGCGAAGGGTTGCTGTTGACCGGTGACGTGATGGCCAAGCCGTTCGTCGAATCGGGGATGGTGCGCCGCGTGCTGGCCGGCTGGACCGGGCCGGAAGTGGACTTCAACGCGGTGTTCGCCGGCGGCCGGCTGGTCTCGCCGAAGGTGCGCGCGTTCGTCGATTTCCTGGTCGAGAAGATGAACTTCGACGCAAACTACATGCTGGCCCAGTGCCCGGCCGCGAAGCTGGCCAAGCAGCAGCAGACGCAGGTGGAAACCGAGCTGCAGGCGGCCGGGAAGCGGATTCTGGAGACGGTGACCGCAGGGTGATGCTGGCGATGCTTCATCGGCGCAGTGCCGTTTGAACGACAACGCCGCCCTTGGGCGGCGTTGTCGTTTGGGCGGTGCGGTCGTGTGGGTGTGCGAGCGGACGGAGTTGTTCCGGGCGTACCGGCCAGCGGCCGGTACCTACAAAAAATGCCGCCTGTAAGGGCGGCATTTTCGTGTTGCGAACCTGGGCTCGCAACACGCAATAACAGCGCGCTGGCGCGCTGTTACTGCTGCAAGGGAATCACACGGATCTCGACGCGGCGGTTCTGCGCGCGGCCGGCATCGGTGTTGTTGTCGGCAATCGGGTAGGCCTTGCCGGCACCGAGGGTTTCGATGCGGGCACGCTGCACACCCTGGCCGGCCAGATAGGCGGCGACCGAGTCGGCGCGTTCCTTGGAGAGGCGGTTGTTGACTGCGTCGCTGCCGATGCTGTCGGTGTGGCCGACCACTTCGATCATGGTCTGGTTGTACTCGGCCAGCGTGCTGGCCACGCCGTTGAGCGAGCTGTAGAACTGCGGCTTCAGCGTGGACTTGCCGAAATCGAAGGTGATGCCGTCCGGCAGGTTCAGGACCAGGTTGTCGCCATTACGGGAGACGTCGATACCGGTGTTGGCGGTACGTTCGCGCAGCGCGCGTTCCTGACGGTCCTGGTACTGGCCGACGGCCGCGCCGCTGAGTGCGCCGATACCGGCACCGATCATGGCGTGCTGGCGGCGCTCGGTGGCGCTGTTGCCGCTGAGCAGGCCGGCGGCGACGCCGACCGCGGTGCCGATCAACGCGTTGCGGCCGGTGCGGTTCTGCTGTTCAACGGGGTTGCCGTACTGGTCACTCTGCACGTAGGAGCCACCGGTGGCGCAGGCCGTCAGGGCGGCAGCAGTCATCAGGGCCAGGGCCACGTTGCGGGTTGCGGGTCGAATCATGAGGTTTCTCCTTGGTTACCGGACGGCGCCGGCGTGCGGGCCGTGAAGAGCATAAACAGCCCAACGCGATGCCGGCATGATGAATGGCACGCCCGGCAGCTCCCTGTTCAGGTAAACGGTTACGGCGAAAGCGACCTTTCCGGGACGCCGGTCACGCCCCGCCGGTATGCCGATACGCTGCCAACGCGGCATCCCGACCCTCGCTCAGATCCACCAGTGGCAATGCCGGGTAGCCCGGCGCGAGCTCGGCCAGCAGCTGCGGCGATTGCCACGGTGCGAAGCGGGCCTTCAACGGAAGCGCTTCCAGTTCCGGCACCCAACGAGTGATGTAACGTGCCTGCGGGTCGAACTTCTGCGACTGTGTGACCGGGTTGAAAATCCGGAAGTACGGCGCGGCATCCGCACCGGTGCCGGCGACCCATTGCCAGCCCATGGTGTTGTTGGCCAGGTCTGCATCGACCAGTGTGTCCCAGAACCAGCGCGCACCTGCGCGCCAATGCTGGCGCATGTGCTTGCACAGATAGCTGGCGACGATCATGCGCACGCGGTTGTGCATGTAACCGGTCGCCCACAGCTCACGCAGGCCGGCATCGACGATCGGGATGCCGGTGCGCCCCTGCTGCCAAGCCTGCAATGCCGCCGGGTCCGGCGTGGCCCACTGGAACTGATCGAAGCGCGGGTTGAGGTTGTGGTCCGGGGTCTGCGGAAAGTGATGCAGCAGGTGGTAGGAGAACTCACGCCAGCCCAGCTCGCGGATGTAGCCATCGATATCCGCATCGCGGCTGGCGCTGCGCTCGCCCTGCAGGCGACGCGCGATCTGCCACGGCGCGATCTCGCCGAAATGCAGGTGCGGCGACAACAGCGAGGTGCCGACCCGGTCCGGCAGATCACGCTGCTGGCGATAGCCGTTGAGGGCACCATCGATGAAAACGGTCAGCGCCTCGTGCGCGCCCGCCTCGCCGGGCTGCCAATGCGTCCAGAACTGCCGGTCCCACGCAATGGAGGGCGCAAGGTCGAGCGCGTCGACACTCTCGCCGCTGGCGCTGTGCGCGGGCAGCCGCTCGGGCAAGCGGGTCGGGGCCGGCAACTGCAGACGGGTCAGCGCATTGCGCCAGAACGGGGTGAACACCTTGTACGGGCCGCCCTGCTGGGTCGCCACATCCCACGGCTCGAACATCAGGCTGCCGTTATGGCTTTCGGCCTCGATGCCCTGCTCGCGCAGTTCCCGTTTGATCTTCGCATCGCGCGGCTGCGTGGCCGGCTCGTACTTGCGGTTCCAGTACACCGCGCCCGCACCGGTCTGCTCGATCAGCTGCTGCAGCTGTGCCTGACTGTCGCCTTGGCGCAGTACCAGCGACGAGCCGCGCGCACGCAGGTCCGCGTCGAGCGCGGCCAACGAGCGGTGCAACCAGGTGTTCGACGCGCCACCGGGCGCCCAGTCGCCTTCTTCGTGTGGCGCATGGATGTAGACCGGTACCGGCACATGGCCGGCATCCAGAGCGGCCTGCAGGGCCGGGTTGTCCTGCAACCGCAGGTCACGGCGAAACCACACCAACGCTACCGACACGAGACTACCCCGGAAGATTCGACAGGCAATGATAGCCAGTGCAGGTGAAGGAGAGGCAGCGATCGCGCGTGGATGGCCCGCACTGTTCCACATCGCCGCGCTTGACCTCAATCACGCTTGAGGTTCTATCGTGGCATCCCCGTGCTGCGTGCCGGCACCGCCCCCACCTGCTCTTCCGGAGATATCCATGGCCTACACCCTCCCCGCCCTGCCCTACGCCTACGACGCACTCGAACCGCACTTCGATGCACGCACGATGGAAATCCATCATGCCAAGCACCACCAGACCTACATCACCAATCTCAATGCGGCACTCGCCGATGCCGGCATCGAAAGCACCGACATCGATGCACTGATCGCCGATATCGGGTCCCTGCCCGAGGGGGTGCGCAACGCCGTCCGCAACAACGGCGGCGGACATGCCAACCACAGCCTGTTCTGGACCGTCCTGACGCCGGACAGCGGCCAACCGGACAATGTGGTTGCCGCCGCCATCGAGCGTGACCTCGGCGGCCACGGCGCGTTCAAGGAGGCCTTCACCAAGGCCGCGCAGACCCGCTTCGGCAGTGGCTGGGCGTGGTTGACGTTGAACCGGGACGGCAAGCTTGCGGTGGAGAGCAGCCCGAACCAGGACAACCCGTTGATGGGCGAGTTCGCCGGCCTCTCCGGTGGCACGCCGATCCTGGGGCTGGATGTATGGGAACACGCGTACTACCTCAACTACCAGAACCGGCGCCCGGACTACATCGCCGCCTTCTTCGAGCTGATCGACTGGACTGAGGTCGCGCGCCGTTACCAGGCCGCCGGCGGGCGTTGATGGGCGCCGGTATTGCACGGTAGAGACATCGATGGATATCCCCGCACTGCAACGTCTGCTCGAACGTGGTCGCGACAGCGCCCTGCTCCGCTTCGGCCTGGGCAAGGCCCTGCTCGATGCGGGCGACACCGCGGAGGCGGTCATCCATCTGCAGCGCTGTGTCGCTCAGGACCCGCGCTACTCGGCGGGCTGGAAATGGTTGGGCAAGGCGCATCTGGCTGCCGGCGATACCGACGCGGCGGCACAGGCGTGGCAGGAAGGCAGTGCTGTGGCCGGGACCAACGGCGACAAACAGGCGGTCAAGGAGATGGCCGTGTTCCTGCGGCGGCTGCACAAGGCGACTGCGGGCCGGGCGTGATCGCCCGGCATCGCACGTGGCTGATCAATCGCCCTTCGCGCGCCGCTGCTGCGCATCGAAGCGCTGCATGGAGGCACGAATCAGCGCCTTGGCCTCGGCAGCAGTGCCCCAGCCATTGAGCTGGACCGGAGTGCGGCCGGCCGGCAGGTCTTTGTAGACCCGGAAGAAAGCTTCGATGCGCTGCCGCTCGATCAGCGGCAGATCGTCCAGATCGCGGATGCTGGCGTAGGTCGGGTCGATCTTGTCGGTCGGCACGCCGATGACCTTTTCGTCCTGCTCGCCGTCATCGACCATCTTCAGGAAACCGATCGGACGGAACCGCACGATCACGCCGGGATGCAGCGGCTCACGGGTCAGCACCAGCGCATCCAGCGGGTCGTTGTCGCCGGCCAGGGTGCGCGGCATCGAGCCGTAGTTGGCCGGGTACGCCACCGGCATCGACTGGAAGCGATCCACATGCACCAGACCGTCGTCCTTGATCTCGTACTTGGTGAAGCTGCCGGCCGGGATCTCCACGGCCAGATTCACCTCCTCCGGAGCATTCTTCGGCTGCGCGGCAAGGAACGGGTGCAGCACCGCGTTGCCGGCCACGCTGGCACCGGCGAGCAGCAGCAGCGAGGTGGCCAAGGCGGCCCGCGCGATGGAACGGCGATGGATCATCTCGATCTCCACGGAAGGCCGGGCACGCCGCAGCGGCCCGGCCGGTCGGTCATTCCCAGCAACGGTCGGCGCGGCCCTTCAGGGTCTGGGCGCGCGTGCAGTCACGGGGGGCGATGCGTCCCTGCGTCAGTTCGGCCTTCTGTTTGCGGCCATCGGCGCCACGTGTCAACTCGAAGCCGTCGTACAGGCGGCCGGTGACGGTGCGTGCCTCGTAGCGCAGGTGGCTCGGATCAATCTTCAAGACCTGGAACAGCTGCGTGTCCTCACCCACCGGCGCCATGGTGGCACGGGCTTCGTCCGAGAGCCGGTACTGCTTCGGCCCGGCCACGGTGACCACGAACTGCGGCGTCGCACCCTTCCCTTCGCCACGGCGGCCGTAGGTGTGGTCGTGGCCCTGCAGGACCAGATCGACCTGGTGGCGCCGCACCACGGGCAGCAGCACATCGCGCAGTTCGGCGTTCTCGCGGCCTTCGCGCGGGGAATAGAACGGCTGATGCAGCAGCACGATGCTCCACGGGTGCGGATTGTCGGCCAGCACCGTGTCCAGCCAGGCGGCCTGCGCCTTGGCGGTGCCCAGATCGAGCGCGGAGGTGCCGTCGAGTACGGCGATGCGCACGCCCTGGTAATCGAACCAGTAGGTACTGGTGTCGGCGGCGTCCACGCCGTTGCGTGGCAATGCGAACGTCACCGGCCAGTGACGGCCGAGCACGCGGCGCTCCTGCGGCGTGTCTTCGAATTCCTCGACGTACTCATGGTTGCCGATTGCCGGGGCGACCGCGGTTTCCTGCGGCAGCCAGCCGGCGGCGGCGAACCACTCGCCCCACTCGCTGTCATCCTGCCCGTCGCCACCGCTGACCAGATCACCGGCGAACAGGCTCAGGCGTGCATCCGGGGCGGCCTTGATGCCGGCCCGCATGACGCGCGAAACGTGGCTGAGGTTCTTGTTCTGGGTGTCACCGAAGTACAACAGCGTGAGCGGCTGGTCGGCACGGCCGGCAGTGCGCAGCTGGTTCCAGGCACTCCAGGTGTTCTGACCCTGCACGCGCCACAGGTACAGCGTGTCCGGCTGCAGGCCGGTGATGTCGGCACGGTGATGATGGGACGTGCCCAGTTCGGTGGTCAGCGCCTGCGTGCTGGCGGAGATGCGGGTGGGCGTCCCCACATCCGGCGAATCACCGGCCAGCACCCATTCCAGCACCGGCGCCTTGACCGAGGTATCGGTCCGCCACGCCACCGAGAAGCCGCGCGCCGCGTCCTGTGCCGGCGAGGCGACCAGGCGGTCGGGGAAGCCGGTCGCTGCGTAGTGCCGGTTGCCGGCCGGCACCTGGGTGTTGGGCTCGGCCCCGGTCTCGGCGTCCTTCTTTGCCACGGCGCTGCCACTGCACAGCAGCAGCGCCATCGTCAGCGCGGTCAAGGCGGCAGGAACGCGGCTCACGCGCCGCACTCCAGCGGCAGCGACACCTGCTTGGCGATGCTCGCCCAGTCGAAGGCCACCACGCCCTGATCATCGTGCACGGCATACAGCGCGCCATGCGGGAAGCGCGCGGACGGTGCCTGCATCGACCAGATGCCGTCGGTGTTGGCCACCGTATTACCCTGGAATGCACCGACATGTTTCAGGCTGTGCCGGTCGAACAGATGGAACACGCTGCGCTGCTTGCCCTGCTCGGTGGTGATCCACCAGCCGTCCTTGCCACAGGTGCGCAGCATCACGCCTTCGGCCTGGGCCTGGAAGGCATCGCGGCCGAACGTGGCGCCGCTGAAGCGGCCTTCCAGCGTGTAGACCTTGAACTCGCTGGCGTAGGTTTCGTCTTCTTCAGCGATCAGCAGGCGGTCGTTGGCCGGGTCGCCCCAGATCGATTCGACCACCCGCAGCGCGCCGGCCTCGGTGGTATCACCGATGCTGGCGGTGAGCGTGGCCTGCGCCTTGCCGCCCTCCAGGGTGAGCGCGTAACGACGCACGCGCTTGTCCAGTTCGGCCAGCGGCGGCAGCACGTCGTTGCCCTGCGCGTCTTCGCCCGCGTCGTAGGAATCGGTGACGTACACGTCGTAGCCGTTACCTTGCTTGTTCACCCACAGCCCGTACGGCTTGCGCAGATCGTCGGCGCCGAACACGCCCAGCGGGCTGAAGTCTGGCAGCTGCAGGACCTGCACGCGGTGATTGTCACGCTCCACGATCAGCACGAGGTCATCGACCACGGCGATGCCGTTGGGGCGGTCGAACTGGCCCGGGGCGGTGCCAAGGCTGCCAACGTCACGCAGCTTCGCGCCGGTCTGCCCGTCATAGACCACCAGCTTGTCGGTGGCCTTGGCGGTTGCGATCAACCAGACCTGGCCCTCGGGCGTGGTCCAGCTGGCCGGCGAGTCGATGTTGTCTTCGGGGGTCATCGGGGTCAGGAACGCCTCGGCGACCGTGGCGACATCGCGTGCGGAGGCGTCGGCGGCCGTCGGGGACGCAGCGGGTGCAGCAGCCTGCGGCGTAGCCGCCGGCCGGCAGGCAGTCAACAGCGCCAGTGCGAGCAGGCTCAGACCATGGGACGCGCGCATCACAGGGCCACCTTCAGGCCAAGGGCGTAGGTGCGGCCATATTCCTCGTTCTGCAGGGTGCGCGAACGCACGCCCTGGTAGAGCTCCAGCGGCTTGTCGAGCAGGTTCTGCGCTTCAAAGTAGACGCTCACGTTCGAGGTGATCTTGTAGTCCATGCTGAAATCGAGCTGGGTGTTGGGCGCCACATAGATGTCATAGGCGCGGCTGTCTCCAAGTGAATCCAGATACTCGCTGCGGTAGACAGCTGCCACGCGCGTGCTGAAGCCGGCCTTCTCATAGCCGAGGTGCGCGCTGTACACGTGCTTGGAGGCACGCGGCAGCATGAAGTCATCGCGCTCGCGGCCGGCCACGCCGGGGTCGAAATCGGTATCCAGCCAGGTACCACTGGCACCCACCAGCAGGCCATCCCAGCCGGCCGGCAGGAAGGCGAGCTGCTGCTGCCAGTTGAACTCGGCGCCCTTGACCGTGGCCTTGTTGCCATTGATCACCCGGGTGACCTCGTACCCCGGGTACGCCGGATCGGTGTTGCTCACCGTGTTGACGATGTAGCCGTCGATCGACTTGTGGAATACGCCCAGCGAGACGATGCCGGTGCTGCCGATATATTTCTCGAGCGACAGGTCGATGTTCCTGGATTCATAGGGATCCAGCTGCGGATTGCCGATCCGGACTTCCTCATCCCCCCGGCTCAGGCCGACGCGCGGTGCCACATCGCCGAACGACGGGCGCGAGACGGTCTTGTTGGCGGCCGCACGCAGCACCCAGTCATCGCCGGCGTCGTAGCGCAGGTGCAGGCCGGGCAGCACGTTGGTGTAGCTGCGGCTCACGCTCAACGGGGTGACCGTGAAGCTGCGGCCATTGGGTACCACGTCCACGCTGTTGCCAGTGGCGCTGAACTGGGTGTTCTCCACGCGGACACCACCGATGATGCGCAGCGCGCCGACATCCCAGGTGCCCATCGCGTAGCTGGCGAAGATGTCTTCGCTGGCGGTGTAGTCCTCTTCCAGCGAGGTTAGCGCATTGCCGCCGGTATCCTGAGGGCGGGCACTGTACTGGCCGCCATGCTGGGCCCAGTAGCGGCGCATGGCATCCGAGCTCATGCCCTGGCCGAGGCTGCCGCCGCGGTGATCGGGGGTAGCGGTGGTCCAGTCCGACAGCGCCACGTCCGGGCCGACGCGAAGTTCGCGCTCGTCGACATTGACGTCGCGATCGCGCCAACGCCCCAGCAGGCCAAGCTTGATGCTGGAGGAATCCCCATCGAAGCGCACGTTGATCTGCGCGCTGCGCTCGCTGTCGTTGACCTGTTTGGGCGACACCACGAAGCGATCGAAATCGTAGTTGCCGTTGTCCATCCACTGCGCGCTGGTCAGGGTGTAACGCGGGATGCCGCTGTTCTGATCGACGCTGGCGCCGAGGTCATCGCCGTTGTACTCGAAGCGCGCCTCCATCTCATCGTTGACGCGCTCTTCGGTACGCGTGTAGCCCAGCTTGTAATCGACCACCGCATTGGTGAGGCGGTTCTCGCCGCCGGCGCTGGTGGTGAAGGTGTTTTCCTTCTTGGTGCGATAGCGCATGCGCTTCTGGATCGCATCGGCCGGCAGGTCGTCCACCCGGTACTGGTTGTTGCCCAGCGCGGTGACCTCGCCATCGCCGAAGTTGAAGAGTGTGCGCTGGCGGGTTTCGGCATCGTCGAACTGGCTGTACAGCGTGCGCAGGTAATAACGATTGTCTTCATCCGGGTGCCAATCCAGATTGAGGTTCGCGCCGATACGCTTGCGCTCGATCTCGTACTTGCGCTGCTGCAGGCTGGTGGCGAACAGGTCGTCTTCGGCACCGCCGTCGAACTCGCCGTACTCCACTTCGGTGTTGTCCGATTCGAACTTGCGGTTCTGGTAATTCACGCCCAGCGCAACGCCGAAGGTATCGGCGAACACTTCGCTGTAGTTGATCGCGGCCTTCGGGCTGGTATTGCCGGAGAGCTGCTGGTGGCTGGCCTCGATCTTGCCGCGCAGGTTGCGGCCCTCGCGGTCGAACGCCGAGGCCGACTCGACCAGGATCGCGCCACCGATGGCATCGCCCGGCATGTCCGGGGTGGGCGACTTGACCACGCGCAGGCGCTCGGTCGAGTCGGAGGGGATCACGTCCAGCGGTGCAGCGCGGCTGGAGTCTTCCGGGGTGCCGATGGCGATGCCATCCACGCTGACGCTGTTGAGGTTGGCATCCAGGCCACGGATGACCACGAAGCGCCCCTCGCCCTGGTCACGGGTGACGCTGACGCCGGGCAGGCGCTGCAGCGATTCGGCCACGTTTTTGTCGGGGTAGACGCCCATGGCATCGGAGGAGACCGCGTCTTCGATCGCATCGCTGCTGCGCTTGAGGTCGACCGCGCGGGTCTGCGACTCCAGCTGCGGGCGGACTTCGACCCGGTCCAGATCGATGGCGGCGGCAGCGGCGGCGGCGCTGCCGGCCACCGTGCCGCCATCGGGCGTTTCGGCGGCATGGGCCGACGGGGTGATCACCGCCAGCAACGAGAGGCTGATCGCCAGGACCAACGGACGCTTCTTCTGCACTGCCTTCCCCAATCTGTGTAAAGAATGGGTCAGCACGGTATGTCCGGGAGGTTTCATGGGGATGACACCGGGGACATCGAACGGTCGGTGGCGGCGTCGGCTTTTGGCTTCGGTGGGGTGTTGCGGCACACTATCGGCCTCTCCTTTGCCAGTCATTCCCCCATGAAAATCGTCGAAGTGCGCCATCCGCTGGTGCAGCACAAGATCGGCCTGATGCGCGATGCGTCCCTGAGCACGAAGGACTTCCGCGAGCTGGCCAATGAGCTTGGTGGGCTGCTGGCCTACGAGGCCACCGCCGATCTGGATACCGAAGCCCACACCATGGCCGGCTGGGCAGGCCCGGTGACGGTGCAGCGCATCGCCGGGGCCAAGATCACCGTCGTGCCGATCCTGCGCGCCGGCCTGGGCATGCTCAGTGGCGTGCTCTCGCTGATCCCCGCCGCGCGCGTGAGCGTGGTCGGCCTGCAGCGCGATGAGGAAACCCTGCAACCGGTGCCCTACTTCGAGCGCCTGACCGGCCGCCTGGAAGAGCGCGATGCGCTGATCCTGGACCCGATGCTGGCCACCGGCGGCACCCTGATCGCCACCATCGACATGCTCAAGCGTGCCGGCGCACGCCGCATCAAGGGGATCTTCCTGGTGGCCGCGCCGGAAGGCATCGCCGCCGTGCAGGCCGTGCATCCGGACGTGGAGATCTATACCGCCGCCATCGATGCCCAGCTCAACGAGAAGGGCTACATCCTGCCGGGCCTGGGCGATGCCGGCGATCGGATTTTCGGGACCCGCGTGGTCGGTTGATTCCCTCGTTCCGACCGGCGGTCACCACCAGCCGCCGGTGCTTCACACGGCCTAGCCATGCCCGGGCAGAAGCTGCGCGCATCCTCAACCCGTGCGTGGAGCTGCGTCATGAAGACCTTGTCCCTGCTGGCCTGTCTGCTGCTTCTGGGTGGCCCGGCCGTTGTCAGTGCGGCGACGCCGCAGCAACAGCGCATGGCCGATTGCTCGGCCAAGAACAAAGGCAAGACCGGCGAGGACTACAAGACCGCGCAGAAGGCCTGCCTGAGCGCTCCGGCGCCGGCGGCGAGCACGCCGCAGGAGCGCATGAAGACCTGCAACGCCGATGCGGCTGCGAAGAAGCTGGCCGGCGATGCGCGCAAGACGTTCATGAGCGGCTGTTTAAAGGCGCATTGACGCATCGGGCCGGATTCATGCCCGGTGCCGTGAGGTGCCGTGCCGACCAACGGTCGGCATCTACCGGTGTGGTTGCCCAGCCGGTAATGCCGGGCACGGCGCGGTAATACCGGCCGGTGCGCGGCCGGACCTGCCGCAGGCGTCAGGCTAGCGCGCGGGCCTTCAGTTCGCCCTGTTCGTGCACGGTGCCGAAGCGGCCCTTCTCATCGCGTGACACCTGCGCCAACGCGCACTGCGGGTCGTGGGTGAAGAACAGATGGACGTTGCGGGCCAGTTTGTCTTCCAGGAAGCTGCGCTTCTCGTCGATCAGCAGTTCGGCGTTGCGGTCGTAACCCATCGTGATCGGCACATGCACCCACGAGCGGCCTGGGATCAGGTCCGCGCAGAACACCACGCCGCCCCGCGCCTGCCCATCCACCGTCTCCGGCCCGATGATCTCGGCCAGCATCAGCCCCGGGGTATGCCCGTCGCTGAAGCTGAAACGTACGCTGTCGCCCAGGGCGGTGGAATACGGACCGTCGACGATTTCCAGGCGGCCACTGGCCTGCAGCAGACCGGGCAGTTCCGGGATGAAACTGGCCCGATCGCGCGGATGCGGATGCAGCGCGCGCGCCCAGTGCTCGGCCCCGACCAGGAAGGTCGCATTCGGGAACAACAGTTCCGGCGCGCGACCTTCGCTCCACGGTGCCAGCAGGCCGCCGGCATGATCGAAGTGCAGATGGCTCAGCACCACCACGTCGATGTCTTCGTGCTCGAACCCGGCCTCGCGCAGGGATTCGATCAGCACATGGCTGGGTTCCTGCACACCGTAGCGGTCCCGCAGTTTCGGCTCGAAGAAAGCGCCGATGCCGGTTTCAAACAGCACCGTCTTGCCGGCCAGCGGGCTGGCGAGCAGTGCACGGCAGGCCAGTTCGATCCGGTTGAGATCGTCCGGCACTGCCCACTTTTCCCAGACCGCGCGCGGCGCATTGCCGAACATCGCGCCACCGTCGAGTTTCTGGGAGTTACCGCGGATGGACCATAGTTTCATTGGCAAATTATCGTCGTGGCCCCGTTAAATATTCGCTAGCCATCGCCCATGAAAAAACCCCGCCACTGGGACGGGGTTTCTCGTTTGTGCGGTCAATCAGTGTGCTTGGCTGACCGCGGCGCTGCCGACCGGATTGCGCGGGTCGCTGCCACCGCTGAGGACATTGCTGCGGCGGTCCCATTCCACGGTCTGCAGGTTGCCCCAGACGTGGCTGGAGCCGCGGCCACCCGCGGCGGTGTCGCCGGGCAGATCGATCTTGTGGCCCATTGCCTGCAGCTGTTTGATGGTGCCCGCATCGAAAGTGCCGCTCTCGGCCTCGATCAGATCCGGCAGCCACTGGTGGTGGTAGCGCGGCAACGCGGCGACCTGCTGGGCAGTCAGGCCATCGTCGTAGCCGAGGATCCCCAGCAGCACCATGGTGATGATGCGGCTGCCACCGGGCGTGCCGAGCACCACGACCTTGTCGGCGGACTCCATGAAGGTCGGGGTCATCGAGCTGAGCATGCGCTTGCCCGGCTTGGGCGCATTGGCCGCGTAGCCCATCACGCCGAAGGCATTGGGCGTGCCCGGCTTGAGCGCGAAATCGTCCATTTCGTTGTTCAGCAGCACGCCGGTACCCGACGGAATCAGGCCCGAGCCGTACAGCAGGTTCACGGTCTGGGTCGCGCCGACGCGGTTGCCTTCGCGGTCGATGATCGAGAAATGCGTGGTCTCGTCATCTTCAAGCGGGGTCGGGTTGCCCGACAGCAGATCGCTCGGGGTCGCCTTCTCCGGGTGGATGGTGGCACGCAGGCCCTGCGCGTAGTCCTTGCTGGTCAGCACTTTCTGCGGGATGTCCACGAAATCCGGGTCGCCCAGGAAGAAGGTGCGGTCGCGGTAGGCGCGGCGCATGGCTTCCACCACCAGGTGGGTGCGATGGGCCTGGTCCAGCGATTTCAGGTCCCAGCCTTCCAGGATCTGCAGCATGGCCGCCAGCGCGATGCCGCCGGAAGACGGGGGCGAGGCGGTGGTGATGGTCCAGTCGCGGTACTTGAAGGCGATCGGCTCGCGCAGCTTGACCCGGTAGCCGGCCAATTCCTCCGCAGTCCACTGGCCGCCGGCCTGCTTCACGCCCTTGAGCAGCAGCTTGCCGGTCTCGCCCCGGTAGAAGCCATCGAAGCCCTGGTCGGCCAGACGCTCCATGGTCCTGGCCAGTTCCGGCTGGCGGAACACATCGCCCTCGGCGATCGGCTTGCCGTTGCGCTCATAGACCTCGCGCGTGCCGGGATAGCGCTGCATCACCGCGCGCCGCGATTGGTAGCCCTTGGACATGCGCGCATACACCGGGAAGCCATCGCGCGCGATGCGCATGGCCGGTTCCAGCGAGGTCTTCAGCGGCAGCTTGCCGTGCTTGGAGGACAGTTCCACCAACGCTGCCGGCAGGCCCGGGATACCGGCCGACCAGGCACCGTTGACCGAACGGTCGCGGTCCAGATCGCCCTTCTTGTCCAGGAACGCTTCGGGCGTGGCGGACTGCGGCGCGGTTTCGCGCGCGTCCAGCATCACGTCCTTGCCGGTGGCCGCATCGTGCAGCAGGAAGAAGCCGCCGCCGCCAAGGCCGGAACTGATCGGCTCGACCACCGCCAGCGTGGCGGACACGGCCACGGCCGCATCGAATGCGTTGCCGCCCTTGGCCAGGATTTCCATGCCGGCTTCGGTGGCCAGGTGATGGCCACTGGCGACGGCCACGCCGTCAGGATGTTTGGCCAGCGCCGCCTGCGGGGATTCCGCCGCCCAGACGCTCGGGCTGACCAACAGGACGAGCAGCAACCAACGACGCGACAGCGTTCTCATTTGGGCAGAAACTCCGTGACATACAATTCGGGATGATCGCGCTGCAGCCCGTGCAGCTTGGCCAGCAGGGCGTCCTGGGTTTCCGGAATGTCCGGATCGGGATCGATGCATTCGACCGGGCAGACGACCACGCACTGGGGTTCGTCGAAATGCCCCACGCACTCGGTGCAGCGGGCCGGATCGATCACGTAGATGGTTTCACCCATCGAAATGGCCTGATTGGGACAGGCCGGCTCACAGACGTCGCAATTGACGCAGAGCTCATTGATTTTCAGCGACATGGCGTTACTCCACGCCCGCGCCGGCGGATGAGAACCGGCCCACGCGGGCGCGCGGGCCGGTCATCGGTGACGCCCCTGCGGGCGCCACCCGGGCCGCGCACACGGCGCAGCCGCCACTGCACGGGTTACTTGGCTTCGACGAAGATGTACTCGGCGCCGGTCGGCTGGATGATCGACTGGACGCGGGCGTTGTCGGCGGCCTTGCCGATGAACACCACGCGCACACCCTTCATCGAATCCGGCGAGACGTCCTTGAACACGGCCTGGATCATGTCGGCCATCTTGGCCGAGGCCGAGGAACCGAAGGCCAGCATGTTGCCCGGCTGCACGCCACGGCCCACGGCCTGGGTCGCGCTTTCGACCTGACGCTCATACTTGGCCGCGAATTCCGGGTCCGATTCCGGGGCGAGGTAGTACAGGTACGGGCTGTTGCTGATGTTACCCATGTTCTGCACGGCCACAGCCTGCAGGTACTTCTTCCAGCCGGCATCGTCATCGGCAGCCGGGGCGACCAGCGCCTGCTGGGCTTCGACGACCGGCGCGGCCTCTTCCTTCTTGCAGGCGGTGAAGGCCAGCGCGAACGACGCGATCAACATGGCACGCATGGTGTTGTTCATGGAATTCCTCCCTTGGTGATTCTTGGTATGTATGGGTCTGACAGGTACTACGCTTGGGCCGACTTCGCTTCACGGACTTTGCGCAGCGCCTCAAGCACGGCGGACGGCACAAAGCCGGACACGTCGCCACCCAGACGGGCGATCTCGCGGACCAGCGAAGACGAAATGAAACTGTGTTGCTCGGCCGGGGTCAGGAACAGGGTCTCGACCTCCGGGATCAGATGGCGGTTCATGCTCGCCATCTGGAATTCATATTCGAAATCGGACACCGCGCGCAGGCCGCGCAGCAGCACCCCGCCCTGCACCGAGCGCACGAAATGCGCCAGCAGGGTATCGAAACCACGCACTTCCACGTTGCGGTTGTGGCCCAGCGCATCGCGGGCCAGCTGCACGCGCTGCTCCAGCGGCAGGGTCGGCCCCTTGGACGGACTCTGCGCCACGCCCACTACCACCTTCTCGAACAAGGGTGCGGCGCGGTTCACCAGATCGATGTGACCGTTGGTGATCGGATCGAAGGTGCCCGGGTAGACAGCAATGCGGCGGTTGGCCACGGTCATACGTCAGCTACGCGTGTTGGTCTGGTGAAAGTGTAGCAGTGGCGCGCCGATACAGGGCAAAACGGACCTCCCGGGTGCCCCCCTCACGGTGCAGCAGCCACGGCGCGGGCATCTTCGGCGCCTGATCGGCCGGGGACTCCACGTACAGCCAGGCATCGGCGGCCAGATGCGAGGGCAGCCCGGCGATCACCGCCTCCCACAGCCCATCGGCGAACGGCGGATCGATGAACACGATATCCGCCAGCGCCCCGGCCGGCTGCCGCAGCCACTGCAGCGCATCGGCCTGCACCACCGCGATCTGCTCCTGCGCCCCCAGCTTGGCGACCGACTCGCGCAATTGCCGGGACAACGCCACATCCCGCTCCACCAGCGTCGCCTGCGCCGCCCCCCGCGACACCGCCTCCAGCCCCAGCGCCCCGCTGCCGGCGAACAGATCCAGCACCCGCGCCCCACCCAGCCGCGGCATCAGCCAATTGAACAGCGTCTCGCGCACCCGGTCACTGCTGGGCCGCAGCCCCGGTGACAGCGGCACCGGCAGCTTCGTATTGCGCCATTTGCCCCCGATGATCCGCACCTGACCCACGGCGGCCACCGGCTGCCGCGGCGTCATGCGTGGCTCCGCAGACAGGTGGCAACGGGATGGGCGAACGGGCGGAAGAGAGTCATGGGCACGGATGGCAGGCGGTTCAGGACGACATTCTAGGTTGTAGCGGTAAGAGCCGCCTCGTCCTCGGACCAAATCATGTGCCGGGGCGACGACGTCCATGTACCGCACGGATCCAACCGCACCACACGCGCCCCCTGACAGGAGGGTGGCGGGTACGGGGGGCCGGGACCGTTGGGCAGCATGGATGCTGCCCACGAGGCCCCATGGAGGGGTTCACGCCGCGTCCCGGCACCCCGTACCCGCCGCCCTCCCCACGCAGACAGACAGGCGCCGTGCTGGAGGTGGCGGCCTTGAATTCGGGACAATCCACCCCTACCCCTTGAGCCAGCCGCCGCGCCGGGCGCGGCAATGCCCCAAGGAGCAACACGACCCATGACCGTGCAGACCCAAAAAGAAACCCTGGGCTTCCAGACCGAAGTCAAACAGCTGCTGCAGCTGATGATCCACTCGCTGTACTCCAACAAGGAAATCTTCCTTCGCGAGCTCATCTCCAACGCCGCCGACGCCTCGGACAAACTGCGCTTCGAAGCGCTGACCCAGCCGGCCCTGCTCGAAAACGACGGCGACCTGCGCATCCGCGTCAGCTTCGACGCCACCGCCAACACCCTGACCATCGACGACAACGGCATCGGCATGAGCCGGGATGAGGCGATCGCCCACCTGGGCACCATCGCCAAGTCGGGCACCGGCGACTTCCTGCGCCAGCTCTCCGGCGACCAGAAGAAGGATTCCCAGCTGATCGGCCAGTTCGGCGTCGGCTTCTACAGCGCCTTCATCGTCGCCGACCAGGTCGACGTCTACTCCCGTCGCGCCGGCCTGCCCGCCAGCGAGGGCGTGCACTGGTCCTCGCGCGGCGAAGGCGAGTTCGACGTGGAAGGCATCGACAAGACCGAGCGCGGCACCCGCATCGTGCTGCACCTGAAGGACGACCAGCGCGACTTCGCCGACGGCTGGCGCCTGCGCGGCATCATCAAGAAGTACTCCGACCACATCGGCCTGCCGATCCAGATGGTCAAGGAACACCACGGCGAGGACGCCCCGGCCGAGATCGAGTGGGAAACCGTGAACCGTGCCAGCGCCCTGTGGACGCGCCCGCGCACCGAGATCAGCGACGCCGAGTACCAGGAGTTCTACAAGCACGCCGCGCACGACCACCAGGATCCGCTGGCGTGGAGCCACAACAAGGTCGAAGGCAAGCTCGAGTACACCTCGCTGCTGTACGTGCCCGGCCATGCGCCGTTCGACCTGTACCACCGCGATGCGCCCAAGGGCCTGAAGCTCTACGTGCAGCGCGTGTTCGTGATGGACCAGGCCGAGCAGTTCCTGCCGCTGTACCTGCGCTTCATCAAGGGCGTGGTGGATTCCAACGATCTCTCCTTGAACGTCTCGCGCGAGATCCTGCAGTCCGGCCCGGTCATCGATTCGATGAAGTCGGCGCTGACCAAGCGTTCGCTGGACATGCTGGAGAAGCTGGCCAAGGACAAGCCGGAGGTCTATGCCGGCTTCTGGAAGCAGTTCGGCCAGGTGCTCAAGGAAGGTCCGGCCGAAGACTATGGCAACCGCGAGAAGATCGCCGGCCTGCTGCGCTTCGCCTCCACCCAGGACGACAGCGGCGAGCCCAGCGTCTCGCTGGCCGACTACGTGGGCCGCATGATCGAGGGCCAGGACAAGATCTACTTCCTGACCGGCGACAGCCACACCCAGGTCAAGGACAGCCCGCACCTGGAAGTCTTCCGCAAGAAAGGCGTGGAAGTGCTGCTGCTCACCGACCGCATCGACGAATGGCTGATGGGGTACCTGCCCGAGTTCGACGGCAAGTCGTTCGTCGATGTCGCACGTGGCGATCTGGACCTGGGCGCGCTGGAAAGCGCCGAAGACAAGCAGGCCCAGGAAGCCGTCGCCAAGGACAAGCAGGCGCTGGTGGACCGCATCAAGTCCGCACTGGGTGAGGACGTTGCCGACGTCCGCGTCTCGCACCGCCTGACCGATTCCCCGGCGATCCTGGCGATCGGCGAGCAGGATCTGGGCCTGCAGATGCGCCAGATCCTGGAAGCCAGTGGGCAGCAGGTGCCGGACAGCAAGCCGGTGTTCGAGTTCAACCCGGCCCATCCGCTCATCGGCAAGCTGGACCAGGAAGGCGATGCCGCGCGCTTCGACGACCTGAGCCGCGTCCTGTTCGATCAGGCCGCGCTGGCCGCGGGCGACACGCTGAAGGACCCGGCAGCGTATGTGCGCCGGCTCAACAAGCTGTTGCTGGAGTTGTCGGCGTAAGTCGTGCTGCAGGTGGGTGCCGGCCACGGGTCGGCGCCCGCTGCGGTTGATGGTGCATGGCGCCGCGCGGCAGTCAGCGCACGCGGGTCAGGCCCAGCGGTCGAGCAAGGTGCCCAGCATCTCGTCCTGACGCCGGATCACGGTTGCGTTGGCGGCAAACGCCAGCGCAGCCTGCTTGGCCGTGAGCAGATCCGCGATCGGCGCGTTGGCATCGTCGGGTGCGGCGACCACGGTGGCGGTGACACCGCCCCCTGCCGCTGTGGCCTGCGCGACACCCAGGCGCGTGGCATCAGCCACCGGCAATCGCGCCACGTTGGCGGCGGCCGCCTGTACGCCCAGCGAAGCGGCACGCATACCGGCGCTGGCAATGGACATCACACGCATCGTTCACCGTTTTGCTGTCCCGGCCGCGCCCGCATGGCGCAGCCCTTCACAACCGGTAACGGCCGCATCGGCCATTACTTGAGTCCCGCCCCACCGCACCTGCACGCCCATTGGCATTCGGGGCGCAGTGGTAGCATAGCCCTCTGATTTCAGCGTCTTTTGCCAATGCTCAGCTTCTTCCGTCGCAAAAAGCCCCAGGACGCCCCGCAAGAGGCGGCCAAGACCCAGCATTACTCCACCGAGGAGCTGGCTGCCGCGTTCCCGCAGACCACGCCCGAGCCTGCGGCAGCGCCTGCGCCTGCGCCGCTGCCGCCCGTGGTGGAAGCCGCGGCACCTGCTGCCGAGCCGGTCGAGCGCGAGACCGCGCCGAAGCCGGTTGAGACTGCGCCTGTCCTTGCCACCCCGGTTGTGCCTGCGCCCGTTGTACCGGCGCCTGTGGTCGCACCGCCTGTTGCCCCGGCACCGGTCGCCCCCGCACCGGTGGTGACCGCACCGGTTATCCCGACTCCGACTCCGGCTGCGCCGGTGAGCACGCCTGCGCCGGCTGTCGTCGCGACGCCGGTCGCCGCTCCGGCAGCGCCCGCCCCGGTTACTCCGGCAACGCCCGTTACGCTGGTTGCTCCGGCTGCGCCGACCACCGTGGCCGAGCGCCCGTCCTCCCAGGACATCGCCCCCGCCGCCGCCGGCAAGAGCGGCTGGCGCGAGCGCCTGCGCAACAGCGTGATCGCCCGCAGCTTCGGCGGCCTGTTCTCGCGCAATCCCAAGCTCGATGACGACCTGCTCGACGAACTGGAAACCGCGCTGATCACCGCCGATGTCGGCGTCGGCGCGACCACGGCGCTGGTCGAAGGCCTGCGCAAGCGCATGAAGGCGCGCGAGTTCACCGATGCCAATGCACTGCTCACCGCGCTGCGCGCCGAGCTGATCGCGATCCTGCAGCCGGTGGCCAAGCCGCTGGTGATCGACCGCACCGCCAAGCCCTTCGTGGTGCTCACCGTCGGCGTCAACGGCGTCGGCAAGACCACCACCATCGGCAAGCTGGCCAAGCGCTTCAAGGACGATGGCCACAGCCTGATGCTGGCCGCCGGCGATACCTTCCGTGCCGCTGCCGTCGCGCAGCTGCAGGCCTGGGGTGATCGCAACGGCGTGGCCGTGGTCGCGCAGGGCCAGAACGCCGACGCGGCCTCGGTCGCCTTTGATGCTCTGCAGGCCGGCAAGGCACGCGGCACCGAGGTGCTGATCGCCGATACCGCCGGCCGCCTGCATACCCAGGCCGGCCTGATGAACGAGCTCGGCAAGATCCGCCGCGTGCTCGGCAAGATCGACCCCCATGCGCCGCATGAAGTGCTGATGGTCATCGATGGCACCACCGGCCAGAACGCGCTCTCGCAGCTGCGTCAGTTCCATGCCGCGGTCAACGTGACCGGCCTGGTGGTGACCAAGCTGGATGGCACCGCCAAGGGCGGCGTGGTGTTCGCGCTGGCGCGTGAGTTCGGCATTCCGATCCGCTTCTGCGGCATCGGCGAGCGTCCGGAAGACCTGCGCGTGTTCGATCCGGAAGCCTTCGTCGACGCATTGCTGCCGGAAGCGCTGGGCACCTGAGCCGATGCCGATGCAGCCACGCATGGCGTGGCTCCAGCCCTTCTCCGGAACCTGCATGACCCGCCAGCCTACCGCCAGTGCCCCGTTGCCGACCGACGATGTCTTCGTCTCGCGGCTGTTGCACTGGTTCGATGACCACGGCCGGCATGACCTGCCGTGGCAGCACCCGCGCTCGCCGTACCGCGTATGGCTGTCGGAAATCATGCTGCAGCAGACCCAGGTCAGCACGGTCATTCCGTACTTCCTGAAGTTCCTCGAGGCGTTCCCGACCCTGCCCGGCCTCGCCGCGGCGAGCAATGATGCGGTGATGGCGCAGTGGGCAGGCCTTGGCTATTACGCCCGTGCCCGCAACCTGCATGCCGCCGCGCAGCGCTGCGTCGAGCTGCACGGCGGCGAGCTGCCGCGTGATTTCGATGCCTTGCATGCGCTGCCGGGCATCGGCCGCAGCACTGCGGGCGCGATTCTCAGCCAGGCCTGGAATGATCGGTTCGCGATTCTCGATGGCAACGTGAAGCGCGTGCTGACCCGCTATCACGGCATCGAGGGCTTCCCCGGCCTGCCCGTGATCGAAAAGCAGCTGTGGGCGGTCGCCGAGGCGCACGCTGCGCAGGTGCCTGGCACGCGCATGGTCGATTACACCCAGGCGCAGATGGACCTCGGCGCCAGTGTCTGCAGCCGCAGCAAGCCGGCCTGCGTGATCTGTCCGCTGCAGACCACCTGCGTCGCCCGTCGCGAGGGGCGTACCGATCAGCTGCCGACGCCCAAGCCCGGCAAGACCCTGCCCGAGCGCGAGGCGGTGGCGCTGCTGCTGCGCGATGCACGCGGCCGGGTGCTGCTGCAGAAGCGGCCGGACACCGGCATCTGGGCGCAGCTGTGGACCCTGCCCCAGGCCGACAGCGGGATCGCGTTGCAGGACTGGTTCGACGCGCACATCGACGGCTCGCTGGACGATGCCGAGCCGTTGCCGGTGCTGGAGCACACCTTCAGCCACTACCGGCTGCATCTGCAGGTACTGGTGGCAACGGTACAGGGCTCGCGCGGTAAGGATGCCGGCGTGCGCTGGGTCGCTGCCGAGGAGCTGGCCACGCTGGGCCTGCCCGCCCCGATCCGCAAGCTGCTCCAGACCGGTGCACCGCCCGCTCAGCCCAAGCGCCGTACAATGCGGCGCGCAGCAACATCCCAAGACATCGAGTAACGCTATGCCCCGCACCGTTTTCTGCCAGTACGAACAACGCGACGCCGAAGGCCTGGACTTCGTGCCCTACCCCGGCGAGCTGGGCCAGCGCATCTTCAACCACATCGGCAAGCCGGCGTGGTCCGCGTGGCTGGCGCACCAGACCATGCTGATCAACGAAAACCGGCTGTCGCCGCGGGATCCCAAGCACCGTGTGTTCCTCGAAGAGGAACTGGTGAAGTACCTCTTCAGCGGTGGCGCCGAGAAGCCGGCCGGGTTCGTACCGGAGGCCTGATCGGCTCTGATACCGACCAACGGTCGGTATGGTCGGGATCCGGTTGCCGGCCAGCGGCCGGCACTACCGGGTTGGCGCCTGCTGGCCTTCTTCGCGCTCCTGCACCTGTGCCTGGCGCAGCTCCTGCTCGGACGCGCGCAACGCCTTGGTATCCAGCTTGCGGATGCTGCTGATGAAGCACGGCAGATTGACCGGGCCGGCCGTCGGATCGCGCACCAGCACCTTGTCAAAGCGTGACGAAACGCGGCCGATCCTGCTGGTCAGACCGATCGCCGAGGCATAGTCCAACCCTTGGCACGGCCCGGTCAGATCCAGCAGGTAGCCCTCGCTCGGGCGCGTCCATACCGCCAGCGCACTGTCGCCGAGAGCCGTCCAGCCCGACAGCGAGCCGTACAGCGGCATGTCCTGCTGCGGCGGCCCGGCGTGGGCGCGGTAGAGATCGAGCTTCTGCGCGGTGGACAGGCGGCCGGTACTGGCGCACGCGGCCAGCCCAAGGCACAGGGCCGCGATGGCAAGGGTCAGCTTCATGACGCCTCCTGCTGGGGAATGTGCGCCGATCATGCGCCGCCCGGCGTGCTCCCGGCGAGAGGAACCCGCCGGGTGTTCAGCGCTCAGGCAGGCACGGTTGCCTGCTCAGACCTCGCTGTGGGCCAGGCTGTGCAGCCGCCCTTCGCGCAGCTCCAGCACGCGGTCCAGCTTGCGTGCCAGGGAGCGGTCGTGGGTCACCAGGACCAGGCTGGTGTGGTGCGCGCGGTTGAGCTCGAGCATCAGCTCGAACACGGTCGCGGCGGTCTTGTCGTCGAGGTTGCCGGTCGGCTCATCGCCCAGCACGCAGGCCGGACGGTTGACCAAGGCGCGGGCTACGGCCGCACGCTGACGCTCGCCGCCGGAGAGCTCGCCCGGCTTGTGGTCCAGGCGATGGCCCAGGCCGACCGATTCCAGCAGCGCCTGCGCACGGGTGCGCGCGTCGACCACTTCTTCGCCACCGAGCAGCACCGGCATCATCACGTTTTCCAGCGCGGTGAATTCGGGCAGCAGATGATGGAACTGGTACACGAAGCCGAGCGCGCGGTTGCGCAGCTGCCCGCGCTGGCTGTCGGACAGGCCGGACATGCGCTGGCCGGCCACGTAGACCTCGCCCGCCGTCGGCGTATCCAGCCCCCCCAGCAGATGCAGCAGGGTGCTCTTGCCGGCGCCGGAAGCACCGATGATGGCCACGGTCTCGCCGGCGGCCACGCGCAGGTCCAGCCCGTTGAACACCGGGGTCTGCATGCGGCCTTCGGCATAGGTCTTGGCCAGCGCTTCGGCGCGGATGACTTCCTGGCCCAGGGTGAGTGCTTCATTCATAACGCAGGGCCTCCGCCGGCTGGGTACGTGCCGCGCGCCAGGCGGGATACAGGGTGGCAAGGAAGCTCATGACCAGCGCCACGGCGGTGATCACGATGATGTCCGGGGTCTGCATGTCGGTCGGCAGGCCGGTGATGTAGTACACGTCCTCCGGCAGCAGCTTGACGTTGAACAGGGTCTCGATCGCGCCGAGGATGCGCTCCAGGTTCAAGGTCAGGGTGATGCCACCGATCACGCCGAGCACCGTGCCGAAGATGCCGATCAGCGAGCCCTGCACCATGAACACCTGCATGACGCCGCCCGGGGTCAGGCCCAGGGTGCGCAGGATCGCGATGTCGGCCTGCTTGTCGGTGACCAGCATCACCTGCGAGGAGACCAGATTGAACGCGCCCATGGCGATGATCAGCGAGAGCAGGATGCCCATCACCACCTTCTCCATCCGCAGCGAGTGGTAGAGGTTGGCGTTCTGCTGGGTCCAGTCGCTGACCCGGTAGGCACCGGTCAGGTTGTGGGCCAGATCGACGCCGACATCCAGCGCCTTGTCCATGTCATGCAGCTTCAGGCGCACGCCGGTGACGCCATCGATGCGCAGTACTTTTTCCAGATCGGCCATGTTGGCGTAGGCCACGCCGCGGTCGACCTCGTTGTAACCGGCTTCGAAGATGCCGCTCACGGTGAAGCGTTTCATGCGCGGGATCGCGCCGATCGGCGTGCCCTGCACTTCGGCCAACGTGACCAGCACGGTATCGCCCACGCCGACACCGAGGTAGATCGCCAGCTCCTGGCCGACCAGCAGGTTGTAGCTGCCTGCGGTCAGGCTGTCGAAGCTGCCTTTCTTGACCTTCTGGTTGATCACCGAGACGTTGGGCTCCAGCGCCGGATCGATGCCCTGCACGATGGCGCCCTGCACCCGCGGCCCGCTGAGCATGGCCTGGATTTCGATGTACGGCGCCGCGCCGGCAACCCGCGGATCCTTCTTGGCCACCTCCACCGCATGCGCCCAATCGGCCATGGGGGCACCGTCGGTGGTGATGGTGGTATGCGCGGTCATCTGCAGCAGCCGATCGCGGATTTCCTTCTGGAAACCGCTCATGACCGCCAGCGTGGTGATCAGCACGGTCACGCCCAAGGCAATGCCGAGGATCGAGGCCATGGAGATGAAGGAGATGAAGCCGTTGCGGCGTTTGGCGCGCAGGTAGCGCAGGCCAATCGAGACAGGTATGGGTTTGAACATGCAGGTACGCCGGACAATTCAGGCTATGGTGCCACTGCAGGGGGTGAACGGGAAATGCAGTGTGCCCGGACGGCTAGTCGCAGTTCACGTGCCTGCCCCTGCGGGAGCGTATCGGGCCAGAACAAACGCCAGTGGCGGCGCCCGTCGTGCCGCCAGGCCAGCTGCACCAGCGGGCCGCGGCGCCGCATCTGCAGCGCCTCGACCGGCTCGCCATCCACCTGCGCCGGGTCTTCGTCCGCCGGAATCACGAAGACGCAGCCCGGGCGGCGCGCATATCGCCACGCCTCCCACCAGGTGCCGGCCAGCGCCACCATGCCCAGCGCCAGGCCCCACGGCGCGGGCAGATCGGTCGCCCACAACGCCCAGGGCATCACCGCGCCCATGGCGATCAGCGCGCGGCACTGCCAGCGCGAGGGATGCCACTCACGCTGGAAGGGCGCGGATCCGGGCGATGAGGGCGGCGGGCGCGGCATGCGGGCACTCCTCGTAACCCATGAACCAGCGCCACAACTTATCGTCCTCGCTCTCGAGCAGGAACAGGAAAACCTCGCGCTCGTCTGTCGGTGCCTGCAGCCAGCAACGGTCCAGGTAACGGCCGAACAGCTGGTCCAGCTCGCGCATGCCGCGGCGGCAACGCCAGCGCAGCTTTTTCAGTTCAGTGGCTTCGTCCATTTTCTGCGTTTCCAGATAAGGCAAAGCCACGCATGGCGTGGCTCGACCGTTTCGATCATTTTCTGCGAAGCCACGCATGGCGTGGCGCTACAGGACACACCTGGATCAGGCGCGACGCGCCA
The DNA here is from genome assembly GCF_056397945.1 of Stenotrophomonas sp. 05L413. Taxonomy (NCBI): domain Bacteria; kingdom Pseudomonadati; phylum Pseudomonadota; class Gammaproteobacteria; order Lysobacterales; family Lysobacteraceae; genus Stenotrophomonas; species Stenotrophomonas sp. 05L413. The sequence continues at coordinate 279,930 of NZ_JBFTOL010000003.1, forward strand.
TCATCAGCTTCTTGATCTCGGCAATGGCCAGCGCCGGGTTCAGGCCCTTCGGGCAGGTCCGCGAGCAGTTCATGATGGTGTGGCAGCGGTACAGCTTGAAGGGGTCTTCCAGCTCGTCCAGGCGCGCACCGGTGTCTTCATCGCGCGAGTCGATGATCCAGCGGTAGGCCTGCAGCAGGATGGCCGGGCCCAGGTAACGCTCGCCGTTCCACCAGTAGCTCGGGCAGCTGGTCGAGCAGCAGGCGCACAGGATGCATTCGTACAGGCCATCGAGCTTCTTGCGGTCTTCCGGCGACTGCAGGCGCTCACGATCCGGCGGCGGCGGGGTCTGGGTACGGATCCACGGCTTGATCGAGGCGTACTGCGCGTAAAAATGGGTCAGGTCCGGCACCAGATCCTTGACCACGCTCATGTGCGGCAGCGGGTAGATCGGCACTTCGGCCTTGCCGCAATCGGCGATCGCGCGGGTGCAGGCCAGCGTGTTGGTGCCGTCGATGTTCATCGCGCACGAACCGCAGATGCCCTCGCGGCACGAACGGCGGAAGGTCAGGGTCGGATCGATCTCGTTCTTGATCTTGATCAGCGCGTCCAGGACCATCGGGCCGCAGGCGTCCAGATCGATCTCATACGTATCGGTGCGCGGATTGCTGTCGTCGTCGGGACTCCAGCGGTAGATCTTGAAGGTGCGGGTGTTCTTCGCACCGGTCTGGGCGGGGAAGTGCTTGCCCTTTCCGATCTTGGAATTCTTGGGGAGGGAAAACTCGGCCATGGCTGTTCTCGTTGGCTCAGGCGGCTCGCGCTGCAGAGCAGGCGCGGGTAGCACGGAAGATGAGGAAGTCGACACCACCGGCCCGCGGCGCACGCACCACCCCACCCGTGCGGGAGGTGGCGGTGGCGAGCGCTGCGTGGACGGAGGTCATGCCGCAGGTCTCTTAGTAAACGCGCGGCTTGGGCGGGACGACGTCCACGTCCTTGCTCAGCGTGTACATGTGGACCGGACGGTAGTCGAACTCGCACTTGCCGTTCTCGTCGACGTTGACCAGCGTGTGCTTCTGCCAGTTGACGTCGTCGCGGTCCGGGAAGTCCTCATGCGCATGCGCGCCGCGGCTTTCCTTGCGCTGTTCGGCCGAGTTGATCGTCGCCACCGCGTTGAGCAGCAGGTTGTTCAGCTCGTAGGTTTCGATCAGGTCCGAGTTCCACACCAGCGAACGGTCGGAGACCTTGACGTCCTGGAAGGAGTCGAAGATCTCGGCCATCTTGGTGCAGCCCTCTTCCAGCGTCTTGCTGGTACGGAACACCGCCGCGTCGTTCTGCATGGTGCGCTGCATGCGATCACGGATGACCGAGGTCGGGGTGTCGCCGTTGGCGTAACGCAGCTTGTCGAGCAGGCCCAGGGCCTTGTCGCAGGCATCGGACGGCAGGGTCTTGTGCGGTGCGCCGGACTTGATGGTGTCGGCGCAGCGGTTGGCCACCGCACGGCCGAACACGACCAGATCCAGCAGCGAGTTCGAGCCCAGGCGGTTGGCGCCGTGCACGGACACGCAGGCCGCTTCGCCGATGGCGTACAGGCCCGGCACGACCGCATCGGGGTTGTCGCCGACCTTGCGCACGACTTCGCCGTGGTAGTTGGTCGGGATGCCGCCCATGTTGTAGTGCACGGTCGGGATGACCGGGATCGGCTGCTTGTGCACGTCCACGCCGGCGAAGATGCGCGCGCTTTCGGCGATACCCGGCAGCTTGTCGTCGATGACGCCCGGGCCGAGGTGGGTCAGGTCGAGCAGGATGTGATCCTTGTGCTCGCCGACGCCGCGGCCTTCGCGGATCTCGATGGTCATCGAACGSSACACCACGTCGCGCGAGGCCAGRTCCTTATAGTGCGGTGCRTAGCGYTCCATGAAGCGCTCGCCGYTGCTGTTGCGCAGGATGCCGCCTTCGCCACGCACGCCTTCGGTGATCAGGCAGCCCGCGCCGTAGATACCGGTCGGATGGAACTGCACGAACTCCATGTCCTGCATCGGCAGGCCGGCACGCATGACCAGACCGCCGCCGTCGCCGGTGCAGGTGTGGGCCGAGGTGGCGCTGAAGTAGGCGCGGCCGTAGCCGCCGGTGGCCAGCACCACGCCATGGGCGCGGAACAGGTGCAGCGAGCCGTCGGCCATGTCCAGCGCGAGCACGCCGCGGCAGACGCCTTCATCATCGAAGATCAGGTCGAGGGCGAAGTACTCGATCATGAAGCGTGCGTTGTGCGCCAGCGACTGCTGGTACAGCGTGTGCAGCATGGCGTGGCCGGTACGGTCGGCGGCGGCGCAGGTGCGCTGCGCGGACGGGCCTTCGCCGTACTTGGTGGTCATGCCACCGAACGGGCGCTGGTAGATCTTGCCTTCTTCGGTACGGCTGAACGGCACACCGTAGTGTTCCAGTTCGATGATGGCCGGGATCGCTTCGCGACACATGTACTCGATGGCGTCCTGGTCACCCAGCCAATCCGAGCCCTTGATGGTGTCGAAGAAGTGGTAGCGCCAGTCGTCTTCACCCATGTTGCCCAGCGCGGCGGAAATACCGCCCTGCGCGGCCACGGTGTGCGAACGGGTCGGGAAGACCTTGGTCAGGCAGACCGTCTGCAGGCCCTTGGCGGCAAGACCGAACGTGGCGCGCAGGCCAGCACCGCCGGCGCCGACCACGACCATGTCGTACTTGTGTTCCGTAATCTTGTAAGCGGACATCTAATCTGGATTCCTGTCTTGGTGCCTGGACTCAGGCGACGCCGAGCGTAATGCGGGCGACCGCGAAAACACTGACGATCCCGCCGAGCACGGCGATGAACTTCACCGTGGTCTGCAGCGCCAGGGCCAGCAGCGAATTGTGGATGTAGTCTTCCAGCACGACCTGCAGGCCGAGCTGGGCATGCCAGAACATCGCGACCAGGAAGCCGACCAGCAGCACCGCGTTCCACGGCTTGGATACCGCGTCGGTGGCGGTCACGTAATCGGCGCCGATCAGGCTCAGTACGAACACCAGGAACCAGATGGTCAGGCCGACCAGCGCGGTGGCGGTCAGGCGCTGCATCACGAAGTGCTCGGTGCCGGTCTTGGCAGCGCCCAGGCCACGCACGTTCTTCAGCGGGGTACGGTACTTGTTCATGCGGCCGCTCCCATCAAGACATAGGCCCAGATCAGGGCGGTGATCACCAGGCTGGCGAAGACCGAGACCCAGCTGCTGCGCACGAAGGCGGGAATGGAGAAGCCGATCGCGAAGTCCTGCACGATATGGCGGATGCCATTGCACAGGTGGTAGGCGAAGGACCAGGTCCAGGCGAACAGGAAGAGCTTGCCGTACCAGCTACCGGCGTGGCCGGTGAAGCAGTTCCAGGATTCAGGACCCATCATCAGGGCGAGCAGGCCGCCGGCAATGATCAGGGCTCCAACAGACAGAAAGATGCCGGTCGCTCGATGCAGGATCGAGGTGGCCATCTGAATCTGCCAGCGATACACCTGAAGGTGCGGGGAAAGGGGACGTTCTCTGGCGGCCATTCGCTGGGCTCGTTATCTCGGCTGGGCGGCGCAATGCCGCGTTGGCTCAATGCTGATCAAAAATCGATGCAGCGTCCGTTTTTTTCCCAATCTCCGTACCGCACCGGATCAAGTCCGCCGCGGCCGCCGATTTCCAAAGGCACTGCCGGCGTCGCGGGGAGCGGTTGCTCCTCCGGTACCAGCGTGCCTTCAGCTTCAGAATCTGGAGTGGGGGTTGTTTGGCCTATCATGGGTGTTCTCGCAACGCACAAATTTTAGACCCCGTTCACGTGCCTGACAACCTGCCCTCCGATTTCGCCGGCTTTTCGCGCCTCCCCGGTCACCAGCTGCTCAGTCTCAGCGGTGCCGATGCGGCCGCCTTCGCCCATGCCCAATTCTCCAGCGACGTCACCGCCCTGCCCCTGCGGCATTGGCAGTGGAGCGCCTGGCTGACGGCCAAGGGCCGCACCATTGCTGTGTTCCAGCTGTTGCGGCTGGACGAGGAGCGCATCGTGCTGCTGCTCGCCGACGGCGATGCCGATGCGATTGCGTCGCAGTTGCAGCGTTTTGTATTCCGCCGCAAGGTGCGGATCGAGCTGCGAAACGATCTGGCGGTGGTGGCGAGCTTCACCGCGCCCGAAGCGGCCTCCGGGGCCGCGATTGCGCAACTTGCCGGCGAAAACCTCGAACTGGACCTTGGCAGCGACGCACTTCCGCGCAGCCTGCGGATCGGTGCGGCCGATGCCGTGGCCGCTGCGGCCGACAGTGCGGATATCGCGCTGGCCTGGCGCCAGTCCGACCTGCGCTATGGGCTGCCGCGGCTGGATGCCGATCAGCGTGAACAGTGGACGCCGCAGCAGCTCGGGCTGGACCGCCTGAACGGGTACAGCGTCAAGAAGGGCTGCTACCCGGGCCAGGAAATCGTGGCCCGCACCCATTTCCTCGGCAAGGCCAAGCGCGCCCTGCAGCTGCTGCGGGTCGTGGAGGGCACGACCAGCGGCACGCAGGTGCACCAGAACGCGGCGGCGATCGGCACAGTGGCCTCGGTGGCCGGTGAGCTGGCCCTGGCCGTGCTGCCGCTGGAGATCGCGCCGGAGCCGCTGTCGGTCGGCGGGGTTGAAGCCGCCCACCTGCCGTTGCTGGACGGTCTGGCGCGGTAATAGACATCGACCGGTGGTCGATGCGTCCGCCCCCCGCCCCGGCCGCGGTCACGACCAACGCGTGTAACCTGCCGCGCGGTAGTGCCGGCCGCTGGCCGGCAACCCGTAACCCGATAACCCGTCCGCGCCTTACGCGTCGTTCAAGCGCTCGCCGGTCTCTGCGTCGAAGAAGTGCAGGCCCTGCGGCTGGATCGCCACCCGGATCGGCTCACCGACGGACGGCAACGCCTGCGGCGCCACGCGCATCACCAACGGCTGGCCGCCACTGGTCATGTTGACGAAGATCTCGTTGCCGACCGGCTCGATGCCATCGATCATCGCCTCGAAGGCCGTTGCCTCACCGGCGGCGGCCGGCTGCAGATGCTCCGGGCGCACGCCCACGGCGATCGCCTTGCCGACCCACGCCTGATCGACCCGGGCCTGGCCCAACGGTGCGGTCAGCCCGGTGTCCTGCACGGCGAATCCGCTGTCGGTGCGCTGCAGAGTGCCGCGCAGCACGTTCATCGCCGGGCTGCCGAGGAAACCGGCCACGAACAGGTTGGCCGGCCGGTCGTACAGCGCCATCGGGGTATCGATCTGCTGGATCACGCCATCCTTGAGCACCACGATGCGCTGGCCCAGGGTCATCGCTTCCACCTGATCGTGAGTCACGTAGATCATGGTGGTGCCCAGCTTGCGGTGCAGCTGCGCGATTTCCGTGCGCACGCTGTGGCGCAGCTTGGCGTCCAGGTTGGAGAGCGGTTCATCCAGCAGGAACACTGCCGGCTCGCGCACCAGCGCACGGCCCAGCGCGACGCGCTGACGCTGGCCACCGGACATCGCCTTGGGCAGCTTGTCGAGCATGTCGGTCAGGCCGAGCGTTTCGGCCGCCTCGCTGACCCGCTTGCTGATCGTCGCCTTGTCGTGGCCGCGCAGCTTCAGGCCGAAGGCCAGGTTCTCGGCCACGGTCATGTGCGGGTACAGCGCGTAGCTCTGGAACACCATCGCGATGTCGCGATCCTTGGGCGCCACGTCGTTGACCACGCGGTCGCCGATCGTCAGCGTGCCGCCACTGATCTCTTCCAGCCCGGCCACCATGCGCAGCAGTGTGGACTTGCCACACCCGGACGGCCCCACCAGCACCATCAATTCACCATCGGCCACTTCGAAGGTCGCGCCCTGCACGGCCACCTGACCGTTGTCGTAGACCTTGCGAACGCCCTGCAACTGCACTTTTGCCATATCACCATTCCAGTCCGCCCGGTCTCCGGGCTGTTATGCGGAACTGCCTTCGGCCCTCCCGATGGCAGGTCGATGGCGTGGTGCCGCATGACGGCGACCACTGCAATCGAATACAGTCTGCGCATTCTGCCATGTAAACGTTTTCACGTGGCACTATCCGATGGTCGGCCGTGATCGGGATGCCGGGGAGGATGCGATATCTCCCACGACACCCGGTCGGCAGGCCATCATGCCGGGCGGAATCCATGGGGCGTGCTGCACCCGCAACAAGCAGACAACGGACCCCGCCCGACCCCCGAGAACATAGACGAGAAGCGATTGACAACGATGTCACCCGGATCTGAAACTCGAGCGATGCACGACACCCTCTTCCTGTTTGGCGCCACAGGTGACCTGGCCCAGCGCTATCTGTTCCCCTCGCTGCTGCGATTGCTGGGCGACGGCCTGCTCCCCGAAGACTTCAAGGTCCGTGCGCTGGCGCTGTCGCCGCACGATACCGAGGCCTTCCGCGAGATCCTGCGCCCGCGCCTGCAGCAGGCCATGCCCATGGCCAGCCAGGACGACATCCACTCGCTGCTGCAGCGCATCGACTACCGTTCGGTGGATCTGCGCAATCCCGAGTCGGTGGCCGAATCGGTCCATGACCTGGTCGACCGCCACTGCGTGAGCTACCTGGCGATCCCGCCGGGCCTGTACATCTCCACCTGCGAAGGCCTGGCCAAGGGCGGCGCACTGGCCGCACCGCACCGGCTGATGCTGGAAAAGCCGATCGGCAGCGACAGCGCCAGCGCCGAGGAGATCATCTCCACCATCGGCCAGTGGATCGACGAAGACCGCGTGTTCCGCCTGGATCACTACCTGGGCAAGGCCGCGGTGCAGAACCTGATCGCGCTGCGCTTCGGCAACACGCTGCTCGAGGCCGTCTGGAACCGCAACTACATCGAATCGGTGCACATCCTGGTCGCCGAGAGCGAGGGCGTGGACGGCCGCGATGCGTATTACGCCCGCTCCGGTGCGCTGCGCGACATGGTCCAGAGCCACATCCTGCAGCTGCTGTGCCTGGTCGCGATGGAGCCGCCGGCCTCGCTGGAGGCCGATCGCATCCGCGATGAGAAGGTCAAAGTCCTGCGCGCCCTGCGCCCGCTGGATGCCAAGCATGCCGCGCGTGACAGCGTGCGTGGCCGCTACACGGCCGGCACCATCAACGGCCAGCCCGCGCAGGCCTACCAGCCGCCGGAAGGCAGCGATGTGGAAACCTTCGCCGGCGTCACCGCGCATATCGACAACTGGCGCTGGTCAGGCGTGCCGTTCCATCTGGTCACCGGCAAGCGCCTGGCCGAGCGGACCACCCGCGTGGTGGTCACGCTCAAGCCGGTCACGCATTGGCTGTTCGAGCGCCCGCACCGCGGTAACGCCACCCCGAACCGGATCACCTTCCAGCTGCAGCCGCAGGAAAACATCGAGCTGGGCCTGATGAGCTCGCTGGCCGGCCCGGAATGGGGGGCGCTGGAACTGCACCCGCTGGAACTGGAGCTGTCCGTACCCACCGGCCTGCACCGCCGCATCGCCTACGAGCGCCTGTTCCTGGATGCCTTCAACGGCAACCACGCGCTGTTCGTGCGTGATGACGAAGTGCGCGCGGCCTGGGCCTGGATCGACAGCGTCAGCGACGCATGGAAGGAAGCCAAGCTGCCGCTGCAGCCCTACCCGGCCGGCGAATGGGGTCCGGAACAAGCTGCCGGCTTCCTGCCCGCCGATGCCGACGCCGACGCTGCCCGTGGTGGCCAGGCATGACGGTGTTGTCCCAGCCGGTCCTCGTCGCGGATATCGGCGGTACCAACGCTCGCTTCGCGCTCGCCGACACCTCGCTGGCCGCGCCGCTGCAGCAGGACAGCATCCGCGAATTCGCCGTCGCTGATTTCCCTTCGCTGGGCGAAGCGGCACGGCACTATCTCGAGCAGATCGGCGCAGAAGCCAAGCGCGGCGTGTTCGCCGTGGCCGGCCGCGTGGACGGTGACGAAGCGCGCATCACCAATCACCCGTGGGTGATCTCGCGCATGCGCACCGCGCACATGCTCGGCTTCGATGAGTTGCACCTGATCAACGACTTCGCCGCCCAGGCGATGGCCATCTCGCTGCTGCAGCCGCAGGATGTGATCCAGGTCGGCGGCGCGGCGTGGGTGCCGGGCAAGCCGGGCCAGCCGCGCAACTATGCGGTGATCGGCCCCGGCACCGGGCTGGGCGTGGGCGGGTTGATCCTGCGCCACGGCCGCTGCTATCCGCTGGAAACCGAGGGTGGCCACGTCAGCTTCCCGCCCGGGACGCCGGAAGAGATCCGCATCCTGGAGATCCTCTCCGAGCAGTTCGGCCGTGTCTCCAACGAACGCCTGATCTGCGGCCCGGGTCTGGTCAACATCCATCGCGCTGTGTGCGAGATGGCCGACATCGACCCGGGCCAACTGCAGCCGGTGGACGTCACCGCGCGTGCGCTGCATGGCGACCCGCAGGCGATGCGGACCGTGGATGTGTTCTGCGCGGTGTTCGGCGCGATCGCCGGTGACCTGGTGCTGATGCAGGGCGCCTGGGATGGCGTGTTCCTGACCGGCGGCCTGGTGCCGAAGATGCTCGATTCGCTGCAGCATTCCGGCTTCCGCCAGCGCTTTGAACACAAGGGCCGCTTCTCTTCGATCATGTCCAAGGTGCCGTCGCTGGCCGTGATGCACCCCAGCCCGGGCCTGCTCGGCGCGGCCGCGTATGCGGCGGATGTGGAACGCGATCTGCCGGGAGGCACCGCATGAATACCCTGGATACGTCCGACCGTTTCACCCTGATCCGCCATGGCGATGCCGATGGCTGGATCGAGGCCGTGGCCGCTGAAATGGCCGCCGAACTCAACCGCGACATCGCCGAATTCGGCCGGGCGCGCATGCTGCTCTCCGGCGGCACCACGCCGGCGCCGATCTACCAGGCACTGGCCGAGCTGGACGTTCAATGGGACCGGGTGGAAGTGAGCCTGGTCGATGAGCGCTGGCTGTCACCGCAGGATCGCGACAGCAATGCTTGGCTGGTACGCGAGAGTTTCCTCACCCGTGCCGAAGGCGCGCATTTCGATCCGCTGGTGCGGGTCGGCAAACCGCTGCCCGAATGCGTCTACAGCGCCAACCTGCAGGCCCAGCACAGCCAGCGGCCGTGCCTGAGCGTGATCGGCATGGGCAACGACGGCCACACCGCCTCACTGTTCCCGGGTTCGAAGGATCTGACCCGCGCCCTGGAAAGCACCCTGCCCTACGCGGCGCTGGATGCCACCGGCTGCCCCGGTGCCAATCAGTGGCCGCTGCGCATCACCCTCACCCCGCATGGCTTGAAGCAGAGCCGCCAGCGCCTGTTGCTGCTGCGTGGCAAGCAGAAGCTGGAAGTGCTCAAGCACGCGCTGGAAAGCAACAATCCGCAGCTGTATCCCATCCTCAACGCGATCGATCTCGACGGCGCGAAACTGCGCGTCCACTGGTGTGACTGAGTTGCCCCGGTGTTGTTCCGTTCGCCTTCTCATAGCCGGTAGCCAATGAGCCTGCATCCCAAACTCCATGCCATCACCGAGCGCATCGTCCAGCGCAGCGTCGCCTCGCGCGCCGCCTACCTGGCCGGTGTCGACGCGGCGCTGCGCGACGGTCCGTTTCGTTCGCGCCTGAGCTGCGGCAACCTCGCCCACGGGTTCGCCGCGTGCGGCCCGACCGACAAGTCGCGCCTGCGCGGCGGCGTGACGCCCAACCTGGGCATCATCACCGCGTACAACGACATGCTTTCGGCACACCAGCCGTTCGAGCATTACCCGGAGATCCTGCGCGAGACCGCGCGCGAACTCGGTGCGACCGCACAGGTCGCCGGTGGCGTGCCGGCGATGTGCGACGGCGTCACCCAAGGCCGCGGCGGCATGGAACTGTCGCTGTTCTCGCGCGATGTGATCGCCCAGTCGACCGCGATCGGCCTGAGCCATGACATGTTCGACGCCAGCGTCTACCTCGGCGTCTGCGACAAGATCGTGCCCGGCCTGCTGATCGGCGCGCTGGCCTTCGGTCACCTGCCGGCGATCTTCCTGCCGGCCGGCCCGATGACCCCGGGCATCCCGAACAAGCAGAAGGCTGAAGTGCGCGAGCGCTACGCGGCCGGCCAGGCGACCCGCGAGGAACTGCTGGAAGCCGAAGCCGCTTCGTACCATGGCGCCGGCACCTGCACCTTCTACGGCACCGCCAATTCCAACCAGACCCTGCTCGAAGCGATGGGCGTGCAGATGCCGGGCGCCTCGTTCGTCAATCCGGATACACCCCTGCGCGACGCACTGACTCGCCACGCGGCGGTGCGCGCACTGGAAATCAGCGCCCTGGGCGACGACTTCCGGCCGCTCGGCCGCTTGATCGACGAACGCGCGATCGTCAACGCGGTGGTCACCCTGATGGCCACCGGCGGCTCGACCAACCACACCATCCACTGGATCGCCGTGGCGCGTGCGGCCGGCATCGTGCTGACCTGGGACGACATGGACCAGCTCTCGCAGCTGATTCCGTTGCTGGCCCGCGTCTATCCGAACGGCGAAGCCGACGTGAACCGCTTCGCCGCGGCCGGCGGCACCGCGTTCGTGTTCCGCGAGCTGATGGAGGCCGGCCTGATGCATGCCGACCTGCAGACCGTGGCCGAAGGCGGCATGCACCAGTACGGCCAGGAGCCGGCGCTGCGCGACGGAAAGCTGACCTACATCGATGGCGTGCGCGAGAGCGCCGATCCGGATGTGGTGCGTGGCGTGGCCAATCCGTTCGAGTCGCAGGGCGGCCTGCGCCTGCTGCGCGGCAACCTCGGCCGTTCGCTGATCAAGCTGTCGGCGGTGAAGCCGGAGTTCCGCACGATCGAAGCACCGGCGGTGGTGGTCGATGCGCCGCAGGTGCTGAACAAGCTGCACGCGGCCGGTGTGCTGCCGCACGATTTCGTGGCGGTGGTCCGTTACCAGGGCCCGCGCTCCAATGGCATGCCGGAGCTGCATTCGCTGGCGCCGCTGCTGGGCCTGCTGCAGAACCAGGGCCGTCGCGTGGCGCTGGTCACCGATGGTCGTCTGTCCGGTGCCTCGGGCAAGTTCCCGGCGGCGATCCACATGACGCCGGAAGCCTCGCGTGGCGGTCCGCTGGCACGGGTGCGCGAGGGCGACATCATCCGTCTGGATGGTGAAGCCGGCACGCTGGAGCTGTTGGTGGATGCGGCGGAATTCGCGGCACGTGAGCCGGCGCCGAACACCGCACCGGCGGCGCATGATCTGGGCCGCAATCTGTTCGCGATGAGCCGCCGTCTGGTGGGCCCGGCCGATCAGGGCGCGATGTCGATTTCGTGTGGCCCGGCGGCCGATGACGGCAGCATCTGGAATTACGATGCGGAATACGAGCTTGGGCATGATGCCGCGGCGGCGGATGCGCCGCATGAGGGTAAGGACGCGTGAGCTGACGCAAAAGCGGCGGCCGGGTGTTCTGGTTGAGGCAGCGGGATGGCCCCAACCAGGACGCGCCGTGAACCCATCCATGGGGGCTCGTCAGCGCCATCCATGGCGCTGTAACGGTCCTGGTTGGGGCCATCCCGCTGCCTCCCGACACATTCCGGCGCGTCGTTCGCGCTGCAGACATTGATGAAAAGAAGGATTGGAAACGCATGAGCATCGCCGAACATCAGAAGCGCGCTGAAACCCTGTTGAAGGCTGCCGGCATTCTGCCGGTCGTGACCGTGCATACGCTGGATCAGGCCCGTGCGGTCAGTGCGGCGTTGTTGGAGGGCGGGCTGCCGGCGATCGAGCTGACGCTGCGTACGCCGGTGGCGATGGACGCGCTTGCCATGCTCAAGCGCGAGCTGCCGGATGTGGTGGTGGGTGCGGGCACGGTGTTGACCGTGGAGCAGATGCAGCAGTCGATCGATGCCGGTGCCGATTTCCTGGTCACGCCGGGTACGCCGGCGCATATGGCCGATGCGTTGGCGCAGGCGCCGTTGCCGGTGGTGCCGGGTGCGGCGTCGCCGACGGAAATGCTGGCGCTGTATGCGCGCGGGTTCCGGGTCTGCAAGTTGTTCCCGGCCTCGGCCGTGGGCGGGCTGGCGATGATCAAGGGCCTGGCCGGTCCGATTCCGGATCTGAAGCTGTGCCCGACCGGTGGCATCACCGAAGACACGGCGGCCGAGTACCTGGAGCAGAAGAACGTGGTCTGCATCGGCGGTTCGTGGATGGTGCCGGGCGGTTGGATCGAGCGCGGCGAGTGGGACAAGGTGCGCGAGAGTGCGGCCCAGGCCGCGAAGATCGTGGCGCGGGTCCGCGCGCACTGAACGAAAACGCCCGGGCATGCCCGGGCGTTTTTTCATCCGCTACCAGAACGCGGATTACATCGGGCGTGCCGGATCCACCAGGCCGTACTGGCTGGCCATGCGCGCGAGCGCGATGTTGTCGTTGATGCCCATCTTCTCGAACAGGCGCGCCTTGTGCGTGTTGACGGTCTTCGCGCTCAGGCTCAGGCGCTTGGCGATGTCTTCCTGGCGCAGGCCTTGGGTGAGCAGCAGCGCCACTTCCAGTTCGCGCGGGGACAGGGTGTCGAACGGCGAATGGTTGCCTTCCACGTTCGACAGCGCCAGGTTCTGCGCGATGCTGTTGCCCAGGTAGCGGCGGCCGAGTGCGGCATCACGCACCGCGCGCAGCAGTTCCTGTGCATCGCAGGCCTTGCCGATGTAGCCGGAGGCACCCGCTTCGAGCAGGCGCTTGGGCATCGGGCCATCTTCAAGGACGGAGACGATCACCACGCGGGTGCCGTGATCGCCACGGACCACGCGCTCGGTGACCTCCATGCCGCTCACGCCCGGCAGGTGCAGATCGCACAGCACGACGTCGGGCCGCAGGCGGCGGATATCCGGCAGCGCATCTTCACCGCTCTCCGCCTCACCGACCACCTCGATGTCGGTCTCGTTGGAGAGGATCATCTTCATGCCCGTACGCACCAGAGCATGATCGTCCACCAGATACACTCGAATTGTCATCCGCCAACCTCGTCAAACACTGTGAACGGGGGCAAGCCTAGCTGCGCTATGTGGCGATCACAAGGAACCGGGTTCCCCATCATCGCGTTCTGGTCCGCGCATCACAGACGTGCTGTCCTACCCCTCCCCCTGCGCCTCTCATCCTAGCCTGTTCCAAAGGGACAGCCTATCGATGAGGCCCACCTTCATGCCGTTTTCGGCCATTTTACCGCCGTAATGCCCTCAGTGGCGGTGCCGCCACGGATGCCGGCGGCGGAACATGACCAGGAAGCAGCCGACCACCCACACCAGGGCGGCACACCAGCCGGCCAGGATGTCGGAGGGGTAATGCACCCCCAGGTACATGCGCGAGATGCTCACCAGGACCGCAAATGCAAGTGCGGCAAGGGCCACCGGCCAGCGCCAGCGGGTGTTCCAGGCCAGCAGCACCAGCGTGACGGCCAAGGTCATCGAGCCCATGGCGTGGCCGCTGGGGAAGCTGAAGGTGCTCTCCGGGGCAATGGACTCCCACAGGCTGGGCCGGTCGCGCTGGAAAAAGCGCTTGCTGCCCAGGTTCAACAGCGCCGAGCCGGCGAAGCAGATCGCGACAAAACTGGCCTCGCGCCAGCGTTTGCGCCACGCCAGCAGGCCCACGATCAGCACGTCGGCCGGAATCAGGAACCACTCGTAGCCCAGCTTGGACAGCAGCACGAAGAAGCGGTCCAGGCCCGGCGAATGCAGGGCGTGCAGCTTCCACAACAGCAGGTCGTCGAAGTAGATCGCCTCCAGGGCGTGCACTTCATCGGCCAGGGCCACGAAGCCCGCCAACGGCAGCAGCACGCCCACGAACAGCAGCACGAAGCGCCAGGCGTTGCGGCTCATCCAGTGGCGGACGCCGGCGGCCGGCTCCGGCGCGGCCAGCACCGCCGGCTTATCCAACGCGTCGGACATAGGTTCGTTCGACGTACTCATCGATCAGCGTGACGAAGTCCTGGGCGATGTTCTCGCCGCGCAGGGTGACCGTCTTTTCGCCATCCACGAACACCGGCGCGGCCGGCGTTTCACCCGTGCCCGGCAGCGAGATGCCGATGTTGGCGTGGCGCGATTCGCCCGGGCCGTTGACGATGCAGCCCATGACCGCCAGGGTCATGCTCTCCGCACCCGGGTGGCTCACTTTCCAGATCGGCATTTTCTCGCGCACATGGTTCTGCACGACCTTGGCCAGTTCCTGGAAGAATTCCGAGGTGGTCCGGCCGCAGCCGGGGCAGGCCGTGACCAGCGGGGTGAAGGCGCGCTGCCCGGTGGTCTGCAGCAGTTCCTGCGCCACGATCACTTCGGCCGTGCGCGACTGGCCCGGTTCGGGGGTCAGCGAGATACGGATGGTGTCGCCGATGCCTTCCTGCAGCAGCACCGCCAGCGCCGCCGAAGAGGCGACGATGCCCTTGCTGCCGATGCCGGCTTCGGTCAGGCCCAGGTGCAGGGCGAAGTCCGAGCGCTGGGCCAGGTCGCGGTACACCGCAATCAGCTCCTGCACGCCGCTGACCTTGGCCGACAGCACGATGCGATCGCGTGGCAGGCCCAGTTCCACGGCGGTCTGCGCCGAATCCAGCGCCGAGCGGATCAGCGCTTCACGCAGCACCCGGCCGGCATCCCAGGGCTGCGCGCGCTGGCTGTTCTCGTCCATCAGGCGCGCGGCCAGAGACTGGTCCAGCGAGCCCCAGTTGGCACCGATGCGGACCGGCTTGTTGTAGCGGATCGCAAACTCGATCAGCTGCGCGAACTGGGTGTCTTTCTTCTTGCCGAAACCCACGTTGCCCGGATTGATCCGGTACTTGGCCAGCGCTTCGGCGCAGGCCGGCTCCTGGGTCAGCAGCTGATGGCCGTTGTAATGGAAGTCGCCGATGAGCGGGACATCGATCCCCATCATCTGCAGCTTCTCCACGATCCGCGGGATGGCCGCGGCCGACTCGGGATTGTTGACGGTCAACCGCACCATCTCCGAGCCCGCGCGCCACAGTTCGGCCACCTGCTTCACGCTGGAGGCGACATCGGCGGTGTCGGTATTGGTCATCGACTGCACCACCACGGGATGGCCCCCGCCCACGACCACGCCGCCGATATGAACGGGATTGGTCTGGCGGCGGGCCCACACGGCGGAGTCGGCGGGTTGGGTCGGTCGGGTCACGGCGTCATGCATCCGCCTATTTTAGCGCGCCCAGCGCACAGGTAGGTGCCCAGCGTTGGTTGGCACTCATGTTCAGCGCCCGTCGTGCGCCGCCTACCCCGGATGCGGCCTATTGTCGCAGGCAGCTCCTGGCCGGAGCGCATACGATGTGCGCACATGACCGGTCCCGACGCCCCCTTCCTCCGCACCCTGTGCAGCCTGCGCTGGCTGGCCGTGGCCGGCCAGGCCGCCACGATCCTGGTCGCTACCTGGGTACTGGGCCTGGAACTGCAGCAGCTGCCACTGTGGGCCGGCGTGGCTGCACTGGCGCTGTTCAATCTGTATGCGCAACTGCGCGTACACGATGCCGACACGGCACCGCTGACCGCGTTCTGCCACATCCTGGTGGATGTCACCGTGTTGACCTGGATGGTGGGCTGGAGCGGTGGCATCGCCAATCCCTTCGGCTCGCTGTTCCTGATCCTGATCGCGCTGGCTGCGCTCGCCCTGCCCCTGCGCTGGACCCTCGCCGTGGCCGCGGCCTGCCTGATCGGCTATGCGGCGAGCGGCGTGTTCGGGCTGCCGCTGCCGAGCGGCTATTTCACTGGTGCGCAGATGCAGCAGTGGGGCGTGGTCTGCAACTTCCTGCTGTCGGCCACGGTGGTGCTGGTGTTCGCGACCCGGCTGGCGATCGCCCTGCGCCAGCGCGAACACGAGCTGGCCATGCTGCGCGAACGCTTCGTGCGCAACGAGGGCATCGTCGCGCTGGCCACCCACGCCGCCTCGGTCGCGCATGAGCTCAATACCCCGCTGGCGACCATGACCCTGCTCGCCGACGATATCGCCGACCAGACCGAAAGCAGCGAGGTCCGCGATGACGTGGAAACCCTGCGCGAGTTGCTGGTGCAGTGCCGGGAGCGCGTGCTGGCGCTGGCCCGCCCGGCCGCCGGCGATGCGCCCGGCCGCGATGCGGTGACGTTGCCGCAGGTGCTGGAACAGTGGCGGCTGGTGCGCCCGACCATCGCGCTGAGGCGCAACGAGGATGCCCCGCTCACCCTGCCGCTGGACCCGGGTATCGGGCACCTGCTGATGGTGCTGCTCAACAATGCCGCCGACGCGGGTGAGAAGGCCGACCGACCGCAGGTGGATCTGTCGCTGCGCATCGAAGGCGATGACCTGATCGGCGAAGTACGCGACTATGGCCATGGCTTCGATGCCCGCCAGGCCGTGCTGCCCGGCACCTTGTTCAACAGCGGCAAGACCGACGGCATGGGCGTCGGCCTGGCCCTGTCCCACGCCACCATCGAACGCCTGGATGGCGAGCTGTGGATGCGCCCGGCCAACGGTGCCGGCACGCGCGTCGGCTTCCGCCTGCCCCTGTCCCCACGGGAGACTTCCGCATGACCGCCTTCACCCCCGCGCCCGGCCAGGCCAGCCATGGCCTGCTGGTCGACGACGACGAACTCTATCTGCGCACGCTGCAGCGCAGCCTGGCCCGTAAAGGGCTGGACACCGTCACCGCCAGCGACACCGCCTCGGCCCTGCTGCTGGCCCGGCAACAACCGCCCGCCTATGCGCTGATCGACCTCAAGCTCGGTACCGAATCCGGCCTGGCGCTGATCCAGCCCCTGCGCGCCCTGCGCGAAGACATGCGGATCCTGCTGGTCACCGGCTATGCCAGCATCGCCACCGCGGTGGAAGCGATCAAGCTCGGCGCGGACGACTACCTGCCCAAGCCGGCCACGGTGCCGATGATCCTGCGCGCACTCGGCGAGGAAGACGATGGTCCGGCCGACGATGGCGACATGGAACCGCCGGATGCGATGACCCCGATCAGCCGGCTGCAGTGGGAGCACATCCAGCAGGCGATGCATGAGACCGGCGGCAACGTGTCTGCCGCGGCGCGCCTGCTGGGCATGCACCGGCGCTCGCTGCAACGCAAGTTGGCCAAGCGGCCGAGCCCGGAGCGCGACCCAAGCCGGTAATGCCGACCGTGGGTCGCCCGCGCAAGAATCGGTAGCGCCGACCAGCGGCCGGCTCTACGTGGCGGTCAGGCGGTCAAGCGCCCCAGCAGCTCCAGCGTCACCGGATCGGTGATCGCATGCGCCTGGCCCTGCAGCGCGGGCAGCAACTGGCTGGCCAGCTGCTTGCCCAGCTCCACGCCGAACTGGTCGAACGCGTTGATGTTCCAGATCAGCGACTGCACGTACACGGCGTGTTCGTACATGGCGATCAGGGCACCCAGCGACTGCGGGGTCAACGCATCGAGCAGGATCAGGGTGCTCGGACGGCCACCGGGGTACTCGCGGTGCGGATCCTCGCTGCCCTGGCCATTGGCCAGCGCCTCGGTCTGCGCCAGCAGGTTGGCCATCAGCGCCTGGTGGTTGACCACGTAGGGATCATCGTTGTGCACGCAGCCGATGAAATCGGCCGGGATCACGCTGGTGCCCTGGTGCAGCGCCTGGAAGAAGCTGTGCTGCACATCGGTGCCGGCCCCGCCCCACCACACCGGTACGGTGTCGCTGGCGACCGGGCTGCCATCAAGCTGCACCCGCTTGCCCAGGCTCTCCATCACCAGCTGCTGCAGGTAGGCCGGCAGCAGCGCCAGGCGCTGGTCGTAGGTCATCACCGCATGCGTGGCATGGCCGAGCAGGTTGCGGTTCCAGATATCGGTCAGCGCATGCAGCACCGGCAGGTTCTGCGCCAGCGGAGCGGTCAGTGCGTGTTCGTCCATCTGCGCCGCACCCTCGAGCAACTGCTCGAAACGCGCAAAGCCGATGGCCAGTGCGATCGGGAAACCGACCGCCGACCACAGCGAATAGCGCCCGCCCACCCAATCCCACATCGGCAGGACGCGGCCGGCGGCGATCGAGAAGGCCTTGGCGGCACGCTCCGGATTGGCGCTGACCGCATACAGCCGCTCGCTGCCGCCCAGCCAGTCATGCAGGATCTGCCCGTTGAGCAGGGTTTCCTGGGTGCCGAAGGTCTTGGAAATCAGGATGCCGGCCGTGGTGGCCGGATCCAGCGTGGCGAGCGTGCGCTGCATCGCAGCGCCGTCCACGTTCGACACGAAATGCACGCGGAAACGTGCGCCGGTGACCGGGCGCAGCGCATCGGCCACCAGCCGTGGCCCAAGGTCCGAGCCGCCGATGCCGACGCTGACGATATCGGTGATGTGGGTCGCTTCCAGTGCGGCGATCAGCTCGCCCATCTGCTGGCGCACCTGGGCCGCCGTGGCGAAGGCCTCACCGGCCACCGGCGCGCCGCTGGCATCACCACGCAGCGCGGTATGCAGCGCGGCGCGGCCTTCGGTGACATTGACCGTTTCACCGCGGAACAGGCGCTGGAAGCCGCCGGCGACATCGCGCTCGGCAGCCAGCTGCAGCAGTGCGTCCAACGCCGCGCGGTCGTACTTCTGCCGCGCGAAATTGACGTACAACGGACCGACCCGCAACCCCAGCGATTGTGCGCGGCCCGGTTCGGCGGCGATCAACGAAGGGATGCTCGCGCCTCGCAGGCGCTGGGCATGGGAATGAAGCGGGTCGAATCCGTTGTGCTGTGTCATGCGGCCTGTGTCGGGATCGTGTCGTTGGTGTGGGAGATCTGGTTCTTGCCGTCCACATATACCAACTTCGGCTTGAAGCTGTCAGCTTCTTCTTCGCTCATGCTGGCGAAGGCGGCGATGATGATGATGTCGCCCACCTGCACGTGGCGCGCGGCGCCACCGTTGAGCGACACCACGCCGCTGCCGGCTTCGGCGCGGATGGCATAGGTGGAGAAACGCGCACCGTTGGTCACATCCCAGATGTGCACCTGCTCGAACTCACGGATGCCGGTCGCAGCCAGCAGGTTGTCATCGATGGCGATGGAACCTTCGTAGTTCAGCTCGGAGTGAGTGACGGTGGCGCGGTGGATCTTGGTCTTCAGCAGGGACAGATGCATGGCAACGGGGAAACGGTAAAGGAAAGGGAAATTCTAGCACCCGGGGGCCCGGCGGCAGGGGGTAGCCCGACCCCGACCCTCCGGCGCTGCCGGCCGTTCAGGCAGGCGGCCGGAAGGCTCTGCCCTGCGCAAACGCACAGGGCCACCCGAAGGTGGCCCTGTGGCGGCACCGCGTTGGCCGGCTCAGAACTCCAGGTTGTCGATCAACCGGGTATTGCCGATCCGCGCGGCGATCAGGGCCACGCGGGTGCCGTCATTGGCATCGGCCGGCTCGGACAGGTCCGGCAGGCGGACCACGGCGTAGTCGACCTGGAACCCGGCCGCCTGCAGCGCTGCCGCGGCTTCGGCCTCGATCAGGCTGCGGCTCTTGCCGGCGATGAAGCCTTCGCGCATGCCCAGCAGCACGTGGTGGATGGTGGTCGAGACCGGGCGTTGCTGGGCGTTGAGGTACTGGTTGCGCGAGCTCATCGCCAGGCCGTCGTCTTCGCGCACGATGTCGCCCCCGACGATCTGGATCGGGAAGGCCAGGTCTTCCACCATCTGGCGGATCACCGCCAGCTGCTGGTAGTCCTTCTTGCCGAAGGCTGCCACATCCGGCTGCACCTGGTTGAACAGGCGCGAGACCACGGTGCAGACGCCATCGAAATGGCCCGGGCGATGCGCGCCTTCGAGCAGCCCACTGATGCCGGGCACATTGACGCTGGCCGCCAGTTCCACACCGAACGGGTACATCGACTCAACCGTGGGCAGCCACAGCACATCGCACCCGGCCTGCTCCAGGCCGGTGGTGTCGGCTTCGGGCGTGCGCGGGTAGCGGGTGAAGTCCTCGTTCGGGCCGAACTGGGTCGGATTGACGAAGACGCTGGAGACCACGCGATCGGCGTACTGCCGGGCCAGCGTGACCAGTGAATAATGCCCTGCGTGCAGGTTGCCCATGGTCGGGACCAGCGCGACGCGCAGGCCCTCGCGCTTCCAGCCGTTGACGACGGCGCGCAGGCGGGACAGTTCGGTGACGGTTTCGATCATGAGGCGTAGGCGTGTTCTGCGTCGGGGAAGGAGCCGTCGCGCACGGCGTCGGCGTAGGCACGGACCGCACCGGCAACCGACCCGCCTTCGGCAAGGAAATCCTTGACGAACTTGGGACGGCGATGGCCGCTGTCCAGACCGAGGAAATCATGCAGCACCAGCACCTGGCCATCGCACTGCGGGCCGGCACCGATGCCGATGGTGGGCACGCTGATGTCCGCGGTGACCTGGGCAGCAACCGGCGTGGGCACGCATTCGAGCACGACCAGGCTGGCGCCGGCGGCTACCGCGGCCTTGGCGTCATCGCGCAGCTGCTGGGCGGCATCGCCACGGCCCTGCACGCGATAGCCGCCCAGCCGCAGCACCGACTGCGGGGTCAGGCCCAGGTGCGAACAGACCGGAATCTCGCGCTCGACCAGGTAACGGATGATATCCAGCTTGAAGCCGGCACCTTCGATCTTGACCATCTCCGCACCGGCCTGCAGCAGGCGCAGCGAGGCATCCAGCGCGCGCTCGGGGGTGGCGTCGGCGCCGAACGGCAGATCCGCCACCAGCAGCGCGCGTTGCAGTACGCGGGCCACGGCGCGGGTGTGATAGACCATGTCGTCGGTGGTCACCGGCAGGGTCGAGTCATGCCCCTGCACCACCATGCCCAGCGAGTCGCCGATCAGGATCAGGTCCACGCCGTTGGCGTCGAAGCTGCGGGCGAACCCGGCATCGTAGGCGGTCAACATCACCAGCTTCTGTCCGTTGCGCTTGGCCTCGGCCAACGCGGGCACGGTCCAGGGCTTGCTGTCTGCGTGGGTACTCATGAGCTGATAACCGGTGGCGATAAGCCCCGCATTATCCTCCTATTGAAGCGATCCCGCAGGCCTGGACCCGCATCACAGCATCCCGCACGCGGCCGTGCCCGGCAATGATGGCGTCCGGCGCGATCTCGGCCAGCGGCAGCAGCGCGAACGCGCGCTCATGCAGATAGGGGTGCGGTACCTGCAGCTGCGGCAGAGCGATGATCTGTTCGCCGTACAGCAGCACGTCCAGATCCAGTGCACGCGGCCCCCAGTGCACGGCAGGATCACGGACGCGGCCGAAGCGGCGCTCGATCTCCAGCAGGGCAGCCAGCAGATCCGGTGCGGGCAACGCGGTCTCCAGCACGGCGGCGGCATTGACGAACGCCGGCTGGTCTTGGTTGCCCCAGGCCGGCGTGCTGTACAGCTGCGAGCGCGCGCGCAGTGTGGTCTGCGGCAGGGCCGCCAGCGCCGGGAACGCATCGCGCAGGGTCTGCGCGGCGTCCCCGAGATTGGCGCCCAATCCGATACAGGCCAGGGTCACGGCTTACTCGCCTGCCACTCCACCGGGACGACGGCGGCGGCGACGACGCTTGCGCGGCGCACCGTCTTCGCCCTCGCCGTCGGCCTGGGCGGCATCCAGTGCCGAATCCAGCTCGGTGCCGGACTGCAGCTGGGCTTCGCGCCAGAACGCCACATCGGCTTCGTGCTCGCTGGAGGCGACCTGGCGCAGGACCAGGAAGTCGTAGGCGGCGCGGAAGCGCGGATGGGTCAGGGTTCGGATCACGCGCTTGCGCTGACGCGAGCCGAAGCGGCCCTGCAGCAGCCAGATTTCCTGCATCGGCAGCGAGAAGCGGCGCGGCAGGGCGATCGTGGTCAGCTGGTGCAGGGTCACGCGGTCCGCCGCACGGCGCTGCGCTTCTTCCAGCGCGACGCCCTGCTTCTGCAGGCTGGCCAGGGCGCGGCAGAACGCCGGCCACAGCAGCAGCGCGAACAGGAACGACGGCGACACCGGCTCATCATTGGCCACACGCAGATCGGTGTTGTGCAGACCTTCGATGACCATCCGGCGCAGCGCGCCACTGCGGTTGCTGCGCAGCGCAGCGGCGCTTTCCGGGAACATGACATCGAGCAGGCCGTACCGCTCCAGGCCTTCGAAGCTGGCCACGCCGTGCCCGGACAGGAACAGCTTGAGCACTTCCTCGAACAGGCGTGCCGGGGCGGCCTCGGCCAACAGGTTGGCCAGGCGCGGCAGCGGTTCGGCAGTGGCCTCTTCGATCTGGAAGCCCAGCTTGGCGGCCAGGCGCACCGCGCGCAGCATGCGCACCGGGTCTTCCTGGTAGCGCTGCTCGGGATCGCCGATCAGCTTCATCAGGCGGGCCTGCACGTCTTCAAAGCCGCCGGTGTAATCGCGGACCGAGAAATCCTCGATCGCGTAGTACAGGGCGTTGCAGGTGAAGTCGCGGCGGATCGCGTCGTCTTCGATGCTGCCGTACACGTTGTCGCGCACGAGCATGCCGTTTTCCATCTCACGGTCGCCGCTGCCATCGTCGATGTTGGCGCGGAAGGTGGCGACCTCGATGATCTCGCGGCCGAACACCACGTGCGCCAGGCGGAAGCGGCGGCCGATGAGCCGGCAGTTGCGGAACAACTGCTTGACCTGCTCGGGCGTCGCGTCGGTGGCGACGTCGAAATCCTTGGGGTGGCCGTTCACCAGCAGATCGCGGACGGCGCCGCCGACCAGGTAACCGGCAAACCCGGAATCACGCAGCCGGTACAGAACGCGCAGGGCGTTGGGGCTGATGTCCTTGCGGGAGATGTTGTGCTGATCGCGCGGGATCACGCGCAGGCTGAACGGTGATGTAGCAGAGGAATTGATGTTGGCGCTTCCGGTTGAGTTTTCGGGATTGCCCAATGGCATCTAGGTCCATATACTAGCGCGCTGCGCAGTTCGCGACAAAGTCTGCTCCCTTCGTCTAATGGTTAGGACGTGGCCCTCTCAAGGCTAAAACAGGGGTTCGAGTCCCCTAGGGAGCACCAGTCGCGGTGCAGAAAGCCAAAAACCCCGCCACGGCGGGGTTTTTTGCGTTCAGGGCCCAGGGCCTGCGGCGCCTGCCCTGCCAGGCCCGGACCGGGGAGCGCACTCCCCGACCCGGCCCCTACCCTGCGCGCAGGGCCGTCGGGAGCGGCTCAGCCCTCCATCTGCTCCAGTTCCTTGCCCTTGGTCTCCTTGACGAAGCGCAGCACGAAGAACACCGAGATCACCGCCGCCACCGTATAGATGCCGTAGGCACCGGCCAGGCCGATGCTGCCCAGCAGGATCGGGAAGGACACGGTGATGGCGAAGTTGGAGGTCCACTGCGCCGCGCCGGCCACCGCCAGCCCCGAACCGCGGATCTGGTTGGGGAACATCTCGCCCAGCATCACCCACATCACCGGGCCCCAGGACATGTTGAAGAAGATCACGTAGACGTTGGCCGCCACCAGCGCCAGCACGCCCATGTTGTCCGTGAGCTGAAGCTTCCCGGCGGTATCCAGCGAGCCACTGGCGAAGGCAATGGTGACCAGCGCCAGCGAGATCGCCATGCCGACCGAGCCGATCCACAGCAGCGGCTTGCGGCCGATGCGGTCGATCAGGACCACGGTGATCAGGCAGGCACCGATGCTCAGCGCACCCGAGAGCACGTTGATCAGCAGCGCGTCGTTCTCCGAGAAGCCCACCGCCTGCCACAGCACCGCGCCGTAATAGAAGACGACGTTGATGCCGACCAGCTGCTGGAACACCGCCAGGCCGATGCCGATCCAGACGATCGGGCGCAGTTTGCCGGTGGTCTTGCTGATCAGATCCGAGAAGGTCGGGCGGTGCTGGTCCTGGGACAGCGAGCCTTCGATCTCGGTGATCTTGGCCTGCGCCTCGACCGGGCCGTACAGCCGGGTCAGCACCGCCAGGGCCTGGTCACGGCGCCCTTTGACCACCAGGAAGCGCGGGCTCTCTGGGATCACCAGCAGCAGGCACAGGAACAGCAGCGAGGGAATGGCCTGCATCCAGAACATCCAGCGCCATGCCGCCTGCCCCAGCCACAGCGCCTGGGTGGAGGCACCGGCCGCCTTGGCCAATAGATAGTTGCTGAGGAAGGCGCAGAACAGGCCGCTGATGATCGCGATCTGCTGCACCGTCGCCAGCCGGCCGCGGTAGCGGGCCGAGGCCACCTCGGCGATGTAGGCCGGCGACATCACGCTGGCCGCACCCACCGCGAAGCCACCGATCACCCGGGCGATGATGAACACCGTGGAGCTGTGTGCCGCCCCTGCCCCCAAGGCGGAGAACAGGAACATCACCGCGGCGATGATCAGTACGCCGCGGCGGCCGAGCCGGTCGCCGAGGCGGCCGGCGAAGAATGCACCGATCGCGCAGCCGAGCAGCATCGAGGCGACCTCGAAGCCGATCCCGGCCGAACTGGACTGGAAGGTGTCCTTCAGGCCATCGACGGTGCCGTTGATCACGCCGCTGTCAAACCCGAACAGGAAGCCACCGATGGTGGCCACGCAGCTGATCAGGACGATGAAACCGGTGTTCTCGCCGCTACCGGCGCGGGTACTGCTGAGCGAAGCACTGGACATGGGAACCCCTGGTTGAAGGGACACTGGATGCTGCGGATCAGCACAGCAGATGGTGGTTGATCAGAACCGTCGTCTGCCGTACCCCCGCGCCTGACTGTCTACCGGTAGTCACCTCCATCTTGGACCGGGGATCGGCGGCTCTGCAATCGTGCACTGCGGCATTGTCTCGGCAGTGAGGCGCAGCGCACACGGGATGGATCGACCCGGTGGCAGAATGCAACGCCCGCTGATGTTGTGAGCCTGCCGAATGCGCGACGCCGCCGCCCCGTCTTCCGCTGTCGCCGATGTTCCACTGCTGGTCGACAGCCGCTGCACCCATGGCGAAGGCGCCCTGTGGTCGGCCCGCCGGCAATGCCTTTTCTGGGTGGATATCAGTGAGCGCCGCTTGTGGCAGTACCGCAGTGCCGACGGCAGTCACCGGAGCTGGTTGCTGCCGGACCGGCCCGGCTGCCTCGCCGAAGGGGACGACGGCCGCCTGCTGATCGCGCTGGCCGGCTCATTGCAGCGGCTGGATATCGACCGCGACGGCGATGCCCCGGCGCCCGCGCTGGAATGGCTGGCCGATGTGCAGCCCGATGTCGTGGACACGCGCAGCAATGACGGCCGTACCGATCGCGCCGGCAATCTGGTGTTCGGCACCATGAGCGAGGATCCTGCGCGTGCACCGCTCGGCCGTTACTACCAGTTTTCGATGCGCCATGGCCTGCGCGAACTGAACCTGCCGGACGTCGTCATTCCCAATGCGATCTGTTTCAGTGCGGACGGCGCCACGATGTACTTCTGCGATTCGGTACGGCCGGCGCTGTGGTGCTGCGATTACGACGCCGAGCGCGCGCACTGCGGGGCGCCGCGCCTGTTCGCTGCGCTGCCCGATCCGGACTGGGAACCCGATGGGGCCATTGTGGATGCCGATGGCGGCGTCTGGAACGCGCAGTGGCGCGCCTCCCGCGTGGTGCGTTATCGCCCTGACGGACAGGTTGACCGGGTGGTCCTGCTGCCGGTGCGCAACCCGACCTGCGTCGCGCTCGGCGGGCCCTCGCTGCGGCACCTGATGATCACCAGTTCCCGGCTGGACCACACCGACCAGCAACTGGCGGCAAGCCCGCGCGCCGGCGGCGTATTTGCGCTGGAGACCGGCATCCCCGGCCTGCCCGAGAGTCCCTTCCGCTGGGGCTGAGCCTTGCGCCAGCGGCATTTCGGGGTTTCAGGCACGATCCGATCCCGCGCCACGGACCAACCTGTTCTAGAATTGTGCGGCTTACTGTCGGATTCAGATCCAGCCATGCCTTTTGTCGTCACCGAAAACTGCATCAAGTGCAAACACACCGATTGCGTGGAAGTGTGCCCCGTGGATTGCTTCCACGAAGGCCCCAACTTCCTGGTGATCGACCCGGATGAGTGCATCGATTGCACCCTGTGCGAACCGGAGTGCCCGGTCAACGCGATCTTCCCCGAAGACGACGTGCCCGCCGGGCAGGAAGCATTCGTCGCCCTGAACGCCGAGCTGGCCAAGGCCTGGCCGGTGCTGACCGTGCGCAAGGACCCGCCCGCCGATGCCGGCGAATGGGATGGCAAGCCGGACAAGCTGACGCTTCTGGAACGCTGAGCCGTCGGGCGCTGGCGGCAACGAAAAAGGGCGCCGACGGCGCCCTTTTCGTTTCTCTGACCGGTTCCGGTTACGGAGCCAGCTTCGCCTTCAGCTCGCCCAGCAGCTTGGTCGGGGCCGCCGCGGTGGCCGGCAGGCCACGCGGGTCGACGGCCGACACATAAGCACCGGCATCGACGGCGACCACGCGGACCAGGAAGTCGCTGCCTTCGAAGGCCACGTCGTAGGAACCCAGCAGCTGGGCCTTGCTGGCGATCTTCACGCCTTCAACGGCCTCCAGCGCGGTGCCGACCTTGGCGAACACCTCTTCCTTGGTGCCCGGCACGGTGAAGCCGGCGTTGTTGGCGGCCGCCGGGTTCGCGGCCGGGGCCGGACGCGCCGCCTGCGAGGCCAGCGAGGAGCTGGTCGCAGCGGTAGCGGCGGCCTGGCCGGCCGGGACGTTCAGATCCGGCGGCACTTCCAGCGGGCGCACTTCCGGGGCCAGGGCGTAGTCGCCCTTGGCGCCGCGCTTGAAGCAACCGGTGGTGCCGACGAGGGTGGCGGTAGCCAGGATCGCGAAGGACAGCACGCGGAAGGCGGAAACGGATTGACGCATGGGAATCTCCTGGGTGACCACTGACATCAGTGGTTGGATAGTGCTTCCAGCGCACCGATATCGGTGGCCAGGTGTTCGGCAGCGGCGTGATGGGCCGCGGACAAGGGCAGCAGCGGCAGGCGCAGGCCGTCACCAATGCCGATCCGGCGCAGCAGGTCCTTCACCGGGATCGGGTTGGACTCCACGCCGCAGAATTCATGGAACGGCTCGAGACGGGCATCCCACGACTCGGTCGCCTCGCGTTCCCCGGCCGCCGCCAGGTCGCACATCCGGCGGTAGGCGCCCGGCAGGGCGTTGGAGCCCACCGAGATCAAGCCATCCACGCCGGACAGGATGGAACGCGCGGCCGTACCGTCGTCACCGCTGAGGATGGCGAAGTCCGGCGTACGCAGGGCCAGCAGGGCATTGACGCGGCCCACATCGCCGACCGCTTCCTTGATGCCGACGATGTTCGGGTGGCGGGCCAGCTCGGCGACGGTCTCGGGCAGCATGTCGCAGCCGGTGCGGCCGGGCACGTTGTACAGGATGACCGGCAGGCCGCCCTGGTCGGCCACCGCGCGGTAATGCGCGATCAGGCCGGCCTGGGTCGGGCGCACGTACGGCGGGGTCACCACCAGCGCATGGGTCGCGCCGTTGGCGGCCGCACGACGGGTCTGCTCGATCGTTTTGGCCGTCCCCGACAGGCCGGTCCCGGCCAGTACCGGGATGCGCCCGGCGACGGTTTTGACCGCACTGCGCAGCAGCTGGTCGTATTCGTCGTCGGACAGGGCAGCGGCTTCACCGGTCGAACCGGCCACCACCACCCCGTGAACACCACCCTCCAGTTGCAGGTGCAGCAGGCGCTGCCAACCGTCGGGATCCAATGCGCCGTTCGCCTGGAAGGGCGTCGCCAGCGCGGTGATGAGACCGGAAAGGGACAAGGACATCGTGCTCGGAAGAAAGGGGGCACCGTGCCTGCGTAAACGCCGGCCAGATGTACGTTGCATGTTACTTGCGGGTCGAAAGCGCGGGCAAGTATGCTGGACTCCGGCGAACGTGCCGTCGCCGGCCGTTCAGACTCACCTTGTATCACCCGGAACCATCTTGACCGACACCACGCCGCGGCCTGCGCCGACCGAAAACCACCTCCTGATCAACGCCTATACGACGCATCCGGAGTCCCCCCTGCTGCCTGTGACCCGGCGTATCGCCGACAGTGGCTGCAATCTGGTCGATGCCCGCCTGGCCACGGTCGGGCGCGACGTGTCCGTGACCGCCCTGGCCACCGGCTCGTGGGACTCGGTGGCCAAGCTGGAGGCGATGCTGACCCGGCTGGAGCGTGAGGAAGGCCTGAAGCTGGTCTGGTACCGCACCGGTGCCAAGCAGGCGCAGTCCAACCTGCTGCCCTACATCGTGGAAGTGATCGCCGCCGACAAGCCGGGGATCCTGTTCCAGCTGGCCGATTTCTTCGACCGCCAGGGCATCACCATCGAAAACCTGCAGAGCACGCGTTACCGCGCAATGCAGACCGGTGCGGAAATGTTCTCCGCGCAGGTGACGATCGGGGTGCCGGCGAACATGCACATTGCCGCGCTGCGCGATGATTTCCTCGAGTTCTGCGATCACCTCAACCTCGATGCGATCATGGACCCGATGAAGTTCTGATGCTTCGCGCGTTCGTCACGGGCGCGCGGGGTTTCATGCAGTTGTAGTAGATCTACCCCAGGATCCGGAAAGGAACCCATGAACGACGGCGACACCCTGGACAGCACCACCCTCGCACTGCCGCTGGCGTTGTCCGGCGGCGAGACCACCACCCTCGGCGATCTGGCCGGCCAGTGGCTGGTGCTGTACTTCTACCCCAAGGACAGCACCCCGGGCTGCACCACCGAGGGCATCGATTTCAACGCGCTGCTCCCGCAGTTCACGAAGGCCGGCGCTCGCGTCTTCGGCGTCTCCCGCGATTCGGTCAAATCCCACGACAATTTCTGCGCCAAGCAGGGCTTCGCCTTTCCGCTGATCAGCGATGGCGATGAAGCGCTGTGCACGGCGTTCGACGTGATCAAGCTGAAGAACATGTACGGCAAGCAGGTGCGTGGCATCGAGCGCAGCACCTTCCTCATTTCGCCGGACAGTCGTATCGTGCAGGTGTGGCGCAAGGTCAAAGTGGCCGGCCACGCAGACACCGTCCTTGAAGCCCTGAAGGCCGCGAAAACCCAGTGATCAACCCGGCACCCCCAATGGCCATCACCCTGCCCCGCAGGTCGTGATGGCTTGTCCCTGTTCTGCCACCAGGAATTGACGATGACCCGAGGCAAGCGCATCTACGTACTGGATACCAACGTGCTGATGCACGATCCGACCGCGCTGTTCAAGTTCGAGGAGCATGATGTCTACCTGCCGATGCAGGTGATCGAAGAGCTGGACAACGGTAAGAAGGGCACCACCGAGGCGAGCCGCAATGCGCGCCAGGTCAGCCGTTTCCTCAATGAGCTGGTGCAGGCCTCGGGCCTGGACAACCTGGCCGATGGCATCCCGCTGCAGCGCCCGAACGGGCTGCAGCTGCGTGGCAAGCAGAGCGTGGGCCTGCTGCGTTTCCAGACCAGTCACTTCGATGCGGGCAAGAGCTTTGGCGCGGTGATTCCGGACAATGCGATCCTCGGGGCGATCCTGGCCCTGAAGGAACAGGTGCCCGAGATTCCGGTGGTGTTCGTGTCCAAGGACATCAACCTGCGGATCAAGGCGGCGATTGCCGGCATCGTCTCCGAGGATTACGAGAACGACCGCGCGCTGGACGATTTCAGCCTGCTCTATACCGGCGCCACCGAGCTGCCGGAAGACTTCTGGAAGAAGCACACCGACAACCTGCGCAGCTGGAGTGACAAGGGCCGCACCAGTTACGAAATCATCGCCAGTGAAGACGAGAGCTGGCACCCGAACCAGTACGCCTACCTGCCGGGCGACGATGAAGTCGAACTGCGCGTGGCCAAGGTGGACGGCGACAGGATCACGTTGTCGCTGGTCAACGATTTCCGCCACGGCAGCCATGCGGTGTGGGGCATCAGCGCGCGCAACCGCGAGCAGAACTTCGCGCTCAATGCGTTGATGGACCCGGAGATCGATTTCGTCACCCTGCTCGGCACCGCCGGTACCGGCAAGACGCTGCTCGCGCTGGCCGCCGGCCTGGCCCAGACCATGGACCAGCAGCGCTACCGCGAGATCATCATGACCCGCGCCACGGTCAGCGTCGGCGAGGACATCGGCTTCCTGCCCGGTACCGAGGAAGAGAAGATGACGCCATGGATGGGCGCGCTGACCGACAACCTGGAAGTGCTCACGCATACCCAGGAAGGCGGCGCGTGGGGCCGAGCGGCGACCAACGACCTGATCGCCAGCCGGATCAAGATCCGCTCGCTGAACTTCATGCGCGGGCGCACGTTCCTGTCGCGCTATCTGATCCTGGATGAAGCGCAGAACCTCACCCCCAAGCAGATGAAGACCCTGATCACCCGTGCCGGCCCCGGGACCAAGATCGTCTGCCTGGGCAACGTCGAACAGATCGATACCCCCTACCTGACCGAGACCACCTCGGGCCTGACCTACGCGGTGGACCGTTTCAAGAACTGGCCGCACAGCGCGCACGTCACGCTGCGCCGTGGCGAGCGTTCGCGCCTGGCCGATTACGCCTCGGAGGTGTTGTGAGCCGTCCCCTGTCCCGTGCCGTCCTGCCGCTGGCGCTTGCTGCGCTGGCGGCAGCCTGCACGCCCGCCAACACCCGGCCGGGCGCCAGCGTCCCGACCGCGATCAAGACCGGCCAGTCCTGGGTGGTGACCCGTCCCGTCGTCGCCGCCCAGGTATTGGATACCTGCTCGCGCTCCAGCCCCGGCCGCGACCCGGGGCGCATCACCGGCTACTGGGCCCCCAGCCGCCAACAGGTGGAGCAGCTGGAAGCCCGGTTGCCGTCGCTGGAGACGCAGGTGCCCAAGGCCGCCGATTTCGACCGCCAATATGTCGGCATCGAAATGGACGGCCGCCAGCTGATCTATCTCAACGCCTTCCATCTGCCCGACGACGCCGATATCGATCCGGCGCGCGATGCGATCCGGGTCTGCGATGGCGGCGCACAGTTCTGGGGCGCGCTGTTCGATCCGGCCAGCGGCAGCTTCTCGGATGTGCAGTTCAACGGCCCGCCCGCGGGCCGTTGATCGTGCCGTGACCACCCGCACGCACGCCGGATGAGCATCCGGCTGCCCACCTGGGTCTGGATCGGGGCGATCGCCCTGTCCTGCGTAGCCGGGATGGTCAACGTGGTCGGCTTCCTGGGGTTCGAACACCAGGCCGTCAGCCACATGACCGGCACCACCAGCCAGCTCGGCATGGCGCTGGCCCAACGCGACTGGCGCGTGGTCGGGCATCTGTGGGGGCTGTTGATCGCGTTCTGCGTGGGCGCGACGCTCAGCGGGGTGATCATCCAGGACAGCGGCCTGCAGCTGGGCCGCCGCTATGGCGTCGTGCTGGCGCTGGAATCGCTGTTGCTGCTGATCGCGATCCCGCTGTTCAAACAGCAGCAGATATGGGGGGCGCTGGCGGCGGCGATGGCCTGCGGCCTGCAGAACGCGATGGCCACCACCTTCAGTGGCGCGGTGGTGCGCACCACCCATCTCAGCGGCATGTTCACCGATCTCGGGATCGGGCTGGGCCACCTGATGCGCGGCCTGCCACTGCCGATCCGGCGGCTGACCCTGAGCGGGTTGATCGTCAGCGGCTTCCTGGCCGGCGGCGTGATGGGCGCCCTGTTGTTCCTGCGCTTCGGCTACGACGCCCTGCTCGCCCCCGCACTGCTCACCGGCGGCACCGGGCTGGGCTACATGCTGTACCGGCAGTGGGCACTGCTTCGGGCACGCTGAGGGCGCGGCAGCACTGCTGCGACAAACATTGCACAATTGGGGCATGACGCCTTCCAGCCCCGTTTCCGCCCTGACCATCGCCGGCTCCGATTCCGGCGGTGGCGCCGGCATCCAGGCCGATCTGAAGGCCTTCGCCGCCCATCGCGTGCATGGCCTGTCCGCGATCGCCGCACTGACCGCACAGAACACCCGCGGCGTTACCGCCGTACACGTGCCGCCGCTGGACTTCCTGCAGGCGCAGATCGATGCCTGCTTCGCCGATTTCGATATCCATGCGGTGAAGCTGGGCATGCTGGCCAACGCCGAAGTGATCGCACTGGTGGCCGACGCACTGGAAAAGCACCGCCCGCCCCATGTGGTGCTCGATCCGGTGATGGTCGCCACCAGCGGCGCCAAGCTGCTTGAAGACAGCGCACTGGCGGCGATGCGCAC
This sequence comes from Stenotrophomonas sp. 05L413, assembly GCF_056397945.1. Lineage (NCBI taxonomy): Bacteria > Pseudomonadati > Pseudomonadota > Gammaproteobacteria > Lysobacterales > Lysobacteraceae > Stenotrophomonas > Stenotrophomonas sp. 05L413. The sequence goes on from NZ_JBFTOL010000003.1 coordinate 311,906, forward strand.
GCGCCTGATCCCGCTGGCCACGCTGCTGACGCCCAACACCCCCGAAGCGGAGCTGCTGCTCGGCCGGCGCATCGTCACCGCCGAGGATGCCGAAGATGCCGCCGATGCACTGCTGGATCTGGGCGCCGGCGCGGTGCTGCTCAAGGGCGGCCATCTGGACGAAGGCAGCCGCGTGATCGATCGCTACTTCGACGGTGTGACCCGCGAAGAATTCATCCATACCCGCCTGCCGGTGGATGCGCACGGCACCGGCTGCACCCTGGCCTCGGCCATCGCCGCACAGCTGTGCCAGGGGCTCTCGTTGCCCAACGCCTGCGAAGCGGCCATCGACTACGTCGCGCGTGGCCTGCAGAGCGGTTATTACCCGGGCCGCAGCGAGGTACTGGTGATCGACCACTTCGGCGCGGCACGTCCGGCATGATCGACGCCTCGCCCCTGCCCGTGCAGACCGGCGATGGCCATCGCGTCGAGTTGCTGGCGCGTGTCCCGGCACAGCCGCGCGCACGTCTGCTGTGGCTGCCGGCGCTGGGCGTGGCCGCGCGCCATTACCTGCCGTTCGCCGAGGCGCTCGCTGCGCGTGGCATCGCGGTGTACCTGCACGAGTGGCGTGGCAACGGCAGCAGCAGCCTGCGCCCGTCGCGCACGCAGGACTGGGGCTACCGCGACATCCTTGAGCAGGACCTGCCGGCGAGCCTGGCAAACGTGCCCGCAGACGCTGAAACACCCTTGATCATCGGCGGCCACAGCCTCGGCGGCCAGCTGGCCTGCTGTTTCGCCGGGCTGCATCCGCAGCGCTTCGCCCGCGTGTGGCTGGTCGCCAGTGGCACCCCGTACTGGCGCACCTTCCCGGCCCCGCGTGGCTGGACCCTGCCGCTGGTGTATCGCTTCCTGCCCTGGTTGGCCCAGCGCCAAGGGGTCCTGCACGGCAGGAAGCTTGGCTTCGGTGGCACCGAGGCGCGCGGGTTGATCCGCGACTGGTCGCGCGTGGGCCTCAACAACCACTACGCAGCCGCTGGCATGGCGACCGATCTGGAGGCCGGGATGCGCGAACTACGCGGCCAGGCGACCGCCGTGGTGATGGACCATGACTGGTTGGCACCGACGGGCTCGATGCAGGGCCTGCTGGCCAAGATGCCGGGCATGCGTGCGCAGCTCAGCGTAGTCAGTGCGCAGATGCTGGGTGCGCGTGCCGATCACTTCGCCTGGATGAAAACGCCCGAAGCCGTGGTGGAGCAGCTTCTTCGTTCATTTGAATGAAGACCTTCACAAAAACCGTTGACGAATGCGACGCCGATCCGCATAATTCCGCTCCTGTTGACGCGCCCGTAGCTCAGTTGGATAGAGTACCTGGCTACGAACCAGGCGGTCGGGAGTTCGAATCTCTCCGGGCGCACCATCAACAGGGTATCGATTTCGCCGTCGATATCAGCAATGAAAATTCGATGTAAATGCGCCCGTAGCTCAGTTGGATAGAGTACCTGGCTACGAACCAGGCGGTCGGGAGTTCGAATCTCTCCGGGCGCACCATTACATCGAACGGCAAGCGTGCTTGCCTTCCCGTCGAACGTGGCAACACGCGCGACAGGACACACAACCAGACAATGCAAATGCGCCCGTAGCTCAGTTGGATAGAGTACCTGGCTACGAACCAGGCGGTCGGGAGTTCGAATCTCTCCGGGCGCACCATTGCATCGACGAAGACAGCAACCATCGGTTGCTGTTTTTTTTTGCGTGGGTGCCAGCTGTCACCAGGTAGTGCCGGCCGCTGGCCGGCTCTCATGGACGCTGGACGATCGCGTGGAGCCGGCCAGCGGCCGGCACTACCGGGAGGTCATCCCCGCGGCTTGGCGTGGGCCTGGGCTGCCTGCATCGCCATCAGATCCGCTTCGCCCGGCAGTTCCGGCGCCGGGCAGTCGCCACCGGCATGGGCGTCGTGCGCCAGCCAGTCATCCACCACGCCGGCCAGCAGATCCACGCGCAGCGGCAGGCTGATGTGGTCTTCGCCACGCATTTCGATGTAGTGCACGCGCGGGCTGGCGGCAGCCAGACGACGGCCCTGCCCGACCGGCACATGCTGATCGTCCTGGCCATGCAGCAGCAGTACGCAGGTACGGCTGTCGGCCAGCGCGCGGGTGACGTCGACGCGATCCAGGTCCAGATCCAGACGCTGGCTGGCGGCGGCGATCACCTGGTCGATATCCTGCCCGCCGTAGCGCCAGCGCCCATAGGCGGCCATGGCCTGCGCCTTCCACGCCGTCGGCTGCAGCGACATCAGGTGCGGGATCATGCTGCGGATCGCATCGCCGGCATTGGCGAAGGATTCCATCGCCACCACGCCGGTGACCTGGTCGCCGAGCTTGTCGGCGGTGAACAGCGCGGTGGCGGCGCCGTAGGAAACGCCGAAAAGATACAGCGGCCCGACCACCTCCCCGCGTGCCCTCAGCGCAGCGATGACATCGACCACATCATCCGATTCGAATGTCCCGTAACCGGACGGGCCGGCGCCGGAATGACCGTGATTGCGCAGGTCGATGGTGACCACGCGGTAGCCCGACTGCGCCAATTGCAGCGACCACGGCAGCATCGCGTCACCGTTCATCATCCAGCCGTGCAGCAGCACCACCGTGCCGCGCGGCGCCTGCGGCTGGAACGGATGCGGCAGGTCCAGCGCCATGCCGGTGCGCAGCGGCTCGCCGTTGTCGTGCGGCTGGGGCAGGTAGTGGTAGCGCACCCCGTACTGGCCCGGGTCGAAGGCCCGCCAGAAGATCGGCACGCCGGCGCGGCCGGTCACGAGACCATGCCGGTTGGGGACGCTGTCCACCGCGTCGGCAATGCGCGCGGTGTCCAGCAGGGTGGACACACCACCGGGCGCGATCAGCCGATCACTCAACGAGGTCGAGGCGGCGGTGGAGGTCAAGGAGGAGCAGGCAGCCAGCCACAGGCCAGCCCCGGCCAGCAGCAACAGCAGCAAGCGCTTCATGGGCAGAGTCGTAAAAACCAATCGAGTCGGGCAGGTTACCGATCCGCTCCGCGCCGCTCTATCGCATCCGTATGACCATCCGATGACAGCGAGGCCAGGATTCAGGTTGGCCCCGGCGGCTGGCTAGCCCAGCCAGCCTTCCATCGTCGGCCACCACCCCGCCAACACCGCCGGCCGCTGCATCCGCTCACGCCACCACTTCAGCGCGGCTCCCTCCTCGCCGGTGCGCCAGGCCAGCCAGAACGTCTCGTCCGGCTTGGGCTCCTCGACCTGCTTGATCACCAGCCGGCCATCGCGCACCGCCTGCTGCACGTAGGGCTCGGGCAGGAAACCGAAACCAAGCCCGGCACATTGCAGGCGGAACTTGCTGACCATGTCCGGCACGGTGACGGTCTCCTGCCCCATCAGCAGGCCGACCGTGCGCGGCAGCAGCCGCCGCGCCGAATCGGCCACGGCGATCGCACAGTGGGCGGCCAACGACTCACGGCCCAGCGGCTCGGACGCGGCCGCCAGCGGATGCGAGGGCGCCACCGCGAACACGAAACGCACCACGCCCATCGGCTCGACCACATAGCCCCCGCCACTGGGCCCCTCGCCCGCCGCGCCGACCAGCAGGTCCGCGCGCCGGTCCAGCAGTGCCTCCCAGGTGCCTGACAGCGATTCACTGATCAGCCGCATCCGGGTCTGTTCGGCCACCGCAGTGAACGCGCGCACGTCCTCGGCCAGCAGCGCCGGCACGAACATCGAGTCGACCGCCACGGTCAGTTCGGCCTCCCAGCCGGAGGCTACCCGCCGCACCCGCATCTCCAGCTCCCGCGCCGCCCGCAGCAGATGGCGGCCCTCCTCCAGCAACGCCTCCCCGGCCGGGGTCAGGTGCGCGCGCGGGCCCACCCGATCGAACAGCTGCACGCCCAGGTCCTCTTCCAGCTTGGAGACCGTGTAGGAAATGGTCGAAGGCACCTTGTGCAGGGCCTTGCCGGCCGCGGCGAACGAGCCGCGGCGGTCGATGGCATCCAGGATCTGCAGGGCGTCGAGGCTGAGCTTGAGCATTCGAATTTTTCGATGATGGCTTGCGAAACTATCCGTTTTTCAACGCGCCGGAGCAAGCGGATACTGGCCGCAACAGGAAAGGGAACGGCAGCTGCCGCCCCGGACCGCCATCGAAACCATCGAACACCGAGGAGATTCCCATGCTGCAGATCCGCAAGAGCAACACCCGTGGCAAGGCCGACCATGGCTGGCTGAACTCCATGCACACCTTCTCCTTCGCCAATTACTACGACCCGCGCTATACCAGCTTCGGACCGCTGCGCGTGATCAACGAAGACCGCGTGCAGGGCGGCCAGGGCTTTGGCACGCACAGCCACAGCAACATGGAGATCATCTCCTACGTGCTCGGCGGCGCGCTGGAGCACAAGGACTCGATGGGCACCGGCTCGGTGCTGCGCTACGGCGATGTGCAGCGCATGAGCGCCGGCAGCGGCGTCAGCCACAGCGAGTTCAACCACTCGGCCGACGAGCCGGTGCACTTCCTGCAGATCTGGCTGTTCCCCGATCAGGAGAACATCACCCCGAGCTACCAGGAAACGCATTTCGCGCCGGAAACCAAGCGCGGCCAGCTGCGCCTGATCGCCTCGCGCGATGGCCGTGACGGTTCGCTGCTGATCCACCAGGACGCCAACATCTACGCCACCATCCTGGACGGTGACGACCGCGTCCACCTGCCGCCGGCCCCGCGTCGCGGCGCCTATGTACAGGTGGCCCGCGGGCAGCTGCAGGTCAACGGCATCACACTGGAGACCGGCGATGCGCTGCAGGTCAGTGACGAGGCGCAGCTGACGCTGGAAAACGCCAACGACGCGGAAGTCATCGTGTTCGAGCTGGCGCTGTAAACATCCGGCCGCAAACGCAGACACCCCGGTTGCCCGGGGTGTCGTTCGTTTTGGATCAGAACCTGTAGTTGAGGGTCAGGCGCACGTTGCGCGGCTCGCCCCAGGTGTAGGTGCTGTACCAGCTGAAGATCGTGTAGTAGTGCTTGTCCAGCAGGTTGTTGACGTTGAGCGTTGCCGAGAGCTGGTCGTTGAACTGGTAACGCGCCATGGCATCGAGCAGCCAGTAGGGCTCGGTGCGGTGGATCTGGCTACCGCCGGTGGCCGGGTTGGTGATGGTGCCGAACGTGCTGCCCTGCCAGCGCGCACCCCCACCGACGCTCCAGCCATCGGCCGCGCCGGTGAGGCGATAGCTGCTGTGCACGCTGAACTGATCTTCCGGCTCCAGCGTGGAGACCTTGGTGGACTGCTGGCGCGCGATCTTGTGCGCGTAGCCCCCCTGGATCTGCCAGCCCGGCGCGAGCTGACCGGACACTTCCAGCTCATAGCCCTTGGTGCGCACCCCCATCAGGCCTTCATAGGCGATCCCGCCGCTCGGCGTCCTGCCGCCGGTCGGCTGCGCGTAGTTGTCCTGCTCCAGCTGGAACACCGCCGCACTGGCATTGAGGCGACCGTCGTAGAACTCCGCCTTCAGGCCCGCTTCGTAGCTGCGCCCTTCCAACGGATCCAGCACCCGGCCCTGTTCGTCCTGGTTGCCCTGCGGCTTGAAGATGGTGCTGTAGCTGGCGAACACGGAGAAGTTGCGGTTGAGGTCGTACACCAGGCCGGCGTATGGCACGACCACGCCGCTCTCGTCGGTATCCGGAGATTTATAGTTGGCGATGCGGCTGCCGACGATCAGCTTGAGCGGATCGGCCAGGTCGAAGCGGCCCACCACATAGGCACCGCTTTCGCGGGTGACCTGGTTGTCACCGTAGCCCCACTGCCAGTCCGGCTCGGGCACATCGCCAGTCCAGGCGTAGTAGTCGGCGACGCTGCTCACGTAGCCCGGCTGCGGCGAGTAGCCGTTGTTGACCCAGCGCTTGCGCGACACGCTGCCACCGACGACCAGCTCATGCTGCCGGCCGAACCACTCGAACTTTCCGCTGACGTACAGATCGGCCGCGTTGCTGGTGGTCTTGCCGATGTACTGGCCCAGCCACATGCTCACGCCCTCACCGGTGACCGGATCCGGGTTGCCACCGGCCGCCGCGCCCAGCGAGGCGTCATAGCCGTTGACCTGGTGGTTGAGCTGCAGCTTGGCGACCCAGTCATTGGCGAAGGTGTGCTCCAGCGTGGCGAAGCCGGTGCGGGCGTACTGGCCCCAGCGGCTCCAGCGCGCGCCGTTGTTGAACGAGCGCGGCATTTCGTTGAAGTTGCCTGCACTGTCCAGCAACGGAATGCCGCCCCAGCTGGAGCCCTTGGGATCGCTGTCCTGGTAATCGGCACCGACGGTCAGCAGCGTGCTCTCGCCGAGGTCGGCTTCCAGGATGCCGTAGAACACCTCATTGCTGCGCTGGTAGTGGTCGACATTGGAATGCTTGTCCTGGTAGGCGCCCACGATGCGGCCGCGCACGCGGCCACTCTCAGTCAACGGCCCGCCGACATCGACTTCGGCGCGGTAGCTGTCCCACGAACCGACGCCCAGCGTGGCGCTGCCGGCCAGCTCCCGGGTAGGCTTCTTGCGCACCAGGTTGATGGTCGCGCCCGGGTCGCCCATGCCGGTCAGCAGGCCGGTGGCGCCCTTGAGCACTTCCACACGATCATAGATGGCCATATCACTGAGCGTGTTGCCCGCCGAGTAGGCCGAATCGCGTGCCATCGGAATGCCGTCGTACTGGAAGTTCTGCACCGCGAAGCCGCGTGCGTAGTACTCGGTGCGCTCGCTGTCATAGGTGACGATGCTCACGCCCGGCGTGACCTTCATGACGTCATCGATGCCGTTGAGGCCGAAGTCGTTCATTTCCTGCCGGGTGATCACGCTGATCGACTGCGGCGTCTGACGCGGGCTGAGCACCAGGCGGGTGGCCGTGGCGATCGTGCCGGGCGTATAGGAATCACTGCCTTCGGTCACGGTGCCGAGCTGGTTGGCGGTGACCTGCACGGTCTGGAGGGTCTGTGCGCCGTCCTTGGCCGGTGCGTCACCCGCCGGCGCCTCTTCGGCCTGCACGGCCGAGGCGGACAGGGCCAGGCCCAGCACGCAGGCCATCGCCTGCATCAACGGGGAGAACGCGGGAACAGCACGACGGCGACCCGAATGGATCGGGGCAACACGGAACGGAACGACGGACACGGCAATGCCTCCAGGCAGGAAGGGACTCCTCTGGCGGCGGCTGGAGGGAACGAATGGGCCGCATGATGCCGTATCCGGGTCTATCGCGAAAGACTATGGCGGAAATGACACCGAGCGGGGCCGTCCTGAAGACAGGTGACGCCCCCTCTACAGGCGGGGCGCCATCAGAGCCTCAGGGGGTGGCGATCAGCCCAAGCGATTCCCTGGTCCCGGAGCCGGCTCAGCCGCGCGGCACCGGCGCATCCGAAGCGATCAGCTTTTCCTGCTTCAGCTCGGCCCAGAACGCCGCGGGCACCGCCACGGACAGGGAGGCGACGTTGGCCAACACCTGTTCCGGCGTGCGCGCGCCCGGGATCACGGCCGAGACCACCTCCGGTGCATCGGCGAACTGAAGGGCGGCCGTGCGCATATCCACACCGTGGCGATCGCAGATGGCCTGCACCTTCGCGCGCTTTTCCGGCGCCCACGACGGCACCTTGCCGTCGTACAGATACCGGTCGCGCCCAGCCAGATAGCCGGCCAGCAGCGGCGAACCCACCACCACCGACGCACCGTGCGCGGCGATCTTCGGGAACGTGTCATGCAGCGCTTGGTCGTGATCCAGCAGCGAGTACTGGCAGGCGAGCAGGAAGATGTCCGGGTCCGCCTCGGCGACCGCACGCAGGGCGGGCTCAGGGCGGTTCACCCCGAAGCCCCAGGCCTTGATCAGCCCCTCTTCGCGCATGCGCGTCAGCGCCGGCATCGCGCCTTTTGCAGCCTCGGCGAAGCGCTGCTCCCACGGCATCCCAAGGTCCTTCTCGTTGTCCGGCGAGAGGTCATGGATGAAGACCACATCCAACTGCGACACACCCAGGCGGTTGAGGCTGTCCTCCACCGAGCGCCGCGTGCCGTCGGCGGAGTAGTCGTAGCGGTAATGGAACGGCGAGGGGTCCTTCCACATCACGTCCTGCAACTCACCGGCGGTGGCCGTCAGGAGGCGGCCGACCTTGGTCGACAGCGTGTACTCACGCGCGGGATGGTTGTGCAGATGGTGGCCGTAACGGCGCTCACTCAGACCAAGCCCGTACCACGGAGACGTATCGAAATAGCGCACGCCCGCTGCAAAGGCGGCGGCGAGGGTGGCGTCGCTCTGCGCATCGGTCGCGGCCGCAAACCCATTGCCGATCGCGACACCGCCCAAGCCCAGGCGGGTCTGCGGACGATAGCGCCTGCCCTGCTGTGCGGGGTTGCCCGGCAAGGGCTTCGCCGAGGCCTGGCCGCGGGTGGGCAGGACGCTGCCCGGGCCGGCCGACTGCGCCATCAATGGGGCGGCGGCGAACGCGGCGGTGCCGGCGGCTGCAACGGAAAGGAAGTGGCGGCGTGCGTTCACGGCGACTCCTGTTTCTGCGGGGGAAGCGCACACCCTGGCAGAGCGGCGGTGCAGAGCATGCCTGTGCGGCGTCAAGGCAGCGGCAACATTGCGATGCCGGTGCGCACGCGGGACCTCAGCCCTGACGCGCGCCTGCCGCAAGAAGCAGGGTCTCGATCTCGCGGTAGCCGCGCTGGCGTGCATGCTGCAGCGGCGTGATGCCTTCACCGTCGGCCAGGTCCACATCCGCCTTCGCGGCAATCAGCTGACGGACGATCTCGACATGCCGTGGGCCACCATCGGCCAGGATGATCGCCTCCAGCAGCGCGGTCCACTGCAGGTTGTTGACGTGATCCACATCGACACCTGCTGCGATGAGCGTCGCCACGGCCTCCACGTGCCCGCGTTCGGCCGCTGGAATGAGTGCGGTGCCGCCGTAGCGGTTGGTGCTCTTCAGGTCGGCGCCAGCGCTCAGTGTCGCGCGCAGGATCTCAAGATGCCCTCGCGCCCCGGCGTACAGGTAAGGGCTGTCCTGGATCGCATCCTTGGCATTGACGTCGGCACCGGCCTGGATCAGCGCAAGCGCGGCCTCAACATGGTTGTGGTGGGTCGCGACCAGCAACGGGGTCGCCTTCGCCGCGCCGCGCGCATCCACCTGTGCACCCTGCCCCAGCAGCGTACGCACCGCCGCGGCATCGCCCTTTTCCGCCGCCCGGTGCAGGCGCTCCTCCAACGATGCGGCACCGACCGGCATGACCATGCCCATCAGCATGCTCACCACCACCCAGCCACGCAGTGACCTCCGTCCCATCGACATGCTCCTGCTCATTTCACGGGGGGCGCCCGGTGGGGCGCCGCTACACCAGACCGTAGCCGAGCCGCCGCGTCGGCACCAATGAAGATTGGGGATCGACTGCATGCGCCATCCGAATGTGCCGACCCGCGCGCCGTCCGCCTGTTTCATGCGACGCTGCGCGCGACATTCGACACGGACGCACATCACCATGCTGCATCACATTTCCCTGGGGGTGCGCGATCTCGCCCATGCCGCCGCCTTCCATGACGCCGCGCTCGGCGCGCTGGGCATGCGCCGCGTCTTCGAGGACGACGAGGCCATCGGCTATGGGTATGCCGACGACGAGGATCTGCTGTGCTTGAAACTGCGGGCCGACGCCTCGCCGCCTGGCGCGGGATTCCACCTGGCCTTCGGCGCACCTTCCCGTGAGGCAGTCGATGCGTTCCACCGCGATGCACTGGCGGCTGGCGGCACCTGCAACGGGGCGCCGGGGCTGCGCGAGGACTATGGCGATCACTACTACGCCGCCTTCCTGATCGATCCGGATGGGCATCGGATCGAAGCGGTCTGCAAGTCGATCGTTTGACCCGGATCGCACAAGCGGATCGCACAAAGAAAAAGGCCTCCGTACTTGCGTACGAAGGCCTTTTCTACAACTGGCGGAGCGGGAGGGATTCGAACCCTCGATAGAGTTTTAAGCCCTATACTCCCTTAGCAGGGGAGCCCCTTCAGCCACTCGGGCACCGCTCCAGTGTTCTTGGTCCGCCGCTGCGATGAATCATCTCAGCGGGGGCGCGAATAATAACGTTTTCCGCGCCCTCAGGTAAAGCCTTAATCCGAAGAATTTTCACTTCCGGATGCATTCGGCTCATCGCCGCGCTGGATCCGCTGGTAAATCTCTTCGCGGTGCACGGCCACGTCCTTCGGAGCGGTGATACCGATACGCACCTGGTTGCCCTTGACGCCGAGCACGGTCACGCTGACCGAGTCACCGATCATCAGGGTTTCGCCTACACGGCGAGTCAGGATCAACATTTGTTCAAGTCTCCAGGGGAACCGGTGGTGGCATTTCCCCACCGGCTTGGCGCCCCGGCAAGAGCGCCCCACGACAACGGGAAAAGATTCGCCATAGTACCGTCAGGCCTCCCGACCCATCAAGGAGCAGGAGGCTTCAGGCTGTTCAGATACGGGGGGTGACCCAGTCGACGACGGCGGCCAGTGCAGAAGCAAGGGCGGGCCCGTCCTCACCACCACCCTGGGCGAGGTCCGGGCGGCCGCCGCCCTTGCCCCCGATCTGACTGGCGATATGGGCCAACAGTTCCCCGGCCTTTACCTTGCCCATTGCGCTGCCGTTCACGCCTGCGACCAGGGCCGCCTTGCCGTCCTGGGTGCCGGCCAGCACGATCACCGCATCGCCAAGCTGCTGCTTGAGTCGGTCGATCGCATCGCGCAGCGCCTTGGCATCGAAGCCTTCCAGGCGCGCGGCCAGGATCTTGATGCCGTTGACCTCGACCGCGGCGCCACCGAGATCGGCGGTCGCACCGGCAGCCTGCTTGGCCTTGAGCGCCTCGAGCTCGCGCTCCAGCTTCTTCTGCCGCTCGCCGAGCTGGCGGATCTTGTCGACCACGTCGCCGGCATTGCCGCCAAGCAGTGCCGCCGCTTCGCTCAGCTGGGCTTCTTCATGGGCCACGTAATCCAACGCGCCCTGCCCGGTGACTGCTTCGATACGACGCACGCCCGAAGACACACCGCCTTCGGCAGTGATCTTGAACAGGCCGATGTCGCCGGTGCGCGACACATGCGTACCGCCACACAGTTCGGTGGAGTAGTCGCCCATCTTCAGCACGCGCACGTGCTCGCCGTACTTCTCGCCGAACAGCGCCATCGCGCCGAAGTCGAGCGCTTCCTGCATGCCCATGTTGTGGACTTCAGCGGCGTTGTTGGCGCGCACCTGCTCGTTGACCTTGCGCTCGATGATCGCCAGGTCTTCGGCGCTGATCGGCGCGAAGTGCGAGAAATCGAAGCGCAGGCGATCAGGCGCGACCAGCGAGCCCTTCTGCTGCACATGGGTGCCCAGCACTTCGCGCAGGGCGGCATGCAGCAGGTGGGTGGCCGAGTGGTTGAGGATGGTCGCGCCACGGCGCTGGCCATCGACCTGACCGGACAGCACATCGCCGACCTTCAGGCTGCCCGCGGTGAGCTTGCCCACGTGGCCGTGGAACTGGCCCGCGAACTTCTGGGTGTCGCTGACCTCTACCTGGACGCCGGCGCCGGTCAGGGTGCCGTTGTCGCCGACCTGGCCACCGGACTCGGCGTAGAACGGGGTCTGGTTGGTCAGCACGATGACGTCATCGCCAGCCTGCGCGCTCTCCACCGGGCGGCCGTCCTTCAGGATGGCGACCACGGTGAGGTCGTCGGCCTGCAGGCGGTCATACCCCAGGAACACGGTCGGCTTGAGCGTGGCGACCAGATCGGCCGACAGGGTCACGCCGCCGCCGAACTTGCCGGCCGCGCGCGCGGTCTCGCGCTGGGTGTCCATCGCGGCGTTGAAGGCGACCATGTCCACCGTCATATCGCGCTCGCGGGCGATATCGGCCGTCAGATCGACCGGGAAGCCGTAGGTGTCGTACAGGCGGAACGCATCAACGCCCGGGATCACGCCGTCGCTGACCTTGGCCGCGACGTCGTCGAAAATCTTCATGCCCGAATCCAGCGTTTCCGCGAAACGCTCTTCTTCGGCCTGCAGGGCGCGCACAACCGTGTCGACCTGCGCCGGCAGTTCCGGATAGGCCACGCCCATCTGCTCGACCAGCGTCGGCACCAGCTTGCTGAAGAACGGCTGGCGCACACCGAGCATCCAGCCATGGCGCAGGGCGCGGCGGATGATCCGGCGCAGCACGTAGCCGCGGCCTTCGTTGGACGGCAGTACGCCATCAACGATCAGGAACGAGCAGGCACGGATGTGATCGGCGATCACGCGCAGCGACTTGTTCTCCAGATCAGCCATGCCGGTCAGCTCGCTGGCCTTGCGGATCAGCGCCTGGAACAGGTCGATTTCGTAATTGGTGTGGACGTGCTGCAGGATCGCCGCCAGACGCTCCAGGCCCATGCCGGTATCCACGCACGGGGCCGGCAGCGGCACCAGGGTGCCGTCGGGCTGGCGGTCGAACTGCATGAAGACCAGGTTCCAGATCTCGATGAAGCGGTCGCCGTCTTCATCCGGCGAACCCGGGGGGCCACCGGCGATGTGGTCGCCATGGTCATAGAAGATTTCGGTACACGGGCCGCACGGGCCGGTTTCGGCCATCTGCCAGAAATTGTCCGACGCGAACGGCGCACCCTTGTTGTCGCCGATGCGCACGATCCGCTCTTCCGGGATACCGACCATGTCGCGCCACAGCGCGTAGGCCTCGTCATCGGTCTGGTACACGGTGACCAGCAGGCGCTCGGCCGGCAGCTTCCAGACCTGGGTCAGCAGCTCCCAGGCCCAGGCGATGGCGTCCTTCTTGAAGTAATCGCCGAACGACCAGTTGCCCAGCATCTCGAAGAAGGTGTGGTGGCGCGCGGTGTAGCCGACCTGGTCCAGATCGTTGTGCTTGCCACCGGCGCGCAGGCAGCGCTGGACGTCGGCCGCGCGCACGTAGCTGCGCTTCTCGGCGCCAAGGAACACGTCCTTGAACTGCACCATGCCGGAGTTGGTGAACAGCAGGGTCGGATCATTGCCCGGCACCAGGGGCGCCGACGGCACGATCGTGTGGCCTTTGCCCTTGAAGAACTCAAGGAAATCGCTGCGGATCTGGGAGGTAGTGAATTTGACGGATGCGTTCATGGGGGGCTGGCTTTGTGCGGGCCGGTCAGTCCCTGGCACGCAGCCCCAATGGCCGGGTGTCAACTGCAGGACCGCCGAAACCACAAAGGGTATCAGGCCCGGGCCGCTCAGTCCTCAGGGTCGTAACGGGTGGCCTGGCGGATGCTGTCGCCGGGGAACCCCCGGCGGGCCAGAAGATCGGCGGCTTTGCGCCGTGCAGGCAGTTCCTGCGGGCCAGCCTCGCCAAAACGGCGGCAGACCAGGTCGCGGGCATTCTCGGTCCAATCGCCTTCGAAGGTGTCCATGGCCGCAGCGATCTGGTCGCTGTCCAGGCCATGCGTGCCCAGTTCGGCGCGGATGTGGATCGGTCCATAGCCGGTATTGGCCCGGATCCGGACCAGATTCTCGGCAAAGCGGGTGTCATCCTGCCAGCCGGCCTCGGCCAGCTTGCTTACCGCAGCTTCGGCGGCTTCGTTCTCGATGCCGCGGGCCTGCAGTTTGCGGGTCAGCTCTTTACGCGAATGTTCGCGGCGCACCAGCAGCCCCAACGCCCGCTGGACCGGCGTCTGTTCCTGGACACGGCGCTTGCGCCGGGGTGCGGGGGCTTCGGAGTCTTGCATGGCAGCGGTCCATTACAGTGCGCCGTCCTTGGCGCCATCCCGTCGGGGATTCTTGAAACTGCAGGCCAGGGCGAGCGTCACTGACGGCGCTGCCCTGCCCCGCAGGAAACTCACTCGGCGTCGTCTTCAGCCTCGTCGCCGCCTTCACGCACGGCTTCTTCCGGCTGGAACTTCTCGCGCAGCTCGGCTTCCAGACGCTGGGCGATCTGCGGGTTGTCGCGCAGATAGCCGCGGGCGTTGTCCTTGCCCTGGCCGATCCGCTCTTCGCCGTAGCTGTACCAGGCGCCTGCCTTCTCGACCAGCTTGGCTTCCACGCCCATGTCGATCAGTTCGCCTTCGCGGCTGATGCCTTCGCCGTACAGGATCTCGGTGATGACCTGCTTGAACGGGGGCGCCAGCTTGTTCTTGACGACCTTGATCTTGGTCTGGTTGCCGATGATCTCGTCGCCCTTCTTGATCGCGCCGATACGGCGGATGTCCAAGCGGACCGAGGCGTAGAACTTCAGCGCGTTGCCGCCGGTGGTCACTTCCGGGCTTTGGCCCGGCATCATGACGCCGATCTTGTGCCGCAGCTGGTTGATGAAGACCACCAGGGTGTTGGAGCGCTTGATGTTGCCGGTCAGCTTGCGCAGCGCTTGGCTCATCAGACGGGCCTGAAGGCCCGGCAGCTGGTCGCCCATTTCGCCTTCGATTTCGGCCTTGGGGGTCAGCGCGGCGACCGAGTCGACCACCACGATGTCCACCGAGCTGGAGCGCACCAGCATGTCGGCGATTTCCAGCGCCTGCTCACCGGTATCGGGCTGCGAGAGCAGCAGGTCGTCCACGTTGACGCCCAGCTTGGCGGCGTAGATCGGATCCAGCGCGTGCTCGGCATCGATGAAGGCCGCAGTACCGCCCTTCTTCTGGCATTCGGCGATCGCCTGCAGGGTCAGGGTGGTCTTGCCCGAGGATTCCGGACCGTAGATCTCCACGACACGCCCCTTGGGCAGGCCACCGATACCGAGCGCGATATCCAGCATCAGCGACCCGGTGGGGATGACCTCGACCGCTTCGACGACGCGGTCGCCCATGCGCATCACGGCGCCCTTGCCGAACTGCTTTTCGATCTGGCTCAGCGCGGCGGTGAGGGCGCGCTTTTTGTTTTCGTCCATCGGAGTGGTCCTTGCAGAGGTCGTATCGGTGGAGGTGCTGTCTTTGGAAGTCTTCTTGGCCATGGGTTCACTTTAAGGCTGGCGTATCGCACGGGCTGAGATTCTGCCCGGCGTTCGGAAAAAAATTATCGGACATCCGTACCAACCTCAGCAAAACCAGAGATGTGCCACAAAAGACCGCGCGTGATTCAAAGGGGAACAGGGTCAGCGGTTGGGCCGCAGCAACCCGCAATAGAGGCCTTCGATGGCGAAGTCCTGGTCGGGCAGCACTTCGATCGGCTTGTAATCGGGATTGCGCGGCAGCAGGCGGATCCGGTCCTTGCCCATCTTCAGCAGCTTGACCGTGATCTCGTCATCGATGCGGGCCACCACGATCTGGCCGGAGCGGGCGTCGCGGGTGCGGTGCACACCGATCAGGTCGCCGTCGAAGATGCCTTCGTCGATCATCGAGTCGCCCTGCACTTTCAGCAGGTAGTCCGGCGCGGGCGAGAAGAACACCCGGTCGAGCACCACGAAGTCGTCCGAGCCGATATCCGCGCCGATCGGCAGACCGGCCGCGACCCGGCCCAGCACCGGCAGGCGCAGGACGTGGTCCGGCAACGCCGAGGCGGGCAGCGATTCGGGCAGGCCGTTCTGCAGCGCCGGTGCCTGGACCAGCCGGATGCCGCGGGCCTGGCCCGGGATGCGACGGATCGCCCCGGCCTGCTCCAGCGCTTCCAGATGGTATTGGGCTGCGCGGACGCCCTTGAAGCCGAACGCACGGGCGATTTCCGTCTGCGACGGCGGTGCGCCATCGGTCTCTATACGCTCGGCGATCAACTGCAGGATCGCGTGCTGGGTATCGGTCAGGTCCATGGTTAGTAGTATTACTACTAACGATGCGGGCACGCAAGTGCCCGCAGAGGAAGAACAGATAGAAGAAGGGTGGTCCACGCCCAACCGAAGCCGCCAGCAACACCTGTAGCCACCGACCGTTGGTCGGTGACCGCGCGAACGCGCGGCAATGGCGTCCGACCAACGGTCGGACCTACACGTAATCCCCCGCTTACGCGGGAGATTCCGGGGATCCTTCGGATCCCAGCGGTTAGAACCCTACGGGTTCTTACCGCTGCGCCAGATCGAGAACAGGATCCACACGCCACAGAAGCCGGCACCGATGAAGCCGGCCACGCCGAGCGCAAGCAACCAGCGGCTGGAGATGCCGCCGACGCTGTGCATGACGATCGAGGAGCCGATGATCAGCGCGGCGGTCACGATACCCATGACCAGCCGATTGGCGGCACGGTTGACCTGGTCGCCGAAGCCCTGCAGCGCAGTGGTTTCGATCTTGAGCTGGAGCCGGCCGCGGCGCGCCATCTGCAGCAGCCTGCGCACGTCGCGCGGCAGGTCGCCGACCAGGTCCATCACCCCGACCAGGCTGCGCTTGCCGCGCTTGAGCATCGCGCCGGGCGAGTAGCGCTGCCACATCACCCGCTCCAGATACGGGCGCGCGGCGCTGGCCATGTCGAACTGCGGGTCGAGCTGGCGGCCCATGCCTTCCAGGGTGAGGAAGGTCTTGATCATCAGCGCCAGATCGGCCGGCAGGGTCAGCGCGTACTGGCGCAGCAACTGGGTGATGTTGCCCAGCATCAGGCCCATGTGCAGGTCTTTCAACGGCACCCCGCGGTACTGGTCCACGAAGGTGCTGATGTCCTGCTGCAGCCGCGACTCGTCCACCTCCACGCCACCGGCCCAGTCCAGCAGCACGTCGGCCACCTGCTCCGGCTCCTGGGTGACCAGGCCGTGCAGCAGCTGGGCGACCTGGAAACGGCGCTGCTCGGAGATCGCGCCCACCATGCCGAAATCGATCACGCCGATGCGGCCGTCGCGCAGGTAGATGATGTTGCCCGGGTGCGGATCAGCGTGGAAACAGCCGTCCTCCAGCACCATCTTCAGCACGATGCGCGCACCGGTGCGGGCCAGCAGCACGCGGTCCAGACCGGCCGCATCGACACCGGCCAGATCGCGACCGGGAATGCCGTCCACGAAGTCCTGCACGTTGAGGCTCTCGCACGTCCACTGCCAGTGCACGTTGGGGATCAGGATGTCGTCGCGGCCCTGGAAGTTGCGCGCGATGCGCTCGGCATTGCGGCATTCGGCGGCAAAATCCAGCTCGCGGCGCAGCGACACCTGGAACTGCTGCACCACCTCGGCCGGGCGATACCGCTGCAGGTCGGGCAAGCGCGCTTCCACGATCTCGGCCAGCCGCGCCAGCAGGCGCAGGTCGGCTTCGATCACCTCGCGGATGCCCGGACGACGGATCTTCAGCACCACGGCGGTGCCGTCATGCAGGGTTGCGCGGTGCGCCTGCGCCAGCGAGGCCGCGGCCATGGGCGTTTCATCGAGCCACGCGAACACCTCGGTGGCCGGCGCGCCGAGATCGCGTTCGAGCTGCTCACGCACCTGCGCATATGGCAGCGCGGGCACGGCATTCTGCAGTTCGGAAAATTCCGCGATCCAGTCCGGCGGGAACAGGTCCACGCGGGTGGCCAGCACCTGGCCGAGTTTGACGAAAGTGGGTCCGAGGTCTTCCATCGCGCGGCGCACGCGCACCGGCGCGGTCATCCGCAGCATCTGCTGGGTGTCGTTCCAGTGCAGCAGGCGGCCGGCGCGCTCGAGCACATCGGCCAGGCCGATGCGGCGCACGAGGTCGCCGAAGCCATAGCGGATGAGGACCGACGCGATTTCCTGCAATCGCCCCAGGTCACGCACGGTACCCAGCGTTTCCCACATCGGCCCACTCTCCTGTCAGCACACCCGGTCAGGATGTCACAACAGCGGGAAGATTCCCGTCAGCGCCTGCTGCACGGTCTGCCGCCGTATGGCTTCGCGGTCGCCGTCGAACTGGAACAACTGCGCACGCGCGTAGCCGCCCCGGCCCTTCCAGCCGATCCACACGCTGCCGACCGGCTTGTCCTCGCTGCCTCCGCCCGGGCCGGCAATGCCGGTCACCGCCACGGCGATGCCGGCGCCGGAATTGATCAGCGCACCGGAGACCATTTCCAGCACGGTCTCGCGGCTGACCGCGCCGAACTGTTCCAGCGTCTGTGCACGCACGCCGAGCAGGCGTTGTTTGGCTTCGTAGCTGTAGACCACCATGCCGCAATCGAAGAACGCCGAGGAGCCGGCGATATCCGTCATCGCCTTGGCGATCCAGCCGCCACTGCAGCTCTCG
Organism: Stenotrophomonas sp. 05L413; assembly: GCF_056397945.1. Taxonomy (NCBI): domain Bacteria; kingdom Pseudomonadati; phylum Pseudomonadota; class Gammaproteobacteria; order Lysobacterales; family Lysobacteraceae; genus Stenotrophomonas; species Stenotrophomonas sp. 05L413. Next base: position 329,984 of record NZ_JBFTOL010000003.1, read on the forward strand.
GCGGTCACCAGCTGCAGCGAGGCCTGCTGCAGGCGCTGGCCCACGTCACTGGCAAGGGCGCCCAGCTCGGCGTCGGAAGGAACGGTCATGGGGAATCCTGGATCAACGGGGGGACGAACGCCCCCCTGTTTTAGCCGAAATCGTGGCTGATGTCGTGTATTGCCGGCACACCCCTCACCACTCCGGAAGCTTCTCCGGGAGCATCGCGCGGATCGGTTCGCCGCCCTCGCCGGCCGCCAGCTTCTCGGCCTCGGCGATGGGGATCTCGACCTGCAGCAGCCAACCGTCTTCGTCGGTGGTTTCGCTGCGCACGACTTCCAGCTGATGCAGGCGCGAACGCAGGCGACCGGCACTGGGCGGCAGCCGCAGCTCGCCACTGACGTGCTGCAGGCCCAGGCGCTTGCCCAGCACGGCCTGCAGCAGCGGCAGGCCGACGTTGTCGCGGGCGGAAATCCAGACCCGCTCGCGGCGCGCGTTGTCGGGGATGCCGTCCTGGCCATCGTGACGCACGTCGGCCCCGTCGATCCGATCGATCTTGTTGAACACCAGCAACTGCGGCAGATCGCCCGCGCCGATGGCGGTCAGCACTTCATCCACCTGTGCGATGCGCTCCTCACGGTGCGGATCGGCCGCATCGACGAGGTGCAGCAGGAAGTCCGCTTCGCGGGCTTCGGACAAGGTGGACCGGAACGCGGCCACCAGATCGTGCGGCAGGTCGCGGACGAAGCCGACGGTATCGGCAAGCACCACGCTGCCGCCCGGCAGCGCGATGCGGCGCACGGTCGGGTCCAGCGTCGCGAACAACTGGTCCGCGGCATACGCCTCGGCACCGGTCAATGCGTTGAACAGGGTCGACTTGCCGGCGTTGGTGTAGCCCACCAGGGCCACCCGCGGCAGCTCGCTGCGCAGGCGGGCACGACGCATCTGGGTGCGCTGCACTTCCACCTTTTCCAGCTTCTTCTGCAGCTGCTCCACCCGCTTCTGCAGCAGGCGGCGATCGGTTTCCAGCTGGGTTTCACCCGGGCCGCGCAGACCGATGGAACCGCCGCGCTGGCGCTCCAGATGGGTCCAGCCGCGGATCAGCCGCGTGGACATGTGGCGCAGCTGCGCCAGCTCGACCTGCAGCTTGCCTTCGTGGCTGCGCGCACGCTGGGCGAAGATATCCAGGATCAGCCCGGTGCGGTCGATCACGCGCCGTTCCAGGAACCGCTCCAGGTTGCGCTCCTGCCCCGGCGACAGCGCATGGTTGACCAGGATCAGGTCGGCGCCGGTGGCATCGGCCGCGGCCTTGACCTCGTCCAGCTTGCCGCTGCCAATCAGGATCGACGGATTGGGCCGATCGATGCGCGCGGTCAACGTGGCCGCGATGCTGGCCCCGGCAGAGCGGGCCAGATCGGTGAACTCTTCAAGCACGTCATCTTCGAGCCGGCCGGCGTGCGGCTGGATCAGGAGTGCGTGTTCGCCTCGCTTGGAACGGTCAAACACGCAGTTCTCCAGAATTTTTCACGCAGTCACTCAACGTCGTCATCACCTTGGACGCCCTCGGCGCCATCATTGGATTGCACATAACCACCTCCGGGCCCGACCTTCACGTTGCGCGCCGGCACCACGGTCGAGATGGCGTGCTTGTACACCATCTGGCTCACCGTATTACGCAGCAGCACCACGAACTGGTCGAACGATTCAATCGTTCCCTGCAGCTTGATGCCATTGACCAGATACACCGACACCGGCACACGTTCGCGCCGAAGTGCATTCAGAAACGGATCCTGCAGCGATTGCCCCTTGGACATTGCACACTCCTGATTATTGTTTTTATGGTCTTCCGGCAGTTGCCACGGCCCCCGCCGCCCGCCGGAACCCTTGATGGTACACGGGGTGGGCGGGTGAAGGCGTGGACTCAGCGTGCGACGAAGGTCGACACCGCATCCGCCAGGGAAGCCCTGTCTAGATGGGGATCGAACCAGCGCGCATCAAGCTCCCCGCGCAACCAGGTCAGCTGGCGCTTGGCCAGCTGACGGGTGGCCTGGATGCCGCGTTCACGGAACGCCTCGGCCGTCCCCTGCCCGTCCAGATACTCCCAAGCCTGCCGGTAGCCCACCGCCCGCACGGCCGGCAGATCCAGCGGCGCGGCCACCTCGGCCATCGCCGGCAGGGCCCGCAGCGCGCGGACTTCGTCCAGGAAGCCGCGATCCAGCATCGTGTCGAAACGGGTTTCGATGCGCTGGTGCAGCACCGTGCGCTCGCGCGGCGCGAGGATCAGTTTGAGCGCCCGCACCGGCAGCCGGTCCACACCGGGCAGCTTCTGCCACTCGCTGATCGGGGTACCGGTCAGCCGATGGACTTCCAGCGCCCGCTGGATACGCTGCGGGTCGGTGGCGTGAATGCGCTTTGCCGCTGCCGGATCGATGCCGGCGAGCTGGGCATGCATCGCCGCCCAGCCCTGCTCGGCCGCCTCGGCCGCGATCTGCGCGCGCACCGCAGGATCGGCTTCAGGCATCGGCGACAGGCCCTGCAGCAGGGCGCGGAAATACAGCCCCGTGCCACCGGCCAGAATCGGCATGCGCCCGCGCGCGATGATGTCGCGGACGGCGCGCGCCGCGTCGCTGGCGAACTCCGCCGCCGAATAGGTCTGCCACGGGTCGCGCACATCCAGCAGATGGTGCGGCGCCTGCGCGCGCTCGGCCGCATCGGGTTTGGCCGAGCCGATATCCAGCCCGCGATAGACCAGCGCCGAATCGACGCTGACGATCTCACCGTCCAACTGCTGGGCCAGCGCGATCGCGGCGGCGGTCTTGCCCGAGGCGGTCGGGCCCATCACCGCGATCGCCAGCGGGCGCTGATCGACGGCCATCAGTCCTCGTCCGGCCAGCGCGGCATCGCCGGTGCGGCCGACACCCGCGGCATCGGCACGGCATCGACCGCCGCCCAGACCTTCAACGCATCCACGGTGGCCGCGACATCGTGCACGCGCAGCAGCATCGCACCCCGCTGGGCCGCGATCAGGTGCGCGGCGACGGAACCGGCCACGCGGTCACGCGGCTGCTCACGACCGGTCAGTTCACCGATGCTGCGCTTGCGCGACAGGCCGGCCAGCATCGGCACGCCCAGCTCGAGGAAACGGCCCGAGCGTGCGAGCAGGATCATGTTGTGTTCGGTGGTCTTGCCGAAACCGAAGCCCAGATCGATGATCAGGTGCTTCTTGGCGACGCCGGCCATCTCGGCCTGGAACATGCGCTCGGTCAGGAAGCGATGCACCTCGGCGACCACGTCATCGTAGTGCGGGGTGTCCTGCATGCTGCCGGGCTCGCCCTGCATGTGCATCAGCACCACCGGCACGCCGAGTTCGGCGGCGGCGTCCAGCGCACCGGGCTGGCGCAACGCATGGATGTCATTGATCAGGCCGGCACCGGCGGCGACCGCGGCGCGCATCACCTCGGGCTTGAAGGTGTCGATGCTGATCGGCACGGTGGTTTCGCGTGCCAGCCGCTCGATCACCGGGATGACCCGGCGCAGTTCTTCATCCAGCGGTACCGGCGCACTGCCGGGCCGGGTCGACTCGCCGCCGATGTCGAGCAGGTCGGCGCCCTCGGCCACCAGCTGCAGGCCGTGCGCGACCGCGGCCTCCACGCTGTCGTGGTCACCGCCGTCGGAGAACGAATCCGGGGTGACGTTGACGATGCCCATGACCCGCGGGCGATCCAGCCGCAGCAGGCGGCCGCCGCAATCGAGCTGGGGGGAGATATCGAACATGGGCAGATCCACGAAGTACGCCAGCGCGTAGTTTACGCTGGCGCACCGGACCGGCCGTCAGAGGTCGCCGAGGCGGGCCCCATCGACCGGCTTGGCCAGCCAGATCGCCAGATCGTTGCCGATCGCATTGACCGTGCGCTCGAGCACATCGCACGAGCCCTTGAAGCCGGCAAACGCGCCACCGCGCGACACGCGGCGTGCGGTGACCGTGGCCACCTGCTGGCCGTTCTCGAACAGCACGCCGCGCACGGCAGCGGACTTGAAGTGGCCGGTGAACGCATTGCCGGCGCTCTGCGCCTCCACCAGTTCCAGCTTCAACGCGTGTCCGCTGCCGGTGTTCACCGGATCACTGCCGAAGACGATGGTGTTGCCATGCGCCGGCGCATTCTTGCCCAGCGCGGTCGCCAGCTGCGCGCCCATCCGGCACTCGGCCTTGATGTTCTCGGCGATGATCGCCGCGTCGTTGAACGGCACCGGATCCTGCACGTGGATCTCGGCGGCCATGAGCGGCGTGGCACAGCACAGCAGCGCAGCAACGGCTGCGCGCATCGAATGACGCATGAAAGTCCCCCTGGAAAGTGTGTCGGCCGATCCCCCGGCCATGCCCGACCGCGTCATGCGGCGCGGGCACGCGCATCGTGCCCACTGCCGGCGGCGCGCGCAAGCACTCAGCGCTGGCGGCGCTTGCGCTCCACGTACACGGTCTTGGCGATGCTCATCAGCACACCGACCGCGATGCCGATGCCAGCGCCGAGCAGGAAGTTGTCGCGGGTCAGGCCGATGGCCACGCCAATGATCGTGGCGATCACCATTTCAGTGGTGTGCGAGATCGGCTGCGGCGGGGGTGCGGACATGGCGACTCCAGAACGGGAACGAAAACGGACCGTCATTATGACCTGCCCGAAACGACGAAGGCCGGGTTTCCCCGGCCTTCGTCACTTACGTGGGCAACACTCAGATCTGCTCGGCAGGACCGGCGATCGGCGCGACCGGACGGGCATCGCCGCCCTTGTCGTTGTTGTTGCCGCCATCCTTGTTGCTGGGAGACTTGTCCCAGCCCATCGGCGGCGGCGGATCACGGCCTTCCATCACGGCATTGATCTGCGGCGCATCGATGGTCTCGTACTGCAGCAGCAGTTGGGACATCGTGTGCAGCTTGTCGAGGTTGGCGGTCAGCAGTTCGGTGGTACGGGCGTACGCCTTGTCCAGGATGCTGCGGACGACTTCGTCGATGCGGCGCGCGGTGTCATCCGACACGCTCTTGTGCTGCGTCACCGAACGGCCGAGGAACACTTCATCGTCCTCTTCACCGTAGGCGATCGGGCCGAGTTCGTCGGACAGGCCCCACTTGGTGACCATGTTGCGGGCCATCTTGGTGGCGCGCTCGATATCGTTGGAGGCGCCGGTGGTGACCTTGTCGGTGCCGAAGATCAGTTCTTCGGCAACGCGGCCGCCGTACAGCGAACACAGCTGCGATTCGATCGCCACCCGGTTCATCGAGTACTTGTCGCCTTCGGGCAGGTACATCGTCACACCCAGCGCGCGACCGCGGGGAATGATGGTGACCTTGTAGACCGGATCGTGCTCGGGCACCAGGCGACCGACGATGGCGTGGCCGGCTTCGTGGTAGGCGGTGAGCGTCTTTTCTTCTTCGCTCATCGCCATCGAACGGCGTTCGGCACCCATCAGGATCTTGTCGCGGGCACGGTCGAAGTGGTCCATGCGGACTTCCTTCTCACCGCCGCGCGCGGCGAACAGTGCTGCTTCGTTGGCCAGGTTGGCCAGGTCCGCACCGGAGAAGCCCGGGGTGCCGCGCGCGATCACCATCGGCTCGACATCGTCGGCCAGCGGCAGCTTGCGCATATGCACCTTGAGGATCTGCTCGCGGCCCTTGACGTCCGGCAGGCCGACCACGACCTGGCGGTCGAAACGGCCCGGGCGCAGCAGCGCCGGATCCAGCACGTCGGGACGGTTGGTGGCGGCGATGACGATCACGCCCTCGCCTCCCTCGAAGCCGTCCATTTCGACCAGCAGCTGGTTCAGGGTCTGCTCGCGCTCGTCGTGACCGCCGCCCAGACCGGCACCACGGTGACGACCGACAGCGTCGATTTCATCGATGAAGATGATGCACGGTGCCTGCTTCTTGGCCTGCTCGAACATGTCGCGCACGCGGCTGGCGCCGACGCCGACGAACATTTCCACGAAATCCGAACCGGAGATCGAGAAGAACGGCACCTTGGCCTCGCCAGCAATGGCGCGGGCCAGCAGCGTCTTGCCGGTACCCGGCGGACCCACCATCAGCACGCCGCGCGGAATCTTGCCGCCCAGCTTGGTGAACTTGGTGGGGTCGCGCAGGAAGTCGACCAGTTCGCCGACTTCTTCCTTGGCCTCGTCGCACCCGGCAACGTCGGCGAAGGTGACCTTGATCTGGTCTTCGCCCTGCAGCTTGGCGCGCGACTTGCCGAAGGACATCGCGCCCTTGGCCCCGCCGCCACCGCCCTGCATCTGGCGCATGATGAAGATCCAGAAGCCGATGATCAGGATCACCGGGAGGAAGTTCATCAGGATCGCGCCCAGCGAGATGCCGCTGGAGGGCTCCTCCTGGACGATTTCCACGTTCTTGCCGCGCAGCACGTTGATCAGGTCGCGATCGAACGGGGCGGTGATGGTGGCCGACTGGCCGCCACGGGTGGTGTAGGAAATCTGATTGGTGCCGCCACGCATGTCCCCGCTGAAGGTCACCTTCTGGACATTGCCGCTGTCCACCTGGTCCAGGAACTGCGAGTACGTCGCGCCCTGTGCGCCGGCTCCGCTGCTCTTCGGCGAGAAGCTCTGGAAGACCACCATCAGCACGACGGCGACGACCACCCATAGCAGGAGGTTCTTGGTCAAGTCGTTCATCCTCATTGGCTCCGGTGTTCCTCTAATTCCTGACGCGATTCGTATGGTTGAGCTTACTTGATCTGCGCGCGTTTTCCCTGCCCCAAGGCGTACACCTCGGGCGAGCGCTTCCGGGAGGCTTCAGGCTTGCGGATCACTACTTTGTCGTACCGGCGGCGCATTTCGCGCACGTAGTCGTCAAAGCCCACGCCCTGGAACAGCTTGATCAGGAACGCGCCACCGGGCTTGAGATGGTTGTCGGCAAAATCCAACGCCAACTCCGCCAGGTGCATCATCCGCGGTTGGTCCACCGCATCCATTCCACTCTTATTGGGGGCCATATCCGAGAGCACAAGGTCTACCGGCTGATCCCCCAGCATGGCTTCGAACTCCGATAGGACGGCTTGTTCCCTGAAGTCACCGTGAAGGAACTCCACGCCGGCCAGCGGCGGCATCTCCAGGATGTCCAGGGCCAGCACCCGGCCGGTATCGCCGATCTGGCGGCGGACCTGCTGGGACCAGCCACCCGGGGCGGCGCCCAGATCGACCACGACCATGTGCGGCTTCAGCAGCCGATCGCGCTGCAGCAACTCCTCCAGCTTGTAGGCCGCGCGCGAGCGCATGCCCTCGGCCTGGGCCTTCTTCACGAAGGGGTCGGCGAAGTGCTCTTTCAACCAGCGTTGACTGCTTTTGCTACGGGTTGCCATTGAGATGCGGGTCGGATGGGGAGGTCATGATACCCTGATCGCCCCAGTTAACCGCTTGTTCCTGAATGGCTATCGCCCTGACTTCTTCCCAAACCCGTTTCCTCCGCGGCCACGCGCATGATCTGAAAGCCCTGCTCCAGATCGGCGGCAAGGGGGTGACACCGGCCTTCCTGGCTGAACTGGAAGAGGTGCTGGAGCGCCACGAGCTGATCAAGGTCAAGGTTGCCGCCGAAGACCGCGAGGCCCGTGACGCCCTCATCGCCGAGCTGGTCAGTGCCAGCGAAAGCGCGCTGGTGCAGCGTATCGGCCACGTGGCCGTGCTGTACCGCCCGAGCAAGGAACAGCGCCAGATCGTCCTGCCGCGCGGCTGATCCCGGAACGCTTATGCAGCTGAGCCACGAAATCCCTGACTACGCCTACGCCCTGCGCGCCGCCAATGGCCGCAGTGCGAAAGTGAATGACCGGACCCTGGCCGCCAGTTTCATCCTGGCTCCGGACACGCTGATCGAAGCGTGGCCGGTAGCCGATATTGCCTTGCTGACCCCGGAAGACCTGCAGCCGGTGCTGGCGCTGAACCCCGCGCTGGTGGTACTGGGTACGGGCGATACCCAGGTGTTCCCGCCGGCGGCAGTCATGGCCGCCTGCCTGACCCGTGGGATCGGCCTGGAAGTGATGAACAACCCGGCGGCGGCGCGAACCTTCAACATCCTCGCCAGCGAGGGGCGCAAGGTGGCCGCGGCGTTCATCCTGAAGGGGTGAGACCGGGATTTCCGTTCAGAAAAGGCCGCCCTTGAGGCGGCCTTTTTCGTGCTTACTTCGGCGGCAGGTACAGCAGCGGGTCGACCGGCTTGCCGTTGTAGCGGATCTCGAAGTGCAGCATGTCGCGTGCAGCGCCGGTGCGGCCCATCTCCGCGATCTGCTCGCCGGCCTTCACGCTCTGGCCTTCATTGACCAGGCGCTTGCGGTTGTGACCATACGCCGACAACCACTGGTCGCTGTGCTTGATGATGATCAACTCACCGAAACCGACCAGGCCGGCACCGGAGTACACCACCACGCCGGCGGCCGTCGCCCGGACCGGCTGGCCACTGGTGCCGGCAATGTCCACGCCCTGCTTGGTCGCTTCACCGGCGACGAAGCGCCCGACGATCGCGCCATCGGCCGGCCAGCGCCAGCTGATGTTGCTCTTGATCGCCGTGGTCGGCGCCGGCGTAGCGGCCGGCGCTGTGCCACCCGGGCGCGGCGCGGTCACCACGGTGGTCGGGGCGCGGCCCGGGCTGCCGCCGCTGCCGCCCGGGTACAGGCGCAGCGACTGCCCCGGATAGATCGTGTACGGCTCGGCCAACCCGTTCCAGGCGGCCAGATCGCGCGGGGTGATGTTGTGGATGCGGGCCAGCGCATACAGCGTGTCGCCACGGCGGACGACGGCGGTCTGGCCGGGTTTGGCCACCGAGCTCTGCGGCGTGCTGTGGGCCACACCGCCCGAGCCCGAGGGCCGCACCACGGTGGCGGTGCCACAGGCGCTCAGCGCCGACACCACCAGCAGCAGCGCGCCGCTGCGCACTCCCTTGCTCAAACGATCAGCACTCATGCGAACTTCGCTCTCCATACAAGCCAGGCCACCAGCACGACCACCAACGCGGTCGCGATCCAGCCCAGCGGTTCAATCCAACGGCGCAGCGCAGCTTCCGCGCGCGGCCCGCCAATACGAATGACCGCCGCCAGCACGTACACGCGCTTGCCACGGCCGATCAACATGCTCAGGAAATACTGCGGCAACGGCACGCCGACGATACCCGATGCCCATGTGAAGACCTTCATCGGGATCGGCATGAAGCCGCCCAGCACCAGGAAGGTGAACACCGCCCAGGGCGACTCGGCCATCTTGGCCTGCACGATGGCGATGCCACCTTCGATGCTGGTCAACATGCCCAGCGCGGCGAACACCGGCTTGAGCGCTTCGAAGGCGAAGTGGCCCAGCGCATAGCCGACCAGCGCACCGGCCATCGAACCGGCCAGGCTGAGCGTGGCGAACCACCAGCCGCGCTTGGGCTGGGCCACGCACATCGGGGCGAGCATCACCTCGGGCATCACCGGGAAGATGATCGCCTCGATGAAGCTCAACACCGTCAGATAGGTCGGGGCGCGCTCATGCGCGGCCCACTTCATTGCCCGCTCGTACAGCGGACCAAAAATCTTCATGACGCAACGCTCCTTGGAATCAGTCCAGCATGCCAGACAGCAGCGGTACGAACGTGACCGGTGCCAGTACCTGCTGTTCAACACTGCCGTCATCGCGACGGGTCAACTGGATCAGCGACTGCGCGCCCGGGCCGCCGACCGGCGCGACCAGGCGGCCACCCACGGCAAGCTGTTCGACCAGTGCGTCCACCAGCGCCGGTGCGGCCGCGGTCACCACGATCGCATCGTAAGGACCGTGTTCGGCCCAGCCGATGCGGCCATCATCATGTTTGCTGCGGATGTTCATGCCCAGCGCACGGAAGCGCTTGCGCGCCTGGCGCAGCAGATCGCCGATACGCTCGACCGTGTACACCTCCAGCCCGATCGCGCCCAGCACGGCGGCCTGGTAGCCCGAGCCGGTGCCGACTTCCAGCACTTTCTTCGGCGCTGACTGCAGCACCGCTTCGGTCATGCGCGCGACCACCCAGGGCTGGGAAATGGTCTGCCCGTGCCCGATCGGCAGCGCGGTGTCTTCGTAGGCACGCGACGCCAGCGCCTCATCGATGAACAGATGGCGCGGCACCACACGGATGGCATTGAGGGTGGCTTCGTCGGCGATGCCGGCATCGCGCAGGCGATCCACCAGGCGATCGCGGACCCGCTGCGAGGTCATGCCGATGCCGACGGCTTCGGGCTGCAGGCGCAGGCGCGGGGTCATGCCGGCCGGTCCAGCGCGTCGGTCAACCCGGCAACCCAGCTGGCCACTTTCTCCAATGCCTGGTAACGGGTGAGATCGACCTGGATCGGGGTGATCGAGATGTAGCCGTTGCGGACCGCGTGGAAATCGGTGCCGGGGCCGGAATCCTGCTCGCGCCCGGCCGGGCCGATCCAGAACACCTCATTGCCGCGCGGATCGCGCTGGGCAATGCAGCCTTCGGCGCGGTGGCGGTTGCCCAGGCGGGTCACTTCGAACCCACGGACCTCGCTCCACGGCAGATCCGGCACGTTGACGTTGAGGATGGTGTCGGCGGGCAGCGGGTCGGCCTTGAGCCGGGTCACGATCTCGACCGCGGCGCGGGCGGCGGTATCGAAGTTGCGCGGCTCGTGGTTGTGCGTGACCAGCGACATCGCCACTGCGGGCAGGCCGAGGAAGCGCCCTTCCATCGCCGCCGAGACGGTACCGGAGTAGATGACGTCGTCGCCGAGATTGGCGGCGTTGTTGATGCCCGATACCACCATGTCCGGTTCGTACTCGAGCATGCCGGTCAAGGCCAGATGCACGCAGTCGGTCGGGGTGCCGGCCACCGAGCAGGTGTAGTGGTCGATGCGCTTCATGCGGATCGGCAGGTCCAGGGTCAGCGAATTGCTGGCGCCGGAGCGATCACGATCGGGGGCGACCACGGTCACTTCATGACCGGCGTCACGTAAACCCGTGGCGAGCATCTTGATGCCCGGTGCATCGACACCGTCGTCGTTGCTGACCAGAATCCGCATCTGCGATTTAACCGCTTGATTTTTCAAGACTTCGATTCCATCACTTCCCACTGTTGGCGGCGGTGGCCGTGCCCCTTCCGGAGCATGACGACCGCGCAAGTGCGTCCGCTATTGTGCCGCAAGCGGACAGATCGTCCTACCCCGATAACGGTAGGCATCGCCCTCCCCGCCCATTAGGCTGTACGCATGTCACATCCTGAAGACGAAGATCCTGCCGCGTTGTTCCGCGCCGCCATCGGCGAGGTCAAACCGCTGCGCAAGGTGGTCACGCCGCCGCCGGCCACGCCACGGCCGAAGCCGCGCGCGCGGATGGCCGAGCAGGATGAACAGGACGCCCGCGGTGAATTCGCCCGGCTGCTGCGCGACAGCAGCCCCCTGGAGGCTGGGGATACGGCCAGCTACCGGCGCGAGAACCTGCCGCCGCGGATGTTCCAGCGACTCAAGCGCGGCCAGTACTCCGTGCAGGACGAACTGGACCTGCATGGTGCAACCGTGGCCCAGGCCGAGGCGCTGGTCCGGCAGTTCCTGGTGGAAGCGCATGCCCATGAGTACGGCTGCGTGCGCATCATCCACGGCAAGGGGCTGCAATCCGATGGCGGCGCGCCGGTGTTGAAGAATCTGGTCGATCGCCTGCTGCGGCTGCGCAACGACGTGCTGGCGTTTCATTCCGCGCCCGCCGGCCAAGGTGGGACGGGCGCGGTACTGGTGCTGCTGGCAAACCGGTAGCCACCCGCACACCTGCATGGCGTGGCTCTACGCCTCCGGTGTGGCCTGGCTGGCATCTTCCACCGGTCCCAGCTCATGCAGCACCGCGGTGGCATAGCAGCCCGGTGGCAGCGCGAAGCTCAGTTCCAGCACATCCGCGGCCAGCCACTGGTGTTGCAGCATGGCCGGGCGCAGGCGCAGCGCACGGCGCTCCTGCTTCAGGCGAGCGCTTTCCAGGCCGGCGCGCAGCGCGAGCGATTGCTCATCCGCGACCGCGCCCAGTTCCAGTTCGGCGGCGGCGCCGGTGCTGCGCAGCTCACCTTCGCCCCACAACGGGCCGCTGGGGTGGATGTCGAAGCGGCCAAGGCGATCGGCCAGCAGATCCGTCCACGGCTCCGGGCCGAACACACTGCGGCTGCCATCGAGCATCCAGACTTCGCCCTCCAGCGGCGTGTCCCAGTTGCCCTGCTCCACGCGCGCCGCCAGCACCTGGTTGAACAGTGCCGAGCGCGCGGCCGAGAGCAGCAGCGAGCGCTGATCGGGCCGCATGCGGCGGCCGCCGAACATGGCCAGCGCGGCCGGCACGTTGCCGCCGTCGCGGCCGAAGCGCTGCTCACCGAACCAGTTCGGCAGACCGCGCGAGGCAATATGGGACAGGCGCTCTTCAATGGCCGCGGCATCGCCGCGCACATCGCGCAGCACCAGCTTGAAGCGGTTGCCAGCCAGCGCACCGCGCTGCAGCTTGCGGTTGTGCCAGGTCGACTCGACCACCTCGATCTCGTCCGAAGCCAGCAGCGCCGGATCCGGCGCCACGCGCTTGGGCAGGTGCACGCTGAAGCGCTGCGTGGTGACCGCGTGGCGATCCTTCATGCCCGCGTAGCTGACCGCCATGTCCGGCAGGCCAGCCCACCTGGCCAGCACCTTGGCCACGTGCACGGTGTTCGCCCCGCGCTTGCGGATCGTCAGCAACAGGTGCTCGCCCTCACCGCTCGGCTCGAACGCCGGCAGTTCGTCCACCTGGAAATCCTCGGGCGTGGTGCGGATCTTCGCGCTGAGCAGCGGCGCGCCGAACGCCAGCGGCAACGGGATCACAGCGCCACCAACAGCACGCTGGCCTGGGCGGCGATGCCCTCGCTGCGGCCGGTGAAGCCCAGCTTCTCCGACGTGGTGGCCTTCACGCTCACGCAGTCCAGCGCGATGCCCAGCACCGTGGCGATGCGCTCGCGCATGGCCAGCGCATGCGGACCGACCTTGGGCCGCTCGCAGATCACGGTGATATCGGTGTTGCCGACCTGCCAGCCGCGCCCGCGCAGCAGCCCGTTGCAATGATCCAGCAGGTGCGCGCTGTCCGCGCCTTTCCAGCGCATGTCGGTCGGCGGGAAATGCACGCCGATGTCGCCCAGTGCCAGCGCACCGAGCATGGCATCGCACAGGGCGTGCAGGATCACGTCGCCATCGCTGTGCGCGAGCACGCCGCAGCTGTGCGCGACGCGGATGCCGCCGAGCATGATGTGATCGCCCTCGCCAAAGGCATGGACGTCGTAGCCCTGTCCGATGCGGAAGGGAGGAAACTGGGGCGTGGTCATTGCAAGAACCTGCGGTTGGGTGTGGCGCGCGCGGACGTCAGGGTTCGCGACGCGACAACACGAATTCGAAACGGGACAGGTCAGCCGGCGTGGTGACCTTGAAGTTGTCTTCGCTGCCTTCCACCAGCAGCGGGCGCAGCCCCTGGCGCTCCATGGCCATGGCTTCGTCAGTGACGGCCACGCCGGCATCGGCCGCGTCCTGCAGCGCGCGCGCCAACTGGTAGCGGCGGAACAGCTGCGGGGTCAGCGCACGCCACAGGCGTTCACGCGGCTCGGTGGCATCGATACCACCGTCATCGCCGGCACGCTTGAGCGTATCGCGCACGGGCGCGGCCAGGATCGCGCCGACCGGGTCGGCACGGCCGACTTCCAGCAGGCGACCGAGATCGGCAGCGGCCAGGTTCGGGCGTGCGGCGTCGTGCACCAGCACGAAATCGTCCGCGCGCACGTCATCGGGCAACGCATGCAGGCCGGCCAGCACCGAGCCGGCGCGGGTGGCGCCGCCGATGCAGGTCAGAATGGGTTTGTCCGCCAGCGACTGCCAGCCCGGCCAGTCGGCGTCGTTCTCGGCGACCACCACCATCACTCCGGCCACGACCGGGTGCGAGAGCAGCGCCTCGAGGGTGTGGGCCAGCAACACGCGGTCGCCGGCCAGCAGATACTGCTTGGGCGTGGGCCCGCCGAAGCGGGTGCCACGGCCAGCAGCGGGAACCACCGCCCAGATGCCCGCCATCAGGGCACATCCTGGTGCGGCGCATCCGGATCGGTGACGGCCGTTGGCGCGCGCGGTGGCGGCACCGGCGCGTCTTCGACCACGCGGTAGAACTTCTCGCCGGGCTTGATCATGCCCAGCTCGCTGCGCGCGCGTTCTTCGATGGCGGCCTCGCCTTCCTTGAGGTCCTTGACCTCGGCAGCGAGCGCATCATTGCGCTGCTGCAGGCCGGCGTTGTCCCGCTTCTGGTTCTCGACCTGGGCCTCAAGCATCATCACTTCGCCCGAGTTGCCCGGCCCAAACCAGAAGCGGTACTGCAGCCATCCGAGCAGCAGCGCGAGCACCAGCAGCAGCCAGCGCCAGTCGCGCATGGGATCAGCGCTTCAGCGACACGAACGCGTCACGACCGGCGTAACGCGCGCCGGCACCGAGGGCTTCCTCGATACGCAGCAGCTGGTTGTACTTGGCCACGCGATCACTGCGGCACAGCGAGCCGGTCTTGATCTGGGTGGCGGTGGTGGCCACGGCGATGTCGGCGATGGTGGTGTCTTCGGTTTCGCCCGAACGGTGCGAGACGATCGAGGCGTAGTTGGCCGCGTGCGCCATGGCGATCGCTTCCAGGGTCTCGGTCAGGGTGCCGATCTGGTTGACCTTGATCAGGATCGCGTTGGCGGTGCCGGACTCGATGCCTTCCTTGAAGATCTTCGGGTTGGTGACGAACAGATCGTCGCCCACCAGCTGCACCTTGTTGCCGATGCGGTCGGTCAGCAGCTTCCAGCCGGCCCAGTCGTTCTCGGCCAGGCCGTCTTCGATGGTCACGATCGGGTACTGCGCGGCCCAGTCGGCCAGGAAGTCGACGAACTGCTCGGAGGTCAGGCGCTTGTTCTCGCCGACCAGGTTGTACTTGCCGTTCTCGTAGAACTCGCTGGAGGCCACGTCCAGGCCCAGCAGCACGTCTTCACCGGCGGTGTAGCCGGCCTTGCCGATGGCTTCCAGGATGGTGTCCAGCGCTTCGACGTTGCTGCGGAAGTCCGGTGCGAAGCCGCCTTCGTCGCCCACCGCCGTGCTCAGGCCGTGGCCCTTGAGCACCGACTTGAGCGAGTGGAAGATTTCGGTACCGGCACGCAGCGACTCGGAGAACGAGGTGAAGCCGACCGGCAGCACCATGAATTCCTGGAAATCGACGTTGTTGTCGGCATGCGCGCCGCCGTTGATGATGTTCATCATCGGCACCGGCAGGGTGACGTCGCGGCCGTTGGCCAGGTGCTGCCACAGCGCCTGCTTCTTCGAGGCGGCCACGGCGTGGGCGTTGGCCAGCGAAACCCCCAGCAGCGCGTTCGCGCCCAGGCGGCCCTTGTTCTCGGTGCCGTCCAGATCGATCAGGCGGCGGTCGAGGCCTTCCTGGTCGGCGGCATCGAAGCCCTTCAGCGCCGTGGCAATCGTGGTGTTGACGTTGGACACGGCGTTGCGCACGCCCTTGCCCAGGTAACGGGTCTTGTCGCCGTCACGCAGTTCCACGGCTTCCTTGGTGCCGGTCGAGGCGCCCGACGGCACCGCGGCACGACCGAACGAGCCGTCCTCGAGGATGACTTCGGCTTCCAGCGTGGGGTTGCCACGGCTGTCGAGGATTTCACGGGCGTGGATGCTGCGGATCGTGGTCATAGCGGGCCGGTTACCAGTCAGAGAGGGGGAGGCGCCGCCAACGCAGCGCCAAAAAAAACATGCCGCGTGATTATCCCTGCACACCCGCCACTTGCCAAATCGGCGTAGCGGCAGGCAGCACCCCGGCCACGCTGGTGTGGCGCGAGGTCAGCGACGGGATCAACAACACCAGCAGCAACAAAGCCAACAGGGCCAGCGCCACGCCGCCGCCGGCCGGTTGCCGGCGCAGCCGGAACGCCAGCACGCTGGCGGTCACGCAGGCCAGCGCAACGGTGCCGGTCAGTGACAGCGTGACCAGCAGCAACGGCCGCACCGAGCGCAGCGCGTTGTCACCGTCACCGGGCGAGCCGACGCTGGCGAACACCAACAGCACCAGCACGAACACACCGCCCCAGGCCATGATCGCCGCACCCAGCGCGACCCAGCCCCAGGCCCAGCCACGCCAGCCGCGGCGCACCGCAGGTGACGCCGGAACGTCGCCTGTCATGCGAAGCGCGAGAACCCGTGCTTCTTGGTGACCGCGTCGAGTTCCATCAGGGTTTCAAGCAGCTCCTCCATGCGGTCCAGCGGCCACGCGTTGGGGCCATCGGACAGCGCCTTGGACGGATCCGGGTGGGTCTCGGCGAACAGGCCGGACACACCGACAGCGACCGCCGCACGCGCCAGCACCGGCACGAACTCGCGCTGGCCACCGGAGCTGTTGCCCTGCCCGCCCGGCAGCTGCACCGAATGGGTGGCGTCGAACACGACCGGGCACCCGGTATCGCGCATCACCGACAGCGAACGCATGTCGCTGACCAGGTTGTTGTAGCCGAAGCTGGCACCGCGCTCGCAGACCATGATGTCCTGGTTGCCGGTGGCCTTGGCCTTCTCCACGACAGGTTTCATGTCCCACGGGGACAGGAACTGACCCTTCTTGATGTTGACCGGCTTGCCGGTCGCGCACACCTTGGTGATGAAATCGGTCTGGCGGACCAGGAAGGCCGGGGTCTGCAGCACGTCCACCACCGAGGCCACTTCGTCCATCGGGGTGTATTCGTGCACGTCGGTCAGCACCGGCACGCCGATCTGCTTCTTCACTTCGGCCAGGACCTTCAGGCCCTCTTCCATGCCCGGGCCGCGGAAGGCGGTGCCCGAGGTGCGGTTGGCCTTGTCGAAGCTCGACTTGAAGATGAAGTTGATGCCGAGGCGATCGGTGATTTCCTTCAACTTGCCAGCCACGTCCAGCTGCAGCTGCATCGACTCGATCACACACGGGCCGGCGATCAGGAACAGGGGCTGGTCGAGCCCGACGTCGAATCCACACAGTTTCATGGCGTTTCCTTGTTGTCCGGCGAACACTGGCCAGGCCAGCCGCCGTGGGTGATTAGCGCTCTGCAATGGGGGCACGCGGCCCCCACTGCAAGTGCGGCGTGTCGATCAGGCGGCTGCGTCCTGCGCCAGCTTGGCACCGGCCTTGCGCTCGCGCGCGGCACGGATGAAGCCGATGAACAGCGGGTGGCCTTCGCGCGGGGTGGACAGGAACTCCGGGTGCGCCTGGCAGGCCAGGAACCACGGGTGCTGGTCGCGCGGCAGCTCGATGACTTCCACCAGGGTGTCGTCCATCGACTTGCCGGCGATCACCAGGCCCGCATCTTCCAGCTGGGTGCGGTAGCGGTTGTTGAACTCGTAACGGTGGCGATGACGCTCGGAAACCACATCCTTGCCGTACAGCTCGCGGGCCAGCGTGCCCGGCTTCAGGCGCTGTTCCTGCAGGCCCAGGCGCATGGTGCCGCCCAGATCGCTCTTGTCGTCGCGCTTTTCCACATCGCCGGTGGCGGTGCGCCATTCGGTGATCAGGCCGATCACCGGGTTCGGCGACTGGCGGTCGTTCTCGGTGCTGTTGGCACCTTCCAGGCCGGCCACATGGCGGGCGAAATCGACCACCGCGGCCTGCATGCCGTAGCAGATGCCGAAGTACGGCACGTTGTGCTCGCGGGCGAACTGCGAGCTCAACACCTTGCCTTCGAAGCCACGGTCGCCGAAGCCGCCCGGCACCAGGATGCCGTCGACATCCTTGAGTGCGGCCAGGTCGCTGTCTTCCAGCTCCTGTGCTTCGAGCCACTTCAGGTTGACCTTGGTGCGCTGGCGCAGGCCACCGTGCTTGAGCGCCTCGCCAACCGACTTGTAGGCGTCCTGATGATCGACATACTTGCCGACCACCGCGATGGTGACCTCATCCAGCGGGTGCAGCGTGGCATCCACCGCCGCTTCCCACTCGGCCAGATCGACCGGGCCGGCCTTGTCGCCGAGCTTGAGCTGGTTGACGACGATGTCGTCCAGGCCCTGCGCGTGCAGGCCCATCGGAATGCGGTACAGCACGTCCACGTCCGGCACGCTGATCACGGCGCGCTCGGAGACGTTGGTGAACTGGGCGATCTTGCGGCGCTCCGAATCCGGCACCACCTGCTCGGAACGGCACAGCAGCACGTCCGGCTGGATGCCGATCGAGCGCAGTTCCTTGACCGAGTGCTGGGTCGGCTTGGTCTTCAGCTCGCCGGCAGCGGCGATGTACGGCACCAGGGTCAGGTGCATGAACAGCGCCTTCTCCGGGCCGCGCTCGGTGCGCACCTGGCGGATCGCCTCCAGGAACGGCAGCGACTCGATATCGCCCACGGTGCCGCCGATCTCCACCAGCGCCACGTCGAAGCCTTCGGTGGCCTCGTCCATGCAACGGCGGATTTCATCGGTGATGTGCGGGATGACCTGCACGGTGGCACCCAGGTAATCGCCGCGGCGCTCCTTGCGGATCACGTTCTCGTAGATGCGGCCGGTGGTGACCGAGTTCTTGCGGCTCAGGCGGGTACGCACGAAGCGCTCGTAATGGCCCAGGTCCAGATCGGTCTCGGCGCCGTCATCGGTGACGTAGACCTCACCGTGCTGGAACGGGCTCATGGTGCCCGGGTCGACGTTGATGTACGGATCGAGCTTCATCATCGTCACCCGCAGGCCGCGGGCCTCGAGGATGGCGGCAAGCGACGCGGCGGCAATGCCTTTGCCGAGCGAGGACACTACGCCGCCGGTTACGAAGATCAAGGGAGTCATGGCTGGGGGTGTCCTGTCAGGAAGGGGGAAACGGCGCCGGCGCGCGGGGCGACGGACGACGTAAAGGGGAAAATCGGAACGATCCGGCTGGCGGCGGCGTCTTCACGCGCCAGGACCGGGATCAGGGGGGATACGGTGCGGGAGTGGGTCAGCGACGTCGGGTCAGCCGTGCCGGCCACTGTCTGGACCGTCACCTCCTGCCTACCCTGCTGGCGATCGCGCACGATCAGGCCAGTCCATTCGCTGATGGATGACACGCACTACTCCCGGAAAGCCATAGTTTACAGATTGACGGCCTCCAGCCCAAGGGGCGGATGACGGTCTTCACATAAAAAGAAGAGCCCCGGCGCGATACCGGGGCTCATGTTGGATACTTTTTCAGCTCCCCAGGTCTCTCTGGTGGAGAGCCCCCTTGGAGTTCAAGGGGGCGCGCCGACAGGCGCGGGGATGTGGAGGAGAGGGTGAGCGGGGCCCATGGTTTGCCGCGCAAACCGTGGGGAAGCGTCAGCGCGAAGCGCTTATCGCTTCTTCCGCGCCTCTTCCTCTTCTTCCTTCTGCGGGGCCTGCTCGCCCTTGGCCTTCATTTCGGCCGTCGCGGCGGCGCGGCGCTTGGCCTTGGCGTCCGCTTCCGCCTGGGCCTTGTCGGCCTGTTCGCCCTGCTGCGGCGTGGGCTGGCCCTGTCCGGCGTTCTGGGCCAGTGCCATGGGCACGGCCACCACGGCGGCGGCGATGGCAACGATGGTCAGCAACTTCTTCATGGGGTGCTCCTCGCGGTATGGCATGGAATGGGGCGCCGGAGGCTCCGGTTTCCCATCCAGCACAGTCTATCGCGCCCCGGTCGGCCGCCCCCTGAACGTGTGGCGTGCAAAAAACCCGTCCAGACCGCAAACTTCGCCGTCGCATTGCGCTTTATGAAGACAGATGAACGCCCGCTATAACGCCGCCGATATTGAAGTCCTGTCCGGCCTGGACCCGGTCAAGCGCCGCCCCGGCATGTACACCGACACCGCGCGCCCGAACCATCTGGCGCAGGAAGTCATCGACAATGCCGTCGACGAAGCCTTGGCCGGACACGCCCACACGGTCGAAGTCACGCTGTTCAAGGACGGCAGCTGCGAAGTCAGCGATGACGGCCGCGGCATGCCCGTGGACATCCACCCCGAGGAGAAGATCCCCGGCGTCGAACTGATCCTGACCCGCCTGCACGCGGGCGGCAAGTTCAACAACAAGAACTACACCTTCTCCGGCGGCCTGCATGGCGTTGGCGTCAGCGTGGTCAACGCGTTGTCCACCCTGGTGGAAGTGCACATCAAGCGCGAGGGGAGCGAACACCGCATCACCTTCCGCAACGGCGACCGCGCCACCCCGCTGGAAGTGGTCGGCAGCGTCGGCAAGAAGAACACCGGTACCCGCGTGCGCTTCTGGGCCGACCCGAAGTACTTCGATACGCCCAAGTACAACCTGCGTGCGCTGCGTCACCTGCTGCGCGCCAAGGCCGTGCTGTGCCCGGGCCTGACCGTGAAGCTTCTCGATGAAGCCACCGGCGAGCAGGACACCTGGTACTACGAAGATGGCCTGAGCGATTACCTCAAGGCCGAACTCGGCGAGCGCGAGATGCTGCCGGCCGACCTGTTCGTGGGTCACCTCAAGAAAGAAAACGAGATCGTGGACTGGGCCCTGGCCTGGATTCCCGAAGGCGAGCTGGTCCAGGAAAGCTACGTCAACCTGATCCCGACCGCCCAGCACGGCACCCACGCCAACGGCCTGCGCACCGGCCTGACCGAGGCGCTGCGCGAGTTCTGCGACTTCCGCAACCTGCTGCCGCGCGGCGTCAAGCTGGCCCCGGAAGATGTCTGGGACCGCGTGTCGTTCGTGCTGTCGCTGAAGATGACCGACCCGCAGTTCAGCGGCCAGACCAAGGAACGCCTGTCCTCGCGCCAGGCCGCCGGGTTCGTCGAAGGCGCCGCGCACGATGCCTTCAGCCTGCTGCTCAACCAGAACGTCGCATTGGGCGAGCAGATCGCGCAGCTGGCGATCGAGCGCGCCAGTGCGCGTTTGAAGACCGAGAAGCTGGTGACCCGCAAGAAGGTCACCCAGGGCCCTGCCCTGCCCGGCAAGCTGGCCGACTGCATCAGCCAGGACCTGTCGCGCACCGAGCTGTTCCTGGTCGAAGGCGACTCCGCCGGTGGCAGCGCCAAGCAGGCCCGTGACAAGGACTTCCAGGCGATCCTGCCGCTGCGCGGCAAGATCCTCAACACCTGGGAAGTGTCCTCGGGCAGCGTGCTGGCCTCCGAAGAAGTCCACAACCTGGCCATCGCGATCGGCTGCGACCCGGGCAAGGACGACATCGCCGGGCTGCGTTACGGCAAGGTCGTCATCCTGGCCGACGCCGACTCGGACGGCCTGCACATCGCGACCCTGCTGACCGCGCTGTTCCTCAAGCATTTCCCGGCGCTGGTGGATGCCGGCCACGTGTTCGTGGCGATGCCGCCGCTGTTCCGTGTCGACGTGGGCAAGCAGGTGTTCTACGCCCTGGACGAGGAAGAGAAGCGCACGATGCTGGACAAGATCGAGCGCGAGAAGATCAAGGGCCAGATCAGCGTGACCCGCTTCAAGGGCCTGGGTGAAATGAACCCGCAGCAGCTGCGTGAGTCCACCATCCATCCCGACACGCGCCGCCTGGTGCAGCTGACCATCGATGACGGCGAGCAGACCCATTCGCTGATGGACATGCTGCTGGCCAAGAAGCGCGCCAGCGACCGCAAGGGCTGGCTGGAAAAGAAGGGCGACCTGGCTTCACTGGAGGTCTGATCGGCCGCTTGTGATCCTGGAAAAACCCGCCTCCCGGCGGGTTTTTTCTTGCCTGACCGACTTGGCATGGCGATGCGTCACGGGAGCGGCTACCGTGGCGCGTGCCGCCACCGCAGGAACCCGCATGCCGTTCGACCCGACCCTGACGCTGGAAACCGCGCGCCTGGTGCTGACGCCGATCCGCGCGACAGACGCCCAGGCGCTGTTCGCGATCCAGGCCGACCGTGCGGTGATGCGCTACTGGAACCATCCGGCGTGGACCGACCTCAAACAGGCCTACGTGCAGATCCTCGACGATCTGGCCGCGATCGATGCCGGCACGCAGCTCAAACTGGCGATCCGTGAACGTGCGGACGGGCCGCTGCTGGGCATCGTAGTGGTGTTCGCGATCGACGAAACCGCCAGGCGCGCGGAGATCGGCTATCACCTTGCCCCGTCGGCACAGGGCAAGGGCTACATGCACGAGGCGTTGTCACGGTTCGTGGCGTACCTGTTCGACGTGCTGCGCCTGCGGCGTCTGGAAGCGGAGATCGACCCGCGCAACGCCCCCTCGGCAACGGTGCTGGCGCGGCTCGGCTTCCAGCGCGAGGGGCTGCTGCGGGAGCGCTGGCGGGTCGCCGGCGAGGTATCCGATTCGGCCGTGTATGGGCTGCTGGCACGGGAGTGGCAGGGGCCAGGCAGCGCAGCGGCGGGGTGAGCGTGCCCGGAAACACCGCCGGCCATTCCGGCCCTGGCATCCGCCTTGCTCCACGAAAAAGCCCGCCTTCCGGCGGGCTTTTCGATGTTCAACCGCGTGGACCGATCAGGCCCAGCCGAACAGTTCGAACAGACGCAGGATCAGGTACGCACAGCCGCCGGCGGCCGGGATCGTCAGGATCCAGGCCCACACGATGCGCTCGATCACGCCGAAGCGCAGCGAACGCGGGTTCTTGGCGAAGCCCACGCCCATGATCGCGGTGGAGATGCTGTGGGTGGTCGAGACCGGCATGCCGAAGTGCGCCGCCACGGTCAGGATCGTGGCCGAGCTCGTTTCCGCGGCGAAGCCGTGGATCGGGTGCAGCTTGACCATCTTGTGGCCCAGCGTCTTGATGATCTTCCAGCCACCCGATGCGGTACCGGCGGCCATCACCACGGCGCAGGTCAGCACGATCCACATCGCGATGCCGTCACCGGCGGTCGCGTCCGGGTGCATGAAGGCCAGCCAGGACGGCAGGTCGTTCAGCGCACCGGTTGCCTCGGCACCGATCAGGGTCATGGCGATGATGCCCATGGTCTTCTGCGCATCGTTGTGGCCGTGGGCAAAGCCCATGTAGGCCGCCGACACGATCTGGGCCTTGCCGAAGAACGCGTTGACGATGCGCGGGCGGGCCAGACGGCCCAGGAAGCCACCGATCTTCGCCATGCCCGCGATCATGCCCCACAGCAGCAGCATCACCGCGATGCCGAGCAGGAAGCCGGCGATCGGTGAGGTGATCATCGGCAGGAACACCTTCCACAGCAGGCCCTTGTTCTGGGCCCAGGTGCCGATCCGCTCGGACCAGATCAGGGCATCCCAGTTGTTGTGGGCAGCGGCCAGGCCGGCGCCGCACAGGCCGCCGATCAGGGCGTGCGAGGACGAGGATGGCAGCCCCTTCCACCACGTGATCAGGTTCCAGATGATGCCGCCCAGCAGCGCACACAGGATCACCTGCGGGGTCACATCGACCACGTTGGTGTTGAGCAGGCCCGAAGCGATGGTCAGCGCGACGGCGGTGCCGGTCAGCGCGCCGATCAAGTTCATGAACGCGGCGAGCATCACCGCCCAGCCGGGCGAGAGCACTTTGGTCGCCACCACGGTGGCGATGGAGTTGGCGGTGTCGTGGAAGCCGTTGATGAACTCGAAAACGAGCGCGGCCAGGATCACCACCAGGACAAGGGTCAGCATGCTGTGGCGTCCGTCAGCTGTTCTTCAAGACGATCTGGTACGCCACCACGCCGGCCTCGCGGCAACGATCGATGGCCTTTTCCAGGATCTCGAAGAATTCCTTGAGCAGGAACATCTGCAGGCTGTCCAGGCGGCCGGAGTAGATGTCGCGGTACAGCTCGAGCATCAGACGGTCGGCTTCGTTTTCCAGCGAACGCAGCTTCTCGTTGAGCGCGGTCATCCGGTCCAGGTTCATGTGGCGCAGGTCATTGACCATCTCCACCACCACGCTGGCAGCCTGTTCCAGCATCGCCGCGCGCGGCGCGAAATCGATGTGTTCCAGATGCTGGGTGGCCAGCGAGTAGCGATCGGCGAACTTCTCGATCTGCTTGGGAATCTTGTACAGCGCCGAGCCCAGCGCTTCGATGTCTTCGCGCTCGATCGGGGTCATGAAGCTGTCGACCAGCGCCTGGCTGATCTTGTCCGAGGCCGCGCGCTCGCGCAGGCGGGCCAGCTTGAAGGCGTCCAGCGCCGGCTGGCGGTCCGCTTCGCGCAGCATGGAGTGCAGCGCCTTGGAACTGTCCTGGGCGGCCTGGGCAGCCTCGTCCAGCAGGGTATAGAACTGTTTGCCGGAGCCAAAAATGGTCTGCAGAGAGAACATTGAGAAACCTATTCGCCGTCGAGGAAGGACGGCACCGGGCGGAATTATGACGGTTTGATGTCTGTTCCGGGTACTCCCCCCCTTCTTCACGCCGGGACGGCCCCGTCTGAACGACTCTGTTTGCACCCCTGCCCCGGCCTTTTGTTAAGATGCGCGGGCACCTTCGGGTGCACTCTATGGACGACGACCCTTACCCGCCGCACCGCCGCGCTTACGCGCCCTCCGGTAGCCGACATCGCTTGAACACGCCCTCCCTGCCACCAACCGGGGAAGCCGCCCGTGTTTGAACTGATTATTGTCCTCGCCCTGATCCTGCTGAACGGTTTCTTCGCCATGTCCGAGATGTCGGTCATGACCTCGCGCAAGAGCCGGCTGAAGCAGATGGCTGGTTCCAGCAAGCGCGCCGAGCGTGCCCTGGCGCTCTCCGAGAAGCCCGAGAACTTCCTGTCCACGGTCCAGATCGGGATCACCCTGATCGGCATCCTGACCGGCCTGTTCGGTGGCGAGGCGATCGGCCTGACCATCGCCGAGTGGCTGCAGGGCATGTTCCCGGCGTTCGCCTATTCCGGCGTGGTCGGCAAGACCCTGGCCGTGGCCCTGATCACCTTCCTGACGCTGATCTTCGGCGAACTGGTGCCCAAGCGGCTGGCGTTGACCCGTTCGGAGGACATCGCGGGCCTGGTGGCGCTGCCCATGAGCTGGCTGGCGAGGATTGCCGCGCCCGGCGTCTGGCTGCTGTCCCACTCCACCCGCCTGGTGCTGCGCGTGCTGGGCCTGGGCAAGGACGAATCGGCTTCGGTGACGGAAGAGGAGATCCGCATGCTGGTGGCCGAGAGCCACGAGGCCGGCGTGATCGACGCCCATGAGCGCGACATGATGAACCGCGTCATGCGCCTGGGCGACCGCACCGCCGACAGCCTGATGACCCCGCGCAACCGGATCGCCTGGCTGGACACACTGGCCGAGCCGGAGAAGAACATCGGGACCATGCGCGAGAACGAATTCTCGCGTTACCCGGTGTTCCGCGGCAACGATCAGGACATCGTCGGTGTGCTGGAGGTCAAGAGCCTGGTGACGCGCCTGGTGCGCGATGACCATTCGCTGTTCCAGAACCTGCGCGAGCCACTGTACGTCTCCGAATCCACCCATGCGATGAAGCTGCTGGAGATCTTCCGCGAGGAACAGCAGTCGATGGCGCTGGTGGTGGACGAATACGGCGAAATCCAGGGCCTGGTCACCATCAGCGACCTGATGGGCGCGGTGGTCGGCCGCCTGCAGTCGGTGGAGAACGTGGACGAGGACGCGTTGGTCGTGACCCGTGAGGACGGCTCGTTCCTGGTCGATGGCTCGCTCTCCATCGAAGACCTGCGCGAACTGATGGGCAACGCCGAGCTGCCCGATGCCGATGATGGCGACTACTACACGCTGGCCGGCATGTGCATCCACTATTTCGGCCGCATCCCGCATGCGGGCGAGTACTTCGATTGGGCCGGCTGGCGCATCGAGATCGTCGATCTCGACGGTGCCCGTGTCGACAAGCTGCTGCTGCGCACCCTGAGCGAAGACGAAACCGATGACATCACCGGCTGAGCCGACGCCGCCGGACCCGACGCGGCCGCAGTACCGCAACGAGGGTATCCGTACCCTGCTGGCGATGTTCGACCACGGTGACCCGGAGCAACGGCTGCTGCTCGGCCAGATCCTGCAGGATCTGCAGCAGAGCGCGTTTGGTGTGTTCCTGTTCGTGGCGATCCTGCCGGCCTTCATCCCGATCCCCGGGCTGGGCGGTGCAGTCAGTGGACCGCTGGTGGTGCTGATCGGCGCGCAGATGCTGTGCGGCATGCGCCGCCCCTGGCTGCCCGGCTTCATCCGCAACCGCGGACCCAAGCGCGGCACCATGCATCGGTTCCTGGAGCGGATCGACCGTCCGCTGCGGCGGCTGGACCGCCTGCTCAAGCCGCGGATGCCCGGCCTGCTGGTACCGCTGCCTGCGCATGCGTTCACCGGGCTGCTGCTGATCCTGATCGGCGTGCTGCTGTCGCTGCCGATCCCGCTCACCAATTATCTGTTCGGCTTCCAGCTGCTGCTGTTCGCGTTGGCACTGCTGGAACGCGATGGCGTGCTGATGCTGCTCAACTGGATCGGCGCGGTCGCCGCCGTGCTGTTCTTCGGCGTCAGTTCGGGGCAGCTGGTGGGCTATACGGTGGATCTGTTCCAGCGCTGGTTCGGCTGACGCCGGCACACCCCGGCACGCGACGCGCCATGAAAACAGCCGACCCCGCGGCCGGCTTCAGCACAACAATGGCCGGCGCAAGGCCGGCCCTGTGAACCCGGTTACGCGCCGGGCTTGAGATCCACCGTGCCGGTGTCGGACATCGCGCCCGGATCATCGGTCACCGCCGACAGCACGAAATACAGCGCCTTGCCCAGCAGGCCGCCCGGGCCATCCCAGTACTCGGCCGATTCGGCGCTGACATGGATCAGGCGCAGGTTCGGGTCGTCCTTGCCGCCGGGGAAGAAGATCTTCATTGCCGGCGACCAGAGTTCGTCGATCTTGGCGCGGTCATTGACCACCCGCGCGGTACCCGAGACCGAGACATAGGTATTGCCCGACGGCGACGCGTAGGCCACGTTGACGCGCGGGTTGGCGGTGATTTCCGCGATCTTCGGGCTGTCGGCCCCGGTGGCGAACCACAGGTCGCCATCGAATTCGACTTCCTGCGTGCCCAGCGGACGACTGAACAAGCGTCCGTCCGCACCGACCGTGGTGAACATCGCGATGTCCACACCGCGGATCAGCTCGGCCAGTTGTTTGATGTGTTGCTGACGATCGTGCTCGGCCATGGGGTGGCTCCTGTAAGGGGAGCCACCATCACAGCCGATCGGCAGCTACGACGACGTGAACCGCGCGGTCACGCCTTCTTCGCACGCCGCGCCAGCCTCAGATCTGCAGTGCGCGCCATGCCTGCATCGCCAGCCCGAACGAGCGCTTGCGCGCGGCGTGGTCGTAGATATTGGCGGTGACCAGCACTTCATCCGGCTTGTGTCGCGCCACGAACGCGGCGAGGCCTTCCTGCACCTGCTGCACGTCACCGACCACCGCACAGGCCAACGCGCTCTGCACCCCGGCTTTTTCGTGCGGCTGCCAGAACGCTTCGATGTCGTCGATCGGCGGCGGGATCAAGCCGGGCAGGCCACGGCGAAGATTGACGAAGCTCTGCTGCTGGGTGGTGAACAAGCGCTTGGCCTCGGCTTCGGAATCGCTGGCGACCACGTTCAAGCCCAGCACCGCGTATGGCGCCTGCAGATACTGCGAAGCACGGAATTCGCGGCGGTAGACCGCCAGCGCTTCATCCATCGCGTCCGGCGCGAAGTGCGAGGCGAACGCGAACGGCAGGCCCATCGCCGCCGACAGCCGCGCACTGAACAGACTGGAGCCCAGCAGCCACACCGGCACCGGGATGCCCGCACCGGGCACGGCGCGCACGGCCTGGCCCTTCTGGGCCGGCTCGAAGTAATGCAGCAGCTCACGCACGTCCTGCGGGAACTGGTCGGCGCTGTCGAAGTAACGGCGCAGTGCGCGGGCGGTCGGCTGGTCGGTGCCGGGCGCGCGGCCCAGGCCGAGGTCGATGCGGTCCGGGTACAGCGAGGCCAGCGTGCCGAACTGCTCGGCCACCTGCAGCGGCGAGTGATTGGGCAGCATGATGCCGCCGGCACCGACGCGGATGCGCTTGGTGCCCCCGGCCACATGACCGATCAGCACTGCGGTGGCGGCGCTGGCGATGCCGGG
The DNA here is from genome assembly GCF_056397945.1 of Stenotrophomonas sp. 05L413. Taxonomy (NCBI): domain Bacteria; kingdom Pseudomonadati; phylum Pseudomonadota; class Gammaproteobacteria; order Lysobacterales; family Lysobacteraceae; genus Stenotrophomonas; species Stenotrophomonas sp. 05L413. The sequence goes on from NZ_JBFTOL010000003.1 coordinate 357,913, forward strand.
CATGTTGTGGTGCTCGGCCAGCCAATAGCGGTGGAAGCCCCAACCTTCGGCGTGCTGGGCCAGGTCCAGCATGTTGGCGAAGGCCTGCGTGGTGTCGCTGCCTTCGCAGACCGGCGCCAGATCAAGAATCGACAGCTGCATCATGAATGCTCGTTCCAACCAGGAGATATCCCACTGAGATGGGGCTGTCCGGCCGGTTTGCCACCGCCCACAAGGCGCAGGTGGCAAGACGCTGATTTCCGTCTCGCGACGATTCAGGACAATCAACGCCGTGAAGAGGGCTCAGGCGGCGCCGGCGTCCTGGTCGACCAGGGGCTGCAGGGCCGCATCCAGCGCCACGCGCTCGTCGAAGACGAAGCAGCGGCCGTCATACCCCTCACCGCCTACGGCCTCGAAATAGCCCAGGATGCCGCCGTCCAGCTGCAGGACGTTGTCCATGCCATCGTTGCGCATCCACAGCGCCGCCTTCTCGCAGCGGATGCCGCCGGTGCAGAAGCTGACCACGGTGCTGTCCTTGAGCGCTTCGCGGTGCGGGGCCAGGGCCTCGGGCAGATCGGTGAACTTGGTGATCGGCAGCACCAGTGCGTGCTGAAAGGTGCCGTACTCGATTTCCTGGGTATTGCGGGTGTCCAGCATCACCACCGGCTTGCCGGCGTCGTCGTGCCCCTGGCGCAGCCAGCGCTGCACCGTGGCCGGATCGATCGAGGGCGCGCGCGGGTAGGCCAGCGGCTGGCCGTCGTCGATGCGGAAACTGATGATCTCCGGCTTGACCTTGGCCTTGAGCAGGGCGAACGGCTGCATCTGGCTGTAGCTGGTCTTCACCCGCAGCCCGGCAAACCGCGCATCGGCGCGCAGGGCGGCGTAGAAGCCGTCGATCTGCGGCTCGGCGCCGGCCAGGAACAGGTTGATGCCCTCGCCCGCCACCAGGATCGTGCCGCGCAGCTGCGCGGCGGTCGCCCGTTCCAGCAGGGTCGCGCACAGCGCGTCCGGGTCGGCGACGGGGGTGAAGTGGTAGGCGGCGGTATTGGCGATCATCCCGTCATTTTAGCCGCTGGGCAGGCGCTACGCCTGACCCGCCCGGGAATCAGCCGCGCAGCAGCACGAACGGCAGCAGCACCAGCGCGGTCGCGACGGCCATGCCGAGCAGCACCGCCACCACGAACACCGGGCGCCGCCGGATCAGGCTGCCGAAGGTTTCGGCCGTGCCTTCGCGCAGCGCGGCCTCACGCTCACCGCGGACGCGCTCGCCGCGTGCCTGCTGGTACTCGGCCATCAGCGCCTTGGCCCGGGGGTGATCGGCGTCATCGCGGACCCAGATCCCGCCAAAGGAGATTCCCCAGGGGCTGGGCTCGGTGCGGTAGTGGGCGATGCCCGCCTTGTCCAGCAGGGCGGTGACATCCTGGATTTCATCGTCCGCGACATTGCGCAGGTTGAGCAGCAGTTTCGACATGCGCCCATGATAGCGCCCGGCGATGCGCTACCCTTGCGTCCCCGTTTTTTGGATCCGGAGCCCGCCCATGCGCCGTCTGCCGCGTTACCTGCTCGCCCCCCTGATGTTGTCGCTGCTGGCTGCCTGCACCCCGCCCGGCCCGCCGCCCGGTGGCAGCATCGCGCAGTTCGAGAAGATCGATACCCAGCCGGGCACCGGCGCCGAGGCTACGCCCGGCAGCAAGGTCACCGTGCATTACACCGGGTGGATCTACGACGAGCGCACCGCCGACAAGCATGGCGACAAGTTCGACAGCTCGGTCGACCGCGGCGAGCCCTTCACCTTCAACCTCGGCCAGGGCCAGGTCATCAAGGGCTGGGACGAAGGCTTTGCCGGCATGAAGGTCGGCGGCAAGCGCACCCTGATGATTCCGGCCGAGTATGGCTACGGCGCACGGGGTGCCGGCCCGATCGCGCCGAACGCCTCGCTGGTGTTCGATGTCGAACTGCTCGACGTCAAGCCGCATTGATCCTGCCTGCATGAGCATTGCCGTGAACACCCCACGCCGGGTCGCGATCATCGGCGGCGGCCCCGCCGGCCTGATGGCGGCGGAAACCGTGCGCGCTGCCGGCCACATGGTCGATCTGTACGAAGCCAAGGGGTCGCCCGGCCGCAAGTTCCTGATCGCCGGCAAAGGCGGCCTCAACCTGACCCACTCCGATGCGCGTGAGGTGTTCGTCTCGCGCTACCGCGAGCGCGCGGAGGCAGTGGGCGGCTGGTTGGCCGATTTCGATGGCGAGGCGCTGCGTGCCTGGGCGCTGGCGTTCGGCGTGGACACCTATGTGGGTAGTTCGGGACGTGTGTTCCCGGTCGACCGCAAGGCCGCCCCGCTGTTGCGCGGCTGGGTGCGCCGGCTGAAGGAACAGGGGGTGCGCTTCCACGTGCAGCACCGCTGGACTGGCTGGGATGACGCGGGCGCACCGCGCTTTGAGACCCCCGAGGGCACGACCACGATCACGGCCGATGCGGTGGTGTTCGCGCTCGGCGGTGGCAGTTGGCCGGAGCTCGGCTCGGATGGTGCGTGGGTAGCGCCGATGACCGCCAGCGGCATCGACATCGCCCCGCTGAAGCCGGCCAACTGTGGCTTCGACATCGGCTGGACGCCCTACTTCAGCGAGCGCCAGGCGGGTGCCCCGCTCAAGCCGGTGGTGGCGCACTGGACCGACCTGCAGGGTGAAGCGCGCTCGCTGCAGGGCGAATGCGTGATCACCGCGACCGGCATCGAAGGCAGCCTGATCTACGCGCTGTCGGCCGATCTGCGCGACGGCCTGGCCCGCGACGGCCAGGTGACCCTGCAGCTGGACCTGCTGCCGGGCCAGACCGAAGCGCAGGTAGCGGAGAAACTGGGCAAGCCACGCCAGGGCCGAAGTTTCGGCGAGGTCCTGCGCCGCCAGCTGGGCCTGGGCGGGGTCAAATCCGCGCTGCTGTTCGAGGTACTGGGTCGCGAGGCCGGGCAATTGCCGCTGGACCAGATCGCGCATGCGCTCAAGCGCCTGCCGCTGGCCCTGCAGCACCCGCGCCCGATCGATGAAGTGATCAGCACCGCCGGCGGCGTGCGCCTGGAAGCGCTGGATACGCAGCTGATGCTGCGCGGGCGCCCGGGCACCTTCTGTGCCGGCGAGATGCTGGACTGGGAAGCGCCGACCGGCGGCTATCTGCTGACCGCCTGCTTTGCCAGCGGGCTGCGCGCCGGGCGTGGCGTGGTGGCGTGGTTGGCGCAGGCGTGAATCGAGAGGTGCCGGCCAGCGGCCGGCACTACCGAGGTAGTGCGCACCGTGGCGTGCCGGACCGCCTGTCAGGACATGCAATCGGTAGTGCCGGCCGCTGGCCGGCATCAGCGCCCGCGCTGCATCCGCACCGAGGCGAGCGACACGCCGCTGGGGTGCGGGTAGTCCTCCTCGCGCAGCACTTCAAAACCACAGCGACGATAGAACGGGACCGCATTGAGCGAGGCCGAGAGCACCAACGGCCGCGCCGGATCCGCAAGCGCCTGCATGGCCTGCATCAAGGTCAGGCCGATGCCACGGCCGCCACAGTCGGGATCGACGAACAATGCATCGATCTCGTTGCCGGCCAGATCGATCACGCCGTAGCCCAACAGTGCGCCATCGGCATCTTCGGCAATCACGCCGCCGCCGGCGGCGAGCAGCGCGCGGTAGTGTTCCGGCGGCGGTGAGGCCGACCACGGCCCGATCACCTCCGGCGGATAGGCCGCGCTGCACAGTTCACGTACGCAGCGCGTGCGCAGCAGCCACAGTCTGTCCGCCTCCTCGGCACGGCCAACGCGCAAACGCACGTCGCGCGCATCGGTCATCGCGATTTGCTCGTCCGCAGCGCCTGGATGCGCGCCGGCGGCTGGAACGAATCGCTGCGCGCATCGGCCCAGTAATCGTGGAAGACCGCATGGTCGGGCACTTTGCGCAGCAGCTCGCCCGGGGCCAGATAGCGGTACAGCGAGGCCAGTGAGCGGATTTCCACCGGCGAGACGCGGCGCAGGATGTGCTCCGGGCCCAGCTCGGAAGGATCGTTCAAGCCGGCCGCGCACAGCAGGTCGCGCAGCGCGCGCAGGGTGTTCTCATGGTAGTTGTGCACGCGCGTGGCCTTGTCGGCCGCGTCCAGGTGACGCCAGCGATGCGGGTTCTGCGTGGCGATGCCGGTCGGGCATTTATCGCTGTGGCAGCTCAGCGACTGAATGCAGCCCAGCGCGAACATGAAGCCACGCCCGGCATTGCACCAGTCCGCGCCCAACGCGATGGTGCGTGCGATCTCGAAGGCACTGGTGACCTTGCCGGCCGCACCCACACGGATGCGATCGCGCAGGTCCAGCCCGACCAGCGTGTTGTGCACCAGCAACAGCGCTTCGTGCATCGGCACCCCCACGTGATCGATGAACTCGGCCGGCGCCGCACCGGTACCGCCCTCGGCGCCATCGACCACGATGAAATCCGGCAGCAGCCCGGTTTCCTGCATCGCCTTGGCGATACCGAACCACTCCCAGGGGTGACCGATGGCCAGCTTGAACCCGACCGGCTTGCCGCCGGACAACTCCCGCAGCCGCGCAACGAACTGCAGCAGTTCCACCGGCGTATTGAACGCGCTGTGCTTGGACGGCGATACGCAATCCACGCCCATCGGCACGCCGCGGGTGATCGAAATCTCTTCGCTCACTTTCGCCGCCGGCAGCACGCCGCCATGGCCGGGCTTGGCGCCCTGCGAGAGCTTGATCTCGATCATCTTGACCTGATCATGGGTGGCGTTGGCGACGAACTTCTCTTCGCTGAAACCACCGGCATCGTCACGGCACCCGAAGTAACCCGAGCCGATTTCCCAGACCAGGTCGCCGCCCATTTCGCGGTGATACGGCGAAATCGAGCCTTCGCCGGTGTCGTGATAGAAGCTGCCACGGCGCGCGCCTTCGTTGAGGGCGCGGATCGCGTTCGCCGACAACGAGCCGAAGCTCATCGCGGAGATGTTGAACACACTGGCCGAATACGGCTTGGCGCAGTTCGGGCCGATCTGGATGCGGAAATCGTGGTGGCCGATCTCGGTCGGCGCCAGCGAATGGTTGATCCACTCGTAGTCCACCGCATAGGTGCTGCGCAGCGTGCCGAACGGCACCACGTCCATTTCATTCTTGGAGCGCTGGTAGATCAGCGCGCGCTGCTGGCGCGAGAACGGCACATCCTCCAGATCGCTCTGCACGAAGTACTGGCGGATCTCCGGCCCGATCGATTCCAGCCCGTAGCGGAAGTGGGCCATCACCGGATAGTTGCGCCGCAGCGTGCTGCGCTTCTGCAGCAGATCCCAGGTGCCCAGCAGCACCAGCAACGCCGTCACGCCGACGCCCCAGTACCAGGCGGGCCAGATCGTGGCCAACCACACGCAGACCGGGAACAACAGGATGGCGAGCAGATACGCGAGATAGCGATGCATGGCTTTCCTCAATCAATAGCTGCCCCCGAGTCTACAGGCGGTCGTCCACCACTTCCCGGGGCCACACGGATTTGACGTCGTACACCACACCGCCCGGCGTGAGCAGCGCGCGCACCTGCGCGGCGTCGAAGGCACGGAAACGATCATGCGCCACCGCCAGCACGACGGCGTCATAGCCGGCCGCATCCGGGGCGTCGACCCAGCGCACGCCCGCATCGGCCAATGCGGCCGGCCCGACCCACGGGTCCTGCACGTCCACCCGGGCGCCACAGGCCTGCAGGCGCTGCGCCAGTTCCAACGCGCGGCTGTTGCGCAGGTCCGGGCAGTTCTCCTTGAAGGTCACCCCCAGCACCAGCACGCGTGCCTGCGCGACATCGATGCTGCGCGATGCCAGCAGTGCCAGCACGCGTTGTGCGACATGCTCGCCGACCCGGTTGTTGACCTGGCGCGCGGTGTGGATCAGGTCCGGGTGATACCCCATGCTCTCGGACTTGTGCAGCAGGTAGTACGGGTCCACGCCGATGCAGTGGCCGCCGACCAGGCCGGGGCGGAACGGGAGGAAGTTCCACTTGCTGCCGGCCGCATCCAGCACGTCCTGGGTATCGATGCCGAGCCGATCGAAGATCAACGCCAGCTCGTTGACCAGCGCGATGTTGACGTCGCGCTGGATGTTCTCGATCACCTTGGCCGCTTCGGCCACGCGGATCGAGGGCGCCGGCCAGGTGCCAGCCGTGATGATGCCCTTGTACAAGGCATCGACCACGGCGGCGACTTCCGGCGTCGAGCCGGAGGTGATCTTGCGGATGTCCGGCAACCGTCGTTCGCGGTCGCCCGGATTGATCCGTTCCGGGCTGTAGCCGCAATAGAAATCGACGTTGAAGCGCAGCCCGGATCCCGCCTCCAGCAGCGGCACGCAGACTTCTTCTGTCGTGCCCGGGTAGACGGTGGATTCGTAGATCACGATGTCACCCGGCGTGAGCAGACCGGCGATCAGGGTGCTGGCACTGCGCAGCGGCCCCAGATCGGGCTGCTCGTGCGCATCGATCGGGGTGGGCACGGTCACGATGTAGACATTGCACCCGGCCAGCTGCGAAGGATCGGCGGTGTAGCGGGCATGCACCGCGGCAGCGAGCTCGTCGGCTTCCAGCTCCAGGGTGTGATCCACGCCGCGCTGCAGTTCGGCCACCCGCGCGTTATCGATGTCGTAGCCCACCGTGGCCTGCTGCCGGCCGAAGGTCACCGTCAACGGCAGCCCAACGTAGCCGAGGCCGATGACCCCGATGCGCGCGGACACCGCGGCGGAAATGGCGTACGTCATCGAGCGGCTCCGCACCGCGGAACCGGGCCAGCCATCAGGCGGGGCATCATCAGGGAATACGTCATGCGATACGGAGCCGGGAGACAGGTGGTGCAAGACTAACGCGCCCGACCCTGCCCCACAAAGAACAAAGCCGCCGCCCGCGGAGAGTACGGACGACGGCCAAAGGAATAATGGTCCAGCTGCGGTTACTACCCTTTCAGACAGCCTCCAAGGGTAAACCCCGCAAGACTGGTCACAGCTGGTAGAAAGAGGATAGGCGTGCAACCGTGATCATTGTGTTACGGCCAGCGTTGTTTTGCGTTACGAACCCAATGTCACTGCCGCCGGTTCCAACTCGCCGGAAACACCTGTCCATGCCTCCAGCAGACGACCAAACCCGGCGGGCATGTCGCCTTGCTCGGAACACCGCTGTTGGAACCCCTGCCAGGGCGCCTCGACGATACGCGCAAGCGCATCCGGTTCGACCGCTGCCGACGCCATCGTCCATTGGGGGAAATGGCGGGTCTCCACTGATCCGCGCGCGAGTTCGCGCAGATTCGTATGGATGCGCGCGTTGAACACGCGCTGGAACACCGAATCGACACCGTCCTCCGGGCCCTCGAAGTACTGCAGGAAACACCGGCCGTCGAACATCAGCACGCCGGTCACGCCTGCCACTTTGTTGAACCCCATCGCTGCTCGCAGGATCTGATCGATATCAGACGTTTCGATTCCATCGATAGCGTCGCTGATATAAGCGACCGCATGCAGCGGCATGAAGGATTTCCGGAATGAACTGAAGCTGACTATGCCATGAAGTTTTCGCACTGGGTAGACATCGAATGTGCGCGCTGTCGCGTTACGAAGCGCCGGTGACTCACACCTCATTCCGGCGCCTGGACCTCATAGCCCCGGGCACGCAGCTGATCGGCGTAGCCTCCGGGCGTCAGCAGCGAGGTGACCGGGACAGTCGCGAAGGTGACCGCATTGCGCGCCAACGCCTCGCCGGCCATGGTCATCCATTTGCGGTGCGCCTGCGCATCGACATCGGTCAAGCCACGCCGCTGCCCAAAATCGCTGTTGGCCACGGCATCCACGCAGGCCAGGTACTGCCCTTTCACCGCCAGCCGCTCCAGCGCCTCGATATCACCGACCGACCAGGCATTGGCGCGCTCGGCCAGCAGCGGCAAGCCGTGTTCGACCACATCCAGGGTGCGGCGGAAGCACTCGACATCCTGCAAGGCAGTGCCGCGCACTTCCTTCAACGCCTGCCGCGGGTCGACGATCTTGATCGCGACCTGGGTCGAGACCGGCGTGAGACCGTGCGCCTTGCTGGCCTTCTGCACGATCCTGGACACCGGTGAGGAACGGCCGAGGCCGACATCCTTCAGTGCGGCAGCATACAACTGCGTCGCAGCCACCAGCGGCCGGTCTTTCTCGATGCCTTTGTCGCGGCCGATGTGCCGCTGTTTGAGCACTTCCCAGCGCGCGTAGAGATCGGGCGGCAACACCTCGCGCAAGGTGCGTCCGTCGGGATCACGGGCAGCCTTCATCGCCGAGGGCAGCAAGGTCAGGCCGCGGAAGAAGCCCACGTCGGCATCCAATGCCCAGCCCGGCGAGCCGAGCACTTCCTGCGCACTGGCGATCACCGCCTGCACCTCGTCGGCGCGCCACTCCAGCTTGGCCGGCAGCGGCGAAACCGTCCCGAGAATCCACAGTGTGTGGCCCTGGCCGTTGCGGACCTGCCACATGCCTGGCCCGGGCTGCTCACCCGAGACCACCACCGGGGCGAGATCGATCACCTCGCCTGCGGGCTGCGCCGGCACCTGCGCCGGCACCTGCGTCTGGGCCTGCGCATGGGCCACGCCGCCCAACAGCAGCGCAACGCCCCACACCAGTGCTTTCCCTGCACGTACTGCGATTGCCATGTGGCGTGTCCGAGGTGAGTTGCTGCGCAGCGTACGGCGGCACGCGGCCGGCTGCGTAAAGTTTGCGTTGCGCGGGCAACACGTGAAACTGACCGTTGGTGCCCGGGGCCGGAATCGAACCGGCATGGGGTTGCCCCCGGCGGATTTTAAGTCACATGTAACATCGCAACTGATTGATTCTTATAGGTCGCAGGTGGACCAAAATCACCACTTCTGACGCAACGACTGCACAAAAACTGCACAGGAAATTTGCGTCACTCCCCGCCCTTCTCCCACCACTTCGACCGCCTGCCCTTTCGCCTCGCCGACTCCTTCAACGAGGCGGCAAGCTTTTCCTCCGGGGTCCGGGTGTCGTGTAGCAGCAGGTGAGCATAGCCCGGCGCCAGCTTTGTGGGGTCCGGGCGGTCAGATTCGGGCTTGTCGGGGCGGTCCATGAGCCGAAAGATACGCCCCAATCGGCTCACAGGGTGAGACGGACCTATCAAGTCTTCAACGACTTTACAGCAACCTGATAGGTCGCCTGCCTCACAGGTTGGTGGAGTACTCCAGGTCCACTGACATGTCCGTGGATACGGGCGTGTTCACACCATCGCTGACCGTGCAGCGCTTCACGGCGGTCAGGATGCTGTTCTTTGCAACGGACGCAGTGAACGATGGGCTGAACACGTTCGAGGCAGGGGTTGGGATTGCCGTACTGCCGCCGACGTGCGCCCATGTGCAGGTGTAGGAGCCGGTGCCGCCCGTGGCAAATACGGTGCCACTTGCCGAGACGCTACGAGTCGCAGGGGCGGGTTCGTTCTGATACTGGCTACCATAGGCCCCGGAGTTGCTAGCCGTCAGGGTCGGGCCGCCGCCACCGCCCGTTCCACCCTGGCCGTAGAAGTTGAACAGGGAGATTGGCCCGGAGGTTGGCACCCCCGCATTAGCGGCAGTGTTGGGGACGTAGGCGCCACCCTTGTAGTACTCGAAAATGGAGTCAGGCGCTGCTCCGCCATACTGCTGGCGGAGCATTTCAAGGGTAATCGGACCACTGGCAGGAAGGGCCATTAGCCGCCCTCCAGCTCTTTCACGCGCGACTCCAGCGCGAGCAGACGCTCACCGGCAACAATGGCCCCGAGCAGTCCGGCATTGCCGTACACGACCGACAGGAAGCCATCCTCGGCTTCCTCGACCAACTCGCCCAGCACGCCGCGCAGCGACTGGGCACCGACACCCGCCTGCGTCTGATGGATGTCGGTGCGGTCGTAGATGCCGTGCTTGACCCTGACCAGACGCTCCAGGAAATCACTGGGCAGCGGGCGCCAGTTGGTCTTAACGCGCTCGTCAGAGCCGCCCGTAACGTTGCCCGTTGCGGTGATGTTTCCGCCCGCAGTCATGTTCCCGGTGAGGGCGAAACTGCCCCCCGTGGTCAGGTTGCCTGGGTGGATGATGCTGCCCGCCCCATCTACTGACATTTTCTCGCCGCTTCCGATCTGGAATAGGCGCGTCGCGTTGCCCGTGGCGTACCAAATCCACGATGCCCCACCATCGCGTGCGTCGAAGCCAACGGATGCCACATTGCCTGTTGCGGCAATAGAACCACGGAACAGATGGACTCCACCCGCGCCAGGGCTATATTGCCATGCGTAGGAAGCGTTTTGATTGTCTACAATCGAGGTAACACCTGACGCATTGACGCCGATGTTTCGGCTGAACGACCCGCTGAATAGTGCGATCTGATCTGATGCGGTAGCAATGGACAGCTGGCCGCTCATGAGATCGCCAGCTTTACGTACCGCCCCCGTGTCCCTGCTCCCGTAAACTGCTTGCCAGACACCAGAAGACAGACAGCGGAAGGCGATTACCTGCCCTGCGACTGTGGTCACATTGGCCGCATCAGGGAGGATAATGGACCCTGAATTTGTCAACGTGCAGGCTCCGGTGAATCGCACCTCCCGAATGCAGCCTGGGAAGCCGGTGCCAAAACTATTAATGTTCGCCGTGCCGGTTACCTGCACGAATTGACCGTCTGCGCTGGAAATGTCAGTGGTCGAGGCCGACGCGATGGTCGAAGAAGCTACAGAATTGGTGCTCTTTATGATCGCGAAAGCCGCGCGGAGGTAGTTGTCTAGGCCGTTGCCGATTGCCTCCGTTCCAGATGGGGAGTTGGAGCTGGCGATGGACGAGAGGTCGGCCATGTTGTTGGGGACGGGCATAACTTCTCCAGCAAAAAAGGCCCCGAGGGGCCTTGGAGTGGTAATATCGGAAGGGCCTGACTAGACCGAGCGGCATATGGACAAAGAGCGAGTAATTGCGATCTTCCTGATGCCCATCGCGGTAGGGCTCTGGCAGCTGCTGGTCGAATACCTAGAGCGTCGGCGAGACAGGAAGGAAGCCGCGCTAGCGGACTACCATTCCCGCTCAGTCGTCGTTTCTGCGCCGCTTCGCCTTGGCTGTGACCGGGGGAGCAGCGAGGATTGCAGCGCCAGGGGCGCCACGGGACAGGGCTCGCAGCAGTAGGGCCGGAGGCAGGCGGGAAACCGCGTCGCCCAGCAGTCCGCTATTCAGCACCCGCCCAACAGTCGCGCCACCGGCCAATAGGCCGCCCAGCATCGGCAGGGCGCTGACGCCACCCGCAATACCGCCACCGCCCAACAGGCCCGTGGCAATACCTCGCCCAGCCGTGCCGCTATCGGGGATCGGGTCTTTCAGGACTACCTGACCGGCGCGAGCCAGATCACGCATCTCCTTGGTGCTGCCCTTGCGGATCGCAGGCCAAAGTGCACCCGGACGAACGTCTCCACCGGCACCGGCAACCTGCTTCAGCACACCCTCGGTCGTCCGGAAGTTGGCCCACTGGCTCCGCAATGCCTTCAGCGCGGCTGCATCACCCTCCCCCACCGATTCAGCCGCGATGTCGTCCAGCTCGTTGCGCAGACCCTTGATCGCTGAGGCAACGCCCGGATTGGCCTTTTGCTCGGCAGACTGCAGGTTGGTACGCAGTCGCTGGTAGATCGGGCCGCTGATCTTGCCGTCCACGACCTCATCGCGGATTTTCTGAGCGTACCGCTCTACGACATTAGCCTCTTCCCGCAGCAGCGGTTCGGAAACCTCCGTCTGGCGAGCGGTGAGGCGTGCCGTGGCGGCTTCGTCAACCGGGATGGTGTTGCGGTCGTAGATTTCCTGGAACTTGCTGCTCATGCCCCGGCGAGCGCCAGTCATGGCCTCATCGGTGAACTTGGGCACCTCAGCACCGAAGGTCTTGCCCACAGCCTGATTGAACGCCTGCTGCTGGTTCCGTGCAGCCCTGCCAGCGCCGGAGAACGGCAGATACCGCGCCATGCTCGCCATCGCCTTAGCAGGGATGGAATCGGACACTTGGGACAGATGCAGCGGGACGCCGCTGTTACGCAGCGTCTGCATGGCCGCCTGCTTGATCGGATCGATGGCCGCAGTGGCTCGGTTAACAGCTCCGCCCAGCAATCCCTGCGCCGCGCCACCAAGCCCACCGGCAGCGCCGCCAATGGCCGCATTCTCAGCCCGGCTTTCGCCCTCGACGGTCGGGGCAAGCGCCCCATATGCCCCGCCAAGCAGCGCATTGCCGCCGATCCGAGCCCCTAGGGTCGGGAGTCGAGCAACTGCGCCACCCGGAGCCGCCAGCAGGCCCACATCGCCCGCGATGCCACCGGCCGTAGCCGCGCCGCTGCCATCCATGAACTGCATCTGCTCACGCTGACGCGCCGCATCCTGCTGATCGGTAGCGCCGACAAGCTGGCCGAGGCCCATGCCACTAAGTGCCACACGGGAACCGGCACCAGCGGCCGCCTGAGCCAGCAGCGGGGCATCCTGGAACGCCCGCTGTCGGTTGGACAGGTCCGCCGCCGCAGCCTCGCGCGGATCGAACATCGCCTGACGGCTATGGTTCAACTCGGCAAGGCTCGGGGCTTCCGGCTCGCCAAAGTTCGGCAGCGCCTGCCCGCCATGCGTGGTGCCACGCTGCAACATCTGCTGCGGAGCGGCCTGCGCGGTCGAATCGACGGACGAGGTGACGCCGGAGAAGTCCACGGGAGTGCGCTGACGGTATTTTGCCAGTGCCATCTCCATGGTTCCCGACGACGTACCGTCTGGGAACTCGACAATATTGCCGTCCGGCAGTTCGACTTCGATGGGCATTATTCGATCTTCCCGGTTGCGGGGTTGAACTTCAGGCGGCGGACAGTTGGGGCAGCGGGAGCGGCCGTAGACGACTGCTGGCCCGCGTATTTCTGGTTAAGCGCGCGAATCTGCCGCAACGCAGCCTGACGCGTGGCCACCGGGATCGCTGGATTAGCCAGATCGCCCGCCATTTCCTTGTAGAGCTGGACGTCCCTGTCGGACTGCGGGCCTTCCATGCGGGGCATCTTCGAGGTGAGCTGGCCCGCGATGGTCTGCAGGGCTGCGGTGGCCTGAGCGCCCGGCGTAGACGTGCCGAACATGGCCGCCGCACTGTCGACAAGTGCCCCGCCACGGCTACCGGTGGCCCGCTGCAGGAGCTTTTCAGCCTCAGACAACAGGTCGAGAGCATTCCCAGCATCACGCTGACGGGTGGCCGCCGTCTTGCTGAAATCGGCTGCCGTGTCGATCTGTTTGATGCCCTGCGCCTGATTGAGTGCAGCCTGGGTGCGCATCCCCAACTCGGGAGCCAGTGTGCCCAGTTCCACGTTGCGCTCTGCGGCCTTGACCGCTGCCGCTTCCTGTTCCTTCGAGCGGCCGACACCGATTCCCAGCCCCGCCACCGACTGTCCGCGCGGGAGCTGCAGGTGGATATGGTCGCCCTCATCGATGGCCTGATAGCCGAGCTGCTTGGCACGCGACACGAAGGCGGGCTTGAGCTGCGGCGGGACGGCGTAATCAGCCGCGGTGCCTCGCAGATGCTGGCTGTTCGGCTGGCCGCCAACTTCCGCATTGCGCTGGGCAGTGCGGACGCCGCTGGTCATGCTGATGCCGGGGAACTCCATCGCCAGCGAACTGAACGCACCCGGATCAGCCGTAACGCCCTGCAACGGTGCCGCCTGCTGGCCGAGCTGTGCTGCCTGAGCCTGCGGCGGGAGTTGCTGGCGCTGAGGGGCTGGCTGTCCACCGCCAAGCGGAATCCAGCCGCCCTGCTCGTCCACGTAGATCTCTGACTCGCCGGTACGCGGATTGTTGCGCTGGGGGCGCGGACGCCCTGCAGCATCGGTGAATTCGCCGAAGCCGTAGCCACTGGACGATGCCCGGCCCTGCGTACCCGCCGCGACACGGTAGGCCTCCTGCTGCTCACCCTCCGGCAGCTTTCCGGCCAGCCACTCCAGGTAACGCTGCTGGGCCGGTGCGCCGTTCATGGCCGCCATCTGCTGACGCTTGACGCGCTGGTCACCGATGTTGTCTGCGCCCTTGTTGATTGCCAGCAGGCCGGACTGGATGCCGTCACTGAGCGATGTGCCGAAGCTGCCACCGCTCTTGGAGCCGAGAATCCCCAGCCCCAGCGAGAGCAGGCCTTGGCGCGCCAGTGCGCTCTTGTCCTGATCCGTGAGCCCGTAGGACTCGGGAATCAGCTTGCCGAGCAAGCCGCTATAGGTGTTGGCCATTAGCTACCCCACATGGAAGCGATGAGCGCGGCATACCCTGCCCCGTTCTCGGCGGCACTCTTGTAGTTCGGGTTGTCGCCGGTAACCGCACCCGAAGATGTTCCGCCGCGAATGGTGCCCAGTGCATTGTTGAGCAGGCCAAGCTGATTGGGCTCCCAGTCCCGCCACTCATTGAACTGGTCGCGGTCGTCGTTAATCGCCTGCTGCTGGAGCGACTGCTGAAGCGAGCCGTTACGAAGCAACTGGTTCGCATCGCTCTGGCCCATCTGCTGCAGCGACGGCAGGAAGGACATGGCGCTCTGGCGGTTCTGCTGGTTCTGATTCCAGATCGAGGAGTTGCGGTTCAGGGCAGATTCGGCAAGGCCAGACTGGCGGTCGTAATCCGCGTTGCGGTACTGATAGTTGGTGTCACTCAGCTGCTGGGCAAGATTCTGCTGTCCTTGGCTTAGCGCCTGCTGCATTGCCGAGCCACCGTAGGCGCCCCCGGCATTGAACTGCGCAAGCTGATTGGGTAGCGTCGAATCGGTGTAGCGCTGGGTAATATCCCGGCTTGCCGAGTCGATCATGTTGCCCAAGTACGGGTTTTCGCCCGCGTAGGCGTTAGCCTGATCGCGGTACGGGTTGTCGTATTGCCCGGCGATGGTGCGGTTGATGTAGTCGCCAGCATTGGCCTGGAGCTGACCGTTCTGCTCGGCCTGCGCACGCGCCATCGTGAAGGAGTTTTCCTGATCCCCGCTGAACCCGGCAACGGTCGGCCCGCCGTAGCCCATGTATGGGCGCTGGGAGAGCTGGTTGGCAGCGGCAAGGTTCTGCTGGAAGTAAGGAACCGACCATGCGGGCGGATCGGTGCTGTTAACAGTGGTATTTGTGGTCTTCTTCTTTCCGGTACTCATGCCAGCGGCACCTCATAGGTCGCTGAAACCAAGGGGAACCGCTTGGACCAGCCAAGGCGGGGAGATTCAAGGGTCAGGCGGGTGGCGCCACCGGTCCTAGCAATCTGGCGGATGGAATCGATGCCAAAGTCGAATGACTCGCCATCCCCGCCGTTGTGGGCAATCCAGATGTGCAGGCTGGGCTTGCCACTGAACTCCTCGCGTTCCGGCGTCAGAATGAACATGGCCTGGTACACCCCAAGCTTGTAGATCAGGTGCGCCCCTGCGTTGCCGGAGAGGATGCGCGCATACACGTCCTCCTTGATCCAGTCCGGCGATGTGGCCTCAATCACCGAATCCAAGGCAACAGAAATCACCGGCCAATGAGCGCGCAGCTCAGCCGGTCGAACAAGAACCAAGTCCATCATGCCCCCGTAAGGAATCGTGCCTGAACCCACGTGCCCGGTGCGCCTGCAGCAACGCAGCGCCAGCCGTGGATGATGTATTTGCTGCCCGCTGTGCCCAGCTCTGCGGGAGTGCTGTTGAGGATGAAGTCGCCCAGGTTGTAGTTCACGGCGCTGCCCGTTGGGGCGGCCGTTGCGGCATTTGTCACCGCAACGACCTGCCCCTCACTGATCTGGTTGAGTTGAGTCGCCGACTTTCGCCATTCGCCGGTAAGTTGGCGGATCAACTGCTCCAGTTGCGTGGGCAACCGCAGTTCAGGATTTACCCTCATTCAGCCGTCTCCCCATCAATTGCCAGCGAGAACCCGTTGATGGCCATTCGACCCAGGAAGCTCAGCCGGAAGCTGTGCCAATGCGAGGAGCGACGGAAATCGAACCTTCGACGCTGCATCGGAACTGTCGCGTCCTGAATCCGAGGATCGCCCAAGTCCTCCCGGTAGAAGTTCGTCAGCGTTGCCGTTGCCGGGGCTTGGCGGAATCGCGGCTTGAACCTGTCCGCGAACAGGTAGTTGTCCATGTCGCCCACGTCACCCGTCACAAGCCAGGAAGGCCCGGGTTCACCCGTGATGGTCTTCAGTACCCCACCCTGAATCACTGCAGGCGCCTGTGCACTGGCGAGCCAGAAGCTGGAGTCATAGGCGATATCCGGGAGGCTGTCGTAAGTCGAGTACAGCGTTCCCAGGCTGTCGTAGGTGATCTGACTACTGGAATACAGCAGAGCGGCCTGCACCCCGATGGCCTGTTTGCCCCATTGGTTGGTGCGGAAGTTGTAGACCAAGCAGGCGTCCAGCTCGCCCGAACTGGCAGTGCTGGGGTAGTACCAGTACACCAAGTCACGCGGGATGTCGGCCACGCCAAAAATACGCTCGCGGTACTGCTGGTTGAGGTTGGCGAAAAACCATTCCCGGACAGGCGTAGCAGTGCTGTTGAAGGTCGCGCCACCAATGGGGCGAGGCACCGTTCCATCGTACACATAGAAGTCCGAAGGGCCGACGAAAAACTGCTGAGTGCCCACCACCACAACAGACTCATTCCCTGAACACCCAATATCGCCAGGGATCCGTTCCCAGCGCCAAATCACTTGGCCGCCCTCGTAGATTCCGAGGTACATCGATGTGTCTTTGTAGGCGACCACGTTGCTGCCCAGTGCCGCACCAGCCTTGATGGCGCCGGGCGAGTCCAGAAGGCGTCCATAGGCGCACTGGGTGGCAGCAGATGCCGTCCATGTAGCCTGATTGCGGATACCCGAGCAGTGCCAGCCGTCCGGGGCATCCCCGTACTGCGCGTGGCTGACGTTCAGTGCCATCACGAAACCGGCAGCGGTCACAATGATGGCTGCAGTAGGCGCGCCCGCGATGTCGATGAAGCCTGCGCCCGGCAGTGCCTGGCCGATGATCTCGGTACGATTGGTCGCCAGCACGTAGTTGCCAAAGACGGACCAGCGCATGCGATTTGTGCCCGAATACCCGCCTGAGCGGGAGCGGTCCACCCATGCCGAAGACACCGCCTCGTCGATGCGCGGCCCATCTGCGACCAGCACGCGGCGGGTGCCGTCCAGCAACTGCGCAACAAATGCGCTATTTGCTGCCGAGCCGAGGGCTGGGAAGTTGGTGCTGACCAGCGAATTGGCCGCTGACAGTCCCTGAGTAGTCGGAATGATGGCGTCGCAGTCGGTCAGGACGCCCGGGGTTTCAGGGTCCAAATCGGGCGCGAAGCCCACAAGTTGGGCGCGCATCAGGGGAAGTTCCGGTTTGCGGGCCGAATCATGGCCCCGGAGCCGTAACGGGCACCGTCGTCCTCGGTCTTCATCCCGTCACGGGTCGCTTTGGCGATGGCCGCCCACACTTGGATGCGTTCGTCATCCTGAATGTACGGGGCGGAGTGTGTCAGGGCTGCGTATAGGTACAAGCCCGGCTCGCGAGTGATCAGCCAGTTCTGCTGACTGGCATCGGACAGCGAGGGGATGGTGGCGAAGTAGGTGAGCGTGTAGGCCATGTTGCCCGGACCACCCACAAGGGTCAGGGCGTTGCCCTGCTCCACATAGCCGATGGGTGGACCGCCGAAATAGTTGGCATTGGTGGCCAGCGCATCGGGCGTCATGGCGGTGAGGCTCAGGCGCAGTCCGCCGAAGCTCACGTAGACGCCCTGCATCTCGCGATAGTCGGCAGGCAGTGGGATCGTGTTGCCCGCGCTGGTGCCGGTAGAGGTGGTCATCATCTGCCGGACGCGAAGTTGGCGGTTCAGATCCGCCTCGGCCAGCTGGATGAACCCAGGAATGGCATTGGTCAGGTCGGCGCGTGCAAGCTCGTCGGCGACGGCAGCTTTCAGTGTCGAGTAGTCAACGATAACCGCCATGCCGCCTCCTCAGAATTTCTTGTTGCCAGTACGGCCCCACACCCTAAACGGGCGGGCGTACTCGCTGTTGATGAATTCGGTCTGCATATCGCGCGACCGCATGAACTCAGTCCATGCCACGCCACGCTCATTGCAATATTTCTCCAGCACCTCGGCTGGAACCTCAGCGAGCATCACAACGTCGCCGGAGGTGTGGGACTGATCCTTGCTCAGGGCTGCACAGTGGTGCTCCAGACCCTTGAGTTGATCCATATCCGCGTAAACCAGATCAATGGCGCTATCGCCATCTCGGGTCATGACCCGCTTGATTCCGTCCTGCATCGATCCTCCAAAGAAAAGGGGCGACCCGAAGGCCGCCCCAGTTCAATTCCACATCGCCCCGTTACGGGGACAGATCGCGCACAGCGCCCAGCACACCTTCCTGCGGGACCACCAAGGTGACTTCCGTCAGAATCTGGTAGTTCACCGCATCGCCGACCTGCGCCAGTTCCTTCGACTGGAACGGACGCAGCTGGCCGAGGCTCAGCTTGTCGAAGTCCACCAGATAGGCGGTGTTGACCAGGCCAGCACCCGAGCCGGACATCACGCGGTTCGGGATCACCTTGGTGACGCCGAAGTCGTGGCCGTAGAAGGTGAAGGAGGTCTGCAGGATCACCGGGTTCGGAGCCGACTTGGTGTTGACGCCGGTCTGGCCCGCCACTTCGTTCATGCGGGTGACGTTGCCGGTGAAGGCCGACACCAGCTGCTTGTGCGACGGGGAAACCAGCAGCGCATCGCAGTTGCCGCCGTTGGTGTAGGCACCGACGATCACGGCCTTCAGGAAGGGCTCGATGAAGGCGCGCAGGGTGCCTGCAGTCGGGGCGGTATTGGTCTGCGGGTTCGGAGCCACACCGCCGACGCCAAGGCTGTTGTTGGTCGCCACGAAGCCGTACAGGCCGCGCATCTGACCCGCAACACCGGAGGTGCCGGTGACAGCGGTGCCGTTGGAGATCGCAGCCGCCTCAATGTCCTTCTTCAGCTCAACCATCTTCTTGGTGCGCTGATAGGACACTTCCGAGCTGCGACCGTACTTCTTGACCGCCTCGGTGGTGCCGGAGATCGACAGGGTGTCCTGAATGATCTGCGTGCGGTTGTTGTACTGGCCCGGCTGGGTGATAGCCGCGTAGGAGGCGTCAGCGCCTTCAATCGCGGCATTGGCCGGGTTCGGGGCGCGGTAGGTGTCGGCGGTCCACTCGTGGAAACGGTTGTCCACGCTGACACGGCTGATCGAGGACACCAGCGGGGTGTCACTCGGGCGGAAGTTGTAGACCTTGTCCTCGACGTCTTCGGCGATGCGTACGACGTTGTTGGTGATCAGGGTATTTGCGGGCATTTCTTGTCCTTGGGATTAGAATCCGCCCTCGCGCGCCAGGGCTGCGAGTGAACGGAGATCATTGGGGTTGTTGTTGAGGCGCTTACTTGCCTCAGCGATACGTCGCTGCTGTTGAGTCGGCGGGACACGGGCTGCGCCGGGCTTGACGACACGCTCAGGCGGCGTGGGCTGACCTTGTTTGGCCTTGGCCCCTGCAACCTTCCTCTGGTGGTCACGCCACTTGGCAGCGTCACGGACCGCGAGCAAAGCCCGGTGGTCGGTGAGCATCTGCAACTCCTCTTGGGAGTAGCCCAGGTCAATCAGGTACTGCGCGATCTGCTGCTGTTCGGCGGCGGCGACCTTGGGGTCGCTCCATTCCTTCAGCTTCTCGTGGAGAACCGCCCGCTCACTCTCGGCGTGCTCGGCCTCCGCTCGCTCCTGATCCGCCTTACGCTGACCGGCAAGCCGGTCGTTCTCAGCCAGCAGGGCATCCAACATCTGCGCCCGCTGCTGGAACTGCTGGTTCTCCGACACCCAGGCTGCGGGGTCTTCGTTCGCCAGCTGTGCAAGCCGCTGTTGGCTACCGATCAACTGCTCGCGAAGAAGGCCCAGCAAGGGCGCAGTCTGCTTGGCGAGATATTCCCGCTGCTGCTGCACCTCCTGCCGCTGTCCTTCCACGGCGCGCTTGGTTTCGGCTACCTCGCTCGTCTTGCGTCGGTAATCTGCATCCTTCATGTATCCGGCACGAAGCTCGGACAACTTGACCTTGGCACCCTCGACCTCGAATTCCGGGTCTTCCGGCTCGCCCTCCTCCTCTTCCTCGGACTCCTCGTCCGCAACCTCTTCTTCAGCCTCTTCCTCAGTCTCGGCAGACTCTTCCAGCTCATCCGATTCGTCGGTATCGACCACCTCGCCCGGCTGATCGTCCATGTCAGCGGCAATATCCATCAGGCTCGGCTCGCTCGGGCCGAGTTCCCCGGAGGGTTGACTCGTCATATCTAATTCCTTGGTTGCGGCGCTTGGTTAACCCAGTCGGGTTCCGTCGGCCAGTCGAATTTCGAAGGTTTCGCCTCGGCACACGGGCGCGCCGTAGTGCGGGGTTTCGTAAAGCGCCGGGAATGGCGCAAAAGGCACCGTGATCCCGGTTACGACGCCATCAATGGCGCTTAATCGCGCAACAACTTCCGCCCAACCTGTCGGGCTCGATCTGCCAGCGACCTTTTCTGTGCCAGCTGGCCGTCCTGCATCGCGATCCGGAGGTGATCCTTGACTCTGGTCAACATCAACTGGGTCAGGAACAACTTTTCGCGGCCGTCCACGTCTCTTACCGGGCTGGTCTGCCATGCTCGGGTGTACTCCGTTTCAAGGATTTCGAAGGCCTCAACGAGCAACGGCTCCCGAAGGAGCCGTTCTGCGTCTAGACCGCGTTGCACTTCTTCTTCGGGCGTCACTGCTGCACCTCCTGAGCGATCTCGGCGGTGGCCGTGTCAGTGGCCGCGTTATCCAACTTGGACTTGGAACTGATGTTGGCCGTCTCGATCCTCACCGAGGCGTCCAGCTCAGCCTTCCAGCGCTGGAACGACTGTTCTCGGATGCGCTCGGCCTCCTCGTACTGCATGCTTAGATGTTCGAGTTGAGCCTTGTTCTCAACCTGAAGCCGCTGGATGGCCGCCTGATTCTGCCTATCCAGCTCGTTTCTCTCAGCCTGCATTCTGGTCTCGAGCGCGGACTGCCGGGCTTGAGCCTCTTGGCGAATCTGCTCAACCTGGATGGCAACCTGCCCCTTCATCTGGACAGCCGCCATCTGACCCTGTTGCTTGGCCTGCTCCGCCAATACCTCCGGCGGCGGACCCTGATTCGGGTTCGGCAGCGGTGCCGGGCTGAAGTAGCGCTCAGGCTGCTTCTCACCGGCAGCACGGGCAATGTCCATCGCCAGGTTCATGGCGTTCTCAGGCGTCACGATGCCAAGCTCAAAGGCCTTCTGCTGCGTTTGGGCGATCATCTGCAGGCCCATCATCTTCTTGGCCTCGCCCTGATTGCCCACGCCAACCGATACCGACATGCGGTACTGGTTCTTCCACTGGCGCGGGTCGATCTGTAGCCACTCACCGTTGACCTTGACCTCTCGCTCGCGGTCCGTGTACTGCGTAGCCATCTTGAGCAGCAGCCGCCACTGGCGACGCATGCCCGTCTCAGCCAGCACACGGGCCACCAGCTCAACCCGCTGAGCGCCCTGCGTGATCAGCTCGGAGATACCCTCGGAGCCGATGTTTCCCTTTGCCAGACTGTCGGCATTGATCGCCGAGTTCATCTCGGTGACACCGGTACGTGTATCCCGCACCTGACCGAAGTGGTCCAGCAGGGTCAGCACCTGGGGGCCGATGAACGGGGTGACATCCACCCGCAGTGCTTCGAGGCTGTTAACGCGACGGTAGCCACCCGGACGGGGATTGAGCAGGTCGTCCAGATTGACCTGGCCGTTAACCACCGTGGTCTGAGGCATGTTGACCAGATAGGCGTTGTCCATCATCTGGCGCGTAAGCACCGTGTGGATACGCTGCAGGTCTTCGACCAGATCGTAGAAGCTCAGCCCGATCAGCTTGTACGGCATGAGGATCGGCGTGAACACCGAGAACGGATGGTCGTCCGTCACCTCATTGGAATGGATGTAGCGGCCAGCCTTGACCACCCGGCGGTACTCAGCGATGCCGTCACCATCGAAGTCGACCTTGATGTAGGCCTCGGTGACCGTAATCTTGCGCTGACTCTCGTCGCCCTCGTTGTCGTCGTAGTCCTCGGACCCGTCGTACTCGTGGCGCTCGTTCTTCTCCCATTGCCCGGCCTCTTGGTCGCCGCAGTAGGTGTCAACCTCGTCCTCAGGCCAGCCCTCGGAGATCAGGTCGGAGCGGGTGCGCTCGACCACATGGGCGATGTAACGGACGTTGCCAAGGCTGCGGGTATCGCGGGCAATCCGGATTTCCTCCGGCGGCACGCCCTCGACCTTGATCCTGTTCTTCTGCTCGCGAATCTTGAGCGTCGCGTCGTAGATGGCGGCCGCTTCAGGCGGTGCACCCTCCGGGATCAGCTCGGGTGACAGGTGGCCCACCTCCTCAATGGAGGCGATCTCGACACCCTCGTCCTGCGAGAGAACCTCGACCTCAGCCATGGACAGGCCACGGTAGACCTCCTGGCGCTCGTCCCACGCCTTCTCGCACCACGTCTTGGTAACGCCCATGCGGAAGATCAGGCACGACTTGATGGCGTCGTGGAGGGTCGTGAAGCCGTCCTCGTTCTCCTTCCAGAACAGGTAGTCGCAGTAGGTCGATGCCTGCTCCGCCCCCTTCTCTTCGCGGCGGCCATCCGGCTCGAAGACAACCACACCCTCCTGATTGAACATCTTCATCAGGGTGGGCATGATCCACTCCACCGTGTCCATCAACGTCTTGGACACGATCTGCGAGTGACCGTCAGCGTCAGGCGGCGACAGCTTGCCGCGCGCCTCGCCCATGTAGAAGTAGCGCATCTCCTCGCGGTCGGAGGCGAACTGGTCGTTAACACCAATCGCAATCGCACTCTCGCGGTCGATAAGGGCCGCCAGCTCGTCCTCGCTCATGCCGGACCGGGAAGCCAAAGACTCCTCATCAGCCTCGGCGATTGCGTCGTAGTCGTCAGCCATCAAACGAACCTCATGTTGGGGCGGTGCGATGGGGTTTCGCCCCACGTGTCGTTGGTCATCTGTTGCTCGGCCTCGGCGACGTAACGGAACATGTCCGCGCCGTGTGAGTGCTCGTCGTGTACTGGCTTGCCCGGCTCACCCGTGGATTGCGGGATGGCCCGGCGATAGCGGCGCAGGTTCTCGACCAGCCCCTTGCACTCGTCCTTGTCGAAGACGGCGCGGGGGAACATGGAGCGGGCCTTGCGGATACCGGCCTCTACTGCACCGGGATAGGTCGGGATGACCTCTACGGACCAGCCAAGGCCCTGCATCAGCTGTTTAGCGGTCAGGCCGGTCTTGTAGTCGCCGTGGTCACCGTCATGGGGCAGGAAGATCGTTCCCCAGTTGTAGCCGAGCAGCTTCAGCTCGGCGGAGATGTACTCCAGGGTCTTGCCCCGGTACTCCAGCGACTTGATCAGGCGCACCTGACTGATGTGCTTCTGCACGAAGCCCAGCACCATGGCGTCGTTCCAGCCAAGGTCGAACACCACATGCACCTTGAGGCGCGGGTCGTAGGGCACCTGTGCAATCCGGTTGGCCTCGACTGCGGACGCCACCTGATCGGCGTAGATCGCGCCAGACACCGCCGGGACGCACTTGCCCAGCCACTTGTTGTTGTAGTCGGCTTCGGGCAGCTTGAGTGCGTCGTCCTCGCGCTCGGAAACCAGCTCGGTGTCCTTGAACCACGGGTTGTCCGCGTAGTTCATCTGGACGACCACCGCGCTAGACGGCGGCTCCACCACGAAGCGCAGGTAGGTCGGGTCCGTGTCCAAGCCGGGGTTGAAGCTGACCCAAATCTCGGAACCGGGCTTGCGGATCGTGGGCGTCAGGATCGTCCAGCTGCGGTCGGAGACGTTGGCCGCCTCCTCCACCCACACGACGTCGATGCCCTCGTAGGACTTGATCGACTCAGCGGTCTGGTCGCTAAGGCCCGCGAAGATGAACTCCGAGCCGTTAACACCCTTGATCGCATTGGCTTGCACATCGAACAGGGCCGACATGCCCATGCCTTCGATCTGATCAGACAGCAGCTTGTGGACCGAGTCCTTCAGCGACTTCTGCACCTCTCGGGTGCAAAGGATGCGCATCTTGGTCTTCGCGGCCAGGATGATCAGCGCCCTGGCAATACCCCAACTCTTACCCGACCCTCGACCGCCATGGACCACCTTGTAACGCGCAGGCGCGAACAAGAACCCGAGCTTCTCAGGTATCTGGATGCTCAGGCTGGACAAGGGTCACCGTGATGCCGGTCAGGAGGGGGTTTTCTGGATCACCCGCAACCGTCATGGGCAGGACGCGCCCAACCAGTGCGAGGAATGCTGCGGGCTTCTCTGCGGCCTGTGTGACCAGGTAGTCAACACCGCCAGCCTTGGCGAGCGCCCCGAGGATCATCTCCTTGAGGTCTCGATTGATCTTGTTGGGCACACCCTTCTGGCGACCACCAGTCTTAGGCAGCCCCTTTGGACGAGCCATTCTTGTTGCCTCTAGTTCAGATTCAAAGTTAAGTGACGTATCCAAACAACCGGGCCATTGCCCTGTAAGGATTTGGCCCGGTTTAGCGTTACGTAATCACGGAGCCGGATTGGCCCAGTTCGTGTCCAGCCAGTACACCAGCGCAGCCCATGTCTCGAAGGACACGCAGTCTCGGGCGTCAGCGCCCTTGTCGGCACCCACAGCCCAGCCGTTGAACGTCTTGATGATTGCGATCTCTTTCTGACTCAGCCATGTGGGCATGTCTTGCTCTCTTCTGGTGGAAATTAGATGGCGCGCTCGTACTTAGCCGTCCAGTCGCCGCCGTTGGGGTCAGTGAATGCCCCGTAGACGCTCCCGATGTCGGCTGACTTCCAGCCAGATGCAGAGCCACCGCTGCGGGTCAGGCCTGCAGTGCCGCCCATCTGGCCGCCTGTAGCTCGACCACCACCGAGGAATCCACCGACGTTGTTGCCGAAGCCACCGAGTGAGCCTTGAGATGCCGGCGCAGCTGCAACCTGCTGGCCCCACTGGCTGTAAGGGCTGAAGCCCCCGGCCTGCGTTGCCATGCCGCTGCCGAACTGCTGGTTGCCGAAGTTGTTAACCGATCCCTGGCCCTGCATGTATCCCTGCCAGCCGCTGCCCGGCGACTGAGCGCCTAGGCCAAGGTTGCTGATTGACGGGGTAATTACTGAGCCTTGGTAGCCAGTGGTGTAACCGGGGGACTGTGCTTGGATGCCTTCGGGCCGCACGGCGCTCGGGGCCCTATCGCCATGGTTCACGTAGGCACCGATGCCACGAGAGGCCAAGGTTCCGATCAGCGGATTCCCGGTAATCAGCCCCAGCACCCGTGCACCAACCTGCGCAATGCCACTTCCGGTGTGCGAGAACTGTCCGGTGCTTGGGTTGTAGTTACTCACGCCTGGAGTAGCTCGATCCCAAAACTTCCCAAAGAAGTTGCGGGTTTTGCTCGGCTCAGCCATCTCAATCCCTCAGTTGAGCCGCTCTGTGTCGGCCTGCTTGTCGCAAATGTCAGCCGCCTCACGCAGCAGCGATGCCAGGGCACCCATAGGCACCTTCCGATAGATGATCCGAACGTTGTTGTCGTCCAGCACGCGAATGGCGACCGCGAAGGTCGATGCGTCGTGGCATTCCTCAACGAACGCCTCGGCCAGCTCGTCCATGTGGTTCATTTGCTGCTCCGCTTGGAGTTTGCGACCCCCTGAGCCAGCGGGGTCGCCATGGTCAGAGGTCGCGCTGGACGTTAGATCCATCAGATTCGGATAGGGCATTGGCGATTGCCCATGCCTGCTCCTCATCCGGAACCTCACACACCACCTTGCTCCCACCGCTAACCGGGATTTCGGTGTGATAAACATCGCCAACAGGCGGGGCTCTATGCGTGTATGGGTAGCAGTAGCGCGTCACCACATAGCGCACGACAGTGCGAACGCGATACTCAGCAGGCGGAACATTAGTCTCGTTGTACTCAGTCTTCATTACTATCTCCAGATCCCGCAGGATCACTTGCCACTGAGCGCCGTGGCCGCGTTATTTCCTATGCGCATCCAGGCAATCAGCCGTGGCGGCGCGCTTGTTCTGGCTATCGGTGAAAGCCCACAACGCCCCCACATACAGTGCGCGCCAGATGCGCCAGTCAGTCGTGTTCTCTGGCGGCGGCGGCTCCAGTGCAGGGGCTCGCTCGGCGCACCCGGCAGGAGGCACGTACTGCTTCGTCGTAGGCCTTGTTAACCACTGACATCCCGCCGTCACCGTCAGGATCAGCGCCAGTGCGCAGAGCCTCGTCATCCGCTTTGGCGCGTCGTTGAGTCTCATAGCCTTCACTCTCTACTCGCTGCTGCGTGGAACGGCTGATCTCGTTGGATTTGGCCGTCGCCTTGGCTTCGGTCTTCAGCTCCCGCACTTCCTCTCGGGGCTTGGAGCCACCCCGCCAGTACAAGACCCCGGCAATGGCCACAAGGGCCGCAAGCAGCCAGACTCGCCAGTTCAGATACCAGGGGATCGGAATCATGCGGCCTCACTTTCAGGCCTTAGGATCGGCTGAAATTTGTGGATATGCGCCTTGGCGGATGCATATGCGGCGGCTGCATCGTCCTCACGCTCGAAGAGCCCCAGCCTTAGCCGCTGCCTGTTTGACATGATGTCTGCGGACCAGCGCCTAGCCTGTTGATTCCAATAGACACCGACGTGCCTTGATGCGATCACGGCCCTAGTCTTGCCCTTTCTAACGTTCTGCATGTTCTCCGCATGATTACAGGGGCGAAGATTGCAAATCCTATCGTTGGCTGGGTTGCCATCAGCATGATCAATCTTGTCGTCCGGCCAACTGCCGTGGGTTACAAGCCAAGCCAGCCGGCTGCACTTGTATGACTTCCCATCTATGCCAATGTATCGATACCCATTTCCATAGATGCTACCTGCGACTTCACCGGCCTTAGCCCTGTTGCTCTGAGGCTTCACCCAAATAAAAACCCCGGATTCGGGGTTGTAATCAAGCAGGTGTTTCACACGCTCAGCTGTCGGCAACTCACTCATGGCGCATGCTCTTGATCTTAGTGGTAAGCGGGAATGACACGGCATACCTGACGATCTCGCCGATATGAACTGCGGACACCACGCCAACCAGCTGACCAGATGAATTGAAAATCCCTGCCCCAGAATCACCACGGCCAACCATGGCATCTGAGTACATGTATTGCCCCAGATAGGCGGCCACGTAGCCGCGTCGATACACCTGGTTCAAGCCCTCAGAGTTCCCATAGAACTCAATTTCATCCCCCACTTTCGGAGAAGGGCCGAATTGAGCCCACACTGGGAAACGCTTCTGTACCCGCAGCAGGGCATGGTCCCGAGAATCGACGTCGATATGGGAGATTTCCACCCGCTCAGCTCCGATATACAGGTAGCTGTCGGATTCCTTGATGCAGTGCTTGGCAGTTAATAGGGTGTCTCGCCCTACTGCCGTGGCGCTGCACAAGCCGCCATCCTGCGTGCCAATCCGGTAGGTGTACTGCTCAACAGACGGGCGCGCTTGTACGCACCCCGATAGCGAAAGCATCAGGAATACGAACAGGCAGCGCATGACGGCACCTATTAAAGGGTGGAAGTGAACTTCCTGAGGGACTCGACAGCGGCATTTGCACATTTGGCGGCGTCGTCGGGCGACCGTGTTTCACTGAATCTCTCGCGATACACCGCGATCCAGAAGTCAAAGATTGTTTGATGCAGGTACGGATTCATTGCGGAACCTCGATGTTGTGTTTCTTCAGCTCAAACTCCAGCCGCATGACCCGCATGGTCAGTTCGTAGACCTTTGTCTCTGCGGCTCGGCGGGCCTTGCGTTCCTCATCCAGCCCCTGCTCGAGCAGGACCAGTCGGTTTTCTTGTGCGGCGATGCGCTCTGAGAGCTGCTCCACCAGGGCATCGTTGGCCTTGGCCTCGGGCGACAGGAACTTGTCCCACGCCAGCTTCCCCAACAGCAGCAGCAAGCCGACGCCGCTACCTACGCCCCAAACGGTCGGATCGTCCATTAGGACCCCCTCCCTTCAAAGACACTGCGTTCCACGGCCCTGCGATCAACCAGCCCCTGCAGCACCCTGCCGCCAGCTCGACGCCACACGTCGAACTGCTTGGCTGCCAGCTCCTTCTTACCCTCGTTGAAGAGGCGCAGAAGGGTGGACTTCCCGAAAGCGTCCAGACCGATGTTGTAAGCCAGCGAAGTCATCGCCCCCAACTCGGACTCGGTCACCGGCCGTTTGATCCGGCTGCGAACGCCGGACATGAACTTGTCCACATCCTGAGCCAGTCGTTCGTCGGCCTGACCCTGGGTCCAACGCGTACCGTTGCGAATACCGGGGCCAGTGGAGCCCCAGCCGATGGTCCAGACTCCTGCGGGGCAGAGATAGGCGTCGAGCCTGCAGCCCTCGAAGCGCTTGATCAGCGCCATTGCTTGCGCGAGTGCAGTCACGCCACATCCTCGATAGGTGCCCAGCGCTGCGCGAAGCAGGCAACGTCAGCGCGGAGGCTGCGGCTGGGCGTGAAAGCTGTTCCGCTAAACTTCAAGTCGCGGAGTTGAATTTGAAGGTTCTACTTCTTTCGCTTCTTCGGAAGCGAGAAGCACTGGATCGGAGAGCTGGATCCGGGGTCGGTCTTGCACGTAGCCTTGACCGCTTCTTTCGCGGAGAACCCCGCGTGCATCAGCGCCATCGCAGCCGGACCGCCGCAGCCAATCGCCGCCACATCGTCCAGTAGCGGAAACTCAGGGAACCGTTCACACGCGATCCATACCGATCCGTCTGGCTTGAGGATCACCAGCTCGGCGTCCTCAAACTCCGGTGCATCACCCTGTCGGCCACCGAGGAGCCAGCTGATCGCCGCATAGGCCTTGGCCCATGTGCCGCAGCCGCCAACGCAGCCACCACCAGGAAGCTCGAAAATCTTCTGTGCCCGATGAATCGTCCCGCTCGAAAGCTGGGTATCGGCGGCCATCACCCCGTCGCGAACTGCGATTGTGGTCATGCCGCCTCCTCAAACATCGCCGCGTTAACACGGGCCTTGCTCAGAGAGCCTCGGCGTGAATTCTCGGAATGGGTAACCCACTCCATGTTCTCGATCTCGTAGCCGAACGAAGAATTGATCCGGTCAACCGATGGGGCCAGCTTCCGGTCGTATCCGGACGCCTCCCACACTTCAAACAGCGCGTGAAACTGAGGGGACGCCATCGCCCACTCCATGAACTGCGCCTTGGGCAGCAGCGACTTTCCGCGATACAGGTGGAACTTTGCGGCCTGAACTCCCGTAATGCGGGAAAGCATGTTCCGGTAAATCCGCATCAGCTTCCCGCCCTTGGTGCGCTCATAGCGCAACGTGCAGGCGTTGCCCGTCCTGCGGCGATACTCTCGCTGCAATTCGTTAAGGTCAGCCATTGGGTTACCTCAGGCGGCGGGCTTCAGCCGCGCGCCACCGGGTTGGCTCCGTGTGTCGGAGCAGAAAGTTCCGCAATCACGACATTGGTAGCGCTGGTAGCGCCGCGTCTTGCTCTGGTTGAAGCCCCGGCAGATCAGGCGCTCGCTCTGGCACATCGGGTTGGTGCAGCACATGCCACCCTCAACCGAGGCGTTCGGCAGGCCAAGCACCCAGCCCTTCTCGCTCAGGCGGTCAAACACCTGTTCCGTCAGCTTGACGTCGCCGATGTTGTAGCGCCGCATCAGGCCCTGGGCCTTGGGACAGCCACTCATCACGTCGCGCCAGAGGTCGAAGCCACCGGTACTGACCTTCTTGCCGAGGCCGAGCCACTGGCCCACGTAGTCCAGTTTGTAACTGGGCAGCATCACCTGTCGGCGAACCGACTTCAGCAGGTCAACCTTGGCGAACGGCGAGGGCTTTGCCATACCGTGTTCGAGGAACTGGGTCTGAATCCAGCGGATGTCGAACTTGTCGCTGTTCCAGCCCACCACCGCGTCAGCCTCGTCAAACAGCCGGTGCAGCGCCTTCGCCATGCCCTTCCGGCCATGCTCCCATTCAGAATAGAAGTGGGTTTTGCGCTCGCCGTGGAACTTGGCCGCGAAACAGAGCAGCGTGCCGGGAACCTTGATCTGGTTGATGCCGATGTTCTGGTCCCAGAGCCCCCACGTGTAGACCTCGTTTGGACGCGTTTCCACATCGATGGTTAAGAGCTTCATGCTGCATAGCTCCAGCTATAGCCGCGGTGGTGGTTGCGTTCGCCCCTCAAGCACTTGTTAACCAAGGACTGCAGAAATCCGAAGTGCCTGACCTCTGCCTGTGACCGAGCCCAAACCGCAACTCCAGTCGCGTCGCTGAACCCGTAGACGGGTGTCTCGGGCATGGCGTGCAGGCCGGTATCTAGCGAATGACGGATGTTCTGCGTCCGGCTGCACCACTCAAGGTTGGCCGCGCTGTTGTTCAGCTTGTTGCCGTCCATGTGATTTACGTCCGAGAGCCCATCCGGGTTACCAATCCATGCCAAGGCGACGGCTCGGTGGACGCCCATGTGCTTGGCGCCAACCTTCACATCGCGATAGCCGCAAGGGGTCAGCCACTGGGACAGGGGATTGCCACGCTTTCCGTAAACCACGCCGCACTGGGTGGCAAAGTAGCCGGGGAATCCAGCCAACTCCCTGGTTTCGAGAGGATGCATTAGTCACCCGTATCGGTTCGTGGGCGGTTTAACTGGCATTTGGCCGCACGTGCATTGCGGGAAAGGGGCACACCCTCGTCCCGCTCGATCTCTTCCTGCAGCAGGGCCAACGCCCGCCAAGCCAGATAGGCGCTATGGCGAACACCGGACCCGTCTCACCGCCCGGCATCAACCAGGTGGCGCAGAATCTTGTTCTCGTGGTCCGTGGACTTACCCCGGTTCCAGTGCATCGGCTCGCCGGGGTTGTGCTGCTCGTTCCCGATCCGACTGACCTTCGCCACCTCGGCCAAGGCATTCGGGAAGTAGTACAGCAGCCCATCCGCCATCGGAATCCCATTCCGGGACTCAGCGTCATCCGGCAGGGAGGCGGTCATGGGTTGCTCCAATGAAAACGCCCCAGCATGTGCCGGGGCGTGGGGTTCGCGTCATGATACGAATAATCCACAGTTCCGTCGTGGCTGGCAACCACGTTTATGCCGCCTCAATCCTCAGCGCCTGCTCCATCGCCCTAGCCGCCGCCTGCTCCTCATCGATCATCCGGCTGAGCATCCATTCGTAGACCGGCGCCCATGTCTGGCGGTAACTCGCCTCGGTCATCCCAAGCAGATCGGCGCGCTTGGTGTTGGTGTTAACCCCCTCGTCCTTCTTCATCGTGTGTAACAGGATCGGAATCAGGATGGGGAGCTTGTCCTGCAGCTTCTCCGGCCACAGATTCTGGCGGGCAACCGCTACACGGGCCTGAAGAATCGAGCGGTGCCGCGTGGTTGCCTCGCTACGATCCCCGTTGAACTTTGCCAGGGATTCCGCCAGCCCGTAGTTGCACCGCGCGTCAGCGTGCTTGCGCATCCGGTCAGCCCATTCGGCCATTGCCACCTTGGCGATGCCTTGGTAGATCGCCGCGCCTCGGCGAACCGCTCCATCAGTCCAATACAGGTACTCCAGCAGATCACGCCCCATGCCTGCCGGGACGAATCCGAGAGCCATGGCATACGGGTTCTCAGTGCTACCGTTCCCGCTGGGAAGAACGTCATACCGCACCGAGGACGGATTCAGTTGTGCCAGCTTTTCGCGAACGTCAACCATTGGAGTTCCCCTGAGATGAGATGTGTTCCCGGACCAGCAGGGCGAAGGCGTCGAGCCCCACGTCTGCGGTATAGCGGTAGGCGTCCCGCCAATCCTGTCCAGCAATCCATGCCTCGTTGAGAGGTACGACAAAGCGCCAGCGGTCATACAGTTGCCGATTGGGCAGGCGGTAGGCCACGCACGGGACCGCAGTTCGGAGTGCCGCCGCGCCCCTGGCCTGTTCCCACCACGGGCCCAGTGTGATCCGGGCCTGATTCTTGACTTCCAGCAGGTACGGGCCAATCAGCTCCTCGATGTCACCCTGCTGAGACTGCTGGAACTGCTTCAGGTTGCGCGTGGCCTGAACTCCGAGATATTCACGCAGGAGATTGCAAATCTCGCGTTCAGCGCGAGAACCTTTGTCGCGGCGATACTTGCCGCTCTTCTTCGGCTTTGTCGTTTGCTCGGTCATATAGCCCCCGACATCTGTGCACATGCATCCTTGATCCGATCTAGCGAAGCCTGCATTGCCTGCTCATGATCGCGAGCCTTGCGCATGGCTCGCTTGAACTCGTACGCCCGCGACCGGCTGAACCCATATTCCAGTTCCAGCTCGGCGGCGGTCGGAATGCGATCCGGATAGCGGGCGGCGATCTTGAACGCAATCTCCACCTTGGGATATGACTTGTGGCCCATCACGACACCCCCAGCAGCAGGTCCTGACCGGCCAGCAGCTCATCGTCTGAGCCGTATGCCGCGTGGAACAGCTTCGATCCATCCATCAGGCTCGGCCCGTAGTGCGCTCGCATTTCCTTAACTGTGCAGCCCCAGTTGGGGACGCCACGGTGGTGGTGCGCACAAAGTCCGATTCCAAACATGTGGCCTCGCCGACGCCCACCACTCAAAAAATGATGAAAATCGCAGCCGTACACAGGAGCGAACCCCAGTGGCGCCTCATCGCCCTCAGCCCAAACCAGACAGGCGACGCACGGGCCTTCCTTGCACGCAATGATCCGGGCCTCTTCTTCCTTGGTTGGCTTGCCGGTGGATGGACCGCGCCTCACGCCGCCACCCCTTCCCGGCACTTGTCCATCAGCTCTTGGAAGCTGTAGATGCTCTGCGTGTGGCCCTCGGGGAGGATGGGTTCGAGCTGTGCCGCACCCCAGCCGTACCAGATCAGACCGCCGTCCTCGCCGATCTCGCAGGCGATGGGCTTGATGTCCAACCCCATCATCGGCCAGCCCAACTTCACGGTGACCTCGGTCACGCGGGCTTCCATTCCCAACAGGCTTGCGTTTCTCGGATCGCAGATGTCCACGATCCTCACCCGCTGCCCAACGAAGAAAGTACCCATCAAGCTGCACTCCGAATGACTTGCTCAGGGAACTGGAGCCACACTCCGTGGCCGCTGTAGTGCTTCTGCATCGCCTCCAGGTACTGCGACAGCTGCGGCGTGGTCATGAGGGACGTGACCGGGAACCACTCCATCAGGGTCAGCTTGTCCTCGTAGGCCATCGGCTTCACGGCGCGGTCGTACTTGGCGCGGAAATCGTCATCTGCGAGGCGCAGGATTGGGACGCCCATCGTCAACTTGCAGAAGGCCTTGACCGCGAGTGCCGTGTCTTCCCGCAGCTCACGGGCTACCTGTTCGTAAAAAGCGTGGCTGATTGCGTTCTGGTCCAAGCTCCGCGACTTGCCCTCGGTCACGCTGACCGTGAGGTACTTGCGCTGGCGGAAGGCTTCGCGCAGCTCGCCGATTGCAGACTGGAGCGATGTTTCGCTGTTGACGATGAGTTTCACTGCACACCTCCAGAATTCCGCACCGAGTTAAGGATTTCCGCCGCTTCCGCCTTGCGACTCTCCCGAATCCGCACGTCCGAGCGATCCCAACCGGCCAGCCACCGCAGGCGGAGCTGTCGGCCGTCCTCGCCCATCTCGTACATCGGCACGTCGCTACGGGGCTTGTTGAACACCCGCATGTAGCAGCCCGCGTCGAAGGCTTGTTGCATCTGTTCGTCGAGAGTCATCGGCATCAGAAGTCCCTACCCAGGTCGGCAAAGCGCATCGTTTCCTGCAGGAAGGCGACCTTCTTGAAGCCGGTCGGCCCGTGTCGATTCTTCTCAATCAGTATCTCGGCGATGCCCTTGTGCTGGGATTCGAGGTTGTAGACCTCATCCCGGTAGAGCATCAGGATTTGATCGGCCTCGCGGGTGAGCTCGTCGCTGTTGGCGAGATCGCCAGCGTTGGGACGCTTGTCGGGACGGGTTTCAACCGCCGCCTTGACCTGAGCCAGCGCGACGACCGGGATGTTTAGGTCGCGGGCCAGGTTCTTCATGCCCATCGCAACTTCCGAAACCTCCTGAATCCGGTCACGGCAACCCGGCACCTTGATGCGCTGGGCGTAGTCGATGAACAGAATCCCGATGTCGTGGGTGTGCTTCCACTTCCGGGCGATGCCGATCAGCTCATCGAGCGTCACGGCCGACCGGTCGTAAATCCACATGTCGCGGCCCAGCGCGGTGGTCATGCCGCTCTGCAGCTTTGCCCAGTCCTCATCCTGGAACTGACCGGAGCGCAGCGCGGATGCCGGTACGCTCGAAATCATCGACAGGCGGCGTAGTGCCATCTGGACAGCAGGCTGTTCGGCACTGATCACACCGGGGCGGCGATTGTCATTTGCCGCAGCCTCCGTCAGACCGCCCAGGAACGCCGTCTTGCCCATCGCAGGTCGACCCCCTACCACTGTGAGGTCTGAGTTGTGGAAGCCGCCCAGAATGTCATTCAGGTCGCTTAGGCCGGTGGTAATACCCGGGAGCTTGCCTCCGTTCGCATGGGCCGCCTCAACTGCCCGCCAAGCCTGCTGCAATGCCTGCTTGCCGGTGTACTCGCACTCGGTGACCGTGGAGTTGAGTGACAGCAGCTCGGATAGCGCGGTGTTCACGGCGTCCGGATCACCAGCCCGAGCTGAGGACACCAGCGTCGCGCCGATGTTGGCCGCCATGCGTCGTTGCCAGTTGCCCCGCACGATCCCGGCATAGGCCGTGACCTGCGAAGCCCCCGGGGTGTTCTGCGCCAAGTCGATGGCGTAGGAGAACAACTCCGCGTCCAGCTCGCCGATGGTCACCGCGTCAGCAGGCTCACCCGCCAGCACTCGGTCGCGGATCAGCGAGAAAAGGCGGCTGCGGGCGGCGCTGGTGAACTGGTCAGCGCTGAGGACCGTCGCGACGTCGTAGTACCGATCGTTCGCCAGCAGCAGGCCGCCCAATACAGCCTCTTCCGCAAAGTTCGGAGCGATGTCGGCCATCACAGCTCCCTCCGGCCGCCGCCAGGGGATTGCTGCTTCCCGGCCACTGCGCCGCCGCGACCGTCAGCCACCCAGTCTGCGTTGAATCCAGTCCAGCCGCGCTCGCAGCACGTCCGCAGTGCGCTTTCCAAGCTCAACCCAGCCCGATCTGCCTCCCGCTTGATCCCGGCGATAGCGGTTGCGGTGATCGGAGCCTTCTTTCGCTTGCGCAGTTCCTTGAAGTCGCCCACCACCTCAGCAGGAATCCCATGGAACAAGATCGCATCAGGAGGCGACGTGTCACCTGACGCGTCGTTCCTATTACTCCTTCCTTTCCCTTCCCTTCCTCCCTGTGCGTCACTGACAGGTAGGGACGCGTCACTGACGCGTCCCGACGCGTGCGGCTCGGGGAGTGAGGAGGGGGTTTCACGGGGGTTGATGTGCTGATGTTTGGCAAACTGGGGGATGTAGGCCAGTGATTCGCCGTACGGAATGACGAGTCCCGACGCGACGATCTCGCGTGCCAACGCGTCAATGTCACAATCGTCTGCGGGGAAGTACCGCAGCTTGAAGGTCTTCGGCTTCCAGCTGAGACGCCCTTCCCGGTCCGCCTCGCACCACAGTGCGATGTACAACAGCCGGGCCAAGGGGGACAGATTGCAGATGTCCTCACTGGTGAAAAATTCAGGCTTGATAGTCCGAATGCGAGCCATGGTTACACGCCCTCCCCAAGAGGCAACTGCGGCGTCGGCATCCGGCGTCGCTCAGCGCGGGCGATCTCAGCCGCACGCTGGGTGTTAAAGATCGCCAGGGACTCGGCATCGTGCGGCGGCATGTTCAGCAGCTGCTCGATCCCCGGAAGGTTCAGGCCTTCCATGGCCGTGGCGATGGTCTTCATTACTGGCTCCGCAGGCGCTGTTCGGCGCAGTCGGCGCAGAAGCGCCACACGGTGCCGATGGCTGTTACGTGGCACCGCTGGTCGTCGCACTCTTCGCAGAGCGGCACGGGGCTGCGGTGACGGTTCTGGTGGGCCTTAAGAGCCACCTCTCGGGCGAGCTGTTCGCGCTCGCACGCAAGATCAATTTCATCGGCCATCACGCCGCTCTCCTGACAGTGAATGAAGCGATATGTGAAATCCGGTCAGACTCGCGAGGAGTCCCCATCGCCATGCGCATTGCCATCTGCACGGCCCGGTACTGACGGAGAACGTCCCAGCCGGTCGCGTCGGCGAACTGAGCGGCGCGGCGGGAGTTCATGTAGCGCTGGCCCTGTTTCATCAGGGTCAAGTAGGCACCCGTTATCCCCATCCGCTGGGCGATCTCTGCCTGGGTCAGACCGCTGAGGGCAATCGCTACAGAGATCGCGTCCTCTTCGCCCTCACACAGGCGGATCGTTTTCTCGTCGGCCAGCTTCGGGGCCGAGAGGCCCGCCAGCATTGGCATCTGACGTTGAATTTCGAGTCCTTTCATGGCTAAACAGGCCTTAACAAGGTGGTCGGGGGTAAAAAAGAGGCCGCCCCAAGATGGAACGACCCGAGAGAGATGGATTACTTAGGCAGCACGATCACTGACCACGAACAGGTCCGGCCGACGGTCCCGCAGTTGGTACTGGCGAACCTCCGGAATCGGCAGGTCTTCAGCCCAGCGGCCGACCGCCTGCTTGGTCACGTCGAAGTAGGCAGCGAGCTGGGTGTCCTGCTCGAACCCCAGGGCGGCCATTACGTCTCGCTTGGTCAGGTTCATGCTCATGGACAGAGTAAATCATTGTTTACCCCGGTCTGTCAACCACTATTTACCGTCTTTCGTCAAGAATTGTTGACATGAGCATTGGCGAACGATTGAAGGACTTGCGTACCGCCCGAGGGCTGACCTTGGAGCAGGCGGGGGCCATTGGCGGGACCACGAAGCAGTCCATGTCTCAGATTGAGAAGGGGCTCACCAAGGAGCCGGGCGGCCTAACCCTGTTCAGATGGGCAAAACATTACGGCGTAAGCTTGGAATGGCTGATTACAGGAAAAGGACCTGAGCAGCAGGGAGCGTCTCAGGTTTCGCGACCGGACTTCGAGATGATGGGGTCAGCGGTCAACGTACTTAGTCACTATCTAGAGCTGGTGGGCGACCCGCCCGAATGGATCAGCGATCCGGCGCTCTTAGAGACCGCCTACATGGTTGCGGACGAGTTCGGAAAGCCTGTGGAGCCGGGGAACGTCCTCGATCTCACCAAGGTATTGGCAAGGCGAGTAAGGGGAGAGAAGGATGAGCAATCGATTCGAGGAGTTAGCGCAGCGCCTGGCGGCTAGGACGCTTGAGCTTCGCGGCGGGAGGGCGTCAACCCCTACCCTCTTTGTAGTGCCAGAGAAGCCGCACGGCATGGATGCCATCGCAAGAGAATCCCACTGCAGGATGATTCGCCATATCCGCTGGCGCAGGGGGAAGGCCATGCAGATGCTTATAGATCAGGCCTGCTTCGGCTTGGCCGGAATTGAGCAGCTAGACGATGAGCGCCTGATCGCCCTGCACCGGAACCTCGAAAGAGCCGAGGACTGCATTCGCGAGGGAATCGCATTCGAGGATGCGGGGCTACTGGTTTCCAACTTTGACTGACAAGGAGAGTGCGTCATGCGTAATGGTATGCGTTTTGCCGTAGCCAGCTCTCTGCTGCTATTGGCCTGTACGGCATTGGCTCAGGACCTCAGTAGCCAGCCTAACGATGAGCTATGCATCGCCATGGCTGTTGGAATGATCCGTGGAGATCAGGCGACGAAGGATGCTGTTCGTCCGATCCTTGAGCAACGCGGCGAAGACTGCGCGCCCTCCGAAACGTACCTCAAGATTGCTGAGGCCAGATTGCAATTCCTTCAGGCGCAACAGGCCCAGGTTGCGCAGGACGCCGCGACGGAACAGCAGCGGAAGGCAGACCGAGATGCCCGCATTCGCGGAGCCGGACAGGCATGGCTGATATATCAGGCGCAGCAGGATGCCCAGCGTCGGGCCAACTTCCCTAGGACTACGACCTGCAACACGTTTGGCGGCACCACCACTTGTAATAGCAACTAAGCCCAAATCCTGAACGGATTTCTGACCGTTCAGGATTTTTATTGGCCGCTTGGTAAATTATTGTTGACCGTATAGGTAAAGGATGGTTTACTACACCCATCGCCTCAGCACACACCCACTACCGGGTCGAGGCATGGAGATCGGACATGGCAGCCAAGAAGCAGAACCCGGAACAGGAAGTCGTCCACACCTGGAAGGGCTTCGAGAAGGACATGACCTGCCGGGGCTTCCAGTACGAAGTCGGCAAGACCTACGAGCACGAGGGCAGCGTTGAGGCCTGCAGCTCCGGGTTCCATGCCTGCGAAGACCCTCTGCACGTGCTGCGCTACTACAAGCCCGCCACATCGGTATTCGCTGAAACCGAGCAGTCCGGCCAGATTTCGCGCCACGAGGATGACTCGAAGGTTGCTAGTAGCCGGATCACGATCAAGGCGTCCATCGGCCTGCCGGGCCTGATCAAAGCAGCCATTGAGTACCGCACCTCGCGGGCAAAGCCTGAGGGTCCGGTTTCCACCAAGGCGAATGGGTTGGCCACTGCCTCGGGCGACTCCGGCGCTGCCACTGCCTCGGGCGACTACGGCGCTGCCACTGCCTCGGGCTACTACGGCGCTGCCACTGCCTCGGGCTACTGCGGCGCTGCCACTGCCTCGGGCGACTACGGCGCTGCCACTGCCTCGGGCTACTGCGGCGCTGCCACTGCCTCGGGCGACTACGGCGCTGCCACTGCCTCGGGCGACTACGGCGCTGCCACTGCCTCGGGCGACTACGGCGCTGCCACTGCCTCGGGCTACTACGGCGCTGCCACTGCCTCGGGCTACTACGGCGCTGCCACTGCCTCGGGCTACTGCGGCGCTGCCACTGCCTCGGGCGACTACGGCGCTGCCACTGCCTCGGGCCGAAACGGGAAAGCGATGGGTAAGGACGGCTGCGCCCTCTTCCTGGCCGAGCGCGATAGCGACCGAAAGATCGTTGCGGTATGGGCTGGGATCGTAGGCCAGGACGGAATCAAGGCAGACACGTGGTACACGCTGCGCGGCGGCAAGCCGCAGGAGGTTTGACATGACTACCGCACACGACCGTTGGCTGGAGCCGGAAGACATCGCCGACGAAGAGCGCGCCGAGTGGATCGCCGAGCGTGCTGCTGAGCTTGAGGTTGAGTACGCGGCCGACGTGAAGAAGGTTGAGGAGGCTATGGCCGACTTCTTCCTTGCTGATGAGGGGTCGCTGGTTACGAATCTGACGGCGTTCTTCCTCAGCCCTTCCGAGAGCCGAACGGCTTTTTGGCAGCTTCAATGGCAGATCAAACAGCAGATCACCCCGATCCTCCGCGAATACGCCGAGGACGCCGCGACCGAAGAGCGCAACCGGATGGAGATCGCCGCCGACATCGAGAAGTTCGAGCAGAGGAGCGCGGCGTGACTACTTCTATCGATGTGCTGTCGGTTATCGATGCCGCGATCAAACGCCTAAATGATTCGATCCCGGTTGGAGAGGCATGGAGCGGTGCCCAACTGGATGAAGAAGATGACCTGCTCGAAGCCCGCGCCGCAGTCGCCGAGTTGATCGCATTCGCCGAGAGCTTCTCTTTCACGGTTACCGACAGCTTCTACAAGGATGCGTACCTGGGGATCAATTTCCCCCAAGGCGAATCCAACCCGCACGGGAAGAAGATCGTTTATCGGTTCCCGACGCCCAGCAACATTAGCCCCGACATGGCTGAGATTGAGCGAATGCGCGCATCCGCCCTCGACCGCGTCAAAGGAGAACAGCCATGAACGCAGTGATCTACGACATTCGCGAGTTCCAGTCGGTGCGCGACAGCGTGCGGGCTACCGGCCTGAATCCGGCACCGCTGTTCCGGCAGTTGATCGCCGCACAGCGCCAGGGTGATCGAGGTCTGGCCGTGGTGGCTGCGGCACAGAAGCTGCGCCGCCAGTTCCGTGACGAACCGCTGGGGGCCGCATGAACACCGAACTAAACCCCCGCCGTGAAGCCCTGATTGACCTATCTCTCTGGTGCGCGTTCGGCCTGACCTTCATGGCGCTCGGCGCAGTGGCTTCCCTCTTGATGCAAGGAGTTGTGTGGTGACTGACTGGCAACCAATTGATACAGCGCCTACGAAAGGGTCATTCCTTGTCTTTGGCGGACATTGGGTTTCGGAATCAAAGGACGGTAATGACCGTAAGCCGTGTGACGTGGCTCATGTGAATCGAAATTCCGGATACCGGAAATTCTATGTAGCGAATTCGGATGAGTTTTGGCCCTACATAGATGGCCCAACCCACTGGACGCCGCTGCCCGATCCACCGGAGGCCCTGTGAACGTCAACACCGAACTCGACCGCCTCTTCGCCGACATCCCGAGGCCTGATCCGCTCAGCACTGCATGGACTGCAGCAGCAAAGACGGTCCGGGATGCCAAGCCCATCGACCCGGTAGACGCCGACGAAGCAGTGAACGGGGTCTGCGCACAAGGAGATTGTGATGACGCATCAAGTTGAACGCACATGGCAAACCAAAGCGGGACTGACTGCATGCGTCCTGTTGATCGACGATGGTCGTCATCGCTGTGGCTATGTAGGCGTGCCTTCGGGGCACCCGCTGCACGGTGTCGATTACGACAGCATTGAGGAAGACATCGAGGTTCATGGCGGAATCACGTACGCGGCCGGGACGGATGACTACCCGGTAGCGAGTGATGGTCTGTGGTGGTTCGGATATGACTGCGGTCACTCCGGGGATGCACCTGGCATCGCCTATCTGGAGAGGATGCGCCGGGATTATCCGACGCTCCCCTTCATGTGGCAGCGGGAGGAGTACGGAATTCATCGCGACCTGCCGTTCTGCGAAGCCGAGTGCGAACGTTTGGCGACTCAACTCGCTGTCGCAAACAAGCCGATTCAGGGACAGTTGATCGATTGCTTGAGCGAACTGATCGGCTGGATCCCGGGCGAAGCTCACTTCCACACCGATGCCCCGCAGAAGGCCGTTGAGCGTGCCCGCGCCGCTATTGCCAAAGCGAAGGGAGAAGCCTGATGGATCAGCAACAGAAAGATGACCTCCTCGGCAACTGGTGTATCGGCGTGGCTATCTTCTTCCTAATCGGGTTGTTGGTGAAGCTTGGAATGGAGGCATACGCATGGTTCGCCACCTAATCCCCACCCTGATGTGCGGCGTTGTGCTGGGCGTGTTCGCCTTCGCAGCCTGGATCAGCTACCGCAGC
Source organism: Stenotrophomonas sp. 05L413 (assembly GCF_056397945.1). NCBI lineage: Bacteria > Pseudomonadati > Pseudomonadota > Gammaproteobacteria > Lysobacterales > Lysobacteraceae > Stenotrophomonas > Stenotrophomonas sp. 05L413. The sequence continues at coordinate 399,176 of NZ_JBFTOL010000003.1, forward strand.
GAGGCCTACGCGATCACCGTCACGGCGCTCGGATTCTTCATCGCAGCCGGCTCCGTGACCCGCGACGAGATCACCCACGCCCTGCGCCAGTACCGCTCGCGCAAGGCCATGACACAACCGCCCTTTACCACTGAGAAGGGCTGATCTACGGAGGGAATGCGCAGGCTGATGCGCTACGAGAGCGTCACGGACCCACGAGCCTCTGAAATCGACATGAGTCCACGCCGGAGATCAGCACCGGCCCCTCCACCCCATTCAACACGCCGGGATGATTCCCGGCAGGAGATTCCGCAGTCATGACTGACATGACCCACTACCGCAAAGTCTTCGACTCGCCCTACCTGAGCGCGGCGGACATTGTGGACCCCGTGGTCCTGACCATTGCCCGCGTCACGCAGGAGACGGATAAGACCAAGAAGACCAAGGACGTGTTCAACACGGCCTACTTCCAGGAGCGTGAGATTCGGCCCGGCGAGAATCTGAAGCCGATGATCCTCAACGCGACCAACTCCAAGATGATGGACCGCCTGACCGGCACGCCCTTCATCGAGGATTGGGCCGGGAAGCGAGTGACGGTCTACGTGGACGCGAACGTCAAGTTCGGCCGGGACACGGTAGAGGGTCTGCGCCTGCGTGCAGCAGCAGAACGCCGCCCCCTGACGCCGGACAACGCATCCACGTGGGCCAACGCCAAGAATGCCTATCAGCGTGATGGGAATCTGGACAAGGTGCTGTCCCGGTTCGACATGACCGACGAACACATTGCCCAGCTGAAGGCCGAGTGCGCGCCTAAGCAGGAGGCCACGAATGAAGTGGATTGACGTCCAGCAGAACAGCCCCGAGTGGGAAGAGCTGCGGATCGGCAAAGCCACCGCATCCAGCTTCAGCAAGTTCATGGCGAACTACGGCAAGGCGTTCGGCGAACCAGCTCAGCGGTACGCGCTGCAGATCGCGCTGGAGATCGTGACCGGCCGCAAAGCCGAATACAGCTTTAAGAATGACGACATGGAGCGCGGCCACGAACAGGAGCCGATGGCACGGATGCTGTACGAGGAACAGCAGTTTGTGGACATCGCTAACGGCGGGTTCTTTGACTGCGGTGACTACGGCGACTCACCGGACGGGCTGGTCGAGGGCGACGGAGTGATCGAGGTCAAATCGGTCATCGCCAGCACCCACGAGGCCACGATAAAGCGTGGTTCGGCCGATCCGGCCTACAAGTGGCAGATCGTCGGTCACTTGGATTGCTCGGGACGGGACTGGGTCGATTTTGTCAGCTATTGCTCGGACTACCCCGAGTGGAGCCAGTTGGTCGTCTACCGGACCTACCGCGACGACGTGCAGGAAGAGTTGTCGCAGCTCGCAGAACGTCGCAACCAATTCCTTGAGCTGGTGCAGGTCAAGGTCAATCAAATTCATGAACGGAGTGCAGCGTAATGAGCCAGAACTACGACAACACCAACCGTGGCGTGCTGTTCAAGAACGACCGCAAAGAGAAGGACACGCATCCGGACTACACCGGTTCGATCAACGTGGATGGCAAGGAGTTCTGGCTGTCGGCCTGGATCAAGGAAGGTAACAAGGGCAAGTTCTTCAGCATGTCGGTCAAGCCCAAGGACGCGCAGTCCAATGACTCCACGCGAGGCACCGGACGCGCCCCGCAAGAGCAGGCCCAGCAGGCTCCGGCCAGCGAGTTCAACGACGACGATCTCCCCTTCTGAGGACCGGCCATGACTACTGATACCAAGGCTGTGGCGCGGTGGGATGCGGGTCCGGGCGTCAATCCGCGAGCAAACGGCAAGTACATCCTCTTCACCGACCACGAGCGGGTGGTGGGGGAGTTGAAACGACTTGCGTACAACGTAGACACTGAAAACGAGTTCCTACGTTCCTCACTTGCTGCGAGTCGCGCCGAGGTTGAGGGGCTGAGGAAGGATTCTGAGCGGCATCGGTGGCTGCGGCTGAATTGTATTTGGGAAACAACCATCAGCGACGAAATTGAGAAAGTCATTGATGAGGAATTGGAGAGCACAAATGTCTGACACCAAGATCAGCGAGGCGGTTGCGGTAGCTGCTGGCATTAGCCAGTACGGGGTACTGGAATGCAACCTCCTGTCCGGCGGCCTTGAACAGCTCCAGGCGCTGGATGGCGAGGCGAAACTCTACCTCCACCCGCAGCCCGCAGAGCTGGCCGAACCATCCGGAAATTCCGGAGAGTTGGGCGAGAAGCAGGGGGTGGATTCGTTGCTGGCCGACGTGGACGAACGACTGAAAACCGCCAGGGCCATGGGTTACGAGGACGATATAGGCGTGGGCATCGGCCTCCTAAAGTGCATCCGATCCGCCCTCGCCGCAACTGGCAAGCAGCAGGGGGATGCGCTGGCGGATTTCAACGAGTGCCTCACGCCAGCGCTTCGCGTCCCGGAGACTGCCGCGTACCGCATCGCAGTTCTGGCTGCGGTGCAAGCCGCAACTGGCAAGCAACAGGTTGGCGAGGTGCAGGGGGATGCGCGCATCACCATGAGCGAAGACGACTTCACGCGCATGGTTGAAGGCGAGGCAGGCGAGCACGGCGAGATGCTGGAAGATGGCGGCCCCTTCAGCGGCTGGTGCTTCAGTTGCGAGGAACTTCTCGAATTCTCCCGAGGCATCATCAATGCGTGGGGCATGGAGCGACGCGCGCAAGAAGCAGCCCTCGCCGCCCGCCAGCCGGGGGCGCAGTTGGCCGTGTGGTGCGGGCCTATGCTGGAGTCGAACGGCAGGCAGAACTGGACCGCGATGCTGTACCGCAAGGGCGGTGATATTTTCCGCGAAGGGTCCATGCAAATCGAACGCTCAGAATACCCGGATCGTGTTCGCTACGAGGCCGACCGCCTGCGCTATCTGATCGGTGAACTGGCCGAAGAGCCGGACATCATGGAGTACGACGCCAATCTGCACAGCGGATACGTCGAGCCGCCCGAGCAGGGCATCGACCTGGGGCAGGTTCACGCAGCAGTGGAGTCGCTGCTGGAATTCGCCGATCACCACGAAAGCTGCGGTGACAGCGACAGCTACAACAACGCCGAATTCCAGACGTGCGGCTGCGGCTTGGATAGTGCGCGCGAGCAAATCTGGGATGCCCTCGACGGCCAGCGCGATGCAGCGCCGGGGGTGGGCCAATGATCTCCCGTCTCTTCAATAACGCGCACGTCCTCTTCCAGAAGACGAATGACGACGGAATCACCGAGGCGGCAATCGCTGCCTCAGTGGACAACGGCGACATGGTCGTCCTGGAGCAGGAGGGACGCCACATCGTCATCGATCCGGCCAGTGTGCCGGAGTTGTGCCGCCTGCTTAAGCAACTGCAGAAGGAGCTGGGCAATGGCTGAAGTCCACATCGATATCACCGGCGAGGAAGGCGCGCCCTCCATCGTCAACATCGTAGTATTCGACCTGCAGCTGACCGTCTGCGGCCTCTCCATCGAAATGACTCACGAACAGGGGCAGGCCATCTACCTGGGCTTGGCGGAGTTCTTCGGACCCGAGAAGGAGCCGACCAATGGCTGACTCCATAAAGGTCACCGTCACCGACCCGGCCACCGGCGAGGTGCTGCAGGAAAAGACCATCACCAACGACTACGTCGTGATCTGCGCGGGCAACCGCTACGTCAAGAACCTCCAGGTCATGGGCTCCACGCACATGATCGCCGTCGCGAAGGAGAAGCCCAATGGCTGATATCGAACAGCAGGCCCGGGAACGCATCTTCCAAGAGCATTCCACACATCACGTCTACCGGGGATCGTGCGGATCACTGCCCTGTTACTGCTGGGCCACGGATGACCATGTAATCGGCGATGAGGTGAAGCGCCACGCGGACCAGCCCAACACCCTATCCACCGTCAAGCCGCCGCGTGACCTGCGCACCAGGCTGCGGGAGGACGTATGAACAGCCACGCCGAGTGGATGCCGATTGATAGCGCACCGAGGGATAAGAAATCATGAAACTAAAGAAGGATTGGCGCGCCAGGCTATGGGGTAACAAGGGGTGGCTACTTCGCGGCGCTGCCGCTTTCCTGCTTCTTGTCCCGCTCTTCCTCATTGAGGTGGCGATCCTGAAAGCCGCCGATGCCACGGATTGGCTCAAATGGAAATGGCAGAGCGCCCGCTGGCTCTGGTGGCTGAATGAAAAGTTCACCACCTGGGTTGCAAAGCCCCTACCCCCGCCGCCGAAGGAGAGTGAGTGATGAAACTCGAACAGATCGACACCAGCACTACGGCGGGGAAGAGTCAGTTGATGCACACTGCCCTTCGAGCAAAGAACCGCCTGCAGGACTACGCCGGAGCGTGGCGCGCAACGGGTTGCAGTTGCAATAACTGCCTAACTTGTGACGACCGCCAGATGGCCCCGGATGAGGCTGATGAAATCGCCGCACTTGTGGAGGCTCTAGTCATCCATGCGGTCGCTCTCGATCACTACGCTCGTGCCCGCGCCGAACTCACTGGGGAGGGCAAGTAATGAATGACATCGAGAAGAGGGCTCGGGAGCTGCTGGCCAGGTTGCAGAAGGCCAAGCGAAACGAGGCAGGCCACTGGTGTGATGCTCGGTCGGCAAATGATGCAGCGTGCGAAATCCTCCCCCAGATCATCGTAGCCCTCACCCCTCCCGAGGGCTACATGCTGGTTGAGGGGAAGGTCTTCGATTCAATGCGCGAGTTCGTGACTGGCTTCCATGGCATGAGCCGCAACAACGCCGAGAATCTCGCGGCTGAGCTCATTGAGCAACTAGACGCCGCTCGCCCGGAGGTGAAGTGATGGACATCGTATCCAAGGCACGTGATCTCGCCAATCGCGCCCATTCGGGTCAGGTGGACAAGGCTGGCCGCCCGTACATCGAGCATGTCGCACGGGTGGCTGCTGCCGTCTCCGATGACCCGGAGGCCGAGGCGGTCGCATGGCTGCATGACGTGCTTGAAGATTGCGCTATCGAGTTTGTCAAGGAAGTTAGACACTTCCATCAGAGAGTGAATTTCGCGGTAAATGAACTTACACGAGGGGATTCATCCGATGAGGTGTATTACGCGCTGATCCGCAACGACCCGCTCGCGCTCCGCGTAAAGCTGGCAGACATCGCCGACAACTCCTCCGAAGAGCGGCTTTCGCTGCTGGATGAGAAGACGGCTGCACGACTGCGCCGGAAGTACGCCAAGGCTCTCCAGGCACTCACTGGTGAGGAGGTGACGCCGTGAACCGAGTGAACTGGCCTATCGTCGCTCTTGGCCTGCTGTGGTGGGCTATGGAGACCAGCTACTTCGGCAACAACATTGGCCCCGGCAGCGTGGCCGAGCTATTCGCCGACGGCATGGCACTCGCATTCTACGCGGCCGCCCTTGCCTTCCCACCCCGAAAGCAAGCCAGCATTGAGGTAAAGGTAATTCACCACCAGGAGGCCCCCGATGTCGGCGGCTGAGCAACTAATGACCCTGGCGCAGGCGGCTGAAAAGTGCGCCTGCTCCACAAAGACCCTCCGCCGGGCCATCGATGCGGGTAGCCTAGCTGCCTGCCGCCTTGGTCAGGGCGCGAAGTCAGATCGAATCCACCCCGCAGACCTGTCCGTCTGGTGGGCCAAATGCAGGTTGCAGGCATGCCAATCACCAAGCGTCCCAACGGAAGCTATCAAGTTACAGTTGGACACGGCGGAAGAACGTATCGAAAGACGTCTCGCAGCTGGTCGTACGCTGAGGCCAAAGCCTTCGAAAAGAAGTGGCTCGCGTCGTTCAACGCCGCTTCGGCTGGTCGTCAACCCGAGCGATCAATAGCTGATGCCATCGACAAGTTCCAGGTGGAGCATCTGCCCCGCTTGCGGTCTGAGGCAAAGACCAACTCGCATGTGAAGGCGCTGATGCCCTATATCCGAGGCAGGAAGCTGACGGATACGGCGAAGGTGTGGGCGGAGATCAAGGCTGCGGAAATCGGCAAGGCACCGGCCACGGTGAACCACAAGGGCCGGATTCTGAGGCAGATCACGCGGATGGCGTGGCGGGAGTGGGGTTGGTTGGAAAGGCCAGCGGCGATTGCGCTGTTGCCTGAGAAGCCGCGCGAGACGTTCCTGACGACCGAGCAGGTCGAGGCACTGGCGAGGGCTTGCCCGAATCCATTGGCGGGCGACTACGTGCGTCTGGCGGCCTACACGGGCATTCGCCGTGGGCATCTGCTGCGCCTGACCCATCACGAGGTCAAGGAGGGCTTCATCCGGCTGGACCGGACGAGCAAGACGAGTTCGCTGCAGCTTGTCCCGCTGCACCCGAAGGTGCTGGGGATCGCTCAGCGGCTCCCCCTGCCGATCTCAGAGGATCAGATCAGGTCGTCGTGGGCGGCGGCGCGGGAGGTCTGCGGGCTGCAGGACGTGCGCTGGCATGACCTCAGGCACACGTGCGCCTCCTGGCTCGTCCAGGCCGGGGTATCGCTGCACACGGTTTCGGAGGTGCTGGGGCACAGTTCGCTGGCGATGACGAGGCGATATGCTCACCTCGCGCCGGGCCATTTGGCCGATGCGATCCAAAAGCTGGCCTGAGCATTCACTGCACAAAAACTGCACAGGCCATTTCTTGATCGGTTGTGGATAACCCACTGAAAGCCTTGGTGCCCGGGGCCGGAATCGAACCGGCATGGGGTTGCCCCCGGCGGATTTTAAGTCCGATGCGTCTACCAGTTTCGCCACCCGGGCAACGGCGCGCATAGGGTGCCTGATCGCGCCCGGTTTTGGAATGCACGCGCCGCTGCGGGCCCGCTCAGATCGCGCGGGAATACCGCACGGGCTGGTCCGCCTGCATCAGATAGCGGTCGAAACACATCGCCAGCAGCCGCAGCAGTGGGCGCCCGCGCTCGCTCGCGCGCACCACGCCCTGCGCGTAATCGGCCAGGCCGTCCGCCTGCAGTGCCGCCAGCGCGCGCAATCCCTCGGCGAAATACGTCTCGAAGTCCACGCCGTGCCGTGCCGCCACGGCAGCCCCGTCCACTTCTCCCTGGCACATCAACTGGCCGATCACTTCCGCGCGCAGCACATCGTCCTGGTCCAGGGTCAGGCCGCGCCAGACCGGCAACCGCCCTGCATCGACCGCCGCTTCCCAGGCTGGCAGTTCACGCGGGTTCTGGCTGTAGGTCTCGCCGATGTGGCTGATCGCGCTGGCCCCCAGGCCCACCAGATCGGTATCGGCGTGCGTGGTATAGCCCATGAAGTTGCGGTGCAGTTGCCCCGCCCGTTGTGCCCGCGACAGGTCTTCCTCCGGCAACGCGAAATGATCCATGCCGATGTACTGATAGCCCGCCTCCGAGAGGCGCTGCACCGCCAGGCCCAGCAAGGCCAGCTTCTGCTCGGGGCTGGGCAGATCCGCATCGGCGATCTGGCGCTGCGCACGGAACAGGTGCGGCAGGTGCGCGTACCCATACACCGCCAGGCGATCCGGTCGCTCGCGCAGCACGGTTTCCAGCGTCTGCGCGAAACCGGCGAGTGTCTGCTTCGGCAGGCCGTAGATCAGATCCACATTGACCGAGCGCAACCCATGCTCGCGGCAGGCACGAAGGATATCCAGCGTGTCCTCCACGCCCTGCTCGCGGTTGATGGCCTTCTGCACGTCCGGATCGAAATCCTGCACGCCGAGGCTGGCGCGGTTGAAGCCCAGCTCGGCGAGCACCGCGATATCGGCGCGTGTGACAAAGCGCGGGTCGAGCTCGATGGAGAAGTCGCGCGCGGCCGCCGTGCTGAAGTTGAACCGCTGGCGCAGCCCATCGATCAACTCGCGCATCTGTGCCGGCGCCAGGAAGTTGGGCGTGCCACCGCCGAGGTGCAGCTGGATCACTTCGCGCGCCGGATCGAACTGCGGTGCCATCAGGTCCGCCTCGCTCAGCACGCGGGCCACGTAGCTGACGCCTTTGCTGTGATCGCGGGTGATGACCCGGTTGCAGCCGCAGTAGAAGCACGGGCTGCTGCAGTACGGCACATGCACGTACAGCGACAGCGCGCGGCCCCGGCGGTTGCTGTTCACGATGGCCTCGCGCAGGGCCAGCTCACCGTAGCCGTCATGGAAATGCGGGGCGGTGGGATAGGAGGTGTAGCGCGGGCCCGGCCGGTCGTGGCGACGCAGCAGCTCGGGATCGAAGTGCCAGGCGAGCCCGGCGGCGGCAGGCGAGAAGGTATCCATGCCGCCAGCTTGCGCATGCACGGGTGCGCACGCATTGCGTCAGATCAATTCACGCCCGGGCGGCCCGCCATCGGCAGGCTCGGCCAGCGCAGCATCTGGAAGCGACGCCAGAAGGTATCGGCGATCCGCTCGGCGACATCATCGGCCAGCCGCTGCATCGGTGGATTGCCACATTCGGCGGTGGTCTGCCGGAACAGGGCCAGCCAGCGGTCGAACAGATCGCGATCCAGCTCATCCATGGCCATGTGCTTGGGCATCGGCGCCCCTTTGAAGCGCCGCGTGCCGCGCAGCATCGCCGACCAGAAATCGACCAGCTGCGCCAGATGCGCATCCCAGTCGTGGATCCGCGCCGTGAACACCGGGCCCAGGCGCGGCTCCTCGCGCACGCGCGCGTAGAAGTCATGCACCAGGCCGGTGACCTCCTCTTCGCTGCACAGGTCCAGCGCGGGATTGGGCAGCGCGTTGTCGGTGGGATCGGACATGAACACCCTCGGGCAGCAACGCCCAGCATCGGCGGCAGGGCCTGCCGCTGCCTTGATCAGGATCAATGAAGCCGGCGGCGAAGCCTTCTAGTCTGGGAGCTCGACAGGAAGCGCGCACTCGCGATCCCGGCCCCCGGTCGGCGCGAAGTATAGCCGTGCCCTGCCCCCTCCTCCTGACCGTGGCCGCAATGAACGACCTGCACGACCCGCCCGACGGCAGCCGCCGACGGCTGATCCAGCAATGGGGCGCCATCCTGTGGCCCAGCTTCGTCGCGGCTGGCCTGGCCAGCGTGGTGTTCTTCGCCTTTGTCGACCCGCTGCGCCTGCGCGACATCAGTTTCCCGCAACACGAGATCAGCCGCGAGTTGGGCTACACGCTGGGGTTCTTCATGTTCTGGGCGGTCACCGCCGCCGCCAGCGCGATCACCTGGTACCTGCTGCGGCCGATGCCCAGCGACGATGACGACCTGCCACTGGGGTGACCATGACAGACCGCCTCACCCTGCATCTGGTTGATCCCTCGCCCTCGCCCCCGCCGCCCGCCCCGGGCCGGCGCGCGCCGCTGCGCTGGCGGCCACTGCTCCCGGCGATGCTGCTGGCCGGCTTCTATCTCCTGCCGTGGCTGCGCTGGGAGGGTCGCCAGGCGCTGTTGTTCGACCTCACCGCGCGCCGCTTCGATCTGTTCGGCTGGACCCTCTGGCCGCACGACGTCGGCATCCTGCTGGGCCTGGCCGCCGTGCTGGCCACCGCACTGGTACTGCTCACCAACCTGGCCGGCCGGGTGTGGTGCGGCTACGGCTGTCCGCAGACCGTGTGGAGCCGGTTGTTCCGGTGGATGGATCAAGGCACCGCGCGCTGGCTGCCGGCCACAGGCGCAGCGCGTGCGGTCAAGCATCTGCTATGGCTGTTGGTAGCCGCGTGGACGGGCATCACCTTCGTGGGCTTTTTCAGCCCGATCCACGGCCTGGTCGGTACGCCGTGGCCACCGGTCTGGAGTGGCTGGGAAACGTTCTGGATCGTCTTCTATGCCGCAGCCACCTGGGGCAATGCCGGCTTCCTGCGCGAACACGTCTGCCGCGAGCTGTGTCCGTATGCGCGCATCCACGGCATGTTCTGCGACAACGACACGCCGCGCATGCAGTACCACGCACGCCGCGGCGAACCGCGCGGCCCGCGCGTGGCAGGGCTGGGCGGTGTCCAGGCGCGGGGCCGCGGACTGCTTGATCCCACCAGCGCCAGCGACTATGCGTTCCGCGCCGCGCACGAGGATATCGCCGGCCCGATGCCGCACTTCAGCGCCGATCGACTCGGCGATTGTCTGGACTGCGGGGACTGCGTCAGCGTCTGCCCGATGGCGCTGGACGTACGCGCCGGGCCGAACGCTGATTGCATCAGTTGTGGCGACTGCCAGGATGCCTGCGATGCGCGCATGCGTGCCTGGCAGTTCCCACCGGGATTGCTTCGTTATGCGCGTCCATCGGCCGTGCAGCACCGCCCGTCACGCTGGGTCCGCCCGCGCACGCTCGCCGCGGCCGGCACGCTGTTGGCGCTGCTGGCCATCGGTCTTCATCACCTGTAGTGGCGCCGCGTTGGCGGTTGTCCCCGTATCGTTTCCCCGGTCCCCCGACCCGGTTTCAGCGCGCGCGTGGGCGTACGCTGCGCGGCGGCACCAACTGGGCGCGCCGCACGATCCCCAACTGCTCAATGATCAACGCCAGCTCATTGGTGACACGGGTTCGCGCGGTGCCCTGCGCGGGTGGGACCAGGCGCTCGAGCACGCGCTGGTAGGTGGACCAGAATTCCGGGCCGCAGCCATGTTTCACGTAGCTGGCTTCCAGCTCGGTTCGCACTCCGTCAGCCAAGTCATGTTCGCCGTATTCCATACGACCTCCGTGGGACTTGCTTGCTTCAGGGACGACAAAACCCCCTCAGGGGGCGGATTCACTTCGGGTTCACCTAAAATTTGCACGGTCATCGCATTAAGTCAATTACCCGAAGGATAAAAGCCACGCCCCCGATGAACCGTTCATACAACGTCCGAACCCGTGCCTGCATCATGCAGGCCGGATACTGACAGCAATATGTCAGGGCGGCGCGCCCGATAATCCGCGCTTGGCCGCCACTCCCCGGGAAGCTGCACAGGGGCGGGCAATCTCACTCAGCCGCCGAGCGGCTCTCCTGCATACCCGCGCGCTCGGGCAGGTGCGGCGCGACGAACTGCATCAGACGCTCCATGGCACTGTCTGCCGGCGGTCCGCCCGCGGCGCGATCGGCAAACGCCTCCCACTCCCCGGCAGACAAAGTCTCGACCAAGGTCGGCTCCACGCCCAGCCAGCGCATGCTCCAGTAAGGAAAGTAGCGCGCAGGCACGCGGGCGTGACCGAGTTTGCGGATGTTCCGATGGCTGCGGGCCTGCAGTACGCGCTCGTGTACTGCCGACACCCCGTCATCCGGGCCTTCGAAGTACTGCAGGAAACGATTGCCATCGCAGAGAAGCACACCGGTGACCCCGGCCAGGCTGTTGAAGCGGATGGCATCCTCGACAAGTGCGTCGAGATGCTCCGCAGACAGCGGGCCTGCAACGTCGCTGACATACGCGATCGCGCAAAGGGGCATGGGTAAACTCCGACGATTTCAAAGCACTATGCTGGCACTTTCAGGTATCTAAATAAAGCCGTTGCCTGAAGCATTCAGAACATACCTGAAACGAGCGCCTCCCGTCCTGCACGCGTTCGCCGGACAGGGCACACGCCTGGCCCCGCGGGATTACCGATGTCCCGCCATCGCGCTTCGTACCGCTTCACTGAACGCATCGAGCAGGAATGGCTTGGCGATCATCGCCATGCCGTTATCGAGGAATGCCGAGCGCTCCTGTGCTTTCTCTGCGTAGCCGGTCATGAACAGCACCGGCAACGAGGGCCGCGATTGCCTCGCGATTTCGGCCAGTTGGCGTCCGTTGAGGCCGGGCAGTCCGACGTCGGTGATCAGCAGGTCGATCTTCTTGGATGAGCCGAGGATCGGAATTGCGCCATCGGCATCACCCACGACTTCGGCGGTATACCCGAGGTCTTCCAGCACCACTGTGACCAGCATGCGCACCTGCTCGTCGTCCTCCACCACCAGGATCGATTGCCCGGCGCCGAGCGACACTGGCTGTGCGCTCGGTGCACCGTCGTCCTCGGCGGCGTCGTGCACCACCGGCATGAACAACGCTACCGTGGTGCCCTGCCCTGGCGTGGAATCGACCGTGATGTGGCCGCCGGACTGCTGCATGAAGCCGTAGATCATCGACATACCCAAGCCCGTGCCCTTGCCGATCGGCTTGGTGGTGAAGAACGGCTCGAAGATCCGCTCGACCACCTCCGGTGGCATGCCGGTACCGGAATCGGAGACCGATACCACGGCGTACTCGCCTGCCGGAATGGTCGGCACTTCGCCCTCGGCGGCGAAAACGTGCGAGGTCCGCAGTATCAGTTCACCCCCTTCAGGCATCGCGTCACGTGCATTGATCGCCAGATTCAGCAGCGCGCTTTCGAACTGGTTGCTGTCCAGGTTGGCGCGCAGCGGCGCGTCACTGGTCGCCATCTGGATGCGGATCTTCTCGCCCAGCGTGCTGCGCAGCAGGTGCTGGACCGATCCAACCAGCGCGTTGAGTTCCACCGTCTTCGAATCCAGCGACTGGCGTCGCGAAAACGCCAGCAGACGCTGGGTCAAGGCCGCCGCGCGCTGGCTGGAGGCGGTGGCCGCATCCAGGAAGCGCTCCATCCCTTCCATGCGCCCCATGTCCAGGCGCATGCGCATGATGTCCAGCGAGGAGAGGATGCCGGTCAGCATGTTGTTGAAGTCGTGCGCGATGCCGCCGGTCAATTGCCCGATGGCATCCATCTTCTGCGACTGGCGCAGGGCCGCTTCGCTGGCCTCACGCGCGGCCATCTGCCGCTCCAGCTCCGCCGTGCGCTCGGCCACCATCGCCTCCAGGTCCGAGGCATGTTGCTGACTCGTTTCCAGGGCCAGCTTGGAGGCCGTGATATCGGTGACGAAGACGTGGAACCCATCCGGCGCGCCGTCTGCATCCCAGCGCGGCGAATAACGGATCTCGCTGTCGCGCCGGCGGCCGTCACTGAACGGCCAGTTGGCCTCGAACACGATGTGCTCGCCCGCCAGCGCACGTTCGATCAACGGGCGGCGGGTGCGCCAGACCTCCTGCCCGACGACCTCCGGCACGCGTTTGCCGATCACGGCCGATACCGGACGCTCGAACCAGGCCTCATACGCTTTGTTCGCGAAGCGGTAACACAGGTCACGGTCGATGAAGGCGATCAGCACCGGCATCGCATCGGCCACCAGGCGCAGTTCTGCTTCGCTGCGCTCCAGTGCGGCACGGCCATCGGCCAGCGCCCGCATTTGATCACGGACCAGGAACTGTTTGTCGCGCGCACGCAGCGCACTGCGCACGGAGCTGAGCAGCGAGCTGCTGCCCAGCGGCCGGTCCAGCTCGATGATGTTGATCGACAACTGCAGGCCAGGATCGGCCAAGGGGCGCTTCTGCGAGCGGGGCGACCGCAGCAGAATGACGGGAATATCCGACCAGGACGGTTGCTTGGCCAAGGGCTCCAGCAACGCGGCGGTGCCCTTGGCGACCGCCTCTTCGGTGACGACCACAGCGCCCACGTCATCATCAAGCGCGGCGGCCAGCCCTGGCAGGCTCTCGTGGATCGCGGTGCGCAGCCCGGCGGCATTGAGTACGCCGGCAATGCTCGGCGCATCGCGCCCGAACGGCGCAAAGATATGCACCACACCGGAAACGGAGTCACTCTGCACGGGTGTGGCCGAGCAGATGCGCCGTATTGCCCACGAATTCCGGCGTGCCGGTCAGAATGCCCTTGAACTCATTGAGCGGGGCGCTCAGCGAAATTCCCTTACCATCGATCTTCAGCTCGCGGATCGTATTCTCGTGCGCACCGCCCCGATTCTTGATCACCGAGATCGCCTTGCGGATGCGCCCCTGCGATTCGAAGAAGCGGAACAACACGACCGAGTCCGCGATGTAGGAGACGTTGAGATTGCCGGTCGACATCGTGCCGACCAACCCGTGTTGCGGATTGATCAGGATGGTCGCCACGCCCTTCTGGTTGAGATAGGACAGCATCTCGTGCAGCTGAAGCATCAGCTGCTTTTCCTGGGGCATCGCGGTGACGTAGCCGTTGAGGCTGTCGATCACCAGCAGGCGGCACTGGCGCTCCTCGACTGCACGCTGCATGTTCCAGGCGAACTCGCCCGGTGAGATCTCGGCCGGATCGACCTGCAGGATTTCCAGCAGGCCCGACGCCAGGTGTTTGCTCAGATCGATGTCCAGCGACTCGGCGCGGGCCAGCAAGGTGCCGATGCGCTCATCGAATTCGAAAATGCAGCAGTGCTCACCGCGCTCGCAGGCCGCCCAGACGTACTGCAGCGCCACATTCGTCTTGCCGCTGCCCGCCGGGCCGGTCAACAGCGTGCTGGTGCCCCGCAGCGGACCGCCGCCGAGCAGACTGTCGATCTCGCCGACCCCGCTGCTGATGGGCGTGCCGTTGAATGTGGCGTGGTGGTCCGAGGCGATCAACCGCGGAAAGACCTCCAGGCCCCCTTCACGGATGGTCATGTCGTGGTAGCCGGCGGTGAAGTTCACCCCGCGCAGTTTCTGGACATGCATCCGGCGGCGCGCCGGGCCGAAATCCAGTGTCAGGCGTTCCAGCGACACCACGCCATGGCAGAGGCTGTGCAGCTGGCCATCGCGCTCCTCACCGGAGGCCGTCATGTCATCGACCAGCACCACGGTCGCGCTCTTGGGCGCGAAGAACTGCTTGAGCGAGAGGATCTGGCGGCGATAACGCAGCGGATCCTGCGATAGCAATCGCAGCTCGGACAGCGAATCGAACACCACCCGATGCGGCTTGATGCGCTCCACCTCGCCGAGGATCAGCTTGACCGTCTCGTCCAGCTCGACTTCCCAGGAGTGCAGTACCGACTGCATCCGTCCGTCGCCCAGCGCTTCCTCGGCCGAGGCCAGCTCAAACAGGTCCAGGCCATCCAAGGACCAGCCGTGAGCATTGGCAACTTCGCGCAGCTCGTCAGCCGTCTCGGAGAGCGTGATGTAGAGACAGCGCTCGCCCTTGCTCAGCCCATGCAGCAGAAACTGCAGGGACAGCGTGGTCTTGCCGGAGCCTGGCGGTCCTTCCAGCAGGTACAGCCGCCCCTGCGGGAAGCCCCCGCCGAGGATGCTGTCGAGGCCTTCGATACCCGTCGCTACGCGTGCTTTTTGTGTCTGCATAAGGCTGCCAAAGTGGACGGCCGCAGCATACGAAGCGTGTTGTGTAGGCCCTGTCGGCTCTGGCCTCCGAAACTGAATGGAGGCCCACAACGCACAAAGCCCGCTTTCGCGGGCTCTGGGCTACTTTCCATTTGGAGGCCTGGGTCGGAATTGAACCGGCGTACGCGGATTTGCAGTCCGCTGCATGACCACTCTGCCACCAGGCCGGTGACCCTACGATCATCGAAGGCGTGTTGCGTGCCCCGATAAAACAAGACCCCGAGAACGGGGCCTGGTCAGGATTTGGAGCGGGAAACGAGACTCGAACTCGCGACCTCAACCTTGGCAAGGTTGCGCTCTACCAACTGAGCTATTCCCGCAAAATCAAGCGTGTATGTTACCGAAACCACTCGAAACACACCAGCTTTTTCACACTTTTTTTCACATCCCGGCCGATGCTTCCGGACTGGATGCCCGCGTGCCACCGCGGAGAAAAACAAGGCCCCAAGGGGGCCCTGTCGAAATCTGGAGCGGGAAACGAGACTCGAACTCGCGACCTCAACCTTGGCAAGGTTGCGCTCTACCAACTGAGCTATTCCCGCAGACTTTCGCTTGCCCCGACCGCACCGCACCCTGAGGCGCTGGAGGCTGTCGGCCCCTCGACCTGCGTCGAAGGAGCGCTATTCTGTCGGAATTCCTTCACGTCGTCAACATCCTTTTCGCCGCAACGTGGTGTGGTTTCCCACCGGGCGGTCACGGCGGCCTCCGACATCTTCCCCCGTTCTGCTCCCGCACAAAGTCCCCATGTCCGGCTTGCCAGACGTTGACGCGCCGAAGCGCCCCCGGACTTGCACGTCCAGTGCAGCGCAACGCCCTCGCGCAGCCGGCGCCCGTCGAATACCCCCTTCACCCTGTCCTGGGCGAAGGACGGGTGCAACTGCAGGCCCCTCCACTGGGGCGCAGCTCACCGGCGAGCCGCCACGGCAGGTTCGGCGTTTGGTTGCACGTTTCCCACAAGTTGTATTGTCAAAGGGAGTGCAACGCCGTCTGATGCATGCAATGCAGCGGACCCCACACCTGAAGACTCCGACACCCATGGCACACACCTCTGGCAGCAGCACCAGGCTGATGCTGTCTGCACTCCATTACATTCAATGTTGCCCTGCGCGCATGGCCGCCACCTGTACGGGACTGTTATTGAGCGCATCGGCGATAGCCGCCCCCGTGACGCTCGTATTCCCGCTGCCCGATGGCCACCACCTGAGCATCTCGGCCAGCGACAAGCACGTACACGCGCAGCGGATGTCGGGGAGACGTCGGGCCATTTCCGTGGATGCCGACCTGCGACGGGTGCTGATGCAGGCCGATACCGTGTTTCCGATCAACCGCAGCGCCTTCATGCTGGAGGGCGGTCCGGGCGTAACGCTGTTCGTACGCACGTCATCCAATTCCGCCCGTCCGATGGCCTACTGCGGTTCGGGGCGGGAAGACCAGGTGCTGCTGATCGAACTCCGCGCGAACCGACTGGCCTTGCTCGACCGACTGCTGCTCGACAGCTGCTTACGTTCCATTGCAGTGATCGCAGACCTGGGCGACTGGCCACAGGAAGCCGTGGAACCAATGGCACATCCGTGGGTGGCTCGATTTCAGGCGCTCGACATGGATGGCCCTTATCCCCGCTGCGTTCGCATCGCACATCAACGACTCTGGGTAGACGACTCCTGCGAGACACCCGAGCGGCCTCAGCCTGAGTAGTCGCCCGGCCCGCCATGGCCGACCGCGCTGCGGTGCTGACGGAGTGAACCCATGATGCAGATGCATGCGCGAGGCACGGCACACAAACGAAAAAAGCGACCCGGAAGGTCGCTTTCTTCGTTGCATCGCATCGGGACGGATCACGATGGGATGCGGTATCTGGAGCGGGAAACGAGACTCGAACTCGCGACCTCAACCTTGGCAAGGTTGCGCTCTACCAACTGAGCTATTCCCGCTTGGGAGGCGAAATTCTACAGCCAAATGCATCCCTGTCAACAGCCCTCACGCACTCTTTTTTGCTTTGGTGTTCTCACGCGCGAGGCGCTCGTCTTCGCGCAGGCTCGGCCACGCCGCGTGCAGGTACTGCAGGCCGGACCACAGCGTCAGGATCGAGGCGATCGCCAGGGTCCAGTCGCCGATGTGGAAGACCTCGGTGCCCATCCAGATGTCCTGCATCGGGGTGTGCGGTGCGACCGAGTACAGCAGGCACAGCAGCGCGACCATCTGCGCGGTGGTTTTCACCTTGCCGATCACGGCCACACGCACCTTGGCCCGCTGGCCGATTTCCGCCATCCATTCGCGCAGTGCCGAGACGGCGATTTCACGGCCGACGATCACTGCCGCCCAGACCGCCATCCACGCGGTGGGGTGGCCCTGCACGATCAGGAACAGCGCCACGGCCACCATCAGCTTGTCCGCGACCGGGTCGAGGAAGGCGCCGAACGCGGACTGCAGGTCGTAGCGGCGGGCGATCCAGCCGTCGAGCCAGTCGGTGAGCGCAGCCAGGCCGAAGATCGCCGCCGAGGCGAAATTGGTCCACTTGTAGGGGAGATAGAACACCAGCACCAGAACGGGGATCATCACGATCCGCAGCAGGGTCAGCCAGGTGGGGAGGGTCAACTTCATTGCGTCTCTCTACTCGCCCGCCGCGTCGGGCGTGGGCAGTCCATGAAGGTTAGCGTAGATACGCGCAGCGAGGGCGTCATTGATGCCGTCCACTTTCGCGATTTCCGCTTCGCCGGCGGCTTTCAGGCCGACCAGGCCGCCGAAATGTTTGAGCAGGCTGGCGCGCCGGCGCGGGCCGATGCCAGGAATATCCTCGAGCTTGCTGGTCATCCGGGCCTTCTGGCGGCGCCCACGGTGGCCGGTGATGGCGAAGCGGTGGGCTTCGTCACGCACCTGCTGGATGAACTGCAGCGCCGGTGAGGCCGCACCCGGGCGCAGTTCGCGGCCGTCCGGCATGACCAGGGCTTCATGCCCTGCCCTGCGCTCCACACCCTTGGCCACGCCGACCAGCATCACCCCTTCCACGCCCAGATCGGCCAGCGCGGACTGCGCCTGGGCCAGCTGGCCGGCGCCGCCGTCGATCAGCAGCAGATCCGGCAATACGCCGTCCTCTTCCACCGCGCGGCGGAAGCGCCGCTCGATCGCCTGGTGCATGGCCGCATAGTCATCGCCGGGCTCGATGCCGCTGATATTGAAACGGCGGTACTGGCTGCGCACCGGTCCGGCCGCATCGAACACCACGCACGAGGCCACGGTGGCTTCGCCCATGGTGTGGCTGATATCGAAACACTCCACGCGCTTGACCTGCTCGGTCAGGCCGAGCATCTGCCGCAGGTCTTCGCTGCGCGCGTGCTGCGCGGTGCGGCTGCCCAGCTCGGTGACCAGGGTGATCTGCGCGTTGCGTGCGGCCAGTTCCACGTAGCCGGCGCGCTCACCGCGCACGTTCCAGCGCAGCTGCACCTTGTGTTCGGCCGAGGCACTCAAGGCCGATTCGATCAGGCTGGCATCCGGGATTTCGCGGTCGAGCAGGATCTCGCGCGGAGGGGCGTGCTCGGCGTAATACTGCGAGACGAACGCGCCCAGCACTTCATCGGCACTCTCCTCGCCATTGGTGCGCGGGAAGAACGGCCGCGTGCCCATGTTGCGGCCATCACGGAAGGCCAGCAGCAGCACGCAGGCGCTGGCGCCCTGGGTGGCGCAGGCGAGCACGTCCAGATCCGCCGCGCGGCCATCCACGTATTGGCGGGTCTGCATGCTGCGCAGCGAGGCGATCAGATCGCGCAGGCGCGCGGCCTGCTCGAATTCCAGTGCTTCGCTGGCGGTCTGCATCTGGGTGCCGAGCTCGCGCGCGAGCTGGTCGCTCTTGCCTTCCAGGAACATCGAAGCGCGGCGTACCGACTCGGCGTAATCCTCCGGTGCCACCAGCTCCACGCAGGGCGCGCTGCAGCGGCCGATCTGGTACTGAAGGCAGGGCCGCGAGCGGTTGCGGAACACGCTGTCTTCGCAGCTGCGCAGCTTGAACAGCTTGTGCATCAGGTTGAGCGTTTCGCGCACGGCAGTGACGCCGGGGTACGGGCCGAAGTAACGCCCAGGCACCGCGCGCGGGCCACGGTGCAGCGCGATCCGCGGCCATTGCTCACGGGTCAGCAGCACGTGCGGATAGGTCTTGTCGTCGCGCAGGGAGACGTTGTAGCGCGGCGAGAGCGACTTGATCAGCTGGTTTTCCAGCAGCAGCGCCTCGGCCTCCGAGCGGGTCACGGTCACGTCCATGCGCGCGACCTGCGACAGCATCGACATGATCCGCGTGGTCTTGGGTGTGCCGTTGAAATAGCTGCCCACGCGGTTGCGCAGCGCACGCGCCTTGCCGACATACAGCAGCGTGTCATCGGCAGCGTACATGCGGTACACGCCGGGGGCGGTGCTCAGGTGGGCCGCAAATGCCTTGCCATCGAAGGCGGGGGCGGAAGAAACAGTCATTCGTTGATCGGCACGTCGCTCAGGACACCACTGACGGGGTCGAATCGCAGCACGGCATGGGCATCGGTCTCGGCAATCCAGACCGCGCCACCACCCAGTGCCAGGCCAGCCGGGCCGTGCAGGCGGCGCGGTAACGCCAGCGTGCTCAGCTCACCACCGCCCAGGCGCAGCGTGCGCAGGCGGCCGTTGCCGGCATCGGCGATCCACAGCAGCGGCGCATCCGGACTCAGGGCAATTGCCTGCGGGTACTGCAGCAGTGCCGAGGTGCGCGGGCCGTCCTGTTCGCCGAAGGTCCACAGCCCCTGCCCGACCAGCGTCTGCACCAGGTCACCACGCAACTGCATGGCGCGGATCGAGGAGCCCAGCGCATCGCAGACGTACAGCACCTGCTGGACCGCCGCGACCGAGCACGGCTGCGCGAACGCGGCCACGTGGCCACTGCCGTCGCGCTCGTCGATCGCCCCACTGCCCGCGCGCCACTGCAGGCTGCGCTGGCCAAGGTGATAGCTCCAGATACGGTTGTCGCCAGCCATGGCGATGTGGATCTGGTTGTCGGCGACGGCCAGGCCCTGCGGGTGGTTGAGTACGGTGTGGCGCGGATCGGCCACCGGCCCTTCGATCGGTTCGCCGGGGCGGCCGGTGCCGCATAGCGTATCGACCTGGCCGGAGAGCAGATGGATGCGGCGCAGGGCATGGTTGCCGGTGTCGGCCACGTACAGCCATTCGCGCTCCAGCGCGAGGCCCTGGGGATGGTGGAAGGCCGCCTGGGCCTGGTCGCCATCCATGAAATCGGCGGTGCCCATGCCGAACTGGCGCAGCACGCGGCCACCATGGCTGCACTCGAGCACGCGGTGATGACCGGTATCGGCGATGTACAGGCGCTCGGTGGTCACCGCCAACCCGGTCGGGAAGCGCAGCGGCAGGCGCGGCTCGGGGCTCAGCTCACGGGCGCCGTGCAGGTCCTCATCGGACGGCCGCGAGCTGCCTTCGCACAGCGCAGCAAGGGAGCGTTCCAGTTCCCCGCCGAGACCGACCAGACGCTCGCGCTCGCGCCCTTGGGCATCGAGCAGGACCAGGGTCGGCCATGCGGTCACGCCGAAGCGTCGCCAGCCATCCCATTCCGCGTCCAACAGGGCCGGTGCGTTCAGCCCCTGACGGCGCAGCAGCTTGAGGGACTGATCGGGATCGCGCTCGCCATCAAAACGTGGCACCTGCAGCACCAGCAGCTGCAGCTTGCCCGGGTGGCGCGACTGCCACTGGGCCAGCTCGGCCAGCCGCTGCGCGCACCATACCGAGGCGGCGTTGACGAAGGCCAGCACGACCGGCCGACCCTGCAACTCGGCCAGGGTGGTCGGTTTGGCGTTGAGCCAGGTGGCGAATTCGGGAAGATCCTGGACGGGCTGGACGTTCATGCCCCGATTATGCCGGACTCGGCGTCATGCAACCGTCGTGCCACGGTCACGGGTGTGCCGCCCACCAGGCTTCGGCGCGCGCCAGATCGTCCGGGGTGTCGATGCCGGGCGGGAACTCGGCCGGGGTCAGCGCCACGCTGATGCGGTGCCCCGCTTCGAGCACACGCAGCTGCTCCAGCGATTCCAGCTGCTCCAAGGTGCCGGCCGGCAACGCGGCGAACTGGCGCAGGAAGCCGGCGCGGTAACCGTAGATGCCGATATGGCGCAGCCAGTGCGGGCCGGGCAGCGTATCGCGCGAGCGCGCGAAGGCATCGCGGTGCCACGGAATCGGCGCGCGGCTGAAGTACAGCGCATCCAGGTTCTGCTTGCGCACGACCTTGACCACGTTCGGGTCGAACAGGGTGTCCGCGTCTTCCACCGGCGTGGCCAGCGTGGACATCTCCGCATCGCTGTAGACCAGGGCTTCGGCCACCGCGCGGATTCCTTCGGCCGGGGCGAACGGCTCATCGCCCTGCAGGTTCACCACCAGGGTGTCATCGGACCAGCCCGCCTGTGCGGCGCACTCGGCCAGCCGATCGGTGCCGGAGGCGTGCTCGGTGGAGGTCATCGCCACGCGCACTTCGGCCAGGCCCTGCAGGGCCTCGGCGATGCGCTGATCGTCGGTGGCGACCCACACCTCGCGCGCGCCGGCGAGCAGCGCGCGTTGCGCCACGCGCAGCACCAGCGGCTCGCCGCCGAGCAGGCGCAGCGGCTTGCCCGGCAGCCGCGAAGCGGCATAACGGGCGGGAATGGCGACGACGAACTCGACGGAAGCGCTCATGGGGGATGACCTGTACGAAAGGAATGCAGTCCGGGCGTCAGTGTGCCGCAACCGGCACCGGGCCCGTCAACGCTTGCCGAGTTTCTCGACGCGGTCCAGCAGGCTGATCCAGAACGCCGCCGGCAACTCGGCCGACAGCGGCACGGCGAAGTGCCATTCGGTCGCGAAGGCCTTGCACTTGACCGCGTCCTTCTCGGTCATCAGCACCGGCAGTTCGCTGCCGAAGCGCAGATCGGACGGCTGGTAGGCATGGTGATCAGCGAAGGCATGCGGCACCACGCCGATGCGATGCGCGCGCAGCATGTCAAAGAAGCGCTGCGGATTGGCGATACCGGCCACCGCATGCACGCGCTGGCCCTGGAAATGCGAGAGGCGCCGCGCGCGGCCGCCCTGCAGCGGCTGTGCGCTGTCGATGCGCAGCTGCATCGGCCATTCGCCGAAGCCGCAGGCGGTCTGCGCTTCGGTGCCCTCGCTGGCCTGGCCCATGTTGACCACGCGGAAATCGCAGTCGCGCGCACGGCTGGCTGGCTCGCGCAGCGGCCCGGCGGGAATCAGCCGGCCGTTGCCGTAGCGACGCTGGGCGTCGACCACTTCAATTTCGATGTCGCGCGCCAGCCGGTAATGCTGCAGGCCGTCATCGCAGACGATGATGTCGCAGCCCGCCTCGACCAGCGCCTTGCCGGCCCCGACACGATCCGCATCCACCCGCACCGGCACACCGGTTTTCCAGGCGATCAGCACCGGCTCGTCGCCGCCGATCGCGGTATCGGTAGTGGCCAGCACCCAGCGCGGGGTGCCCGCATCCTCGCGGCCATACCCACGGCTGGCGACCCCCGGCTTCCAGCCGGCTTCGCGCAGGCGGTTGACCAGGGCGATCGTCAGCGGGGTCTTGCCGGTGCCACCGGCGGTGACGTTGCCGACCACCACCACCGGCACCGGCAGCGAATGCCGTTTCAGCCAGCGACGGCGATACGCCATCCTGCGCAGCACGATCGCCGCACCGTACAACGGTGACGCCAAGCGTGCCAGGAACGGAATGGCGCTGCCGTCATACCAGTACGACGGCGTGTGCGTGCCCTTGCCTGCCATCAAGGCTGCCTTTCGCGGAACTGCATCTTGTGCAGGTGCTCGTACAGGCCGCCCAGCGCCAGCAGTTCGTTGTGCGTGCCGCGCTCGACGATGCGGCCATGGTCCATCACCAGTACCTGGTCGGCATGTTCGATGGTGGACAGACGGTGCGCGATCACCAGCGTCGTGCGCTCGGGCATCAGGCGCTGCAACGCATCCTGCACCAGGCGCTCGGACTCGTTGTCGAGCGCGGCGGTGGCTTCATCCAGGATCAGGATCGGCGCGTCGCGCAGGATCGCGCGGGCGATCGCCAGGCGCTGACGCTGGCCGCCGGAGAGCAGCGCACCGTTCTCGCCGACCGGCGTCTGCAGCTGCTGCGGCATGCGCGCGATGAACTCCCACGCGTTGGCCGCTTCGGCCGCGGCGCGGATCTGCGCTTCGGTCGCGTCCATGCCGTAGGCGATGTTGGCGCCCACGGTGTCATCGAACAGCATGACCTTCTGCCCAACCATGGCTACCTGGCGACGCAGGTCCGCCAGCGGGTAATCGTCCAGCGCCACCCCATCCAGCGTGATGCGGCCACCGCTGGGTTCGTAGAAGCGCGGCACCAACCGGATCAGGCTGGTCTTGCCGCTGCCGGAACGGCCGACAATTGCCGTCACCGTGCCCGGCTTGGCCACGAAACTGATGTCGTCCAGCGCGATGCCGGTGTCCTCGCGATAGCGCAGCATCACGTGCTCGAAGGCGAGCTCGCCCCGTGCGCGGCCGATCCTCTGGATGCCTTCGTCGCGCTCGACGGGCATATCGAGAATCCCGAACAGGCGCTCGGCCGCGGCCACACCGCGCGAGATCGAGGTCTGCACGCTGGTCAGGCGACGCAGCGACGGAATGATCGCCATCATCGAGGTCATCAGGCCCATGAACTGGCCCGCGTTGAGCTTGCCGGCCAGCGCCTCGCGGGTCGACACCCACACGATCACCGCCAGCGCCAAGGCCGCCAGGAACTGCACCGTGCTGGAGGCCAGCGCGCGCGTGGTTTCGACCTTCATGTTCAGGCCGAGCATGCGGTTGGCCAGACGGGAATAGCGCGAGATCTCGTGCGCCTGGGTGCCATGCACCTTCACTTCCTGCTGCGCGGCCAGGGACTGCTCGGCGGTCTGCGCCATGCCGCCCATGCCGTCCTGGATGCCACGGCTGATCCGGCGGTAGCGCTTGCCCACGATCGAGACGATCACACCGATGAGTGGCACCACCACCAGCATCGCCATCGTGACCTTGACGCTCATCTGCAGCATCACCACCAGCATGGCGATGATGGTGAGCGTATCGGCCACCAGGGTCTTGAGCGCATCGGCGCTGGCCTGGGTGACCTGCTCGGTATCGAAGTTCAGGCGGCTGACCATCACCGGCGTGGCTTCAGCATCGAAATGCGAAGACGGCAGATGCAGGTACTTTTCCAGCACCTGCTCACGCAGGTCGCGCACCACGCTGCGCCCGGTGCGGGCCAGCGCGTAATCGCTGACCAGGGTGGCCAGGCTGCGCATCATGAACAACCCGAGGATGGTCAGCGGCAGGATCACCGCCATCCGCGGCTCCGGGTTGACGAACCCCCGGTTGACCAGCGGCTCCATCAGCTTGGTGAAGCTGTAACCGGCCAGGGCCTCGACCACCATCGCGACCACGGCGGCGACCATGAACACCCAATAGGCACCGGTATACCCGAGCAGGCGCTTGTAGATCGGCCAGACGGGGGAATGTTTCTTGCTCATGGACGCACCTCCGGCGCGGTAGCGATGGCGATGCGGCGGAAGCCCAGCTGGCCCAGAGCATCCTGGGCCGTGACGACAGCCTGGTAAGGCGTGCGCGCGTCGGCGCGCAACAGCACGGTCTGTTCCCGATCGCTGCCGGCGACGGCGGCAATCGTCTGCTTGACCGACTCGACGTCGGTGCGCAGCACTTCCTGGTCGTTGATGAAGTAACGCCCCTCGGCATTGACCAGCACGCTCAGCGAGCGCGGCGGCTCGGTGGTGTCCTGCTGGCTGGCGGTCGGCAACTGCAGCTGCAACGTCGAGCGCGCATCGAAGGTGGTGGTGACCACGAAGAAGATGATCAGGACAAGGATCACATCGATCAGGGGAACCAGATCGATATGCGGCTCGTCCTGGATCCGGTCATTGCGGATGCGCATCCGTCAGCCCTTGACCGTGACCGGTGCGGCGCCGGCCGAACCAGCGGCGGCACGCGGCCCGTTGTTCATCACGCCCGGGCGACCATCAAGCGCATCCAGCAGCGCCGACGCCTCCTGCTCCATCTCGATCACGTAGCCGGCGATGCGGCCTTTGAAATAGCGATGGAACATCAGCGCCGGAATCGCCACGATCATGCCCGTGGCGGTGCAGACCAGCGCCTTGCCGATACCGCCGGCCAGCTGGTTCACATCGCCCACGCCGTGGTCGAGGATGCCCATGAACATCTGGATCATGCCGACCACCGTGCCGAGCAGGCCCAGCAGCGGACCGGCCGAGGCGATCGTGCCAAGGGCATTCAGGAACCGCTCCATGCGGTGAACCAGATGCCGGCCGGCATCTTCGATGCGTTCGCGGATCTGGTCGCGCGGGCGGTTGCGTGCTTCCAGCGCGGTCGCCAGCAGCGCGCCCAGCGGCGAGTTGCCGCGCAGCGACTGGATATGACTCGGGTCGAGCTTGCCGCGCGCGGCCCAGTTGCGCACTTCCTGGCCCAGCCCGGGGGGCAGGACTTCATTGCGCCGTAGGGTCCAGAAACGCTCCAGGACGATTGCCAAAGCCAGTACGCCCAACAGCAGCAGCGGCAGCATCGGCCAGCCACCGGCCTTGACCAGTTCCCACACGTTTCAATCCTCCGGCCCAGCGGCCGCCTGTTTGATCGCCGATAGGATAGCAGCCGGCCGGCTCCGCTCCGCGGCATCCCACCAACGCCGCTCGAAAACCCGTTGTTCACGCACCTGCAGGCCGTCACGCCCGAGCCAGACCCGCACCGCGCCGCTCTCGGAGGTGTTGAGCACCTCGGCGCCCACGGCCTGCCAGCGCTCCACCACCTCGGCACGCGGATGGCCAAACCGGTTGCGGTGACCGGTCGAGACGATCGCCAGCCGCGGCGCGACGGCCGCCACCCAGGCCGGCGTGGACGAACTGGCACTGCCATGGTGCGGAACCACTACTGCCTGGGCCGCCAGCAGCGCGCCTGCGTGCTGGACCAGCAGGGCCTCGCTGCGCTTCTCGATGTCCCCGGCCAGCAGAATCGCCCCCCGGCCGGTTTCCAGCCGCAGCACGCAGCTGCTGTCGTTGGTCGGCTGCGGTTCGTCACGCGGGGGATGCAGCACCCGGAACGTCACGCCATCCCACTGCCAGGATTGCCCGGCATGGCAGGCCGATGCGCGGCCGCGCAGGGCGCCGGGCGGCGCCTGCAGCGTCGCGCCGGGAAAGCTGCGACGCACCCCGCGCAGGCCACCGGTGTGGTCGCGATGGTCGTGGCTGATCATGATCCGATCCAGCCGCCCCTGCCCCAGCGCACGCAGGGTCGGCACCACGATCCGCTCACCGGCATCGAAGCCGTCCTCGGCCCCCGGCCCGGTGTCGTACAGCAGCGTGTGCCGACGCGTGCGCACTGCTACGGCCAGGCCCTGCCCCACGTCCATCACCAGCAGTTCCACCTCGCCCTCGGCCGGCCCATGCCGCGCCGGCCACAGCAACGGCAGGCACAGCAGCAGTGCGGGGACCCGGCCACCACTGCCACGCGG
This sequence comes from Stenotrophomonas sp. 05L413, assembly GCF_056397945.1. Lineage (NCBI taxonomy): Bacteria > Pseudomonadati > Pseudomonadota > Gammaproteobacteria > Lysobacterales > Lysobacteraceae > Stenotrophomonas > Stenotrophomonas sp. 05L413. The sequence continues at coordinate 425,721 of NZ_JBFTOL010000003.1, forward strand.
CAGCAGCAGCCAGAACACGCCGAACACGGCCGAGATCAGCGCCCAGCGGTTGGATTGCGGCAGCCACCACAGCGACAGCTCGCTGCGCGCGGCATACCCGAACAGCCACCAGCTCGCCTCGAAGCACCACGCCGCCAGCTGCCACGGCCAGCGCCCCGCCCCGTCGATCAGCGCCTCCAGCGCGGTGCCCAGCAGGGCCAGCGGCACCACCACCATCGTCCACCAGGGAATCGCCACCAGATTCACCAGCGGCCCCGCACGCGAGGCCTGCCCGAACAGCGCCACGGTCAACGGCAGCAGCGCCACGGTCGCCACGCCCTGCGCGCCCAGGAACCCCCGAAGCCAGCTCTCCTCGCGCCCGGGCAGGCACCAGATCAGCCACAGAACACCGGCAAAGCTCAGCCAGAAGCCGGGCGCAAGGACGGCGAGCGGATCGACCAGCAGCATCGCCAGCGCCGCCAGGGAGAGCGACTGCGCCACGGTTGCCCGCCGCCGGCTGCAGCGCGCCGCTGCCACCACCGCGATCATCAGCACGGTACGCACCGTGGGCAGCGCGAAACCGGCCGCTGCGGCGTACAGCGCCGCGCCTGCGACGGCCGCCGCCGCAGCGCCCATCGGGCGTGGTACGTACAGGCCGAGCATCGGCAGGCACCGCCAGAGCCCGCCTGCCAACAGTGCAGCGACACCGGCCACCACGCCGACATGGAAGCCGGAGATCGCCACCAGGTGGGTCACCCCCAGCGCGCGCAGGTCATCCCAGTCGGCCTGGCTCAGGCCGCGGGTATCGCCCAGTGCCAGCGCCTGGACGAAACGACGGCCATCGCCCTGGACCGCCCTGGCGATCGCACTGGCCATCCGCTCGCGCCACGCGGGCAATCCGGTTGGCTCACCCAGCGGATGCGCCTGGGCAGGTTCCCGCACGTACCCGCTGCCAGCCACCCGTTGCCGCAACGCAAAACCCTCGGCGTCGAACCCGCCCGGGTTTACCCGCCCGCGTGGCGCCCGGACACGGACCGTGACCGACCAGCGTTCGCCGGCTCGGAGCGTGCGCCGGCGATCATCGGCTGCACCACGGAATCCGTCATACCAGCCCAGGGCGAGGTCCCGGCCGCGGAGTTCGCTTGGCATCGCCGGATCATCATCGACCCGGAACCGGAAGCGGGTGCCCCCGGGACCGTGGTCGGGGAGACTGATCACGCGGCCGTGCAGCGCATGGTCCACCGGCGGCCCACCGGGGGGCAGCTGCTGCGCCAGCCCGGCGTGAGCGTGCATGGCGGCCCAGCCGAGACCGGAAAGAGCAGCACCGAGCGGGCGGAGGCGGGAGGGCAGGATCCAGAGCAGGACGCCGGCAACTGCGGCGGCGACGCCCCACCCCAGCGGCAGCAGCCGGGGCGAGAAGACGATCGCGCAGATGCCGGCCAGCAAAGCGACCACACACGCCTTGCCGAAAATGGGAAGAGACGCGTGTGCCCCCATGCCGCCGGTGTGTAGCACTCGCCGCATGTGCAGCACCCAGGAAACCCTGAGTGTCGACCGTGGGCGCAGTGCGGGGTATCAGTGCAGCATGCAGGGCGTTGTCAGGAAATGCACATAGCAAAAAAGCCAACCCGAGGGCTGGCTTTTCTGTTGTGCCACGACAGTCTCCGGGACTGAAGTGGTGGGCGGTACAGGGTTCGAACCTGTGACCCCTACCATGTCAAGGTAGTGCTCTACCGCTGAGCTAACCGCCCGTTTTGCTTTCCTGTCCCGCTGCGAATGCGTCGGTGCAGGCCGCGTATATTACGGACGCCCCCCGGAAAGCGCAACACTTTTGTGAAGATATTTCACAACGTGGTGTTCAGCCCAGACTGGCCTCCTTCAACTGGCGGATCTGATCGCGTACGCGGGCCGCATCTTCGAACTCCAGATCGCGGGCGTGCTGGTACATCTGCTGCTCCAGGGCCTGCAGGCGCTTTGCGATCTGAGCCGGCTCCATCGTGCGGTAATCGGTGGACTCTTCGGCCACGCGCCCGCCCTTGCCTTTGCCCTTCCCTTTGCCGCGCGACTCTTTCTCGGCCGCTTCCGAACGCGCGCCTTCGAGCACATCGGTGATCGGACGCAGCACCGATTTGGGCACGATGCCGTGCAGTTCGTTGTATTCGACCTGCTTGGCGCGGCGGCGGTCGGTCTCGTCGATCGCGGCCTGCATCGAGCGGGTCATCTTGTCCGCATAGAGGATCGCCTTGCCGCGCAGGTTGCGCGCGGCGCGGCCGATGGTCTGGATCAGCGACCCGGTCGAACGCAGGAACCCTTCCTTGTCGGCATCCAGGATCGCCACCAGCGACACTTCCGGCATGTCCAGGCCTTCGCGCAGCAGGTTGATGCCGACCAGCACATCGAACTTGCCCAAGCGCAGATCGCGGATGATCTCCACACGCTCGACAGTATCGATATCCGAGTGCAGGTAACGCACGCGGATGCCGTGTTCGGTCAGGTACTCGGTCAGGTTCTCGGCCATGCGCTTGGTCAGCGTGGTGACCAGCACGCGGTCGCCCAGCTTGATGCGTTCGTTGACTTCGGACATCAGGTCATCGACCTGGGTGCCAACCGGGCGGATTTCGACCACCGGATCGATCAGGCCGGTCGGGCGCACCACCAGCTCGGTGATCTCGCCTTCGGTCTCGCGCAGCTCGTACGGCCCCGGCGTGGCCGAGACATAGATGCTGCGCGGGCAACGCTCTTCCCACTCTTCGAAACGCAGCGGACGGTTGTCCAGTGCCGACGGCAGGCGGAAACCGAACTCGACCAGGGTTTCCTTGCGCGAGCGGTCGCCTTTGAACATGGCGCCGATCTGAGGAATGGTCACGTGCGATTCGTCGATCACCAGCAGCGCATCCGGCGGCAGGTAATCGAACAGCGTCGGCGGCGGATCGCCGGCGTTCTTGCCGGTGAGATGCCGCGAGTAGTTCTCGATGCCGTTGCAGTAGCCGACCTCGGCCATCATTTCCAGATCGAACTGGGTACGCTGCGCCAGGCGCTGCGCTTCCACCAGCTTGTTCTGTTCGTACAGCTGTTCCAGGCGGACCTTCAACTCTGCCTTGATCGTGTCCACCGCCGACAGCACGCGCTCGCGGGTGGTCGCGTAGTGGGTCTTGGGATAGATCGTGTAGCGCATCATCTTGCGCAGGCTTTCGCCGGTCAGCGGATCGAACATGCTGATCTGCTCGACCTCGCCTTCAAACAACTCGATGCGCACCGCTTCGCTGTCCGATTCGGCCGGGAACACATCGATCACCTCGCCGCGCACGCGGAAGGTGCCGCGGTGAAGCTCGAACTCGTTGCGGGTGTACTGCAGCTGGGTCAGGTGCTTGATCAGGTCGCGCTGGTCGATCCGCTCACCGGTGGAGAGGATCAGGCGCATCGACAGATAGTCCTCGGGCGCGCCGAGGCCGTAGATCGCCGACACCGTCGCCACCACGATCGCATCCGGGCGCGACAGCAGGGTCTTGGTCGCCGCCAGCCGCATCTGCTCGATGTGCTCGTTGATCGAACTGTCCTTCTCGATGAAGGTGTCCGACGAGGGCACGTAAGCCTCCGGCTGGTAATAGTCGTAGTAGCTGACGAAATACTCGACCGCGTTGTGCGGGAAGAACGACTTGAACTCGCCGTACAACTGCGCCGCCAGGGTCTTGTTCGGCGCCATCACCAGCGTGGGTTTCTGCACCCGCTGGATCACATTGGCGACCGTGTAGGTCTTGCCGGAACCGGTGACGCCGAGCAGGGTCTGCTTGGCGATGCCCGCCTCGAAGTTGGCGGTCAGTTTCTCGATGGCCGCCGGTTGGTCGCCCGCCGGCGAATACGGGGATACAAGTTGGAAACGATCGCTCATGGTGCCGCCACTGCCGGGAAGCCTTCAGTATAACGGCCGGGTTGGTGACGGCCTGTTGAGGGGAGTGCCGACAGCAAAACGCGGCATGAACCGGCGGCGGCGGGGCCTTCGGGCCGCCAGAGTGAAGGTTGCCTGCCCCCTCCTGGACGGTCACCGTGAAACACTCCCGCCCAGCCACCTGCGCCGGCGTGACGCTGATCCAGTCGCTGATCGCGATGGCGGTCATGGCCGTGCTCACGGGCATGGCCCTGCCGGCCATCAAGCAGACCCGGGAACGCCTGCAGGCCGACAGCCTGCGCATGCAGCTGGCCTCGGCGTTGGCGACCGCGCGCAACACGGCGATCACCGAACGGCGCCCGATCGCGGTCTGCCCCACTGACGATGGCGTGACGTGCGGCCGGAACTGGAGCCGGGGCTGGGTGCTCTATGCCCCCGCAACGCCCTCCTCGGCCGAGGCTCCCTCCGCAGGTCACCTGCTGGTGCAGCAGCACGCCCGCTCGCGGCTGAGCGCCGGGGGGAGTCAGTCCAAGCCCCGCATCCAATTCCGGCCGGATGGGCGGCTGAATGGCAGCAATCAGTCAGTCACCTTCTGCCTGGACGGCGCCTCCCAAGGGAAGGTGGTGGTCAGCCTTGCAGGCCGGATACGCAGCGAGCGGCCGCGTGGTCCCGTGGCCTGCTGAGGCACGCGTTGCCCGCCGCGCGGAAACACAAAAAGCAAAAGCCGCGATTGCTCGCGGCTTTTGCAGATCTGGCGCCCGAAGTTGGACTCGAACCAACGACCCCCTGATTAACAGTCAAGTGCTCTAACCGGCTGAGCTATTCGGGCGGGGTGCGCATTCTAGCCAGCATCGGCAGTGTGATGCAAGCACTCCCACACAACCCGCGATATGCCAGCGTCACCAGCACCCGGAGACGGTCTTTTCAGTGGGCTTCTTGCGCCCCGCCTGATCCAGCGCCAACGTGCCGCACTTGTCCTTCGCCTGGGTTCCGCCGGCCACCGGGACGGCCTGGATACCGAACGTACTCGCCGTCGGGTCCTTGTCGAAAGACAGGGTGTAATGTGCGGTGCCATCGCGCGGTGACTGGGTGAACTGCAGCGTGGCGGTGGCGTACGTGTTCTGGACCGTGTGGTAACGCTCCAGGTTCTGGGCCAGTTCCACCAGATCGGCCTTGGCCTGGGCGCGCCGGGATTTCCGCACGGAGTCCTGGTAGGCCGGCATGGCGATGGTGGCAAGGATGGCCACCACGGCCACCGTAATCATCAGCTCGATCAGGGTGAAACCGGCGACCCGGCGGCGCAAAGCGGTCTGCATGGGGGCTCTCGTCATGAAGGTCATCAGCGCACCTGCCGCCAGGACTGGCGTCCGCAGGGGCGCGGCATGTACAGCGGATCCGCACCCGGTGCACGCAGCACGAAGGTGCACTGGTTGGCCTTGATCAACTCATCCACCGTGCAGGTGGCCTTGGTCGGGTCGCACGGGGTCAACTTGGGTACGAAGATGTTGCTGTCCTTCACTGGTGGGCCGCTATTGGTGGCCCCGCCCTTGGTCAGCGCGATGCCGCCGCAGTTGCCTGTGCACAGCGAATCGCCCCCGATGTCCAGACTGAGGCCTGTCATCGATCCAGCGCCGGTGAGCAGATCAAGCGAGTACATCCAGTTGGTGCCGCCACCGCCGCCGCAGACTGCCTGCCCCGGCTCGTAGGTGGTGAATACCACCTTGCGGTCCTGGATGGTCGGATAGCCAACGAAGCGCTCACCGGCCACCACGTCGCCGACGATCAGGTCGGTATACCAGCCGCGCTGGCTCACATAATTGACGGCGTTGCTGCTGACATCCCGCAGCGAGTACCCCCCGCTTCCGGCACGCGAGGTGATCTGCTGCGAGATCAGATCACCGCGTCCGCCAATCGTCGAGCTCATGTTGTCCCAGACGCCGTACAGCGATTGCACCGGCGAAGACGAACTGACGGAATTGTCGTCATTGGTGAAGTACTGACCGGTGCCGAACACGATGTTGTAGCCACGCCCGGCCGCCTTGGAGACCTCCAGCCCCCCCATGATCGGCTGGGCGACACTGTTGCGGCTGGCGGTGAACAGCGGCGCGCCACTGTAGGCCACGGCCCACTTGCTGGGATCTGGATCGCGGAGGTCGAACTTCCACAGGTTGCCCTGCATGTCACCGCCATAGACGGTGTCGGCGATCCCGTTGTTGTTGTAGGCGGCCACCGGGGCGACGTTGATCAGGCCGTTGCGCAGCGCATAGCCGCTGCCGCTGGGCGACAGCCGCTTGAGCACCTGCCCGGTCTGGATATCCACCACGAACAGCACCGGCTTGCCACTGGATGCATTCACGCCGTTGCCGAAGATCGCCACGAACCGCGGCGCGCTGTCGGCCGTACTGCCGGAGACCGGGACAATCACCGGCTTGCCCAGCGCGAAGCCCATGTCCGAATCGGTCTTGCCCGAGACTTCCCACAGCACGTCATCCTTGGTGAAAGCCCCCGGATTGCTGATGTTCAAGCCGAACACCGCGCCGTTGCCGACAGCCTCTGCATTGGGCGCGCGGGTGGCGCCACCGGCACCGGTGGATCCGACCAGCACGGTATGCCAGGCATCGCCGTAATAGACATCCGACGAGGTCAGCGCGCCATCCACGTAGTACCGATGCGAATAGGTCGGATTGGCCAGCTCGGCCATGTGTTGCAGCGATGTGGACGGAATGAACGCGAAGAGTTCATTACCCGCCGTTGTGCCGGTGGAGGCGTCGAAGGCGTGCAGCATGCCGTCGTTCGCGCCGACATACACCATGGTGCTCCGGCTCTTCTTCGCGGTCAGGTAGTCGTTGTACCGGGTCGCCAGCGTCGCTTTCCAGGTGGGCGTGGAGCCCCACGCGCCATAGCCGTAGTTGTCGGCCGTGGACACGATCTCGGTGGTGGAGTTGACGATATCGCCAAGAATCGAGCCACGCGAGCGGAAGCCGCTGATGGCCGAGCCTTTCAGGTAGTTCACCAGATCGGCCACGCTGTGCGAGCCGAACCAGTCGGGAATCGAGCTGCTGAAGCCCATGTTGGCCAACTGGGCCTTGCGGTCCGCACCCGGGACATCGTTTGCTTCGAACGGTGCGGCCGCCACCGGCACCAGCGCCCCGCTCCCATTGACCGTGGTCGGCGAGGTTGCCATGACGATGGTGCGGCCACTGGAACTCATCTTGGTCGAAGCGCGCCACAGCTCGATGTCATCGGTTCCCGTGTCGGACACCTTGCTGGCAACGACATCCCCCACCCAGTCATTCGTTCCGGAGGCGACCTTGTAACTGGCCGAGACCGTGAACGAGCCCGCATTGATACGCGCACCGGACCCGCCGCCAGCCACCGGCGCGTCCCCCTCGGCTGCACTCTCGAAGATCGCCTCCAGGGCAGCCTTGAGCGCGGCCGGGTTACGTGCCAGGAAGTAGTTGTCCGGCGTGCCCGGCACCTTGGTGTCCCACTTGCCACTCGGGACACCGTACTTGGCGGCGTACCAGAGAGGACTCTGCAACTGGTTGGCCTGGGATCCGCTGAGCTTGTAGCGCACCACCGAAGGCTTGGTCCAGTTATTCGGCGGGTTCTCGGTGGAGCTGAGCACCGAGCCATTGCTGTTGCCAGGACGCAGCAGCAGACGCTGCACGTTGTTGGCCGCATTGGAGCCAACGATGGTATAGCCGGTCAGCATCGCATTGCCTGCATACGCCGACAGATTCTCAAGGCGCACCAGCACCTCGTCTTCGCCGATGGTCGCACTCAACAGTTCGTTGGAGCACACGGTATTGTTCGGCGAACGCCAGCACATGTCCGCGATGCCCGCCTTGTCGCCACAGGCTGCGCCGACGCAGTAACTCATCATGGTCACAACGTCGTTGTCATGGTCGTTGCCCCAGAGCGAATCCTCCCAGACCAGCGAGAAACTGCCGGACTTTCCGTCGGCACGGTACGGGCGCCCGTAGACGCGTTTGGGCCCGACCGCCGCCTCTTTGGTCCCGATGCCCACCGAGCCCAGGAAGCAACTGCGCCAGCCATTGCTGTTGAAACCTGCGCCACCCTCGTTGTTGGCCTGGCAAAGAGGAGACAGCGAAATCGTGCCGCCTGCGACGCTGATGTCGAACTTGGGCAGGTTCTCGGACATGGCCACCGTATACGTGGTCGCCGTGACCTTGTAATCGCCCGGCTTTCCTGCCAGGCCCGGCCGCAGGTCCGTCTCGGCGGCCGCCTTGGCCAGGCCCGCGATCAGATAGCTGCCTTCGGTGGACGGAATGTCCGGGCAGATACCGCGGACCAGGCTGAGCTGGTTCACCTCCAGCGCCTGGCAGATATCCTCGTGCGTATTGATCGATGCGTAACGCGGCGTTGCGGTGACGCGCCCGGCCAGGTAGCGCTTGCCATTGATGCCTTCAGCGGCGCCAAGCGCATCCGTGGCGGACTCCGCCGAGGCAAGATGCGGGACCGAGCCGACGTTGTCACTGTCAAAGGACGGCAGACCCGAGGACATCACCAAGATGTTGCAGGTCGCGCAGTACGAATTTCCGCCCTGCGCAGGGCTCCGATAGGGATCTTTCCACTCCACACCGACGGGCAGTCCGGACAGATCGCCGGTGTCGTCATACACCTTCGTGCCGGCACCGACGTAGCGCAGTGCCTCGGCATACATCTCGGCCAGCGGATTGCCCCACGCACTGCACTTCTTGGCCTTGTCACCCGACGTGCCCGGGTCCAGCAGGTTGCCGCGATCACCAAAACCCTGGCGATTGAGGATGCTGTAGTCGTTGCAGTCGTTCCAGTTGTTGCTCCAGTTCCACTGATCGATGCGGAAGTTGGACATCGTGTTGATGATGCCCTCCGTCCCGCTGTTGCGCGCCAGACAGAACTGCCCGGTGGCCAGGTTGATCTCATCGCCGGCATCACACAGCTTGCTGCCGTTGCCGGCGATCTTGCCGATGTTCCTGCGCAGGACCCCGCCATCGCGCGGGTGGGAATAGGTGCCGCTCACCAGGCCGAAACGCAAGCGCCCGCTTTCACCGTAGGCCTGCAGCAGGCCGCTGGGCTTATAGTGATCCTTGGTGCCATCGTTGTACTTGCGGCAGAAGCTCTCGCGATGCGCATCATTGGCGGGGTCACAAACTTCCACCCGGACGTCGTAGTCGGTCGTCGCCTTGGGCGTATCCGCTCCACCCTCGCCGGTACGGTTGACGCCACACTGATACGAAGCCGTGGACGCCCACTCGGACCAGTTGCCACCGGCCACCCGCATCAACGGCGCGCCGTTGGCACTGATGCTTGCGTTGCAGAAGGATGTGGTCGAGGTCAATGGCGTGAAGCTGTTGATATCGGCGCCGGCATATACCTTGACCCAGGCATGCAGGTCGCTGGGAATCTGCGCGCGCTCCAGGACCGTCTTGGCCGCATCATCGGTGGAGCGTTGGCCGCCGTAGAGGACGTAGCGCATCACGTCCAGCCGGCTCATGGTCACCCAGTTGAGGAAGTTGCCCGACCAGCCCGTGCCACCACAGCTGTGCCCGTTGGTGCCGGTCGCCGGACCTGATGCCTTGAAGTGATTGCTGGTGTAGCTGTAGCAGAGTTTTGAATCGAAATAGCCTTCGTACGGGAACTTGTCCTGGTACGTGGTATCGATGATCTTGTCACCGTCCAGATCGCTGTAATCGCTGTAGGCCTTGTTGAACAGCTGCTCATCGCGCGACATCACCATCATCATCAGCGGCGGCTGGCTCTGCTTGGTATACAGCGGCTCCTGCGCGATGTCGTAGTCGCCCAGCGCGGCGCGCAGCGGCACGACGCGACTGAGCAGGAAGCCCACCGCGATGACAAGGAAGCCAATGCGCAGCCAGTTGATCGTGCGCTTGCTGAAATGGAAGCGATCAGAGGTCATGGGATATAGATCGTGTCGACGACCGCACTGGCCGAGGGATTGGTCGGTTCGTCACTGGCCAGTGCAGTGATCTGGTAGATGTTGCCGGTCTCTTCGTTCTGACGCTCACCCACGCGCGCACTGGAGGCTGCGAAGCACTTGTCCAGGCGCCGGGTATAGCTCGCCTTGGCATCAGAGGTCCCGTCGGCCCAGGTCAGGGGATCGAAGATCGGGCTGCACTCTTCCTGCTTTGCCGTGTAGGTTCCGCCGGCCGCCAGGTCGGTATCGATGGTGTTCTCCAGCGTGCGTGCATCAGCCTCGGCATTCTGGAAGGCCAGGTTGGTGCGCAGGTAGTTGGCCGCCATGCGCTCCTGCATGCCGGTCACCTGCATGCCTGCTACGCCGAGAAGGGCAAGCAGGATCAATATGATGAGGGCGACATACAGCACGGCACCGTTCTGGCGGCGCGGTGCGACAAAGGGTTTTGGACGCGATGCCATGGAAGCCTCAATTGCCATAAAGGCGATTACGTACGGCGATCGTGGTTTGATAGACCGTCCGGAAACGACCGTCCGTCGGCGCGGTGAAGGTGACGCCCATGGCTGTCAACGCCGCATCCGCGTTGGCCTGCGCTGCGGCTGACGGATCCGGGCTTTCCAGCACCAGGCCCAGCTGCACTGACCCGACCCGGCGCCACGCATCGGCGGCCGGCGTGATCGAGGCATCCACGTCGGCAGCGGTTCCCTGCCGATCGATGTAGCCGGTGGGCGGCGAGGCGGCGCTGAGCGAGCGATCCTGCCCATACAGCAGCTGCATGTTGCGGACCCCCTCCACCAATGCTTCCGGCGTACCCGCGACCAGGGCTTCACCGGGTTTGGCCGAAAACCGCACGCGATAGAGCGAACTCTGCTTGGTGGTGGCGTCGTAGCCGATGTAATAGACCACGCTCTCCGCGCGGTACAGCATGGCCTGGCCCGGCGTATAGAGGCTGGTGAAGCTGCCGGTGTTGTTCGGCGCGGACTCGAACGTCACGGTACCGGCAGACCCACTCACCGCGCTTGCCTGGAACATGGTGGCGGTCAGGCAGTCGGCGACACCGAACAGGCCCGGCGCTTCCACACCACTTTGGAGAACGGCCCAACGGCTGCTGTCGAAATTGAACACGGGCTTGTCGTCCGTGCCCCCCACCACGGTGACCGGGACACCATCGGGCACCAGAAACCGGAGCGCGACGATGTCGCTGCCGTCCACCCGATTGGTCAGCGCTGCGGCGTATTCCGTCGGCAGCGCCGGGGTGTACTCGATGCCGCCGGTCGACGGTGTGGCACTGAGGGTCAACGGGTCGCCGGGCTTGGTATCGGCGGCCTCGAAGCCCTGGATGGACTGCATGAAATCCAGCGCCGGGTGGCCGCCGGCATCGAACGTCGTATGCATCGAGCCAGGGCTCTGCACGTTGTGACTCTGGTCGTTGACGCAACCGAAGTGGCCGGCCATGCGCAGATCACGCTGCAGGAAGTCCATCGCGAAACGGCCATTCTCCTGCACGCGCGCCAACCCTTCCGAGAGGCGCGAGGCCGTGCGCGAAGCGGCGAACACCTGCATCAGGCCCAACAGCAGGACCAGGCCGATGACCATGGCGATCATCAACTCGATCAGCGAAAGACCGCGTACGCGTTCTCGGGACGACATGGCGCGCATCACAGCTGGGTCCTCGCCGCAAAGGTGGTGTCTGCGGCATCCAGCCAGCGCTCGTCGCCCCAGCTCACGCTGACCGTCACTTCATCGCCGCTGCGGGTCACCTTGGCACTGGCTTCATCGCCCAGGGCCTTGCCCAGCCGGCAGCGCCAGTCCGTCATGTACTGATCCTTGGTGATCTTGGCGCCGATCGGCGATTTGCAATCGGCCGCCTTGGTGGTGGCCGCGTAGGTGCCTACGTAGGTCGTCGCGGCGACGCGGTTGATCCGGATCTGGTCCAGCAGCTCGTAGCTGAGGTTGGTCGCCTGGGTGCGGAAATTCGCGCTTTGCACGAACCGCACGTTCATCGTCTGCAGCAGCGCGAAACCAAGCAGGCCGATGCTCATCACCACGATCGCGATCAGCACCTCGATCATGGTGAAGCCGCCCTGCCCTGCGCGCCGCGCGCCAAGATGTCTTGCCGTCACTTGCAGCTCTCCCGTTCCACACGTACCTGCCCCACCGCCGACAGCCGCAGCGTGCGCTGCAGCGGCAGGTCCCCGCACTCATCGGGCTTGAGGGTGATGTCCAGCGCCGATGCAGCGCGATTTCGACCCCGGCCGTCAAAGGCCAACGTCAGGTTGTTCTCGCTGCCCAGCATCTTGGTCGAGCCAGCCGAGTACCGCAGCACCGGTTCGCCGGAATCGAAACTGCCGCTGCCGTCGGCATCGGACCAGACCATCCAGCCGTCGCCCCAGGTATCACCGTTGCAGCTGGTGCCATCGGATGAGGCGCATACCCCCGCCCCCCGGGTGTTCTTCAGCGCTTCGCTGCGCGCCAGCGCCAATGAAGCGATCAGCTCGTTGGTGGTGGTGGCCGCCCGGTTCGAGCGCAGCACGCCCTGGAAGCTCGGAAACGCAATCACTGCCAGGATGGCAAGCACCGCGATGGTGACCATCAACTCGATCAGTGTGAAGCCGTTGGACCGGCGCAAAGACATGAAACGCTCCCCAGCGTTGATGACACAGAAGATGAACGTCCCGCCGCCGATCAGCAAGAGGCGGCAGGACGAACGGTCGCCCGGAGGCGACAGGCGTCAATCAGTTGACGCAGATCCAGACCGACGGCCGGCCCCTGCCCGCCGCCGGCCCGGTCAGGGCCTCAGGCCATGACCTTGTAGCAGGGCTGGTACTCGCCCGAGATCTTCATGCGGCGCTGTTCGACGAAGGCGCGCAGCAGCTCATCCAGGGCCTGCATCATGTCCGCATCGCCATGGATCTCGAACGGACCGAACTGCTCGATGCGGCGCATGCCGTCTTCCTTCACGTTGCCGGCCACGATGCCGGAGAACGCGCGACGCAGGTCGGCCGCCAGGGCATGCGGCGGACGGCCGTGATGCAGGTCCAGCGCGGCCATCGCCTCGTGGGTCGGCACGAACGGCTGCTGGTATTCCCACGGAATCTCGATCGACCAGTTGAAGAAGAACGAGTCCTTCTGCGCCAGGCGGTGCTCGCGCACGCGCTTGATGCCCTGGGCCATCTTGCGGGCCACGTTGACCGGGTCGCCGATGATGATTTCGTAGCGGCTGGCAGCTTCCTCACCCAGGGTGAGGCGGATGAAGCGGTCGATCTGCTCGAAGTACGGCGCGGCGACGGTCGGGCCGGTCAGGATCAGCGGGAATGGCAGGTCCTTGTTCTCGTCGCGCAGCAGGATGCCCAGCAGATACAGGATCTCCTCCGCGGTGCCGACACCGCCGGCGAACACGATGATGCCGTGGCCGATACGCACGAACGCTTCGAGACGCTTCTCGATGTCCGGCATGATCACCAGGTGGTTCACGATCGGGTTCGGCGACTCGGCGGCGATGATGCCCGGCTCGGTCAGGCCGATGTAACGCGTGGTGGTCTTGCGCTGCTTGGCGTGGGCGATGGTGGCGCCCTTCATCGGGCCCTTCATCGCACCCGGGCCGCAGCCGGTGCAGATGTCCAGCCCGCGCAGGCCCAGCTCGTAGCCGACCTGTTTGGTGTACAGATACTCATCGCGGCCGATCGAATGGCCGCCCCAGCAGACCACCAGGTTCGGGTCGCCCGGGTTGAGGATGCGCGCGTTGCGCAGCAGCCCGAACACCGCGTTGGTGATGCCTTCCGAAGATTCCAGCTCCGCCGCGTACGCCGGGCCCATCTCGATGGCCATGTAGGCCAGATCGCGGACCACCGCGAACAGCAGCTCGGCCACGCCGCGGATGATCTCGCCATCCACGAAGGCCATCGCCGGCGCGTTGACCAGATCGATGCGCACGCCGCGGTCCTGCTGGGCCACCTGGATATCGAAATCGGGATACAGATCGCGCGCCGCGCGCGGATCGTCCGAAGCACTGCCGCTGGTCAGCACGGCCAGCGCGCAGCGGCGCAGCAGCTCGTGCATACCGCCACCGGAGGCATCGCGCAGGCGCGCCACTTCCGCGCGCGACAACACATCCAGCCCACCGCGCGGGTAGATCCGCGCGTCCTGCACCGGCAGCGTCCGCGCCGGCTTTTCGTTGATCGTCATGTCCATCTTTTTCGCTTTCCTCAAGGTTACCGACTGTACCGCTGCCCCCTTAAAAAGCAAAACGGCCGGGAAACCCGACCGTTGGATGTGTCCTGACCGCGACAGGGGCACTGGGCCGTCGCAATTGCGCTGATTTCCGCGCAACCCATTGAAGATACATCCACGGTGCCGTTCTGGCAAGGGCGCCGAGGCGACAGAACAACGGCAACGCCGGCCCCAAAAAGAAAGCGGCCGGGTTTCCCCGGCCGCTTCCATTTACTGCACCAGGTCCTGACGGATCAGAACTTGTACTTCAGGGTCAGCTGCATCGACCAGCGCGACACGCCGGTGTTGCCCTTGTCGTTGTTGTTTTCCTGGATCGTCGGGGTATCGGTGGAACCGGTGAAGTTGTAGATGTACTTGCCGGTGGCCGGATCGATACCTGCGTAGCTGGCTACGCGAGCGGTCGAGTTGAAGCCGTAGTCTTCGATGTGGCCCCACTTCTTGTTGATGAGGTTGCCGACGTTCATGATGTCCAGCGCCAGTTCACCCTTGTGCTCCTTCATGAAGCCCGGGAACTCCTGGGAGATGTGCACATCGAAGCTGTTGGTCCACTTGGTGCGGAAGGCGTTGGCCGGGGCGATCTGGCCCTGGTACTTCTCCAGCTGCGGGTTGGCCGCCAGCCAGTCGAAGAACTGCTTCTCCATCGCCGCGCCGCCGGTGAACTTGACGTCACCGTAGCCGTTGGGCACGTAGAACAGATCGTTGAAGTAGCCGGCACCGGTGGTGGCAGCGGCATCGCCGTTCATGTCGTTGTAGTAAATGTAGCTGAACGGACGACCCGAACGCCCTTCGTAGAACAGGCCCACCGAGGTGTTGTAGTCGCGGAAGAACGCCTTTTTCCAGTTGATCGAGCCGGTCACACGGTCCTTGATCGCGTAACGCGAATCATAGGCCACGTTTTCGTTGGCGGTCCCGATCAGGGTGCTGCCCCAGTTGGAGGTGTTCTGCGAGCTGGTCAGCGGGCTGACTTCCTTCGCGGCGGTGTAGGTATAGGCCAGCGACCAGCCCCAGTTCTCGGTCAGCGGCTTGTTCAGGCCCGCGGTGAACTGGCGGCTGCTGCCCTTGTCCGTGTTCTTCATGAGCAGCACGTCGCCCATGTCATCCGGACGATTCGCCTTGCCACCCGCTCCGGCGGCACCCTCTCGGACCGAGCAGTTGGTCGGCGAGGCGGCCAGACCAACGCACGGCACGTAGCCGGCGTCGTTCCAGTACAGCTCACGACCGTCCTGGCCAATGCGGGTTGCAGCAACGGGGCCATTCTTGCCACGCAGGTCCAGGCGCTCGAAGTAGATCGCGTTGTTGACCTTGGTGTACAGGAACTCGGCCGATGCCACGATGCCGTACCACGGCAGCTCGTGATCGAACGCGATGTTGGTCTTCCACACCGACGGCAGCTTCAGATCCGGTGCCGCGATATCCACGTTCTGACGCGCACCCGCGCCGGCAGCCGGGATGTACGGCGGATTGGTATCCGGCGTGAAGATCCCGTTCTGGTTGCGGACCGTGTACTCGGTGTAGTTCAGGCCGGTGTTCTGGTACGCACCTGCCAGCCAGACGTTCGGGGCGGCGCCGCCGAACAGGCCCACGCCACCGCGCATCTGGGTGGGGCGATCGGTATCGAAGGTGTAGTTGAAGCCGAAGCGCGGCTGCACCAGCTTGTCATCGGGGAGCTTGGTGTTGTCGTAGCCGTACAGCTCCATGATGCGCGGGTTGTACAGGCGCTGCGAGCTGAAGTCCGGCATATCAACACGGACGCCGGCCTGAACAGTCAGGTTGCTGTTGACCGCCCAGCTGTCCTGGACGAACACACCGGTGTTCTTCAGGGTGTACTTGGCCGGAATGTCGTCATAGCTGCCGCCGGCGCGCGGCGCGCGCACAACGTACTGGTTGACGCGGCCGGCAGCGAAATCAGCCAGGTTGGAGAACACGTACGCACCGTTGACGTTGCGGCCGTAGTAGTTCAGCAGGTCGTTGTCGGAGTAATCGAAGCCGAACTTGACGGTGTGGTCGCCCACGTACCAGGTGGCGGCACCGAAGGCGCTCAGTTCCTTGCTCTCGACCGCGTTGACGTGTGAATTCTGCTCGGTACCGAAGTAGAGAGAATCATTGCCACCGTTGCCAAAGCCACGGATCTGGATCTGCGGCAAGCTCGACGGCGTGGTGCGGACCGAGGTGTATTCCTTGTGCGAGAGCTTGAACTCGGTCGAGAAGTTCTCCGACCAGTCGCTGAACAGTTCACCCATCCAGGATTCATAGGTCTTCGGCTGCTGGTACCAGAAGCTGCTCAGCGACACGGCGCTGTTGCTGATCTGGGGGAAGCGGACCACATTCTGCTCGAGCTTGTTGTAACGCACGGCAGCACGGTGGTTATCGCTGATGTTCCAGTCAACCTTCAGTGCGTACTCTTCCACTTCGGTCTTGTTGGCCGGCGCGTTGAGCGAACCGGCATCAAAGCCGTAACCAGTGGCGATCTGCTGCGCACGGGTGATGTCGGCGTCGGTGATGGTGCCCTTGCCGTACGGCGAATCGGTCAGGCTGACGCCCGGGGCCGAACGCTCCATCTTTTCGTAGTTCGCGAAGAAGAAGACCTTGTCCTTGATGATCGGGCCACCCAGGGTCATGCCGTAGGTCTTTTCGTCATCGAAGCCGTTGAAGCGGACGCCTTCCAGATCCTTGCGGACCATGTCCTTGTCGCGGTACGCGTAGTACACGGTGCCGCCGAAGTTGTTGGTGCCCGACTTGGTCACCGCATTGATCACCGCACCGGTACCACCGGCGATGGTGGTGTCGTAGTTGGCGATGTCGATGTTGATTTCCTGGATCGCATCCATCGACACCGGCTGACGCTCGGTCGGCAGGTTGTTGGATTCCAGACCGAACGGATCACCGGCACCGATGCCGTCGATGCGGATCGCGTTGTAACGGGTGTTCTGGCCACCGACCGAGATCGCACCGTCGGCCTTGCTGACCTGCGAGATGCGCGGGTCGAGGCGGATGTAATCCTGGATGTTGCGGTTGACCGACGGCAGCGACTCGATCGTCTGGCGATCGACGTTGGTACCGGTGCCCATCTTGTAGGAACTGAAAACGTCCGAACCACCCGCCACAGCCACAACCTGCACGGCCTCGAGGTTGGTGGCACCGGCAGCGATATCGCCGGCCAGGTTGGCGTTGACGGTGTTTACCTGATTGAGGTTCAGGTAAACGCCTTCTTCAGTCTTCGTGCCTTCACCGGACTTGTTGATGGTGATGGTGTACGGACCACCCACGCGCAGGCCGCGCGCGTTGTAACGACCCGACGCATCGGTGGTCGCACGGCTGACCGTGCCCGACTCGGTGTGCGTGATGGTGACTTCGGCACCGACGACAGGCGCGCCTGCGGCCGACGTAACCTGACCGCCGACACCGGCAGAGGTGCTCTGGGCGAAGGCGGGAGCGGCGGCAAGTGCAGCCACGAGACCAAGCGTCAGCTTGGACATCCGGAGACAACGGGAGTGGGTCATTGGGGAGTAGCCTCGATGCGAGATTGGCGATGGCGGAGAAAAAAACGCGCCCAAGCAGCCTTGCTGGCGGCTGACTGGACTTTTATCTGGGTTCCCTAGCCGCGAGCTGGTTTCAGCCGCAACGGTTAACACTAGATTAACACGGTAACCCCGGATTGTGACGTTTTCGCTACAAAACACACGCCATCACAACGGGATCGTGACGCTATCTTCACATCTGATTGTGACCGGCTGAATGCGGGCCATTTGGCGCCGCCAGCGGTTTCGGGAGGGTCCTGCGGGGTTTTCAAGGTTCACTGGGGAGCCGGCCAGCGGCCGGCACTACCTGACAGCCGTGGGACGGCCCTGGGCACGGTCGCCCTGGGCACGGTCACCCGACGGTGACGCCCTTCCCGCCCTCAGGCCTCGAGAATCTGGCCGCGATGGGCAGCGCCGGCGGCGGACAGCAGCATGACCGCCGCGGCGGCGCACTCGGCCGGGTCACGGGCGGTGCGGTCTTCGTCCAGGGAGAAGGCACGGGCGCGCAGCGCCGTACGCATCGGGCCGGGCTGCAGGCCGCTGACCCGCACCGGGCTGCGGCCGAGTTCGTCATGCAGGGAGGCGATCAGGCCGCGCAGTCCGTGCTGGGCCGCGCCGTAGCCGCCCCAATACGCCTGCCCTACCCGCGCCGGGTCATCCACGGTGAATACCAGCGCGGCATCGTCACTCTGGCGCAGCAGCGGCAGGCAGGCCTGGGCCAGCCAGGCCGGCGCGGTCAGGTTCACATGCACGGCGCGGGCAAAGGCGGCCGGGTCGGCCAGCTCGAACGGGGTCAGCCCGGCGAAATCGGCCGCGCAGTAGAGCACCCCATCCAGATGACCGAGCTCGGAGTGCAGGCGCTCGGCCAGGGTGGCGTAATCGTCCGGGGTGGCGCCTTCCAGATCCAGCGGATACAGCAGCGGCTCGGGGCCGGCAGCCTCGACGGCGGCGTAGACCCGGTCCAGGCGGCGGGGTTTGCGCCCCAGCAGGACCACGGTTGCCCCGGCCTGCGCGCAGGCGACAGCGGCGGCGCTACCAAAGCCTCCCCCGGCCCCGGCGATAAGAATGACGCGATCGGCGAGCGATCCGGTCCCGACCACCACGGACGGGACCGCACTCACGGCTGGGAAGCCTCTTCGACGATGCGCTTGAGCTCGCCGGATTCGAACAGCTCCAGCACGATGTCGCAGCCGCCGATCAGCTCGCCGTGAATGAACAGCTGCGGGAAGGTCGGCAGGTTGGAGAAGCGCGGCAGGTTGGCGCGGATCTCGGGTTCTTCCAGGACGTTGACCGTGCGCAGCGCGATCGCGCCGGCGGCCATCAACGCCTGGATGGCACGGCTGGAAAAGCCGCACATGGGATATTGCGGCGTGCCCTTCATGAACAACACGAGGGGGTAACGTTCGACTTCGGACTGGATCTGCTGCATCACCGCCACAACGACTCTCCCTCCAATGGGACAACCCGGCCTCACCGGTCGGATAGACTTCCCTGGCCGCCATTGTATGCCCTACCTTCGGGTGGTGGGCACCCTGCCATCGGCCACACTGATGACGATCCGCCATGGATCGGCGCTCTCCCTTCCCAATCTGTCGTGCCCATGCCCCTCGAATTGCCCCGCCTTCCCTACGACCGCGCCGCCCTTCAGCCTCACCTGTCGGCGGAGACACTGGACCTGCACCACGGGCGCCACTTCCGTGGCTACCTGGATACGGTGAACGCACGTATTGAAGGCACGGAGCTGGCCGAGCTGCCGCTGGAGGAGATCGTCCGCCAGAGCCAGGGCAGCCTGTTCGATGCCGCGGCACAGGCCTGGAACCACCAGTTCTATTTCCAGTGCCTGCACCCGCGCGCCGGTGGCGATCCGCAGGGCCGGCTGGGTGAACTGGTGACCCGTCATTTCGGGGATGCCAAGCGCCTGCGCGAGGCCTTCGACCGCGCCGCACTGCGCCTGTTCGGCTCGGGCTGGGTGTGGCTGGTGCAGCACCCCAATGGCGCACTGGCGATCCAGGCCACGCGCAATGCGGGCACGCCGCTGACGGGCGAAAGCACTCCGCTGCTGGCCTGCGATGTGTGGGAACACGCGTATTACACCGACTACCAGAATGAGCGCTCACGCTATCTGGAGGCGTTCTGGAAACTGGTGAACTGGGACTTCGTCACCGCGCAATTGCGCGATTGAGGCGGTGCCGGCCAACGGCCGGCACTACCCGATGCTCAACCGCGCAGGATCTCGATCACCGGCGCGACCTGCTCACCGCGATCGAGCTGCGCACCGACGCTTTCCAATGCACCGGCCAGCGCCGCCGCATCATCATCGCGCAGCGTGGCATGGCCGACCTTGCGGCCGTCCCGCGCCTGCTTACCGTAATCGTGCCAATGGCCGCTGGCCTGGCCGAGCACGGCCGCGGCACCGGGCATCTGGCCGATCCAGTTGAGCATGCAGGCATGGCCCAGCATGCGCGTGTCGCCCAGCGGGAGGCCAAGCACGGCACGCAGATGGTTCTCGAACTGCGAAGTCTCGCTGCCTTCGATGGTCCAGTGGCCGGAGTTGTGCACGCGCGGCGCCATCTCGTTGGCCAGCAGTTCATCGCCGCGGCAGAACAGTTCGAGCGCGAACACGCCAACATAGTCCAGGCGCTCGGCCAGCGTACGTGCGTAGCCGATGGCCGCCTCGTACTGGGCCGCCGGCAGCTGCGCCGGGGCCAGACTGGCCGAGAGCACGCCATTGACGTGCCAGTTGCCGGTGATCGGCCAGGCGCGGAACTCGCCATCCTGCCCGCGGACCGCCACCACGCTGACCTCGCGATCAAAGGCGACGAAGCCTTCCAGAATCAGGCCGGTCTTTTCGACGTAGCTGCCGAGGGTTTCCCATGCCGCGTCGATGTCGGCCGCGCTGCGAATCCGGAACTGGCCCTTGCCGTCATAGCCCAGCCGGCGGGTCTTGACGATGCAGGGCATGCCGAACTCGGCGACCTTGGCCGCCAGTTCATCGCGGCTGCGGATATCGGCGAAGGCCGGCAGCGGGATGCCCAGCGACTGGAACAGGGTCTTCTCGCTGAGCCGATCCTGGGCCACGGCCAGCGCATCCGGATTGGGATACACCGGCACGCGCTCGGCCAGGAACGTGGCGCTGCGCGCCGGCACGTTCTCGAAATCGAAGGTCACCACGTCCACGCGGGCGGCGAACGCAGCCAGGGCCGCCTCATCCTCGAACGCGGCCACCTGCAGCGGGGCCACCTGGGCACCACAGGCATCGGCGGCCGGGTCGAACAGCTCGAAGCGCAGCCCCATCGGCGCACCAGCCAGCACCATCATGCGGGCGAGCTGACCGCCGCCCAGAATGCCAACGGTCCTGGACGTCATTGACGCGGATCGTCGTGGGCCATGACATCTTCGGTCTGGCGGGCGCGGAAGGCCTCGAGCGCTTCACCGATCGCCGGCTGGTCCGAGGCCAGCATGGCGGCTGCGAACAACGCCGCGTTGGAGGCGCCGGCGTTGCCGATGGCGAAGGTGGCGACCGGGATACCGGCCGGCATCTGCACGATCGAGAGCAGCGAATCCATGCCGTTCAGCGCCTTGGACTGCACCGGCACGCCCAGCACCGGCACGGCGGTCTTGGCGGCGATCATGCCCGGCAGGTGCGCGGCCCCGCCGGCACCGGCGATGATCGCGCGCAGGCCACGCTGGCCCGCCTGCTCGGCGTAGGTGAACAGCACGTCCGGCGTGCGGTGCGCCGAAACCACTTTCACTTCATAGGGAACGCCCAGCGAATCCAGCTTCTGGGCGGCGTGCTGCATGGTTTCCCAATCCGAGCGGGATCCCATGACGATGCCGACGAGCGGCGCGGTTTGGTTGAGGGTCATTGGCCGTCACCTGCCTTAAAGACGTATTCTAGCCGTCTTCCACGCAAGACGAAGAATCCATGGATCGCAAGCTGCTCGACCTCCTGTGCTCGCCCGATACGCGCCAGCCCCTGTCCCTGCTCGACGCCACCGGTCTGGACGCGCTCAACCGCGCGATCGGCAGCGGTGCCGTGCTCAAGGCCGATGGCAGCCCGCAGGCGCAGACGCTGCGCGAGGCCCTGCTGACCCGTGACCGCAAGCAGGTGTTCCGCGTGGACGACGGCATCCCGGTGCTGCTGGCCGAAGAGGCCATCGCCACCGCCCAGATCGCCGATTTCCCGGAAAAATGAGCCAGCTCCCCGTGCCGGCCCCCGAGGCCGCCCTGGTGGCCGCCGATGTGGCCCGTGCACTGGCCGAGGACATCGGCAGCGGTGATGTCACCGCCGCCCTGCTCCCCGACCGCCCCGACAGCGCCTACCTGCTGTGCAAGCAGGACGCGGTGATCGCCGGCCGCCCGTGGTTCGATGCGACCCACCGGGCGCTCGATCCAGAGGTCCGGATCGAGTGGCGCGTGGCCGAGGGCGACCGCGTCGCCGCCGGCACCGTACTGGCCCTGCTGCAGGGTCGCAACCGCAGCCTGGTGAGTGCCGAGCGGACCTCGTTGAACTTCCTGCAGACGCTGTCCGGCACGGCGACCACCACCGCGCACTACGTCGCGGCCGTGGCCGGTACCGGCGCGCGGATCCTGGACACCCGCAAGACCCTGCCCGGGCTGCGCGTCGCGCAGAAATACGCGGTCCGCTGCGGTGGCGGCGACAACCATCGCCTGGGCCTGTTCGACACGGTGATGCTCAAGGAAAACCACATCCGTGCGGCCGGCTCACTGACCGCAGCGGTGCTGGCGGCGCGTGCGCAATGGCCGGCGTTGCCGCTGGTAGTCGAGGTCGAAGACCTGGACCAGCTGCGCGAGGCGCTGGCGGTGGGCTGCACCCGCATCCTCATCGACGATTTCGACGCCGCCACGCGGCGCGAGGCCGTGCGCATCGCGGCCGGGCGGATTCCGCTGGAGGTGTCCGGCAGTGTCGGCCTGGACGGCCTGCGCGCGATCGCCGAGGACGGCGTGGACTGCATCTCCATCGGCGGGCTGACCAAGCATGTGCAGGCAATCGACCTGTCATTGAAACTGGGCCCGCCCCCACAGGGCTGATGCCGCTTTCACGGTATGGGCAGATGCGGTCTGCGAGGCTGCGTCTGCCCCCACCTGGAATGCACGCATGCGCTGCCTGCCGCTTCTCGCCTGCCTGTCTCCCCTGTTCGCGCTGCTGCCGCCGCAGGCGTCCGCCGCCGAGGTCTGCGATGTACCCCCGCGGTTCGGGCTGAGCCCGCTGGCCGTGGCCATCGTGCAGACCGCGTGCAATGAGCACCGCCTCTGGTACCGGCCCTTCATCGATCGCGATGGCCGCGCGGCCAGTCTCAGCGTGACCGAAGCCGAGGACGTCCACCTGGCCGACAACGGCCTTGTCGCGTGGCAGCGGGTGGTCGGCTACTGGCGGCAGAGCGGCACCTTGTCGCCGATGGGCAGCCAGCCCGGCGCATCGAGCTGCATGGCCCCACCGGGCACGCGCTACACCGATAGCGACTGCCGTGCGTTCCTGGTGGACAACCCGTGGTCGGCCGCCTTCATTTCCTGGGTGATGACCCGCGCCTCGGTGCCCGGCTTCACCCGCTCGCCCCGCCACATCGACTACATCCGCGCGGCCTACCAGAACAGCGGGCCGTACCGGCTGACCGACCCGGCGCAGGAGAAACCCGCGCCCGGCGACCTGCTGTGCTACCTGCGCGACCGCCGCGAGACCCTGAGCTACACCGGGCTGGTGCAGTCGCTGGGCAGCGGCGCGGTGACGCACTGGAAATCGCACTGTGAAGTGGTGATCGCGGCCAACATGGGCGGCGACCGCACGCTGTATCTGATTGGTGGCAATGTCATGAACACCGTGGCGTTGCGCAAACTGTCGCTGGACCGCAGCGGCCGGATCGAACTGCCGCCGGCGAAGGCCAATGCAGGCGATGGCGTGGATCTGGGCTGCACGCCGGGCCGCGAAGAGGAATGCAGCTTCAATCGCCAGGACTGGGCCGCACTGCTGAAACTGGTGGCCACCGCGCCGGCGGCGGTGCCGATGGGAGCTCCGGACCCGGCGACCCTGCCCGCTCCCGGTGCGACGGCACCGCCGATGGCCGCCCCGGCTTCCCAGGCACCGATGCGCGCGCCCACCGTGGTGCCGCCCCGTCCGCCGGTCCCGAGCGCGAACCCGGTTCCGGCCCCGCCGGCGAGCCCGACTCGGACGCCGACACCCACACCGACACCGATACCCGTCCCGCCACCGCCACCGCCACCGCGCACGCCCTGATCGCGATCGCGCGGATGGCTTGATCCGCGCCGCATTCGTCGCCATCTTGGAGGGACCGACCTCCCTGACCGCGCCGAGTCACCGATGCCCAGTTTGATCCTGTTGATGATTGCCGGCGCGTTTGCCTACGCCTTCTGGAATTCTTCGCGTGCCGCCGCCGAACGTGCTGGCGTGCTTGGGCGCAATGCCTGCCGCGCTGCCGATGTGCAGTGGCTGGACCAGAGCGTGCACGCCACCGGCCTGCGCGTATGCCGAAAGGACAACGGCTGGCTGGGCTGGGAGCGCACCTTCAAGTTCGAGTACTCGCACGATGGCGTGGACCGCCACAGCGGGCGCATGGTGCTGCGCGGTGATCAGCTGATCACGTTCGTGGGGCCATCGGCGGCACGGATCAGCGAGATCCGGCGCGATATCGATACGCGCGATGCCGAGGACGTCTGATGAAATGGCCGCCTTGCGGCGGCCATGGTGGATCTTATTTGACCACCCGCAGATGCGGGCGACCGCTGGGCTTGGGCGGTGCGTCGTCCGGCGGGGTCGGTGAATCGTCCGGCGGCAGCTCATCGTCCGGACCCGGCTCATGGCCCGGGATGTCATCCGGCAGCGCCATGCCCTGCCCCGTCTCGCGGGCATACACGGCCAGCACGGCCGAGATCGGCACCTGCACCGGGTAGCTGGTGCCGGAGAAGCGGGCCGAGAAGCTGACGCTGTCATTGTCGATATGCAGGCGCACCACGGCGCGCTCGGCGATGTTCAGCACGACGCGGCCATCCTTGACCGCGCTCTGCGGCACCTGCACGCCAGGCAGGCCGGCGTCGACCAGGATATGCGGCGTCAGGTCGTTGTCATTGATCCATTCCACCAAGGCCCGCAACAGGTACGGGCGGTGGCTGGTCATGCGAAAAGTGTCTTCAGTCATGTGGTAGAGCCGAGCCGTGCTCGGCTGCTCTTGATCCGGATTGCCTGATGCAAGTGTACGCGCCCGCCTACCCGCAGGTCAGCCATGGCGCGTACCGGCACCGCGATTTCGTTCAGTACACGGGTGTGCCGCATGCGGCACACGTACCCCGATCAGACCGGCAGATCGCGCAGTTTCTTTTCCTGGTCGGTCAGGCTGCGGATGAAGCCGGGGTGCCGGAAAATGCGGTTGCCATAGTCTTCGATCGACTTGCCATCCTTCGGCAGCGGCACGTCCAGTGCCTGCAGCCGCCAGATGATCGGTGCCATCGCGCAGTCGGCCAGGCTCATTTCCGGGTTGAGGAAGAACTTGCTGGCCTTGAACAACGGCACCGCGCTGGTCAGCAGTTCCTTCAAGCGTTTGCGCCCGGCCTCGGCCTGGGTCTTGTTGCCCAGCTGGATGGCCTGCACCTGTGGCACCCAGTCGTGTTCGATGCGCAACATCGCCAGGCGGATGCGGGCCCGCGAGAGCGGATCGACCGGCATCAGCGGCGGGTGCGGATAGCGCTCGTCCAGGTATTCGCTGACCACCGACGCCGCGTACAGCACCAGCTCGCGTTCCACCAGGGTGGGCACGGAGTGGTACGGATTGAGATCGATGAGATCTTCGGGCGGGTTCTGCGGGTCGACCGGCACGGAGTCATAAGTGACGCCCTTGGCCGCCAGTACCAGCCGCACGCGATGGCACAGCACATCGTCGTTCGAGGAAAACAGCGTCAGGGTATTCCGCATGCGTACGCTCGCCGCCATCAAAGGCTCTCCAACGTCCGGTAACCGCCGGTCGTATCGGCGCCGCCAGCCCATTGCCAACGGTCGTCACAGTACCCGAGTGTGCAACCGCACATCACAAAAGCCAATAGGTCGATCGTCCCACGGCAGGAACGATCGACACGGGAAGGCGCCCGGCCGCTCAGTGGACGTCCTTCCAGTATTCCTTCTTGAGCAGATAGGCCAGGAAGGTCAGCAGCGCCAGGAACAGGATCACCCACACGCCCAGCTTCTGGCGTTTGAGGGCCGCCGGCTCGCCGGCATACTCCAGGAAGTTGGTGATATCGCGCACCACCTGATCGTACTGCCCGGCATCGATGTTGCCCGGCTGTTCGATCTTCAGCCCAACCACCGGTGCATCCAGCCCGGGGCCTTCGGCCTTGCCGTGCACCGCATGCTGCAACCCCTGCATTTCCCACAGGGGGTTGGGCATGGAGGCGTTGGGGAACACGGTGTTGTTCCAGCCCAGCGGCCGCGTGGGATCCAGGTAGAACGATTTGAGGTAGGTGTAGACCCAGTCGCTGCCCCGCACGCGCGAGATCAGGCTCAGATCCGGCGGCATCTTGCCGAACCACTTCTCGGCCTGCGCCTTGGGCATCGTCACCGGAATCGGCTCACCCACCGGGGTGCCGGTGAAGTTGAGGTTGTTCATGACCTCTTCTTCGCTCAGCCCGAGATCGGCGGCCATGCGCGAGTAGCGCAGGTATTTCAGCGCGTGGCAGCCGGAGCAGTAGTTCATGTAAAGCTGTGCGCCGCGTTGCAGCGAGGCACGATCGCTCAGGTCATTGCCTGCCTGCAGGGTCTTGGCGCCCTCGGCGGCATCGGCCACCGCGACACCGAACATCAGCGCCGCCGCGCAGGCCAGCCGGACAATCCAGTGGTCAGTCATGCGTGGTCACCCGGTCCGGTACCGGCTTGGTCCTGTCCAGCTTGGTCCATAGCGGCATGGTGATGAAGAAGGCGAAATACAGGAAGGTCAGCACGCGCCCGATGTAGGTCTCGTGCGCATCCGTACCCGGGCCGGAGCCGATCACGCCCAGCCACACGAAGCACACCGCGAACATGCCCAGCAGGCCGCGCGAGAGCAGGCCGCGGTAGCGGTAGGACTTCACCCGCGCGCGGTCCAGCCACGGCACCAGGAACAGGATGGCGATCGCCGAGAACATCACGATCACACCACCGAGCTTGTTGGGCACCACGCGCAACATCGCGTAATACGGGGTGTAGTACCAGACCGGCTTGATGTGCTCGGGCGTCACCAGGCGGTTGGCCTCGGTGAAGTTGTCGTGCTCCAGGAACAACCCGCCGAAGGCCGGGGCGAAGAAGATGATGAAGGCGGCGATGATCAGCAGGAAGCCGGCGCCGACCGCATCCTTGAGCGTGTAGTAAGGATGGAAGGGAATGCCATCGGTAGGCGCGATGGCCGACCAGCGGTTGCCCTTCGGGCCCTTCTTGATCTCCACGCCGTCCGGGTTGTTGGAGCCCACTTCATGCAGCGCGCCCAGATGCAGCACCACCAGCAGCAACAGCACCAGCGGCAGTGCGATCACGTGCAGGGCGAAGAAGCGGTTGAGGGTGGCGTCGCTGGGCAGGTAGTCGCCCATGATCCATTCGGTCAGGCCGGTGCCGATCACCGGGATCGCGCCGAACAGCGAGATGATCACCTTCGCGCCCCAGAACGACATCTGGCCCCACGGCAGCACGTAGCCCATGAAGGCCTCGGCCATCAGCACCAGGTAGATCAGCATGCCGAGGATCCAGACCAGTTCGCGCGGCTTCTGGTAACTGCCATAGAGCAGGCCGCGGAACATGTGCAGGTAGACCACGATGAAGAACAGCGAGGCACCGGTGGAGTGCATGTAGCGGATCAGCCAGCCCCACTCCACGTCCCGCATGATGTATTCGATGGAAGCGAACGCTTCGGCCGCGTTCGTCTTGTAGTGCATCGTCAGGAAGATGCCGGTGACGATCTGGTTGACCAGGATCAGCAGCGCCAGCGAACCGAAGTAGTACCAGATGTTGAAGTTCTTCGGCGCGTAATACTCGCTGACATGCTTGCGGTAGACCGGCATCAGGCCCGGCGCGCGGGCGTTGACCCAGTCGGCCAGTCCGGTGGCGGTGCGGGAAAGGATATTGGCCATGATCAAGCCGCCCCCTGCGGATCAACGCCGATGATGATGGTGTTGTCGTCCTGGTAATGGTGCGGCGGCACCAGCAGGTTGATCGGTGCCGGAACATCCTTGAACACGCGACCGGACATATCGAAACGCGACTTGTGGCAGGGGCAGAAGTAGCCGCCCTTCCACTGCGGGTCGTAGGGCTCGGGGCGGATCTCGGCGACCATTTCCGGCGAACAGCCCAGATGGGTGCACAGCCCGACCAGCACCGAGACCTCGGCCTTGATCGAACGGAATTCGGGATTCTGCTTGAGCACGTACTCGGGCTGCTGTTCCTTCTCGCCCGACTCGGGATCCTTCAGGCGGCCGTCCAGCCCGTGCAGCGCATCGAGGATGGCCTTGGAGCGCTTGACGATCCAGATCGGCTGCCCACGCCACTCCATGACCAGACGCTGGCCTTCCTGGAGCGCACTGATGTCGGCAATCACCGGGGCACCGGCCAGTTTGGCGCGGGCGCTGGGATTCCAGGACTTGATGAACGGTACCGCTGCAAATCCGACGCCGACCGCTCCGACCACCGCAGTGGTTGCTGAGAGAAACCGCCGACGTCCAGTGTTGACTGGATCGTTTACCCCATCGTTGGCCATCCGGCACTCCGATATTGATTTAGGTAGCTTGAGGCTGCCAGCAGACCGGTGGGGGCCAGTCCACATTGAATCAGCCGCGAGTGTAGCTGAACCGAAGTCGGCCACACAACGCGGTACTACGGAACGACATTACCCCGACAGTACGGCATCAGGTACCACCGGCGCCATGGGTTATTGCTGGGTGGCGACCGCACTTCGATAGCGGTCGGCCAATACGGCCACCCGCTTCACGTAATACTGGGTCTCGCTGTAAGGGGGCACGCCGCCATGACGGGCTACCGCGCCCTCGCCCGCGTTGTAGCCCGCGGCGGCGAGGGTCAGGTCGCCATTGAAGCGTTTGAGCAGCCACGACAGGTACTGCACGCCGCCGCGGATGTTCTGCGAAGCATCATAGGAATCACTGACTCCGAAGCGACGCGCGGTGGGCGGCATCAGCTGCATCAGGCCCTGCGCGCCGGCCCGGCTCAGCGCCAGTGGGTTGTAGGCGGACTCGGCATGGATGATCGCGCGCACGATCGCTTCTTCCACCCCGAACTCCCGGGCGGCCGCGGCGATCTCGCTCTGATAGGCCGTGGTGTTGAGGCGGACCGAGCCGAAGTTGACCGAGGGGTTCGCGCCACAGGCATAGCAGCGTTCGATGAAGGTGTAATGGATGGTGCGGACCTGCCCGAGGCTGGCCATCTGGGCCGGACGTGCGCTGGTGTAATGGCGCACGCCGTCCTTCATATACGAATAGAGCTGACCGCTGCGGACCTGCCCAGCCTTGCCGGCTGCGGGGGCCCGGGTGGGCGGCGCGGTCAGCACGGCGGCCGGAGCCGGAGCCGGAACCGGGGCGGGCGTGATCGCGGTGGCGACCGTGGCGGTATCGGCCCGGACCGGCGCGGCGGTGCCCCCCGCTGCAGGTGTGGCGCTGGCGATCTGGGCGACCGGGGTCGGCACGGGCGGCGCGGGCGGCGCAGTCGGGGCCCGGCGGGGCGCGCTGCGGTCGGGCCGGTAGCTGCTGATCACGCTGCAGCTGGCCCCGCCCACGCGCTTGCTCACATAGCTGGGAATGCCGTCGGCACCAACACACTTGTACAGGGTGCCCGCACTGGCCGGCATAGCGGTCAGCGCAGCCAAGGCCAGCGCAGCGATCCCCAACATCCCCTTCATGAGCGGGAGTGTCCCCAATTCGCCGGGGATTGCCAAGGGGGGCGCCCGACCCGGCTACAATGGCCTGCTCACCGCAGCCATCCGGCTGCCTGCCCGCCCACCCGACTGGAATAAGCGCCATGACCGGGACGCCAGCTTCGACCGCGCCGACTTCGGCCGGTTCTGCCTTGCCTGCCTCTGCTCCGCCCAGCTCCGCCCCCCGCCCCGATCTGCTCCCCCTGCCCGGCGCCACGCCGCAGGTGACCGGTCCGGTGCGCGGCAAGCTGTACATCAAGACCCACGGTTGCCAGATGAACGAGTACGACTCGACCAAGATGGCCGCCGTGCTCGCCGCCTCGGAAGGGCTGGAACTCACCGACGACCCGGCCGAGGCCGACGTGTTGTTGATGAACACCTGCTCGATCCGCGAGAAGGCCCAGGAGAAGGTGTTCAGCCAGCTGGGTTACTGGAAGGCACTGAAGAACAACGGCCGTGGCGTGATCATCGGGGTCGGCGGCTGCGTGGCTTCGCAGGAAGGCGAGGCGATCATCAAGCGCGCGCCACACGTGGACCTGGTGTTCGGCCCGCAGACCCTGCACCGCCTGCCGGAGCTGATCCGCCAGCGCCGTGAATCGGGCAAATCGCAGGTGGACATCAGCTTCCCGGAGATCGAGAAGTTCGATGCCCTGCCCGAGCCGCGTGCCGAGGGTGCCTCCGCGTTCGTCTCGATCATGGAAGGCTGCTCGAAGTACTGCTCGTTCTGCGTGGTGCCCTATACCCGCGGCACCGAGGTCAGCCGCCCGTTCGAGGACGTGGTGGTGGAAGTGGCGCAGCTGGCCGCGCAGGGTGTGCTGGAGATCAACCTGCTCGGCCAGAACGTCAACGCCTACCGCGGCCCGTATGGCGACGGCGAGTTCGCCGACCTGGGCCTGCTGATCCGCACCATCGCCGAGATCGACGGCGTCGGCCGGATCCGCTTCACCACCTCGCACCCGCTGGAGTTCAGCGATTCGCTGATCGATGCCTACCGTGATGTGCCGCAGCTGGCCAACTTCCTGCACCTGCCCGTGCAGGCCGGCAGCGACCGCGTGCTCTCGGCGATGAAGCGTGGCTACACCGCGCTGGAGTTCAAGTCCAAAATCCGCAAGCTGCGCGCGGTGCGTCCGGACATCTCGATCAGCTCGGATTTCATCGTCGGTTTCCCCGGCGAGACCGATGCTGAGTTCGAAAAGACCATGAAGCTGATCGAGGACGTGGGTTTCGACCAGAGCTTCTCCTTCATCTACTCGCGCCGCCCGGGCACGCCCGCCGCCGATCTGGAAGACACCACCCCCGATGCGGAAAAGCACGCGCGCCTGTCGCGCCTGCAGGCCCGGATCAACGAGCAGGCTGCAGCCATCTCGGAAAAGATGGTCGGCACCGTGCAGACCGTGCTGGTGGAGGGTCCGTCCAAGCGCAACCCGAACGAGTTGACCGGCAAGAGCGAGAACATGCGCTCGGTGAATTTCCCGGGGCACCCACGCCTGATTGGCCAGTTCGTGGATGTGGTGATCACCGAGGCGTACAGCAACTCGCTGCGCGCGCGGATGGTGACGGCAGACTGAGCTCAATGGCCGGACCGCGGTCCGGCCATCGTTGACGCTTTTTTGACCACGCAATCGAACCCGTTGCCGCAGTAGGGCTGGCGCCACCTATCCACAGGTTGCTGCACCGGCATTGCACAGCCCCTGTGGAAAACCACTTTCCGCCGGTGCTGTAGCGGCAGCCCCACACCCGCGCTACCCTGTTCTCCCTTTCCCTGCTTGCGGCCCGGTCGGCTGGACCGGCGGCCGCCGGACGCAATGACCGCACTCGCACAACGCGACTTCACCCTCACCCCGGAAGACAACGAGCGCCTGGCCAACATGGCCGGTCCGTTCGATGAACATCTCCGCCAGGTGGAACTCAAACTCGGCGTGGAAATCGCCAACCGTGGCCACGTGTTCCGCGTGACCGGCCCCAAGGCCGTGGTGGCCGATGCGCAGGCCCTGATCGAAGCGCTGTACGCCGAAGCCGGCGACGTGGTGTTCGACAGCCATGCCATCCACCTGCGGCTGAACCAGGCCAACGTGGAGCATGTGGTCGAGCGCGCCTACGAGGCCCAGGACGTGGCGATCAAGGTCAAGCGCGGCACCGTGCGCGGCCGCGGCGCCAACCAGGCCCGCTACCTGCACCAGATCACCACGCATGACATCAACTTCGGCATCGGCCCGGCCGGCACCGGCAAGACCTTCCTGGCCGTGGCCAGCGCGGTGGAAGCGCTCAATGAAGCGCGCGTGCAGCGCCTGATCCTGGTCCGCCCGGCGGTGGAAGCCGGCGAGAAGCTGGGCTTCCTGCCCGGCGACCTGAGCCAGAAAGTGGACCCGTATCTGCGGCCGCTCTACGACGCGCTGTACGAAATGCTCGGCGTGGAGAAAGTGCTCAAGCTGCTGGAGAAGAACGTCATCGAGATCGCGCCGCTGGCCTACATGCGCGGCCGCACGCTCAACGATGCGTACGTGATCCTGGACGAAGCGCAGAACACCACGGTCGAGCAGATGAAGATGTTCCTGACCCGCCTGGGCTTCGGCTCCACGGCCGTGGTGACCGGCGACCTCACCCAGACCGATCTGCCCAAGCACGTGAAGTCCGGCCTGCGCGATGCGATCGATGTGCTGCGTGATGTCGAGGGCGTGAGCTTCACCTTTTTCGAAGCGCGCGACGTGGTCCGTCACCCGCTGGTGGCCCGCATCGTCAGCGCCTACGACCGCCGCGATCTGCAGCAGGTCCAACCCGGAGCGACCCCATGACCCGTGGTCCCGTGCGACTGGACGTCGCCATCAGCTACGCCCTGCCCCGGGCTGGCCTGCCCTCGGCGGTGAGCTTCCGCAAGTGGGTGGCCGCCGCACTGAAGGGCCGCATCCGCGAGGCCGACCTGGCGATCCGTCTGGTCGATGCCAAGGAAGGGCAGTCCTTGAACCGGCACTACCGCGGCAAGGATTACGCGACCAACGTGCTCAGCTTCCCGGCCGAACTGCCGGAGGGTCTGCCCAAGGGCGTGAAGTTCCCACTGCTCGGCGATCTTGTGATCTGCGCCCCGGTGGTCGCCCGCGAGGCCGACGAGCAGGGCAAGGCGCTCAACGCCCACTACGCGCACCTGACCGTGCACGGCGTGCTGCATCTGCTCGGCTGGGACCATGAGGACGAGAAAGAAGCCGACGCCATGGAACAACTCGAGCGGGACATCCTGGCCGAGCTGGGCATTGCCGATCCGTATGCCGGCGAACGCTGAGCGTCCCCTGCGTTGCGTGCACTGATTGCTCAACCATACAAGGATGTATGCCGCCATGCTGGTTCCTGATCGTCGCTCTGTACTGGGCCCCGTGCTGCTCGCACTGTCGTGGGTGGGATTGCTGTACGCCGCGATCGGTGCCCCCGGGCTCGCCGCGCTGACGCCGGCCGGCCGTGACCCGGGCGCGCTGCAGCTGGGCATGCTTGCGCTGTCGGCGGTGATCGCCGTGCTGTCGTTGGCGCCCGCGCGAAGCTGGTGGGCGGCGCGGCAGCGACGCGCCCCCTTGTCCGCCGCATGGGCCGGACGTCTGGCCGGCCTGGCTGCCGGCGTGTTCGTGCTGGGCACGCTGACCTGCGTGGTGGCGGGCCTGATCCTGCCGCATCTGCTGGCCGGTGCTGACGAAGCGACCCTCAGCGCCGCCGGCCTGAGCGTGGTGATCTGGTCGGGGCTGGCGGCCGCGCTGGTGGCGCCGCTGGGCTGGCGCACGCTGTATCGCTGGTCACGTCGCGACGGCGCCTCCCCGGCGCAGTCATCGACCTTCCACGCGCGGCCGGTGCAGGTCGCGCTCCTGTTCGTCCTTGCCGCTGCATTCGCCCTGGTGTTCGGGCGCGCGCTACTGTCGGCCACCGCCGACGGGCCGGGCGCGCTGCATCTGGCTGCCGCGGCCCTGGTGCTGTGGGCGGCGGGAATCGCGGTGGTCACCTTCTCCGCCACCCTGCGCTGGCTGTTCCGCCGTCGTTGACGCCTGCCACCGCCGGCCGGTGCCGGCTATGATCGTCGCCGCGTCCGTGCGCTGCACGCCTTAGTTGATGGACCTGTTCCGATGATCCCGTTCCGATGTGCCTGCCTGGGCCTGCTCGCCCTGCTGCCCACCCCGGCCTTCGCCGAGGCGGCGCCGCTGGACCTGCCCTCCTTGATTGAATGCCGCAAGAGCGTGAGCGATTACGATGCCGTCGCCCCGGTCGTGGCCGACCCGCTCAAGGCGGTCGCCAACGGCCTGCAGCCGCTGCCGCAGACCAACCAGTTCATGACCGAATTCCGCCTGGCCGCCCCGATCACGGTGTTCGGCGAGCGTGCCGAGTACATCACGGTGGCCGGCGCCAGCATCATGGCGATCCTGGACCTGGCCGACCCACGCCCGCTGGCCAAGCGCCTGGCCCTGGAAGACGGCGTGGATACCCCGGCGAAGTTCATGGCCGGGCGCGAGCTGGTCAGCCGCGACGTCACCGACCCGCGTACCGGCGAGGCCCTGATCGAATCGGTGATCCTGAGCCTGTCCACGGTCAAATCCCACCCCGGCAAGACCTTGGCCGGCTGTACCTACAGCCTGGACCTGCCACCGGAGGAAGACACCCCACCGGCGGGCGCCGCCCCGGCCCCCTTGCCGGGCGTGAATCCGCCCTCGGCCGGGCGCTGACAGGCGCCCGCATCCTGATAGACTAAATCCAACGCCCGGCACGCCGGGTGCCTTTTTTTCCAGAGATGTCTGAAGACGACAGTAGTAGCTCCACCCAGGAGCACAATGAAAAGAAGCGCAGCTGGCTCGAACGCCTGACCGCTGCCTTCTCCGGCGAACCCCACACCCGCGACGAACTGGTGGCGGTACTGCACACCGCGCACGAAGACGGCCTGATCGCCGCCGACACGCTGCGGATGATGGAAGGCGCCATTTCGGTGGCCGAGCTCACCGTCGGCGACGTGATGATCTCGCGCTCGCAGATGGTCTCCCTGCCGGTCGAAGCCCCCTTCCTTGACCTGATGAAGCAGGTGGTCGAATCCGGCCATTCGCGCTTCCCGGTGCACGGCGACAACAAGGACGACATCCTCGGCATCCTGCTGGCCAAGGACCTGCTGCGCGGCGTGGTGGCCGACAACGGGCCGGCCAACATCCGTGAGCTGCTGCGCCCGGCGGTGCTGATCCCCGAGGCCAAGAAGCTCAACGTGCTGCTCAAGGAGTTCCGGCTCTCGCGCAACCACATGGCCATCGTGGTCGATGAGTACGGCGGTGTCGCCGGGCTGGTTACCATCGAGGACGTGCTGGAACAGATCGTCGGCGAGATCGACGATGAGCACGACGAGGCAGAGGACCACACCTCGCAGATCGCGATCCAGGCCGACGGCCAGTACGTGGTCGATGCATTGACCGCGATCGAGGATTTCAACGAGCGCTTCGGTGCCACGTTCCCCGACGATGATTACGACACCATCGGTGGCCTGGTCACCGAGGCGATCGGGCACCTGCCTGAAACCGGCGACGAGCTCACCCTGGACCGCTTCGTGTTCCGGGTGGCGCGTGCCGATGCCCGACGCGTGCAGGCGTTCCATGTGACCGTGCTGCCGCCCGACACCCACAACGAGGATTGACCCACGCCATGCGGCCCCCTTTGAATCGGTGGTCGCCGTGCCGCCTGTTGTTCGTGTTGTCGCTGCTTGCGATGGCCAGCCTGCCCTTCGGGGCGCTGGCCGCGCAGGATGCCGCCCCGGCCACTTCCGCCGAGGCGCCACGCATCGGCGTGGTCACCATGCAGCCGGGCGAGATCTTCTTTGAACGCTTTGGACATGACGCACTGGTCGTAGTCGATCCGGTCACCGGCGACGCCACCTCGTACAACTTCGGTTACTTCGACCCGAGCGAGTCCGATTTCATCGGCAACTTCGTGCGCGGCGACATGATGTACTACCTGGTCGCGCTGCCGCTTGGGCAGGACCTGTCGTACTACCAGGAGAGCGGCCGCGGTGCGAGCGTGCAGTGGCTGGATCTGACGCCTGCGCAGGCGCGTACCCTGGCCGCGTCGCTGGCCGAGCGGGCCAAGCCCGAGAACGCGCGTTACCACTACGATTACTACACCGCCAACTGCGCCACCATGGTCCGCGATGCGATCGACGGCGCGTTGGGCGGCGGGCTGCATTCGCAGCTGTCCGGGCGCTCGCGCGGCAACACCTACCGCAGTGAATCGGTGCGCCTGGCTTCGCCGTCGCCGTGGATGTGGCTGGGCTTCGATATCGGCCTGGGGCCGTTCGCCGACCAGCCGCTGTCGCGTTGGCAGGAAGCCTTCGTGCCGATGCGCCTGGCCGATGCGCTGCGCCAGGTGCGCAACAGCGAAGGTCGCCCGCTGGTGCAGGCCGAGCAGGAACTGCTGCCGCACCGGATCGCCCCGGAGCCGACCGAGTCCCCGCGCCGCTGGTGGCCGTGGCTGCTGTGCGGCCTGATCGCCGCTGCGGGTGTGGTTGCACTGCGCCGCCGGCACCGGCTGCTGGGTGGCCTGGCGCTGCCGTTCTGGCTGTTCTGCGGCATTGGCGGCGCCCTGCTGACCTACCTGTGGGGCTTCAGTGCGCACCAGGCCGCCTGGGCCAACCGCAACCTGCTGCAGCTCTCGCCGCTGTGCCTGCTGCTCGTTCCCGCTGCGATCACCCTGCTGCGCGGCCGCGTGCCGCGCGCGTGGTTCCGGTTCGTGCTGTGGGCGGTCGCCGGCGTGTCGCTGCTCGGCCTGGTGCTGCATTGGCTGACCTTGCAGGCGCAGTACAACCTGCAGTGGATCGTGCTGTTGCTGCCCATCCACGTGGCGCTGGCATGGGTGCTGAGCCGCCGTGACCTGCCCGTCACGGGCCGCTGACGCACGATGCCCGCCATGGATACCGTCACACCTGAAAACCCCGCCTGCGTCATCAACTGCGTTCACTACGATGACCAGGGCAAGCGCCACGACATCGGCCTGGATGCGATCAGCGATGTGATCGCCAGCGACAACGGCTTCGTGTGGGTGGGGCTGTACGAACCCGACGACAGCGTGCTGCTGAAGCTGCAGGAAGAATTCGGCCTGCACTCGCTGGCCATCGAAGACGCCCGCAATGCGCATCAGCGGCCCAAGGTGGAGGCCTACGGCAATTCGCTGTTCGTGGTGGTCACGACCGCGCAGATGGTGGACGAGCGGATCCGCTACGGCGAGACCCACGCCTTCCTCGGGCCGCGCTTCCTGGTCACGGTGCGCCATGGCGCATCGCTGTCCTATGCCGCCCCGCGCGCCCGCGTGGAGCGCGAGCCGGAGCTGCTGCGCACGATGGGCCCGTCGTACTGCCTGTATGCGGTGCTGGATTTCGTGGTCGACAACTACCTGCCGATCACCCAGCGCTACCGCGACACGCTGGAGCTGCTGGAGAAGGACATCTTCTCCGACAACTACAAGCGCCAGACCGTGGTGCGGCTGTACGAGCTCAAGCGCGAGCTCAACAAGATGCGCATGGCCGTCGCACCGCTGCAGGACATGCTCTCGCAGATCAAGCGCTACCAGGGCGAGCTGGTGCCGGACGAAGTGAAGCTGTACCTGCGCGATGTGCATGACCACGCCGTGCGGATCAGTGATGTGATCGACACCCTGCGCGAAATGCTGGGTACCGCGCTGAGCGTCAACCTGTCGCTGGTGACGCTGGCGCAGGGCGAGACGGTCAAGCGCCTGGGCGCCTGGGCGGCGCTGCTGGCCGCCCCGACCTTGATCACCAGCTGGTATGGCATGAACTTCACGAACATGCCCGAGCTGGACAAGCCGTGGGCTTACCCGGCGATGATCATCGGCGTCGGTGCGGTGTGCGTGGGGCTGTACCGCTTGTTCAAGCGTGCGCGCTGGTTGTAGGTGTAGGTAGGCGACCGTTGGTCGCTACGGTGGTGACCGTTGCTGGCTACGGCGGGCGACGGCTGGCCACGACGGTGGGTAGTGCCGGCCGCTGGCCGGCTCCTCCGGTGGCATGACCCTCATCTCATGTTCGCGGCCGTCCGGGGCATGGGCGTGAGCCGGCCAGCGGCCGGCACTACCCGGTTCATGGCATCAGGCCACGTAAACGGTCTTGATGTTCATGAACTCATGGATGCCATGTTCGGCGAGTTCACGGCCGAAGCCGGAGCGTTTGCTGCCGCCGAAGGGGAGGCGTACGTCGCTCTTGACGATGGCGTTGACGAAGGCGGCACCGCATTCCAGCTGCTGGGCGATGGCTTCGCCGCGCGCCGCATCGGTGGTCCACACGCTGCCTCCCAGGCCGAAGGTGGTGTCGTTGGCCACGCGCAGTGCTTCGGCGTCATCGCTGACGCGCAGGATCGCGGCGGCCGGGCCGAACAGTTCTTCGTCATAGGCCGGCATGCCGGGCGTCACGTTGTCCAGGATGGTGGCCGGGTAGCCCGCATGCGAGCCGGCTACCGGCTCACCGCCGAGCAGCAGCGTGGCGCCCTTGGCGATGCTGTCCTGCACCTGCTTGTGCAGCTCGTCGCGCAGGTCCGCGCGCGCCATCGGCGCGAGCGTGGTCTTCTCGTCCTGCGGATCGCCGTAGACACGCTTGCCGGCGGCGGCGACGAACTTCTCCACGAACGCATCGGCGATCGCATCGACCACGATGAAGCGCTTGGCCGCGATGCAGGTCTGGCCACTGTTGTCGAAGCGCGACTTCACCGCTGCGGCCACCGTCTTGTCCAGATCGGCATCGTCCAGCACCACGAAGGCATCGCTGCCGCCCAGCTCCATCACGCACTTTTTGAGCTGGTCACCGGCATTGGCCGCAATCGACCGCCCGGCGCGCTCGCTGCCGGTCAGCGTGACCGCCTTGACCCGCTTGTCGCGCAGCACCTCGGCGGCCTGGTCGTTGTCGATATGCAGCACATCGAACACGCCCTCGGGGAGCCCACCATCGCGGCACACCGCCAGGATCAGGTCGGCGCATTGCGGCACGTTGCTGGCGTGCTTGAGCAGCGCCACATTGCCGGCCATGAACGCCGGCGCAAGGAAACGGAATACCTGCCAGATCGGGAAGTTCCACGGCATCACCGCGAACACACAGCCGATCGGCTCGTAGCGCACGTAGCTGCACTGGGCCTCGGTATCGATCAGCTGCGGCTTGAGGTAGTCGGCCGCGTGATCGGCGTAGAACTCGCAGGCCTCGGCGCATTTGTCGATCTCACCCAGCGCTTCCCCCTTGAGCTTGCCCATCTCGGTGGTCATCGCCTGCTGGATGTCCCCCTTGCGCTGGCGCAGCTGGGCCGCGATGGCGCGCAGGATCGCCCCGCGCTCCTGCAGCGAACGCGCTGACCAGGCCGGGAACGCCTCGGCGGCCGCGGCCAGGCGCTGCTCGACCTCCGTGGCGGTGAGCAGTTCATGGCGATACGTGACCTGGCCGGTCGCGGGATTGATGATGTCAGCGGTCATCGCGGGTCTCCAAAAGTCAGACCCGTAGTGTGCGCCCGGCCCCGTGATCCGGATGTTGCCGGATCGGGATGACGTTCAGCTGGGGTCCTGCAGCGCCATCTGCATGTCGCGCTGGCGGCGTTTCTCGGCGCGGGAGGTGATGTACCAGCCCACCACCGCCGCGATCGACACCGCCAGCACCATCAAGGTGGCCAGCGCGTTGATCTCCGGCTTGATGCCCATCCGCACGGAGGAGAACACCTTCATCGGCAGGGTGGTCGAGTTCGGGCCGGCGACGAAGCTGGCGATCACCACGTCATCCAGCGACAGCGTGAACGCCAGCAGCCAGCCGGCCACCAGCGCCGGGGCGATGATCGGCAGGGTGATCTGGAAGAACACCTTCAACCGGCTCGCGCCGAGATCCATCGCGGCTTCCTCCAGCGAGCGGTCCAGCTCCTGCAGGCGTGAGGACACCACCACCGTCACGAAGGACAGGGTGAAGGTGACATGCGCGATCCAGATGCTGGTCACGCCGCGGCTGGGGAAACCGGGAATGCCGCCCATCGCCACCAGCAGGGTCATCAGCGAGAAGCCCAGGATCACTTCGGGCATCACCAGCGGCGCGGTGATCAACGCACCGAACACGGTCTTGCCCGGGAAGCGGCGCATGCGGGTCATCACCATCGCCGCCATCGTGCCCAGCACGGTGGCCGCGCAGGCCGTCCAGAACGCGACCTTGAGGCTGATCCACAGCGCGTCCAGGATCTGCCGGTTGTTGAACAGCTCGCCGTACCAGCGCGTGGAGAAGCCCGACCATACCGTGGCCAGCTTGGAGGCGTTGAACGAGTACACCATCAACAACAGGATCG
This sequence comes from Stenotrophomonas sp. 05L413, assembly GCF_056397945.1. Classification (NCBI taxonomy): domain Bacteria; kingdom Pseudomonadati; phylum Pseudomonadota; class Gammaproteobacteria; order Lysobacterales; family Lysobacteraceae; genus Stenotrophomonas; species Stenotrophomonas sp. 05L413. Next base: position 465,491 of record NZ_JBFTOL010000003.1, read on the forward strand.
GCAGGTACAGGAAGGCGAAGCCCAGCCCGAGCAGGCTCCAGCCCAACCAGCGGTTGCTGCGCACCATGCTCATGCCAGCTTTCCTTCCAGCTCGCGCTGCTGCATGCGGTTGAACAGCAGGATCGGTACCAGCAGCAGGGCCAGCATCACGATCGCCACCGCCGAGGCCGTGGGCCAGTCACGGTTGTTGAAGAACTCGCCCCACAGCACGCGGCCGATCATCAACGTATCCGGCCCGCCGAGCATTTCCGGAATCACGAACTCACCCACGGCCGGGATCATCACCAGCATGCAGCCGGCGATGATGCCGGTGCGCGAGAGCGGCAGTGTGATCCGCACGAAGGCCTGCCACGGCTTGGCGCCGAGGTCGTAGGCGGCTTCGAGCAGGCGGTTGTCCAGCTTGACCAGATTGGCGTACAGCGGCAGCACCATGAACGGCAGGTAGCAGTACACGATGCCGATGTAGGCGGCGGTCGGGGTGTACAGGATCTGCAGCGGCGCATCGATCAGGCCGAGCTTGAGCAGCAGCTGGTTGAGCAGGCCATTGCGGTCCAGGATGCCGATCCAGGCATACACGCGGATCAGGAACGAGGTCCACGAAGGCAGCACCACCAGCATCATCGCCACATTGCGCGCGGCCGGGCTCATCCGCGAGATCACGTAGGCCATCGGGTAGCCGATCAGCAGCGTGAGCAGGGTCGAGATGACCGCGATCTTGATCGAACTCAGGTACGCCAGCGCGTACTGGTTGTCCTTGACCAGGGCCGCGTAGCTGCCGAGGTTGAGCTTGAGCGAGAACGCGCCGTCCACGTACTCCAGCAGCCAGGTGTACGGCGGCGAGCCGACCTGGCTGCGGGCGAAGGAGATCATCAGGATGATCACGAACGGCACCGCGAAGAACAGCAGCAGCCACAGGTACGGCGCGGCGATCACGCCGGCGCGCGTGCCCGGGAGCCAGCGCTTCCAGCCGGTCGCGCTCATGAGGTCAGCACCACGCCGTCGTTGTCGCGCCAGTGCACCCAGACGGCGTCACCCCAGGTCAGGCCATCGCTGGCCCAGCGCTGCGAATTGGCGAAGTTGGACAGCACCTTGGCCCCGCTCGGCAGGCGCACATGGAATACCGAGTGGCTGCCGAAGTAGGCGATCTCCTCGATCACGCCCTGGGCCTTGTTGGTATCCCCGGCCGGCTCGTCCTTGCCGATCATCACCTTCTCCGGGCGCAGCGCGAACGCCACCGGCTGGCCTTCGTAACCGGTGATGCCGTGGGCGACGTAGATCGGTGCGGGGAACAGCGGCGTGCGCACGGTGACGTACTCGGGCAGGTCCTCATCGAGCACGCCATCGAACAGGTTCACCGAGCCGATGAACTCGGCCACGAAGCGGTTGGCCGGCTGCTCGTAGATTTCATCCGGCTTGCCGACCTGCTGGATCCAGCCGGCATCCATCACCGCGATCCGGGTGGCCATGGTCATGGCCTCTTCCTGATCGTGGGTGACCATCACGCAGGTCACCCCGGTGGTCTCGATGATGTTGACCAGCTCCAGCTGCATCTGCGAGCGCAGCTTCTTGTCCAGCGCGCCCATCGGCTCATCCAGCAACAGCAGCTTCGGGCCTTTGGCCAGCGACCGCGCCAGCGCCACGCGCTGCTGCTGACCGCCGGAGAGTTGGTGCGGCTTGCGCTTGGCCAGCTTGCCCAGCTGCACCAGCTCCAGCATTTCGCCGACACGGCGGTTGATCGCATCACGCGCCATGCCGTCCTGCTTCAGGCCGAAAGCGATGTTCTGCTCCACCGTCATGTGCGGGAACAGCGCGTAGGACTGGAACATCATGTTGATCGGGCGCTGGTACGGCGGCAGCGCGTTGATGCGCTGGCCGTCCAGGTCGATGGTGCCCTGGGTGGGGGTCTCGAAGCCGCCCAGGCAGCGCAGCAGCGTCGATTTGCCACTGCCCGAGCCACCCAGCAGCGCGAATATCTCGCCTTTGCGCACGTCCAGGGTGACGTCGTCGAGCGCGACGAAGCCGTCGAACTCCTTGCGCAGCGCGCGGATGGACAGGTAGCCCGGTTCCAGGACCGGCAGGACCGCGCCTTCCGGCTTGGCTTCAAATGGCATGGTCAGCGGCTCCGGGAGCGGCGGCGGGACGGGGGGAGAATGCCATTTTACCGGTGGTGGCCGCGTCATGTCCTACCCCCTGAAACGACGACGCCGGCGCGGGGCCGGCGTCGCGGGGGCGGTCAGCGCCCGGTTTTCACCTCGGTCCACAACCGGGTGTAGAGCTTGTCCACTTCCGGCGTGTTGATCGAATAGGTGAACATCTTCGCCGCCACATCGGCCGGCGGGTAGATGGTCGGGTCGGTGCGGATCGATTCGTCCACCAGCGGCGTGGCCGCGGTCACCGGGTTGGCGTAATGGATGAAGTTGGTGTTGGCCGCGGCGACCTTCGGCTCCAGCAGGTAGTTGATGAAGGCGTAGGCGGCCTCCGGGTGCTTGGCATCCTTGGGGATGGCCAGCATGTCGAACCACTGCGGGCCACCTTCGCGCGGGATCGAGTAGGCCACGGTCACGCCATTGGAGGCTTCAGCTGCACGGTCACGCGCCTGGATGATGTCACCGGACCAGCCCACCACCAGGCAGGTGCCGCCGTTGGCCAGCGAGCCCACGTACTGCGAGGAGTGGAAGTTCTGCACGTACGGGCGGATCGTCTTGAGCAGCGCGGCGGCCTTCTCCAGCGTGACCGGGTCCTGGCTGTGCGGATCTTCGCCCAGGTAGTGCAGTGCGATCGGGATCATGTCCGACGGCGTATCCAGGATGGTGATCCCGCAGTCCTTCATCTTGGCGATGTTTTCCGGCTTGAAGATCAGATCCCAGCTGTTGGCGATGTCGGTGCTGCCACCGAAGCGCTGCTTGAGCAGCTCCACGTTGTAGCCGATGCCGGTGGTGCCGATCATGTACGGCACGCCGTACTCGTTGCCCGGGTCCTGCTGGGCGATGCGCTTCATCACCTCCGGGTCGAGATTGGCCAGGTTCGGGATCTTGCTCTTGTCCAGCGGCAGGAACACGCCGGCCTTGATCTGGCGGCCGAAGAAGTTCAGCGTTGGCACCACCACGTCATAGCCGCTGTTGCCGGCCAACAGCTTGGTTTCGACCATCTCATCACTGTCGAACACGTCATAGGTCACCTTGGTGCCGGTGGCCTTTTCGAAGTTCGGGATGGTGTCTTCGGCGATGTAATCGCTGTAGTTGTAGACGTTCAGCACCTTGGCGTCGTCCTGCTTGTCACCGCCGCCACAGGCGGTCAGCACGGATACGGCAATGCCGAGGGTGAGGATTCGCAGCTTCATCGGACTCTCCACAGGTCAGGTGCGAGTTGGGGGGAACCGGCCGGACCGGCGCAACGGGTGCCAGCCTACCGGGCATGCCCCCATTTTCCCAGCACATGGCCCTCACGGCCATGCCGGATCAGGTGCCTCGGGTCAGACGTTGAGCAGCAGGAACTCGCGCTCCCAGGAGCTGATCACCCGGAAGAAGGTCTCGTACTCCTTGCGCTTGACCGACACGTAGGCGCGGCAGAAGCGCTCGCCGAGCATCTCGCGCAGTTCCGGGCAGCCTTCCAGCCCGTCCAGCGCCTCGCCCAGCGAGCGCGGCAGGTCATAGCCCAGCTCCTTGGCGCTGCCACTGATCGGCGCGGTCGGGGAGCCTTGCTCGCGGATGCCCAGCAGCCCAGCCGCCAGGGTCGCGGCGATGGCCAGGTAGGGGTTGGCATCCGAACCGGCGAACCGGCTTTCCACCCGCATGTTCTCCGGCGTATCCAGCGGCACGCGCAGCCCGCAGGTGCGGTTGTCGAAGCCCCAGTGCACGTTGCTTGGGGAAACCTCGCCGAACATCAGCCGGCGGTAGGAGTTCACGTTCGGAGCGAAAAACGCCATCGCCGCCGGGACGTACTTCTGCAGGCCAGCCAGGTAATGGCCGAACAACGGGCTGAAATCCTCACCGCCATGCTCGCCGGTGAATACGTTGCTGCCATCGCTGATCCGCAGCAGGCTCTGGTGGATATGCATCGCACTGCCCGGCTCGTTCTCCATTGGCTTGGCCAGGAAGGTGGCATAGATGCCGTGGCGCATCGCCGACTCACGCATGGTGCGCTTGAACAGGAATACCTGATCGGCCAGATCCATCGCATTGGCGTGGGTGAAGTTGACCTCCAGCTGTGCGGCGCCGGATTCATGGATCAGCGTATCCACGTCCAGCTTCATCGCATCGCAGTAGTCATACATCAGATCGAGGATCGGATCGAACTCGTTCACCGCATCGATCGAGTACGACTGGCGCGCGGTTTCAGGACGCCCGGAGCGGCCGGCCGGCGGCAGCAGCGGGAAATCCGGGTCGGTGTTCTTCTGGACCAGGAAGAACTCCAGCTCCGGTGCCACCACCGGGCGCAGGCCCAGTTCGGCATAGGCATTGAGGACGCGCCGCAGCACATTGCGCGGGGCCAGCTCATGCGGCTCACCGGTCTTGGTGAAACAGTCGTGGATGACCTGCGCGGTCGGATCGGTCGCCCAGGGCACCATCCGTACCGTATCGGCATCCGGGCGCAGGATCATGTCCGAGTCCGAGGGCGAGGTCAGCTCGTAGTAGTCGTCCGGGAATTCGCCGGTGACCGTGGTGGCGAAGATGCCCTCCGGCAGGCGGGTGCCGTAATCGTGGGAGAACTTGTCGGCCGGAATGATCTTGCCGCGCGCGTTGCCGGTGATATCCGGCACCAGGCACTCCACCTCGGTGATACGCCGGTCCTTGAGCCAGCGCAGCAGCGTGCTCTCCTGCGGAACAGGCTTGGGGGCGGCGGCTTTGCGCGAACGCGTTCGGGTGGTCATGACCGGTCTGCTGTAAGAGAGTTGCGGCGACAAGCATCGCCGAAAGCGTGAAAAATGCTGTGATAGAACGAATTGTCGGCCACCCGCCACTCCGGATGCCACTGCACCCCGAGCACGAAACGATGCGCGGTGCTGCGGGCGGCTTCTATCAGGCCATCCTCAGCGACGGCCTCGATCTGCAGGCCCTCGGCCAAACGATCGATGCCCTGCCCGTGCACGGAATTGACCCGTGCCGTGGGCGCGCCGGCCCAGCCGGCCAGCCAACCACCCTCACACAGCTGGACCGCATGCGCCGGCCCATAGTGCACCTCGACCGGCGCCTCCGGGTCTTCACGATGATCGTTCATGCCCGGCACCGCGTGCACGCGCGGGTGCAGACTGCCACCGAGCGCGACGTTCAATTCCTGGAAACCCCGGCAGATCGCCAGCACGGGCAGGTCGCGGGCCAGCGCCTCATGCAACAGGGAGAGCGCGTTCGCATCGCGCGCCGGATCATGGCGGTTGCCGGGCCAGCTCGGGGGCCCGGCATACAGATGCGGTTCGATATTGCTCACCGCGCCGGTCAGCAGCAGGCCGTGCAGGCGGTCCAGCCAATGCGCGGCCGGCAACGGCGGCTGCAGGCTGGGCAGCAGCACCGGGGTAACACCGGCCGCTTCGGCCAGCGCGCGGATGTACTTCTCACCCGCCGCCGCGAAGCGGTGATGGCCCAGCATCGTGCTGTCGGTGGGCAGGCCGACCCAAGGGGGCGAGACCATGCGTCATGCTCGGATGACCTGCAGCCACGTTACCCCCGTGCGCAGACCTCGCGCAACACAGCGCGCCACCGCCGGCGCGCGCGCCCCTCACACGCCGGCGGCAGTAGCTGCGACAGACTGACCCCTGTCCCGCGCGCCGGTTGCTGGCATCCTTTGTCCATGATTGTTGTCCTGTCCTCTTCCCGCCGGTGCCCGGCATGACGGCTGCCGGCGAGGCGCATGCACCCAGCTGGTACGCCGACAGCGTGCCGGGCGCGCCGCTACGTGAACCGTTGACGGGCGATCTCAGCGCCGATGTCTGCGTGCTGGGTGCCGGCTACACCGGCCTGTCCGCCGCCCTGACCCTGGCCGAGCGCGGTTATCGCGTCGTGCTGCTGGAGGCGCACCGCGTGGGCTGGGGTGCGTCCGGCCGCAACGGTGGCCAGGCGATCGTCGGCTACGGCTGCGAAGTGGATACGCTCGAGCATCTGGTGGGTGCTGAAGACGCGCGGGCGCTGTTCGAGTTCTCGCGCGATGGCATGCGCCTGCTGCGTGATCGCATCACCCATCACCAGATCGAGTGCGATTGGCGCGATGGCCACGCCAGCGTGCCGATCAAACCCCGCCAGGAGCGCATGCTGCGCGCCGGGCTGATCGATCTGGCCCAGCGCTACGCCTATCCCCTGCAATGGTGGGACCGCACGCAGCTGCGCGGGCAGCTGGACAGCCCCCGCTATCGCGGGGCGATGTTCGATCCCCACAGCGGCCACCTGCATCCGCTGGCCTACGCGCAGGGGCTGGCCCGTGCCGCGGAGGCGGCCGGCGCGGTGATCCACGAGCAGTCCCCGGTCCTGCAGCTGATCCGCGGGCCCCGGCCGCAGCTGCGTACCGCACACGGCACGGTCAGCGCCGACCACGTGGTGATCGCCGGCAACGCCTGGCTGGAGGGCATCGCGCCGGAGCTGGAATCGCGGATCATGCCGGTCGGCACCTATATCGGCGCCAGTGCGGTCCTTGGGCAGGCGCGGGCGGAATCGCTGATCCGCAACGGCATGGCGGTGGCCGACGTCAGCTGGGCACTGGACTATTTCCGCCTCAGCCGCGATCACCGCCTGCTGTTCGGCGGCCAAGCCAGCTACTCCGCCCTGCCCCCGCCTGGCCTGCGCGGTGTGATGACCCGGCGCATGCGCGCGGTGTTTCCGCAGCTGGCCGACGTGGAGCTGGAGTACGTGTGGGGCGGCTATGTGGACATCACCCGCAACCGCGCCCCGCACTGGGGCCGACTGACCCCGAATGTCTATTTCGCGCAGGGCTTCTCGGGCCACGGTGTTGCCGCGGCGGGCCTGGCGGGCCAGGTGCTGGCCGAAGCCATCGCCGGGCAGGCAGAGCGGTTGGATGTGTTCGAACGCATTCCCCACCGGCCCTTCCCCGGCGGGCGCATGCTGCGGACCCCGCTGCTGGTGGCGGCGATGTCCTGGTGCAAACTGCGGGACGCGTTGTGGTGAGGGCTTAAGGGGCTTTCGGGGTGGCGGGCTCGGCGAGGGTGCCACGTTGGAAAAGTGAGACACGGCGCGGGATCTGAAAACGGGCTTTCCATTTCCCGGCAGCTCCAGAACGGCGAGTGCCAGCAGATGGTATGGGAGCGCTTGCCGTGCTGTGCACGCCGCGCGTCACAGACCAGCGAAGTGTGGAGAATGCGTCATATCAATGCCCTCAGTGGCAGAGATTGGCACTCCTCAACCACGGGGAGTCATCTGCATGTCCGCGGCGCAGCTCGAATGCGGCCCCCATGACCGGCGTGAAGAGTTTCATAAAAAAATGAGATATTTGTCACGCCCATGGGCGTGACACGTGTCTACATGTGTATCCATACGCTGTGCGCGCCATCACGCCGGACCACTTGCGCAATTGCATAATCCGGCGCGTATATATACCGTCCAATCTGATCGCGGCATTGATACACAGGGACGTTGAAGGCACGAACAGGGGGAGCCGGTGCGAGGAGAATGGTGGAAAAATGGACTTCAGGTGAATCTGCGCATCGAGCCGATCGGGCTTGTTCTTGCCGTCATCTACGCCTTTGCATGTTGGGGCGCGCGCAAGTTGTCCCTCGACCAGTTCTACCTGCCTGCTGGCATACGCGTGGCTGCACTCCTGCTCTGTCCACCACGACTGTGGCCCTATCTGTTCCTGGGTGAGTACGCCTACTTCGCCCAGATGCGTTACCCGATGGTGGAGAAGTACGGGCTGACGTGGGTCGTTCTCGCCTCCGTCTCGCTGATGCCCACGGTGGCAATGATCGTGCGACTGCATCGCAAGATGATGGCCGCCACCACGCAGGCCTGGTTGCTCTCAGTTGGCGCGGCATCCGCCGTAGCCGTTACGTCAATCAATCTTGCTCTGGCGGAATTGCTTTGGACAACGCCGGATATGCCATTGCTCACTGGCATCGCGCGCTACATCGTAGGTGACTTCATCGGGATCCTGACCGTGGCGCCGCTGGCCTTGCTTTGGGCAAAGCGGCACACGGAGCCGGCATGGACTAGCAGATTACTCACGCCAATCATTGCCGCACTCGCCTTGATGATCATGTTAGGCATATGCATGACGCTGACCCCTGCGGAATCGCCCACAGCCAAGAGCAGCCTGCAGCTGTTCATGGCGCTCCCGGCCATTGCACTGACGTGCCTGCTCGGCTGGCGTGGCGCAGCAGTGGCGGTGCCAACACTTAATCTGATCATTGGTCTTACCACGCCCAAGCCCTATCCGTCGGCATTTGATCCCTCGACGTTTACCACGCAGATGATCATGGCCATTGCAGGTGCCGCGTTACTGATGTTCGGCTCCCGGATCACTCATTACTATCACCGCTACCGAATCCGGGACGATGGTGAGAAGAACGCTATCAAGCTGGCCAGAAACTCCCATATGGCGAGGGAAAACGGTCTGCGCGAGCGTGCGCTTAGCCTCCGGAAGCTTGGAGATGGCATTGATGTCTCCCTCAACGAAGTCGTGAACTGGTTGAAGCTGCATGGACATCATGAAATCGCCAGCGGCCTGCTGCACACTGCAACGGTGCATTCGCGCCTGTTTCGGGAGCAGGCAAGCATGGTCTATCCCACCACTTTGGACCAACTGGGTCTTTATGTAGCCCTGCAGACCGGTGGCGTGCGCGAAGCGTGGGAGAAGAGCGACCGGGTGACCCGGCCTCGGCTGGAGGGCGACCCTTGCATGCTGAGCAATGGCCTGCAGCTGGCTGCCTATCGCGCACTGACCGATGCCGTATCCCTTCTGCTGGAGCATGAGAAGGGACAGGTATTGGTTCGCGCGCGCTGCGGACGCTTCGGACCGCAGCGGGGAATCCTCGTGGTGGTCGCTCGTCTTGATTCTGGAAGTGGATTGTCTGAGACGACTATCGCTATGGCAGATGAACGCTTGGCCGGCCTGCCTCTCGCATATGGCGGCGTCGTGCAGTGCCGTCGCAACCGGATCAGAATGGTGCTCACGGAAGCACCAACACGCTCCTCCAACAGAGCCGCCCGCTACCACTCGGCGGGCCGCGGAACATCTGACGTGGACAATAGCAAAGCGTTGACCTAATCGCGGTCTGACGCATGCTTCTGCGCTCGCTCCCGATGACCAAGGTCAGCTACTGGACGGCCCGTTGCACCAGCTTTTCATTGAACAACGTGCTGTCACCCTTGGGATGACAGCACGTCATGACTGACCTGTCAGCGAGTTCCTAGTTCAGGTCATCCTTGGCTTCGACAGCCCACACGGCGTCGCCGCCGTGTCCGTAGCGCACCAACGAGAATTTGGGCCCCCGATACACTTCGACGCGTGATGCGTTCGTGGAATGCCGTACTTGCTGCATCGGCAACGAAACCCGAGCCCGGCCGTCGCCGGCGGGCAATGTCCAGAACACATCATCGGTATTCCCGATGATTACCTGCACACGCCCGGCAAGATCATTCACCTGGAAATACGAGATACCGTCTCGCTGGAATCCGTACACGAGCCAGTTCGGATCCTGACTTAAGTTGACAGCCATGGGTTGTGCCTGGCCGAGTCCACTTCTCGCCAGAGGAGTTCCGTGACTATCTGACTGCGCCATTCCAACCATTGGAACCGACGCGAGAATAACGACACCCACAACACCCACAATCCTTGGAATGCGCACATTTACCTCCTGATTAAAACGTCGAGGGGAACTTCAGCGATAGTAACCGTAAGCGGACGTCCATCGAGCAAACGGGGACCGCCTGAGCCGCCAGCACAGGACGACGAGCCACACGGCAGCCAGGCGGAGGCTGCGACATTGCGCGGCACCCCCTCCCCCTAAAGTTGCATGTGAAACGGCCGCTACCAGTCCCGACCCACTCGGAATCGAGCGTACGCCTCATGCCGGCACTGTTGCAGGGCGCTGTTCTCAGCGACCCCGGTGATGCCCTGCCCCAGCGGATCCTGCTGGTGGAAAACTCGCGCACGTTCACCAGCATGCTGCGCGAGGCGATCGAGCAGCGGTTGGAGCTGCCGGTCTCGGTGGCGACCAGCCTGGCCGAGGCCGGGCGGTTGCTGGATGAGGAACAGGGCTGGTTCCTGGTCCTGACCGGGCTGGTGCTGGCCGATGGCGACCGCGATACCGTGGTGGACTACTTCCTGTCGCGCGGGCTGCCCACGGTGGTGGTCAGCGGCGTGTATGACGAGGATCTGCGCAAGCGCGTGCTGCAGCAGCAGATCATCGATTACGTGCTCAAGAACACTCCGGGCAGCATCGATTATCTGGTGTGGCTGGTGCAGCGGTTGGAGCGCAACCGGCGCATTGCCGCGCTGGTGGTGGACGACTCGATGTCGGCACGGATGTACGCCGCCTCCTTGCTGCGCATGTACGGGCACGACGTCTACGAGGCCGCCGACGGTGCCGAGGGACTCAAGGCGATCGAGGCCCACCCGGCGATCCGGCTGGCCGTGGTCGACCAGGAAATGCCCGGCATGGAGGGGGTGGAATTCACCCGCCGTCTGCGCACGATGCGCTCGCGCGACAAGCTCGCCGTGATCGGGATTTCCGGCAATACCGATCCGTCGCTGATTCCGCGCTTCCTCAAGAACGGCGCCAACGATTTCCTGCGCAAGCCCTTCTCGCGCGAGGAGTTCTTCTGCCGCGTCTCGCAGAACGTGGATCAGCTCGAGCTGATCGGCACGCTACAGGACCTGGCCACCCGCGATTTCCTGACCGGCCTGCCGAATCGTCGCTGCTTCCTGGAGCAGAGTCAGCGCCAGCTGCCGCAGCTTCACCTGGACGGTGAACAGGTCGCGGTGGCGATGATCGACATCGATCACTTCAAGCACATCAACGATACCCATGGCCACGAGGCCGGCGACGATGCGCTGCGCGCGGTGGCCGCAGCGGTGGCCCAGCATGCGCGCGAGGACGATCTGATCGCGCGCTTCGGGGGCGAGGAGTTCTGCCTGCTGGTACCGGGCATGGATGAAGTGCAGGCCGTGCAGTACTTCGACGAACTGCGCCAGACCATCGCCGCGCTGGAGGTCGACCTGGGCCACACCACCCTGCGCATGACGGTCAGCATCGGGCTGTGCTGCCTGCGGCCGCAGCGCGATTCCCTGCACCGGCTGATTTCCGAGGCCGACCGGCAGCTGTACCTGGCCAAGGCCGGCGGCCGCAATCGCGTCCACTGCGCTACCGTGGCGACCGGCCCACGCCAGCGCGAGCCTGCCTTGGCGCCTTGATCGAGATCAACGCGGCCCCGGCCGCGACTGCCTAGAGTCGCCCCCAGTTGAACAGCGCGGGGAACGCACCATGGCACTTCTGGTCTGGCAGGACGATCTGAACATCGGTATCGATGTCATCGATCACCAGCACATGCGCATCGTGGAGATGCTCAACCACCTGCACGTCGCCCAGAAGAGCCTGGAGCGGCTGGCCGTGGCCGAGGTCATCGACGAACTGGTGGACTACACGATGTCCCACTTCGCCTTCGAAGAAGAACTGATGGAGGAAGCCGGGTACCCGTTCTGTTCGGCGCACAAGCGTGTGCACGAGATCTTCGGCAAGCGCGTGGGCGAGTACCGGCTCCGTTTCCAGGCCGGTGAGGACATCACCGAAGAGCTGCGTACGATGCTGTCGCGCTGGCTGTTCAACCATATCCGTGGCGATGACAAGGCGTACGCGCCGCAGGTCAAACAGCACCTCAACCAGTTCGCGCGCGACCACCAGCAGGGTAGTTGGCTGGGCCGCACGCTCAAGCGCTTCTTCCGCTGATCAGCGCCCGCGCCGCCCCATCGCCAGCAAGGCAACGATGGTGACCAGTGCGGTCACGCACAGGTAATAGCCCACCGCGACCAGGCCATAGCGCTCGGCCAGCCAGGTGGCCACATACGGCGCCGGTGCGGCACCGAGAATGCCGGCCAGGTTGAACGACAAGGAGGCGCCGGTATAGCGCACCTGCACCGGGTAGATCTCGGCCAGGAAGGTGCCGCACGGGCCGTAGGTCAGGCCCATCAGGAACAGCCCCAGCGCCAGGAATCCGAGCACCAGCCACGGGCTGCCGGCCTGGAACAGCGGCGCGAACACCACGCCGAAGGCGAGGATCAGGCCGCTGGCCACGATCATCGTGCGGCGCGTGCCCCAGCGGTCGCCATACAAGGCTGAAATGGGAATGCCGGCGGCGAAGAACAGGATGCCGACCATCTGCAGCAGCAGGAACTGCTCGCGCGAGTAGCCGAGCACGGTGGTGCCATGGCCGAGGGTGAACACCGTCATCAGGTAGAACAGCACGAAGGTGGCGAATGCCCCCAGGGTGCCCAGCACCAGCGTCAGCGGATGTTCGCGCAGCACCGTCCACATCGGCAGCTTGACCCGCTCGTTGCGGTCCAGCGCGGCCTGGAATTGCGGGGTCTCGTGGATGTTCAGGCGTACCCACAAGCCGATGCCGACCAGCAGCGAACTGGCCAGGAACGGCACGCGCCACCCCCACTGCAGGAAGTCGGCCTCGCTCATCGCGCGGCCCAGCAGCAGGAAGATGCCGGCCGAAAGCAGGAAGCCCAGCGGTGCGCCCAGCTGCGGGAACATGCCGTACCAGGCGCGCTTGCCGGGCGGCGCATTCTCGGTGGCCAGCAGCACGGCGCCGCCCCACTCCCCACCCAGCCCCAGGCCCTGGCCGAAGCGGCACAGCGCCAACAGGGCCGGCGCCACCAACCCGATGCTGGCATGCGTGGGCAGCAGGCCGATCGCCACGGTGGAGATGCCCATCGTGAGCAGCGCAGCGACCAGCGTCGCCTTGCGCCCGATGCGGTCACCGTAGTGACCGAACACCGCCGAGCCGACCGGCCGCGCGATGAAGGCCACCGCGAAGGTCGCCAGCGACTGCAGCATCGCCGCACCATCGCTGCTCTCCGGGAAAAACAGGTGCGGGAACACCAGCACCGCCGCCGTGGCGTAGATATAGAAATCGAAGAACTCGATGGTGGTGCCGATCAGGCTCGCCAGCAGGATGCGGCGGGGAGAGTTCACGACAGGGGCGACAGCAGGTGTGGACATCGGGTACGCAGAAAAAGGCAGCTGCCGGATTCTGCCACGGCCTTCCGCTGGCTGCCGCAATGGTTGCAGACGAGACTGTCAGCCTGTGACCGGGTCGGCGGCCTGCGCATCGGGCAGGAACTTCCCCGGCACCGCAGGGTCTGACCGCGGTCACCCCACCAGGACGGTCCCGGATGTCAGCCTCACGGAAGAGTACCGCCCCCTCGCGCTGGGCGCAGCCGGCCGCCATCGCGGTGGTGATCGTTGTGCACGGGCTGATGCTGGGCGTGCTGCTGCGTTCACCGCAGCCCGGTGGCGTCGCGGAGGACGCCCGCCTGGCGGTGTACTGGCTGCCGCGGCCGTTGCCTGCGCCGGTTCCCCCACCCTTGGCGACTCCCGCGCCCCCTATGCCGCAGCCCGCCGCCTCGCAGCGTTTGCCTGGGCCACGCGTGGCCACGCCCACCATCGCATCACATGCTGCGGCGGTGGATCCGCAGGCGCCACGCGCCGCACTGGACCTGAGCGTGCCGGGCTCGCTGATGGGCAACGGCATCGATGCCGCCTTGCTGGTTCCGCGTGGGCTGGGCGACCGGGAGGTACACCCGGCATTCCAGCCCAAACCCAAGCGCTTCCGCATGAAGGCGGGGATGACCCCGGAGCAGATCGTGCACGGCATCTTCCAGCTGATCGGCGCCTGGCCCCCGGGCTACACGGTGGACCCGTGCCGCCTGACGCGGCAGCAGATCGACTACCTGCGCAACGCCGTGGATGAAATGGATCGCGACCTGCTGCGCGAGTCGCTGATCCGCCACAGCCAGGACTGCTGAGCGGCGTCAGCCGCCCAGATGAATCCAGGTCGCCTTGAGCTCGGTGTACTTGTCGAAGGCATGCAGGGATTTGTCGCGGCCGATGCCGGACTGCTTGTAGCCACCGAACGGGGCGGTCATGTCGCCACCATCCCATTGATTGACCCACACACTGCCCGCGCGCAGCCCGCGTGCTACCCGATGCGCACGGCAAAGGTCGCGTGTCCACACCCCGGCGGCCAGCCCGTAGATCGAATCATTGGCCATGCGCAGGGCATCGTCTTCATGATCGAAGGTCAGCACCGACAGTACCGGCCCGAAGATCTCCTCGCGGGCGATGGTGTGCTGCGGATCGACCTCGTCGAACACCGTCGGCTCCACGTAGCTGCCACCGGGCACCACCTCCAGCCGCTTGCCGCCCAGCAGCAGCCGCGCGCCATCGGCCTCGCCGCGTGCCACGTAACCCAGCACGCGGCCCGCATGCGCCTCGTCGACCAATGCGCCCATCGCAGCGTCCGGTTCGAACGGGTGCTGCGGCTGCATATGCCGGCCATGCGCCAGTACCCGGGCCACGAACGCGTCTTTGATCGAGCGCTGGACCAGTAAACGCGAGCCAGCCGTACACACCTCGCCCTGGTTGTAGAAGATCGCGGTGGCCGCCGCCTGCGCAGCCTTGTCCAGATCGGGCGCGTCGGCGAACACCAGGTTCGGGCTCTTGCCGCCGCACTCCAGCCAGGTGCGCTTGAGATTCGATTGCCCGGCGCATTGCAGCAACCGGCGACCCACGGCGGTGGAACCGGTGAACGCCAGCGCATCCACATCCATGTGCAACGCCAACGGCTCGCCGGTCCGCTCACCATGACCGGGAAGCACATTGAAGACACCATCGGGCACCCCCGCCTCGGCCACCAGCGCGGCCAGCCGGATCGCGCTCAGCGGCGAGCGCTCGGAGGGCTTGAGCACCACGGAATTGCCCGCCGCCAGCGCCGGGGCGATCTTCCACGACGCCATCAACAGCGGGAAGTTCCACGGCACGATCACCGCCACCACGCCCACCGGCTCGCGGGTGATCAGGCCCAGCGTATCCAGCGCGGTCGGGGCAACCTCGCCGTACACCTTGTCCACCGCCTCGGCGGTCCAGCGCAGGCAGCGCACGACACCGGCCAGATCGCCCTCGCGCGCATCGCGTACCGGCTTGCCCATATCCAGGGTCTCCAGCAACGCGAGCGCATCGGCGTGCTGTTCGACCAGATCGGCCAGCCGCAGCAGTACCTGCTTGCGATGAGAGGGCGCAGCCCGCGACCAGTCGCCCGCATCGAAACTGCGCCGCGCCGCCGCGACCGCCCGGTCGACGTCCGCCGTATCGGCATCGGCCACCTGCACCAGCACGCGGCCATCGATCGGGCTGATGCAGTCGTAACGTGCGCCGCTGGCCGCGTCGACGTAGCGTCCATCGATGAACGCCTGGCCCTGGAAGGTCAGTGCATCGGCCTGGCGCTGCCAGTCGTCGCGGGTGCGTGCGGTGGTCATCGGCGTCGTCCTCATCCACTCAGTCGGGTAAGGCGGTTATACCCGTAGCCGTCACGGGATGACGTGAGGCGCGTGTGCGTAGCCGGGGCCGCCAGTTGCCGTCCCTACACGGCTCGAATGCAGTCCGCTCCACAACCTTGCCATTGGCCTTCTTCGTCTTCGCGACGACCGTACGTCATGGATAGGCATGCAGCTAGCACACCGCCGTCGGGCGGTGGCAGGCCGCCACAGCATTGTAAAGCGCTGGCTCGTTTACTCGTTGGCAGGACCATTCGTGTCGGTAGCGATCCACACGCTGGATGGTCAAGCACGACTCAGTTCCACACATGGCCGGAGACTGGGAAGCATTCACGCCCGGCGGAACAGCAAGAAACTCGTGAAAACGACAAACCTCTGCGCCATCGATATATTTAGTTATTACTCTGCAATGAACTGCCAAATGCCATCTGCGCCCCATGAAATATTCGCGATATGCACATAGAATCATCGCCAGAGCAACACTCACGCCTAACTTGCCGCATTGCCCATCCCGGCCAAACCGACAACAGACACCCCTGCGCGGCGGGCTTCGTGTCGCTGCAAGGCGCTTTATGGGGGGCCAGTCAACGCACCTCTGCTTTTTGCCTTCTTTTCGACGATGACACGCCGACGCCGCCCAAACTCTGTACCCAGCAAAACCGATACCCCCAAGACCGTCCAATCCAGCAACCAGAGCGGAGACTCAGGATTAGTCCCACCAATTGCGAACAGCAATGCAAAGCCTAACAATTCTTGAAGCGCTACTACACAAAAAGCATGAATGTACGGCGACTGCACCTGCACTCGCGCCAACCTCGCAAATACTGCAAGCACAACGACCGCGTCCAACAAATAGCCAAGCGAATGCCTCAGAAGAAGCTGCGCAGTAAGGTCTTCGCTCCCTCCTGGACTGGCGAACACGGCACTGACAATAACCCGCAGTACTAGAAGAACAATCGCAAACAACATAACTCTAGAAATATTCAAGGCGCTCACCCTATAACGTACTCAAGGCAAAATTATCGCTTGTCACGCAGATTTATAGGCTCGGATGGCTTCACTGGGTCTGAGTTGCCAACTGCTGAGACACCAGGAAAATTGCCAGCGCGAGATCGATCAACTGTGGCCTCAACGGTATCCCCGACAGCTTTCCCGACTACGGCGCCAACCGCTTGCGCAGCACCTTTACCTATTTTCCCGCCCAGAATTCTCTCCGTCACCTGACCCGCTACTTCACCCGTTACAGAGCCAGTTCCCTGCCCCAAAGCATCTTCACCGTTAGCAACTTTAACGGACACTTGAACAGCATCTTTCACTAGCCCCACAGCAGTGAAGTCAACAATTGTCTCGGCCACCTTAAGGTCCGTCGCATGTTGCCTGTCGACTTGCGCTTTGGCCTTGTCGAAGTCCCCATCGTTGTCCCATAGGAAGTGGAACCATCCACAGTCGCTCGTAATCAGAATGCGGATATCCGCCTTCATCCCTCTCCAATCTGAAAGAAATTCTTCGATAACCTGTCATGTGCATTCTCAACGCTTTAGGTCGTCACGAGGTGGTGGCGGTTTGGGTTTATCTGAGAAGTCTGGTCGTTCCAGGTTATACCCGGCGCCATCACGGGATGACGTGAGACGGGTGTGCGTAGCCGGGGGCCGCCAGTTGCCGTGCTCCGTGTTGTGTGGCCCGGCGCAGTATTGGCGGTATCACGCCAATGCAGAGGATTGCACTGGGCGCGTAGTTCCAGTTTTGGCGACCGCTAAAAGCGGAGGGATCACCCTCTCACTTACTCTCTCCTGAGTAATGATGGATTGCGAATCCCACCAAAAATCCAACGAACAGGAGAGCAGCCCCGACAATGGTTTGATAGGAACCAAGAATTATCGGAACTGTCTCAGAGTATGGCTTGTCAGCATCAGCAATCAGGACTGACAAGCCGAATAAGATCAACAAGATTGAAGTGAAGTACTTCCACAGCAGTCTGATCAAGCGCCCCCCTCTTATCGTTCATCACAATCCATACTCCAAGCAGCAAGAAGAAGGCACCAAACCCAACCGGATCAATTGACAAGTCAATTACCTTGAGAAATCCAGGCTGGCCGCCAACTCCAAAAATCAAACACAACCCGTAAACAATGAACATTACACCAAACAGGCTATTAACCGTCTTCATTGTTGCTACTCACCGCCAATACTCTCAATTCGCTCACCCACGGCCGCCCCGGCCAAACCCGCCGAAGATGCGGGAGGCGCTGGAGAGCCCTTATCAGCCGCTCCTGCTACAAAATCATTCAGCTTGCACATATGTTTAGTTATCACCGGGCTATTCACAAGGCGCGCCGGGCCGTCAGCCACCGCGCCGACCACCATCGCCCCGTACGGCTCGAACGTAGTCTGCTCGACAAACGTTGCCGTTGGCATCCGTCTTCGTCACCACCATACCCAGCGCATCGGTATGCAGGTAGCGCACCGTCGTCTGAGCGTGGGGAGCCGCCATGGCGAGCGCAATCCCCATCATCGCGAAGGTCTTGAGCAGCTTCTTCAGCATCATTGCTCCAATGCTCACGGGATCACTCACATGGATTACACGGCGGCACACCAGGACCGCCACCCACCTCAGCGATGCAAAGAACTGCCCGGTTCACTCATTGACAGGATCATCGGTATTGGTGGCAATCCACAAGCTGGATGGTCCAGCACGACTCAGCTCAACACCTGGCGGCAGATTGATAAAGACCTCCAACTCTGGCGCGACATCCAGAACCTCACGAACACTCCAAACCTCCGCGCCATCGACATTTTCATCCATCGAACCACAAGAGAATTGCCAACCGCTATCTGCGGGTTCCTCTGGAACCTCGCGATTTGCGCATAGTATCACCGCCCCTGATTTCGCAATATGCTCACGAACGATCGCCGCCATTGCTGGGCCAACTTGACTGAACTTGCTCATTCTATTTTGTCCGATTTCTGTATGTTTTCTTTCCTCGACAGGACCTGCGCGTTTTTTTGGGTCATTTGTTCCACCCGCTGCGCGCGGCGTCTTGTGATCCACCTGCGCTTCATTCCGCGGTGGCGTCACCCCTTTTTTCGATTGTTGTGCAGACTGCAGCAGTTCACCGCTTTTATCTGGATTCAAGCCGGACGAACCACTCCGTCTGTGAATCATTTGCGGAATCGCCGAGAGGCACTTGAACCTGCTGCTCATTTTCCGTCGTCCGACACGACAGAGCGGAGCATCCCTACGCTACAGTCGGACCAACCGCCGCCGTTCTGGAGTCTGCGATGCCCTCCCCGACCCCGCCGCTCAGCGTCCTGGCCACCACGCAGCCGGATAGTCTCCACGCCTACTGGATGCCATTCACCGCCAACCGCCAGTTCAAGGCCGCCCCGCGCCTGCTGGTGCGTGCGGAGGGCATGTATTACCACGACATCGACGACCGTCCGATCCTGGATGGCGCGGCCGGCCTGTGGTGCTGCAACGCAGGGCATGCGCGGCCGCGGATCGTGCAGGCGATCCAGCAGCAGGCGGCCACGCTGGATTTCGCGCCACCGTTCCAGATGGGCTCGCCCTTGCCGTTCGTGCTGGCCCAGCGCCTCGCTGCGCTGGCACCGGCGAGCTTGAACCATGTGTTCTTCACCAACTCCGGCTCCGAAGCAGTCGACACCGCGATGAAGATCGCGCTGGCCTACCACCGCTTGCGCGGCGAGGGCCACCGCACCCGCTTCATCGGCCGCGAAAAGGCCTATCACGGCGTGGGCTTCGGCGGCCTGTCGATCGGCGGCCTGCCCAACAACCGCAAGACGTTCGGGCCGCTGTTGGCCGGCAGCGACTTCCTGCGCCACACGCTCGATCTGGAGCGCAATGCCTTCAGCCCCGGCCTGCCGCGCCACGGCGCCGAACTCGCAGAAGACCTGGAACGCCTGATCGCACTGCACGATGCGTCCACGATCGCGGCGGTGTTCGTCGAGCCGATCGCCGGCTCGGCCGGGGTGATCCTGCCCGCACCGGGGTACCTGCAGCGCCTGCGCGAGATCTGCGACCAGCACGGCATCCTGCTGGTGTTGGATGAGGTGATCACCGGTTTCGGACGGGTCGGCAACGCCTTCGCTGCGCAGCGCTTCGGGGTTACCCCGGACCTGATGACCCTGGCCAAGGGGCTGACCAACGGCGCGGTGCCGATGGGCGCGGTGCTGGCCAGCGACGCGCTCCACGGCGCCTTCATGCAGGGCCCACCGGCCGCCATCGAGTTCTTCCATGGCTACACCTATTCCGGCCACCCGCTGGCCTGCGCAGCGGCCCTGGCGGCGCTGGATACCTACGCCGAGGAGCATCTGTTCGAGCGCGCCCTAGAGCTGGGCGACTACTGGCAGGAGCGGCTGCACAGCCTGCGCGGGCTGCCGCATGTGGTCGACATCCGCAATTTCGGGCTGATCGGCGCGGTCGAGCTCATGCCGCGCAAGGACGCACCGGGCGCGCGTGGCTACGAGGTGTTCGAGCGCTGCTTCCGCGATGGTCAGTTGCTGGTGCGCTGCACCGGCGATGTGATCGCCCTGTCCCCCCCGCTGATCCTGGAGCGCAGCCACATCGACCGGATCGTGGACGTGCTGGGCGAGATGATCCGCGCCACCGGCTGAGGCTGAATCCGCCGGCGACGACGGCGACCGCCGCGATCCTTACAATGGTCGGTCACGTTTCGCTCGCGTACCGGATTGCATGGACATTGTCGTCAAAGAAGAACTCAAGGCCTACATCGACCCGCTGACGCAGGACGAGCACGACGCGCTGGAGCGCAGCATCCTGGCCGAAGGCTGCCGCGATGCGCTGGTGCTGTGGGGCGAGGTGCTGGTGGACGGTCACAACCGCTACGGCATCTGCCAGAAGCACGGCCTGCCGTTCCAGACGATCCAGAACACCCGCTTCCAGTCGATGGATGACGTCCACCTGTGGATGATCGAACAGCACCTGGGGCGCCGCAGCGTCTCCGATTTCCAGCGTGGCGTGCTGGCGCTGCGCAAGCGCGACATCCTGGCCGAGCGCCACCGCGCCGACCAGGCCCAGCTGCAGAAGGAAAGCGACGGCGAGATCAGCGGGCCGGCCGATGCCGGTGACGAAGACAGCCCGCCGTGGGCCGCCGCGCCGAAGGTCAGCCGCGCCGACATGGCCCGCGAAGCGCGCCTGAGCAGCAGCCAGGTGACGATGATCGAGCGCATCCACAAGCAGGCCGCACCGGAGCTGGTGGAAGCGGTCAAGACCGGTGTGATCTCGATCAGCGCCGCAGCCGCCGTGGCTGATCTGCCCGAAGACGAGCAGCGCGCCGCGGCCGCCGCCGGCAAGGACGAGCTCAAGCAGGCCGCCAAGCGCGTGCGCGAGTCCAAGCGCAAGCCGCGCAAGCCGGTCCAGGAGGTGCTGCACAGTGCCGACGGCGAGGCCGAGGCCGACCCCAGCCGCGCCGCCGAGATCGCCGATGCGCTCAACGCCCTGGGCGAAGGGCCGGCCGAGCTGCGCCAGCGCATCATCGCGCTGACCCTGGAAAACGACACCCTGCGCCAACAGCTGGCCGCGCTGCGCAAGCAGGTGGCGGACATCTGAGGCGTGGTTGCCGGCCAGCGGCCGGCACTACCTGTTGCTCATGCCGGGGTCGTTAAACTGCCGCAATGACGCCCACCTCCCCTCCCGACCCGCGCCGCGCCCAGCTGCGTCGGCTCAAACTGATCGCCCTGGCCATGCTGGTGGCGATGCTGGCCGGCTTCGCGGTCAGCCACTGGCACGGCGAACGCGGCATCTGGGCCTGGGTCTCGGCCTTCTGCGAGGCTGCCGCGGTCGGCGCGCTGGCCGACTGGTTCGCGGTGGTGGCCCTGTTCCGTCGGCCGCTCGGCCTGCCCATCCCGCATACCGCGATCATCCCGCGCAGCAAGGACCGCATTGCCGACAGCCTGGCGCTGTTCGTGCGCGACCAGTTCCTGGAACCGCAGGCCCTGCTGGCCCGGCTGCAGGTATTCGATCCAGCCAGCCGCCTGGGCAGCTGGCTGGCCGAGCCGGCGCGAGCCCGCATGCTGGCCGACATGGCGCGCGGCTGGGCCCTGCAGGCGCTGGACTTCCTCGATGAAGCGGCCGTCCGGCGCAGCATTCAGGGCTTCGTGATCCAGCAGCTGCGGCAATGGAATGCGGCCGCCACCGCGGGGGAACTGCTCGGCCTGCTCACCGCCGACAACCGCCACCAGCGCGTGCTGGACGAAGGCCTGACCCGGATCAGCGAATGGCTGGGTAACGAGAAGGTCAAAGACCGCGCGTCCACGTTGATCGTGGGCTACATCCAGCGCGAGTGGCCCAAGCTGGCCAGCACGGTCAACTGGGTCAAACCGATCGATGAGATCGGCGACACCCTCGCCGAGCGCCTGGCGCATGCGGTGCTGGAAGAACTGCAGCAGATCCTGGCCCAGCCCGAGCATCCGCTGCGGCGCGATTACGAAACCTGGCTGAGCGATTACATCCAGCGGCTGCGCGAAGACCCGGCCCTGGCCGAGAAGGTGGAACAGCTCAAGCAGCAGGTGATTGACCACCCGGCCGTGCAGGAGTACGTGCAGGGCCTGTGGGCGCGCATCCATGCCAGCCTGCGAGCCGACCTGGCCAGCGAGGACTCCGCACTGGCCGGCCATCTGCGCCGCAGCCTGGCCTCGGTGGGCGAGGCACTGCAGGCCGACCCGTCGCTGCGCGAGGCGCTCAACCAGCACCTGATGGACGGTGCCGAGCGCCTGACCACGCGGCTGCGCAGCGGCGTGACCGAGCACATCGCACAGACCGTCAAAAGCTGGGACGAACGCCACTTGGTCGAGCAGCTGGAACTGAGCGTCGGCCGCGACCTGCAGTTCATCCGTTTCAACGGCACCCTGGTCGGTGGCCTGATCGGCGTGATCCTGCATGCACTGACGGTATGGTTCCACTGGTAACGCGATAACCGCTCGCGTCGGCTGGCGACGCTGGCGGAAACACCGCCAGCGTCGTTGGGTACGTCAGCCCGCGACCGCGCGTACGGCCGCCACCAGTGCGTCCATCTGCGCCGGCGTACTGAAGATGCCTGGCGTCACCCGCAGGCAGGCGCCCGAGGCCAGCCCTTCGCGCGGCACCACGAACACGCCGGACTGCTTCACCATCCGCTGCGAGGTGGCCGTGTTGTCGCGCATCGTGGTCTGCCCACGCAGCCGGAACGAGGTGATCGCACTGGACAGGCGCGGGTCGTCCGAGCCGAGCAGCTGGATGCGCGCGTCGCCGCGCAACGCGTCCATCCACTGATTGCGCAGGCGCAGCAGGCGCGCCCGCTTGTTGGCCACGCCGATGCGCTCGTGCAGGTCCAGTGCGGCCGGCAGCGCCATGTAAGCGGCGAAATTGACCGTGCCGGTGTGCACGCGGGTGCGGATGTCGTCGTGGTCCTGCTCCCCCATGTACGGATCCAGGTCACGCACCCGCCCGCGGCGGACATATACCGCCCCGACACCGACCGGCGCGCCGATCCACTTGTGCAGGTTGATCCCGATGAAATCCACGCCCAACGCGCGCAGCGGCGTGTCCACCTGGCCAATGCCGTGCGCGGCGTCGAGTACCACCTCCACGCCGGCCGCCCTGGCCAGCGCGGCGATCTCGGCCACCGGCAGCAGCATGCCGTTGCGGTGATTGACGTGAGTCAGCAGCAGCAGGCGCACGCGCGGGTTGGCGGTCAGCGCGCGGCGGTAGGTCTCCACGATGCTGTCGTGGTCGAACGGCTCGGGCAGCGTGATCGCCACCGGCTGCACGCCGCGCCGCGCCTGCAGCCACTGCATCGCGCTGATCATGCTGTCGTAGTCGGTGTCGGCGTACATCACCGCATCGCCCGGCGACAGCCTGCGGTAGCTGCCGATCAACACCTGCATCGCCTCGGTCGCACCGCGGGTGAGCACGATCTCGTCGGTCTCCACGCCCAGCACCTGTGCCAGGCGCACGCGCGCCTGTTCAAACAGCGGTGGAAACGCGAGCCGCCCGAACCAGGCGTTACCGGCATTCACCGTGGCGGTGGCCTGCTGGTAGGCCTGCAGCACCGGGCGCGCCATTGCGCCCCAGTAGCCGTTGTCCAGCATCACGACCTCGTCGGTGAGGTCGTACAGCGCGCGCACCTGGGCCCACCAGGTTTCGTCGGCGGCCAGCTCGGCCGGCGTGCGCGTGCCCACTGCCGGCAGCGTCATCGGCTCAGCGCCCATGGCAGTCGCACCGGTCAGTGCCGCAGCGACTGGCAGGGCCAGTGCGCCACGCAGCAGGTGTCGTCGTTGCCGGTCCATCAGTAACGGATCCGGTATTCGGCGTAGAGGTTGCGCCCGTCGGTGTCATACGGCGCGTTCCGCGAGTAGATCAGGCCACGGCTGGCCTGGAAGCTGGCTTCGTCCGGATAGCGGTTGAACAGGTTGTCCGCGCCGATCCGCAGCGTCTGCTGCTCGGTGACATTCCAGCTCACCGCCAGATCGACGAAGCTCATCGCCCCGAAGCGCTGGAAGATGTCGCCGGTGGCATTGCCCGAAGAGTCCGTCCATGCCCCGTAGTATCGCAGCTTGCCGAGCACGCTGAAGCGGCCCCACGCATACGTGCTGCTGAGCGTGGCCTTCTGCCGCGGCAGACGCTCTTCGAAGATGCGGCGCTGGCTTTCATTGGTGGCCACGCCGGTGGCACCACTGTCGACCTGGGTCTGGTTGTAGTTGTAGCCCAGCGTGGTACTCAGCCGGCCCGCGCCGAGCGCGGTGGCGTGGCTGGCGACCACGTCGACACCGCGCGTGGTGGTGTCGAAATCGTTGGTGTAGAAGCTCACCGAGGTGTACGCCAGCGGATTGGGCACGCCGGCCGGCACTGCGAACGAGGCCGACTGGCTGAAACGATCGGTGACTTTGATGTCGTACAGGTCCACCGAGCCGGAGAAGCCCAGCTCGTTCTTCCAGGTCAGCCCGAGCGAGGCGGTGCGCGACTGCTCCGGCTTGAGCGGTTGGGCACCGAGCTGGATCGCCAGCGGATCGCTGGGCGAGAGGCGGCCGGTGGTGAACACCTGCAGGGTCACGGTGTCCAGGCCCTGCTGGGTGCTCTGCGTGTAGAGCTGGCCCGGCGTGGGCGCACGGAAGCCGGTGGAAAGCGAACCGCGCACGGCCAGGTCCGGGGTGAACTCGAAGCGGCTGGAGAGCTTGCCGTCCAGGCTTTCACCGAAGGCGGAGAAGTGCTCGTAACGGGTCGCCGCGCCGACGGTCCAGCGGGCGGTCAACGGTGCTTCGACATCGATGTAGGCCGCGCGGCTGCGCTGGCTCCAGCGGCCGGCATTGGCCGCGCTGAAGCCCGGCGCACCGTTGGCGCCCCCGGCCAGCCCGGTCACCGCCCCCGGGCCGATCGCATACGACGCCGGATCACCGGCATCCACCCCGTAGGTTTCCTCGCGCGTCTCGGCGCCGAAGGCGATGTTGATCGGTGCGGCCAGCGCGCTGACCGGCAGCGAATAGACGATATCCGCGTTGAGGTTCTTCTCTTCCTGCGAGAGGCGGCCGAGGTAGAACGAGGTGGGGCTGTCCGGGCCGAGCGAGGCATTGATCGAGTTGCCCAGCGTGTAGTCGATGCGGTTGCGCCCGTAGGAGCCGCTCACATCCCAGCGCCAGCGTTCGCCCCAGTAGCCGCGCAGACCGAGTACGCCCTGAAGGTCGTCCTGTTCGTTGCCGTATTTCGGGCTGAAGCCGGTCGGGTACAGGCTGCGCGCATCCCAACCGGGGAACACACGGCTGCGGTTGTAGACCGAGGCAGTGCCATCGGGATTGCGCCAGTTGAAATCACTGACGCCCTCGCTGTGCCCGTACAGACCGAAGCCGTAGAGATCGACGCTGTCGTTCAAGGCCAGGTTGAGGTTGAAGCCGAAATGGCGGTTTTCCAGGTCCGGCTGGCCCCAGCGCTGCACCGGATCGGGCACGACCAGATCCGGGTGGGCGTTCTGGAAGGCGATCGCATCGGCGCGCTGGCGGCTGCGCGAGGTCGCATCGGATCTGTCCCAGTCGGCGAACAGCGACAGGCTGCCCTTGTCACCCAGCGCGAACCCGTGGCGGCCGCCGATCTTGCGACCGGTCCCATCGCCTTCGCTGTATTCGGACAGACCCAGCGACAGCTCCCCGCCGACGCGGTCATCCAGAATGATGTTGATCACCCCGGCGATGGCGTCCGAGCCGTACTGCGCCGACGCGCCATCGCGCAGCACTTCGATGCGCTGGATGGCGTGCACCGGAATCTGGGCCAGGTCCGGCCCCTGCGCGCCGCGCGCGCCCAGCAGCGCCGAGCGATGGAAGCGGCGGCCGTTGACCAGCACCAGGGTCTGGTCCGGCGAAAGGCCGCGCAGCGTGGCCGGCCGCACGAACACCAGCCCGTCGTTCATCGGCATGCGCTGGACCACGAACGACGGCACCAACTGGGCCAGCACGTCGTTGAGGTCGGAGGACTCGATCGCCTGGATCTCTTCCTGCGAGAACACGTCCACCGGGGCCAGCGTATCGAACTGCGTGCGGTTGCTGCCGCGCGTGCCGGTGACGATCATCGTGTCCAGGGTGGCGGGGGCCGCGGCAGTCCCTGCCGGGGCGGCCTCGGCGCGCGCATCGGCGGCCGTGGCGAAGGTAAGGACTGACAACACCGCTACAGCAAGCACACAACGATTCACTGACGACTCCGCAAACGAACAGGTGGGGATGGGCGTGACCGAGTGTCACGACATCCTCACAGTCTGTTGACGCGATGTTGCCCGGCAGTGACACGCAGGCGACGGTGGCTGCGGGCCGCCACACATACGCCAGCGCACGGCCTTGCATGGCTTCGACAGCGGCATAACGCTTGTCTAACGAAATGATAATGACTATCATTCACTGATCGGCTGTACGCCTAGCCAACCGGCGCCCGGATGCACCACGCCTTCCCCGCGCAACGCCCCGTGTACACCCCCTGATCCGCTGCCTTGCCTGCCCTGCTGCCTTCGGCAGCGCCGCTGTGCGTGGCGCGCTGACGTTCTCCCACACTGGAAGTGTTGCCATGCCCTGCTCGTCCGCTTCACCTTTGTCCCGGCCATCGCTGTTGGCGATCGCGCTCGTTGCTGCCCTCGCCGGCCCGGCGCTGCCGGCGTTCGCCGAGGCCGAACCTGGCGATGCGACCACCCTGGACACGATCAAGGTGACCGCCGACGGGGAGATCCCGAACGCCTACACGGTCAAGCAGGCCAGCACCGCCACCAAGTTGAACCTGTCGCTGCGCCACACGCCGCAGTCGGTCACCGTGCTGACCCGCCAGCGCCTGGACGACATGGGCCTGTACGCGCTGTCCGATGTGATGGGCCAGGTCACCGGCGTGCATGTATCGGTCACCGATTCGGAGCGCATCAACTACATCTCGCGTGGCTACAGCATCACCAATTTCCAGATCGACGGGATGCTCAACACGTTTGGTGGCTCGCTCAAGACCAACACCGACAGCGCGATCTACGAGCGCATCGAAGTGGTCCGCGGCGCGACCGGCCTGACCACCGGTGCCGGTGACCCGTCGGGCACCATCAACATGGTCCGCAAGCGCCCGACCCAGGAGATGGCGATGAGCGCCGGGCTGACCCTGGGCCGCTGGGGCAACCAGCGCCTGGAAGCGGACATCGGCGGCCCGGTCGCGCTGGACGGCCGCGTGCGTGCGCGCTTCGTCGCCGCCAAGCAGCAGAGCGATTCCTTCCGCGATGTGTACCGTCTGGACAAGGACGTGTTCTACGGCATCGTGCAGGCCGACCTGACCGACAGCACCCTGTTCGAAGTCGGCTATGACTACCAGTCGCCGGAAACCAAGGGCGTGACCTGGGGCGTGGTGCCGTACTGGGGTCCGGACGGAAAGCCGGCCAACCTGCCGCGCTCGACCAACCTCTCGGCACGCTGGAGCAGCTGGCCGATCGTGGAGAAGACCACCTTCGTGCGCCTGGAGCAGCAGCTCGGCAACGGCTGGTCGCTGAAGGCCAGCGCGACCCAGGCCAAGCGCAACACCGATGGCGACGTCTGGTATGGCGCGCAGGGCTATCCCGCGCCGGATGGCACCGGTGTGCGCGCCTACCTCTCGCATTTCGCCGAACGCAGCGAAATGAACGTGTTCGACCTCAACGCCAGCGGCCCGTTCCAGCTGTTCGGCCGCGAGCATGAACTGGTGTTCGGCGTCGGCCAGTCGGTTCGCAAGGGCGAATCGCCTGCCTCGGAATTCACGCAGCCGCCGGGCTACGACGTGGTACCGGACTGGCGCACCTGGACCGGGGATGTCGCCCCGTTGCCGCTCACCCGGCATGACTGGCTGGCCTCGGAGAACGAGTTGACGCAGAAGGCTGCCTACGTGGCCGCCCGCCTGCAGCTGGCCGATCCGTTGCTGGCCGTGCTCGGCGCGCGCTATGGCAGCTGGGAAACCCGCAGCTGGCGCTATACCAACGATGCGGCCGGCAACCGCACCGGTACTACCCGCGGCGGCTACAAGCCGGACGATTCGCTGACCCCTTATTTCGGCCTGGTCTACGATTTCAGCAGGCAGTTCAGCGCCTACGCCAGCTACACCGACATCTTCCAGCCGCAGGACTACCGCGACAAGAACAACGATTACCTGGAGCCGGTGGTCGGCGACATGTGGGAGGCCGGTCTGAAGGGGGAATTCTTCGGTGGCCGCCTGAACACCTCCGCCGCGGTGTTCAAGGGCGAGAAGGACAATGTGGCCGAGCTCGACGATTCGGTACCGGCCGCCTCGCTGCCCGATGGCGGCAGTGCCTACCGGTCCACCGGCAAGGGCAACAAGGTCAAGGGCTGGGAACTGGAAGCCCAGGGCAGCCTGACCGAGAACTGGAACCTCTCGGCCGGTTTCGCGCACACCACCATCCGCAACCAGGCCGGCGTGGCGCAGAACACCACCAACCCGGTGGACACGTTCCGCCTCAACACCAGCTGGCGCCCGAGCGGTGAATGGAACCGCCTCTCGCTGGGCGGCGGGGTGACCTGGCAGAGCCGGATCTACCGCACCAGCACCAAGCCGCGCGCGGATTACGCGACCAGCGGCCGTACCGAATCGGCGTTCATCACCCAGGATGCGTTCTACCTGGTGAATGTGTTCGCCGGCTACCGCTTCAACGACACCTTCTCCGCGCAGCTCAACGTCAACAACCTGCTCGACAAGAAGTACTACAGCAACGTCGGTTTCTACAACGGCGTGTACTGGGGCGAACCGCGCAACGTGATGTTGAACCTGCGCTGGAAGCTCTGACACAGGCTCCAAGGGACCACTGCGACGCGCAGTGAACACGGCCACGGATGGCCACTATCCTTCATCACCGGCTGCGGCCGGTGATGCCCGTTTCCCCGATTGATCAGCAGGTTTCCGTGGACAGCACGCCGCACGCCAGCGCCAGGTTCAACCGTCTTGGTTCCCTCTTCACCCGCCCCTGGCTGGGTGTCCTGTCACGTTCGCTCGCCGCGAT
Organism: Stenotrophomonas sp. 05L413; assembly: GCF_056397945.1. Taxonomy (NCBI): domain Bacteria; kingdom Pseudomonadati; phylum Pseudomonadota; class Gammaproteobacteria; order Lysobacterales; family Lysobacteraceae; genus Stenotrophomonas; species Stenotrophomonas sp. 05L413. The sequence goes on from NZ_JBFTOL010000003.1 coordinate 494,488, forward strand.
CTTCGGCGGCTACGCGCTGGCCGCGACCTGCTCGATGTTCTTCGCGGTCGCGCTGCCGATCGCACGCGGGCAGGCCGTGCTGACCGGCATGCTGGTGGCGATCGTGCTGTGCGCCTGCGCGGCATTGTGGGCGTTCGCTACCCGCACCGCCCTGCGCGCCTGGGTGGGCATCCTGATTCCCACGCTGCTGTTCTGGGTGGGCACCCGCCTGCTGCAGGGGGCCGCATGAAGAACGGATTCCGCCAATCGATGGCCTGGCTGCACACCTGGACCGGCCTGCTGGTCGGCTGGCTGCTGCTGCTGATCTTCATGGCCGGAACGGCCAGCTATTACCGCGAGGAAATCAGCCGCTGGATGCGCCCGGAGCTTCCGCGCAGCAGCGTCACCGCCGACGTCGCCGCCGAGCGCGCCCTGACCTTCCTGCAGCACAAGGCCCCACAGGCCGAGAGCTGGAACGTCACCCTGCCCGACCCGCGCAACCCGGCGATGCGCATGTTCTGGCGCAATCCCGAATCGATGGTCAAGCCGCCGGTGGAAGGCGAGCGCCGCCGGCGCGGCGGTGGCCGCTTCGGTGATGCCACCGTCGATCCGAACACCGGCGAGGAGATCGCCGCACGCGAAACCCGCGGTGGCGACTTCTTCTACCGCCTGCATTTCGACCTACACTACATCCCGGTGTACTGGGCGCGTTATCTGGTCGGCTTCTGCGCGATGTTCATGCTGGTGGCGATCATCACCGGCGTGATCACGCACAAGAAGATCTTCAAGGACTTCTTCACCTTCCGCCCGGAGAAGGGCCTGCGGTCGTGGCTGGACTTCCACAACGTCAGCGCGGTGATGGCGCTGCCGTACCACGCGATGATCACCTACACCGGCATCGTCACCTTGATGTTCATGTACCTGCCATGGGGCGTGAGCGTGGCCTACCCCAAGGATGAGGAGGCGTTCTTCAGCGAGGCCTTCGCGCGTCTGGCCGAGATCGAGACCCCGGCCGAAGGACGCGCCACGCCGCTGCCGATCCAGCAGTTGCTGGACAGCGCCCGCGCCGAATGGAAGGGTGCGGATGTGGCCGGCTTCACCCTGTACCACCCGGGGGCGGCGAATGCGATCGTGGATATCACCCAGCGCGATGGAAAGCGCCTGTCGGTGGATACACCGTCGCTGCGCTTCAACGCGATCACCGGCCAGTTGCTCGAGGCCAGCCCGGCCTCGGGCGGCGCCACCCAGACCCGCGGCGTGATGTACGGCCTGCACCTGGCGCGCTTCGCCGATTGGGGCCTGCGTGCGCTGTTCTTCCTGTCCGGCCTGATCGGCTGCCTGATGGTCGCCAGCGGCGTGGTGCTGTGGGCGGTGAAGGAACGGCCCAAGCACGCCAAGTCCGGCAAGACCGGGTTCGGCCTGCGCCTGGTCGATGCGCTCAACATCGGCGCGGTGGCTGGCCTGCCGATCGCGTTCGCCACCTATTTCCTGGCCAATCGTCTGCTGCCGGTCCAGATGGCCGAGCGCGCCAACGCCGAGGTCAATGCGTTCTTCTATGCATGGGCCGCCGCATTGCTGGCCGGTTTCCTCTGGCCCAAACGGAGGATGTGGACCTGGCAGCTGTACCTGGGCGGCGCGCTGTTTGCGTTGATTCCGGTGGTCAACGCACTCACCACGCATGCGCATCTGGGCGTCACCCTGCGCAGCGGTGACTGGGTCCTGGCCGGGTTCGATCTGACCATGCTCGCGTTCGGCGCGATGCTGGCCTACTGCGGCCATCGCATGCAGCGCTGGCAGCCACCACTGAGCGCGGCCGAGAAGAGGCGCCGCCAGCAGGCCGCTGCTGCGGGGGCGACGGCATGATGCTGCTCGCAATCACGCTGACCTTCTCCGCGTTCACGGCGTTGTCGCTGGCCATGGACAAGCACCAGCTGGACCTGCACGGCAAAGCCGGCGCCAGCGCATCGCGCATGCGGGTGTGGCGCTGGGTGGGGTGGACGTTGCTGGCCGTCACGTTCGCGCTGTGCGTGATGGACCACGGCTGGGCGATCGGCCCGGTGCTGTGGCTGGGCGCGCTGACGATCAGCGGGGTGGTGATCGCGTTCGGGCTGTACCCGTACCGCCCGCGCTGGATCGCGCCGCTGGCATGCGCGTTGCCGGTGGTGGGGCTGGCGGTGGCGCTGGTCGCGCGCTGAGGGAGCAGCCACGCAGCCGCATCGCGATCGCCGATCAGGGCACCAGTGAGAACATGTGCGCGGCGGCAGGCCGGTCGTCGATGACCAATCGGTTGCGCGCCACGCCCTCGCGCAGGGCGCCGGCCTTTACCGCCACCCGTTCGCTGGCCAGGTTGCCCACGGCCACGACGATCTCCACCCGATGCAGGCCCAGCGGCCCGAATGCCTGGGCAGCCAGCGCCTGCACGACGCGGGGCGCCACGCCCTGGCCACGGCACGACTGCCGCACCCAGTAGCCCAGGTTGCAGAACCGGGGGTCGTGCTGGATCTTGTTCAATCCCGCGCCGCCGACGAAGGCGGCCGTGTCCTGGTCGAAGATTCCGTATTCGCAGGCGGTGCCTGCCGCCCAGCCATCGCGGCAGGCCTGGAACCACTGCAGCGCCTGCTCGGCGCGGTAGTCGACCGCGCTCCACGGCATCCAGCGCCGCATGCCCTCGGCCGATTCGCGCACCGCCGCCGCAAAGGGGGCGGCATCGGAAGCCTCGAACGGACGCAGCAGCAGTCCCTCGGCGTGAAGCGGGCTGGCGTCCATGTCAGCCCCCCGGTCCGTCAGGCGCCGTAGCGGCGCAGTTCCCACGCGCGATGGATGCGCGGGTTGCGCTCGAAGTCCGCCCCGATGGTCTCGGGCGAAATCTCCTTGCACGCCGCGAATTCCTTGATCGCTTCGTCGTCCAGCTTGAAGCGGCGGAAGTTGTTGGAGAAATACAGCACGCCTTCCGGGCTCAACCGCGCCACGGCCGCACGCAGCAGGCGCACGTGTTCGCGCTGGATGTCGAAATCATCGGCGCGGGCGGAGTTGGAGAAGGTCGGCGGATCGCAGAAGATCACGTCGAAGCGGTGACGCTCGGCTTCCAGCCACGCCAGCGCATCGGCCTGGATCAGCTGGTGCTGGCTGCCGCCCTTGCCGTTCAACGCGAGGTTGTCGGCGCACCACTGCAGATAGGTGCCGGACAGATCCACGCTGGTGGTGGTCGCGGCACCGGCCACGGCGGCCTGCACCGAGGCGACGCCGGTGTAGCAGAACAGGTTGAGGAAGCGCTTGCCCTGGGCCTCCTGCGCCATGTGCCAGCGCAGCGGACGATGGTCCAGGAACAGGCCGGTGTCCAGATAATCGAACAGGTTCACGCGCAGCAGCGCATCGTTCTCGCGCACCAGCACGAACTCGCCGCGCTGCTCGAAACGACCGTACTTGCTGCCGCCCTTGCCACGCTCGCGCGACTTCAGCGCGACCTGCTCGGCCGGCACCTGGAAGACCTCGCGCGCGGCCGAGAGCAGCTCGTTGCGGCGGCGACGTACATCGACATCCGGAATGGTCGCCGGGGCCGCGTATTCCTGCACATGCAGGAACGTGCGGCGGGCACCGCCGTCTTCTTCATAGACATCGATGGCGGCTGCGTACTCGGGCAGATCGGCATCGTAAACGCGGTAGCAGGTGATGCTCTCGCGCGTCCGCCACGTCTTGAACTTCTTGATGTTCTTGCGCAGGCGGTTGGCCACCATCTGCGCGCCCTCGCTCAGCTCGCGCGGCTGGCCGGTGTTCTCGCGCTGCGGCACTGCGATCGGGTCGCAGACGATCAGCGCACACTCGATGGCACCGTTGAACAGCTGGTACTTCTTGTTGGCGCGCAGGCCGGTGGCGAAAGCCAGGTCGGCGCTGCCGCACAGCAGGCTGGCACGCCACTGCGGCACCGCGCGCTTGAGCGCGTCGCCAAGTTGGCGGTACAGCACCGCGTCGGCGGCCAGGCGCTCGTCATAGGGCGGGTTGCAGACCACGCAGCCGGTCTCCTGCGGCGGGACCTGCACATCGGTGATGTCGCGCACGCCGAACCAGATGGCATGGCCCACACCGGCCGTGTCGGCGTTCTGCTTGGCCGCATGGATGGCGTGCGGATCCACGTCGCTGCCGTGGATCACCTGCTTGAGTGCGCTGCGGCCGACGGTTTCGCGGGCGCGCGCTTCTTCCATCAGGCTGTTCCAAGCGTCGCGGTCGAAGCCCAGCCAGCGGCTCGGCGGAATGCTGCCGTGGCGCTGCAGGCCCGGGGCCACGTCGGCGGCCATCAAGGCGCCTTCGATCAGCAGCGTGCCGCTGCCGCACATCGGGTCGAGCAGGCCACCGCCTTCGCTGTGGATCTTCGGCCAGTTGGCGCGCAGCAGCACCGCGGCGGCCAGGTTTTCTTTCAGCGGCGCATCGTTCTGCGCCATGCGCCAGCCGCGACGGTGCATCGGGCCACCGCCCAGGTCGATCGAGATCGTGGCCCGGCCCTTGCGCAGCGACAGGTTGATGCGCACGTCCGGGAAGTCGGTGTTGACCGACGGCCGCTCCAGGCCCTGCGCGCGCAGGCTGTCGACCACGCCGTCCTTGACCCGCTGCGCGGCGAAGCGCGCGTGCGTGATCTCGGTACCGGACACATGCGCGTCCACCGAGAGGGTCAGCTCGGGGCTGATGTGCTGCTCCCACGCCATCGCCGAGACGCCCTGGTAGAGCGATCCCTCGTCCGGGCACTCGAACTCGGCCAGCGGCCACAGCACCCGGCTGGCCAGGCGCGACCACAGCACCACACGCTGCGCCTGCGCCAGCTCGCCCTCGGCGTTGACACCGGAAATGGTGGCGGTGGCCTTGTCCAGGCCGAGCGCCAACAGTTCGTCGGCGAGCAGATACTCCAGGCCCTTGGCGCAGGAAACAAAGAATTTCACGGAATCGGTATCGCAGGTCAGCGGAGAGGGGGTGCCCACGGGCACGGCAAGCAGCCGGGCACGGGGTCCGGGGGGCCATTGTACGTGAGGTGGGCTGGAACGCCCGGTTACAGCGAGGCCAGCAGTTCCTCGAAGGCCCGGCTCGAGGCCTCGACGTGGCCGGCCAGCCGGTGCCCGTCGTCCACCATCAGCAGGCGGGCCGAGCGGGCCTGGGCCCAGGCGATCACCTCCGCCGGCGGGATCAGCTCGTCGTGCCAGGCATGCACCACGCTGGTCGGCACGCGGGCGGCATCCAGCGCCGGCATCGGCCCCATCCGGGTCGGCGGCACCATCAGGAACAGGCCCTGGACCGGCACCTGCAGCGAGGCGATGGCCGAGATGTACGAGCCCAGGCTGGAACCGGCCAGGACCACCGGGCCCTGCGCGGCACGGGCGGTGGCCAGGGTGATCAGGCGCTGCAGGCGGGCACGTACATCGCCGAGACTGCTGACCTCGCGCTGGGCGTCCAGGTCGGTGTAGTCCGGGCGCTCGTGGGTCCAGCCCAGGCGCTCGGCCACCTCGGCCAGGGCGGTCACCTTGATGGCGTCCGGGCCGCTTTCAAAGCCATGGGAGAGGATGCAGTGGCCGCGGCTCATGCGCATACCGCGCGGGAATCGATAGGAGCGTTCATGCCCAAATGCTAGCATCGCCGCATGCCCGACCGCGCCCCGCCCGCCATCGATGCACAGCCCCTGCCCTACCAGGACAGGCTGCTGCCCCGCACGCACGACGAGATCGATCTGGTGGTCATCCACTGCACCGAACTGCCGGACCTGGCGATGGCACGCGAGTACGGCGAACGCGTGCTGTATGACAGCGGCACCGGCAACAGCGGGCATTACTACATCGACCGCGACGGGCGCATCGTGCAGTACGTGTCCTTGGACCGCGTCGCGCATCAGGTCAGTGGCTATAACCCGCGCTCGATCGGCATCGAACTGGTGAACACCGGACGCTACCCGGACTGGTGGGATTCGCGGCACCAGGCGATGGACGAGCCCTACCCGGATGCGCAGATCGCGGCGCTGATCGACCTGCTGCAACACCTGTGCGGGACGCTGCCCGCGTTGGCACATATCGCCGGGCATGAGTGGCTGGATACGCGCGAGGAAGTGGCCAGCGATGATCCGGAGCGGCGGGTGCCGCGCAAGCGCGATCCGGGTCCGATGTTCCCGTGGCCACGCGTGCTGGCGGCGGTGCCGTTGCAGGAACTGCGTGGGTGATGATCAGCCGGTTGCGACAGGACGCGAAGCATCGCTGACCCAGCCACTCCACGAATCCGCATAGATCCGCGCCCCTTCCAGCCCGGCCGCTTCCATCGCCAGCAGCAGATGGCAGGCGGTCACGCCGGAGCCGCACATCAGCACGACCTGGTCCGGAGCGTGCGTGCCGATCAAGGGCTGCAGCGCGGCGCGCAGATCCGCCGCAGGGCGCAACCGTCCTTCATGCACGTTCAACGCGAACGGACGATTGACCGCGCCGGGCACGTGGCCGGCGACCGGATCCAAGGGTTCCACTTCGCCCCGGAAACGCTCGCCCGCCCGCGCATCGATCAGCCAGCCCGGCGCGTGCTTGAGACGCGCCTGGACCTCCTCGACCGAGGCGATCTGGTTGCGGTCGAACTGACCCGGGTACGGCGGCAACGGCGTCACCTGCGGCAGCGCTGCGGTGACCGGCAGACCAGCGGCCTGCCACGCCGCAAATCCGCCATCGAGAACGCGCACCTGTGCATGCCCGATCAGCCGCAGCAGCCACCACAGCCGCGCGGCGGCCATGCTGCCGTCGCCGGCGTCGTAGACCACGACCTGGGTCTGCGGCCCGATGCCCCATGCGCCCAGGCGCGCGGCGAACGCATTGCTGTCCGGCAGCGGGTGACGGCCGTGACCGGTGCGGCCGAGATCGGACAGATCCCGGTTGAGATCGGCGTACAGCGCGCCGGGCAGATGGCCCTGTGCATACAACGCCGCACCGGACTGCGGATCGGCCAACGAGAAGCGCGCATCCATCACCCGCAACGAGGGGGCGGCACTGGCCGTCGCACGGGCATCCATGAGGCGCGCTGCGCCTTCGTGGAGGGCGTGTGCGAGGGTGCTGACATCGATCAACGGCGTGGTCATGCGGTCTGCTCCAGGCGGCGACGCAGGTTGTAGAGAATGGCGGCGGTCGCGCCCCAGATCCGCTGCCCGGGCCAGCCATATTCGAGTACGTGGCGGATGCGCCCGCGGTGATCGATCTCCACGTGGTGCAGGTTGGCCGGGTCCATCAGGTAAGACAGCGGCACTTCGAAGACTTCGGCGACCTCACCCGGCTCGGGCACGGCCACGAACGCCGGATCGATCACGGCCACTACCGGCATGACCCGGTAGCCGGTAATCGTCACGAACGGATCCAGATACCCCAGTACCTGCACCTGATCGTGCTTGAGTGCGATTTCCTCGTCGCTCTCGCGGATCGCGGCAGCGACGGCATCGCGGTCCTCCGGCTCCATGCGGCCACCGGGGAAGCCGACCTGGCCCCCGTGATGGCGCAGCGTGTCGGTGCGCCGGGTCAGCAGCACCTGGGCGCCGCCCTCGCGCGGAATGATGCCGGCCAGCACGGCCGCTTCGACCGGCGGACCAGGCGGGAGAAGATCGATCAGTTCGCTGCGGTTCCAGCCATCGCCGGGCGGCGGCTGGTCCAGCGGATGCAGCGCGCGCAGCAGGCGCTCGTGTTCGGCCAGCGAACCGCGCAGCGATTGCCGCAGTTGTTCGCGCAGGGGCAGCGTGTGCTGCATGACGTGATGCTGTTCGGGTCGGCTCATGGTTCGCCAGCGGGTGATTTCATCCACGGTGCGCAGGCAGCCCGTGCACACACCGGCACGATCCAGCGCGCAGATTCCGATGCAGGGAGAGGGCACGGCATGCGGGGATTCTTCCATCGATTGCACCGGTCAACAGTACCGCGATTGCACGGAAACAAAAAACGCGCCGGTGTTGCCACCGGCGCGTTCTTGATGTTGCGAAAATTACTTGACGCTGACGAGCTTGATTTCGAACTGCACCGCAACGTTCGGCGGGAACGGCGTGCGCGGATCGGCACCATAGGCCTGATCCGGCGGCAGCGTCACTTCCCACTTGGAGCCCGCCGGCATCTGCAGCAGGGCTTCACGCATGGCCTTCATTTCGACTTCGCTGACCTTGATGCCCGGGATCTGCTGGGCCGGACGTGCTTCGGCCGGACGGGTGCCGAACGGGTACGGACCGGCCACTTCCAGCTGCACGGTGCTGGCCTGGGTCGGCTTGGCGCCCTTGCCGGCTTCGATCACGCGGTACTGCACGCCGCTCGGGAGCGACTGCACGCCGGCCTTGGCCTTGTTGGCGGCCAGGAACTGGGTGCTCTTGGTCTTGTTCTCGGCGGCAGCCTTGTCGTACTCAGCCTTGGCGGCCTGCGCACGACCCTGCTCACGCTTCTGGAAGGCTTCGACGGCGGGTTTCAACTGCTCGGCCGTGATCGACGGCTGCTTCTTGGCGTAGGCATCCTGCAGGCCCTTCACCACCGAGTTGATGTCCAGCTGCTCGCCGCGTGCGGTGAGTTCAGCCAGGTTGTTACCGTAGTCGTAACCGAAGTAATAGCTCAGCTTGCCCTTTTCGGACGAGGTGTCCTGGGCGAAGGCATTGCCCGTCAGGGCCAGGGCCGCGACGGCGACCGCGATAGAACGCAACTTCATCAAACTTTTCTCCAGGGGTGGTAACTCAGGACGCGTTGGGCCGCCCTGAGGCGACGGGTTAGGATAGCCGCCGCAACGTTGAACCGCCACTAACGACGCAGGCTCTGACCTGACTTCGTTTCAAGAGTTCAACAATCACTTTTTTTTAACGTTTTCAGGAGTCCTGCCGTGGCCGACGCCCTTATCTCGATTATGGACGATGCCGCCGTGCGCACCGTGACGGTCAACCGCCCGGACAAACTCAACGCCCTCAACCGGGCAACCCTGGAAGCCCTTGATACTGCGTTCTCCGAGGCCGCTGCCGACCCGGCGGTGCGGGTGGTGGTGCTGACTGGCGCCGGCCCCAAGGCCTTCGTGGCCGGCGCGGACATTACGGAAATGAACGGTCTGAGCGCGGTTCAGGGTCGTGATTTCTCACTGCTCGGCCAAGGATTGATGCGGCGCATCGAGCGGATGCCCAAGCCGGTGATCGGCAAGATCAACGGTTTTGCGCTGGGCGGTGGCCTGGAACTGGCCATGGCCTGCCACCTTCGGGTGGCGGCGGAGACCGCCAAGGTCGGCCAGCCGGAGGTCAATCTGGGGCTGATGCCCGGCTTCGGCGGCAGCCAGCGGCTGCTGCGCCTGTGCGGCCGCGCCGCCGCGCTGGAGCTGTGCCTGCTGGGCACCCCGATCACCGCCGCGCGTGCCGCGCAGCTGGGTATCGTCAACGAGGTGGTTCCGGCCGCGGAACTGGATGCCCGCGTCGACGCACTCGCGTCGCAATTGGCCTCGGCCGCGCCTCTCGCGCTGCGCGGCATCCTCGATGCGATCCACATCGGCGGCGAGTGCCCGCTGGGCGAGGGCCTGGAGTACGAGAGCGTGCAGTTCGGCCTGATGTTCGCCACCGAGGACATGCGCGAAGGCACCAGCGCGTTCCTGGCGCGCCGGCCGCCGGTGTTCCAGAACCGCTGAGCCATGTCGCCTTTCGATACCGCTTCGCCGGCGCAGCTGCTGGCACTCGTCCTCGACGATCAATGGGATGCCGCGCTGGCGGCCGGGTTGATGGACTACGTCCCGCAGCCGGGCGACGAAGCGCTGCGTCCCGATCATCCCGATCTTCCACAGCGGCTGCAGCACGCACAGCAGCAACTGCAACGCGCCTGGGCCGCGCGCGAGCGCTACCGCCAGCGCCAGCAGCGGCTCGCGCGCCGCGCTGCCGAGCGCGATGCACGCCGCGCACCGCCCCCCACACCCGAGATCCAGAAACCCGCCCTGCCCTCGGCCGCTGCTGCGATCCTCGCGCGCGCCAAGGCCAAGGCCGCGGGCCGCACGTCCTGATGGCTACGATGAAGAAACCCGCCGCACGCACCGCGCGCATGCCCAAGGCCGACGTGATCGAAATGTTCACGCGCCTGCGCGAACTCAACCCGCACCCCAAGACCGAACTGGAGTACAGCTCGCCGTTCGAGCTGCTGGTGGCGGTCACATTGTCGGCACAGGCCACCGATGTCGGCGTCAACAAGGCCACGCGCAAACTGTTCCCCGTCGCCAATACGCCGCAGGCGATTCTCGCTCTCGGTGAAGACGGCTTGAAGAAGTACATCGCCACCATCGGTCTTTACAACGCGAAAGCGAAGAACGTGATTGCCGCATGCGCCATGTTGGTGGAACAGCACAGTGGCGAGGTGCCGCGTGATCGTGCGGCACTCGAGGCGTTGCCCGGTGTCGGCCGCAAGACTGCCAATGTCGTGCTCAACACGGCCTTCGGCGAGCCGGTGATGGCGGTGGACACGCACATCTTCCGCGTCTCCAACCGGACCGGTCTGGCGCCGGGCAAGGATGTGCGTGCGGTGGAGGATCTGCTGATCAAGGTGATCCCGGCCGAGTTCCTGCTCGACGCGCATCACTGGCTGATCCTGCATGGCCGTTACGTGTGCAAGGCACGCAAGCCGGACTGCCCGCAATGCGTGATCCGCGACCTGTGCCGTTTCAAGGAAAAGACCGCCGCCTGAACGGGGGGCGCGACTGCCATATGGGCGCAACCCGGCGGTCATCTGCGCCGGGCATCAATAGCAGCCTCTGACGCCGCTTGGGACACGGGCGATGACGGTTTGTCTGAAACTGTCACATTTACGCAATCTTCACTAATTAGCCTGCGCAGCATCTTCCCACCTGCCTGCAAGGCTCCTTCCATGAAACTGCATCGCCAACTTCTTACTGCGGCCGTGGCGGCTGCGCTGTTCGTTCCGGCCGCTCACGCTGAAGTGGCCATCGACGTGATCGGCGGTTCGGAAATCACGTTCGAAGGCCTGGTCCAGGCCGACGGCAACTGGTTCGACAACGATGTGACCGACCTCAATGGCGGTGACGCCGGCAACGGCAAGAACAGCGAATTCGAGCTGCGCCGCGCCGAGCTGGTGCTCAAGGGCAAGGGCCCGGGCAATGTGGAATGGGTGGTGGGCTACGACGCCAAGGCCGACAAGTTCCTGGACACCAACCTGAAGTACAAGCTGGCCGGCAACGCCAACCACTTCGTGCAGTTCGGCCAGTTCAAACAGCCCAACAGCCTGGAAGAACTGTCCAGCACCAAGAACAACGACTTCATCTCCAAGGCCACGGTCACCAACACCTATGCCGTGGCCCGCCGCCTCGGTGGCGCCTACAGCATCGGCGACAACAACTGGTCCGTCACCGCCAGCGCCTTCGGCCGCGAACTGACCCGCAACCTCGCCCACGGCAGCGGCTACGGCGCGCGTGGCACCTGGGCCCCGATCAATGAAAAGGGCCAGGTCCTGCACTTCGGCCTGAGCTATGTCGATTACGACACCGACGCCGACACCCTGCGTGTGCGCGCCCGCCCGAATGCGGATCTGGCCACCGCGCGCCTGGTCGACAGCGGCAATCTGGTCGATACCGACCGCGTCAGCACGATCGGTGCCGAAGCGATGTACATCGGCGGCCCGTTCAAGGCCCAGGCCGAGTATTACACCAGCAAGGCCAAGCGTTACTCGCACGACAACTACAGCAGCGACGGTTACTACGTCAGCGGCCTGTGGAACATCAGCGGCGAGACCTGGGGCTACAAGGGCGGCACCCCGACCACCGGCCTGCCGGACGAGCCGGGCCGCGGCATGTGGCAGCTGGGCGCGCGTTACGACCACATGGACCTCAATGACGGCAACCTGCTGGCGAACCCGGTGGCCGGTCGCCCGCCGATCGTCGATGGCGTGCTGGGCGGCAAGATGGACATCTGGACCGTGGGCGTGAACTACTACTGGCGCTCCAACACCAAGTTCGCGCTGAACTACGTGATGGTGGACAGCAAGAAGTACAGCTCGACCGCGCGCACGTTCGTCAACGACGACCCGAACATCCTCGAAGCGCGCCTGCAGTTCTTCTGGTAAGCCCTGCAACACGCGTGTGACACAAAGGCGCAGCTTCGGCTGCGCCTTTTTTCGTGCCCGCTCGCGGGTATGCTGTGCGCCCTTTGCCCATGGCTGGACCCGATGCGTATCGCACTCTCGCTGTTGCTGGCTGCCGCGTGCGGTGCCGCCCTGCCCGCCCACGCGCAGGACTGCCACGACGCCCAGGCCGCCGCGGAGGAAGCGTACGTTGTGCGGGCGGACGACGTACTGCCCGATCGCCCCGGCTACACCCGCGACACCGCCGCCAGCGTCTGCCGGCGATGGCCGGCACGCCCCGAGCTGACCCTGGTGGCCACGCCGGTCTGGCGCGACGGCGGCGACCACGACGCCCGCGATGGCGACGTGGAGGTGCTGGTGATCGATAGCGACACCCTCGCCACGCGCGCATGGACGGTGCTGCCCGGCGCGCTCGACAGCGATGCGATCTTCTTCGACGGCATGCAGCTGGATACCGCGCGCTACCTGCTTGCGCCGGACACCCTTGCCTTCGGCCTGCGCGTGCAGCGCCGCAATGGCTCCGGGCCCAATCCGTTCAGCGAAGAGCAGTTGCATCTGCTGGCGGTGCAGGCAGACACGCTGCGCACGCTCGGCCCACCGATGGTGCTGCGCCGTTTCCAGGCCGAGTGGGATACCCGCTGCGCCGGTGAGTCCACCGATGTAACGCGCACCGTGGCCGTCGGCTCCAAAGGTCAACACGGCTTGGCCGACCTCATCCTGCGCGAGCGGCGGGTCACCACGCACAGCTGGATGGATGGCGACACCTGCCGCGACCAGGACACGCCGGTGGACGGCGAGCGCCGCGTGCTGCGCTTCGACGGCCGCCGCTACGCGGTCCCGGAGGCGCTGCAGCCGTTGTGACACCCCGCCCGGAAGGCGTGTCACGAGGTGGTCATATGACAGTCGCTGCGCTGTCATCGAACCGTTATGGAATGAGCACCGGGCGGGACACCCCGCACCTTCATCCATTCCAGGAGCCACCCCGTGATCCACGCCTTCAAGTCGCGCGCCGCTGTTGCCGTCCTCGCCGCGTCGTCCGTGTTCGCCGCCAACGCCGCCGATGTGACCGGCGCGGGCGCCTCGTTCATCTACCCGGTCATGTCCAAGTGGTCGGCCGACTACAGCACCGCGACCGGCAAGAAGGTCAACTACCAGTCCATCGGTTCCGGTGGTGGTATCGCCCAGATCAAGGCCGCCACCGTTGATTTCGGCTCCTCCGATGCCCCGCTGAAGCCGGAAGAACTGGCTGCGGCCGGCCTGGCCCAGTTCCCGTCGGTCATCGGCGGCGTGGTCCCGGTGATCAACGTGGCCGGCATCGCGCCGGGCGCGCTGAAGCTGGATGGCCCGACCCTGGGCAACATCTTCCTGGGCAAGATCAAGACCTGGAACGACCCGGCGATCGCCGCGCTGAACCCGGGCGTGAAGCTGCCGGATGGCAAGATCACCGTCGTGCACCGCTCGGACGGTTCGGGCACCACCTTCAACTTCGTCAACTACCTCTCCAAGGTCAACCCGGAGTGGAAGACCAAGGTCGGTGAAGGCACCTCGGTCCAGTGGCCCGTCGGCATCGGCGGCAAGGGCAACGAAGGCGTTGCCGCCTACGTGAAGCAGATCAAGGGCGGCATCGGCTACGTCGAGCTTTCCTACGCACTGCAGAACAAGATGTCCTACGCTGCGATGAAGAACGCTTCGGGCAAGATCGTGCTGCCGAGCGATACCTCCTTCGCCGCCGCTGCGGCCAGCGCCGACTGGGCCAGCGCGAAGGACTTCTACCTGGTCATGACCAACGCCCCGGGCGCCGATGCGTGGCCGATCACCGCCACCAACTTCATCCTGGTCCGCAAGCAGCCCAAGAACGTCGCCAACGCCAAGGCCACCCAGGAGTTCTTCCGCTGGATCTACAAGAGCGGTGATGCGCAGGCCAAGCAGCTCGATTACGTCCCGCTGCCGGACGCTCTGGTCAAGCAGATCGAGACCTACTGGTCGCAGAACCTGAAGTACTGATCCACCGCACAACGAGGCAATGGCGCCGGAGGGACCTCTCTCCCCCTTCGGCGCCATCGGGCGCGGACCGCAAGGTTCCGCGCCTTTTTGTTGCCTGCCGCTGAATGCCCGGCCCTTGTGCCGCAAGGCTTTGCGTGCGCTCGGTCACGGCGTCATCAAGCTGTAACAAAAACATCATTTCATAGTCGCGTCGCCGGAAAGACCGGCCCTTGTCCCGCTATGGAGTGACGCATGAAACTGCACACGGCCAGCATCGCCGCCCTTTCCCTGGCCATCGCGCTGGGTCTTTCCGCCTGCAAGCCGGGCGCTGAAGGCCAGGCCACCGCGCCGGCCACCGACGCGCCTGCCGCTGCTCCGGCCGCTGGCGATCGCCTGACCGCCGAGATTTCCGGCGCCGGTGCGTCCTTCATCTTCCCGCTGGTGTCCAAGTGGTCGGCCGACTACAACACCGCCACCGGCGCCAAGATCAATTACCAGTCGATCGGTTCGGGTGGCGGCATCGCCCAGATCAAGGCCGGCACCGTTGACTTCGGATCATCCGACAAGCCACTGAGCAGCGAAGAGCTGGCCCAGGCCGGCCTCGGCCAGTTCCCGTCGGCGATCGGCGGCGTGGTGCCGGTGGTCAACATCGACGGCCTGGAAGCCGGCAAGCTGCGCCTGAGCGGCGCCCTGCTGGCCGATATCTTCCTGGGCAAGGTCAAGACCTGGAACGACCCGGCCATCGTCGCCGCCAACCCGGGCGTAAAGCTGCCCGACGGCAAGATCACCCTGGTCCACCGTTCGGACGGCTCGGGCACCACGTTCAACTTCTCCAACTACCTCTCCAAGGTCAGCCCGGACTGGAAGAGCAAGGTCGGCGAAGGCACCTCGGTGCAGTGGCCGGACGGTGTGGGTGGCAAGGGCAATGAAGGCGTGGCGTCGTACGTGAAGCAGATCAAGGGCTCGATCGGCTACGTCGAACTCGCCTACGCGCTGCAGAACGGCATGCCGTATGCCTCGATGCAGAACGCCGCCGGCAACTGGGTGCAGCCGAGCGCGGAAACCTTCGCCGCTGCCGCCGCCAGCGCCGACTGGGCCAGCGCCAAGGACTTCAACCTGGTGATCACCAATGCCCCGGGCGACCAGGCGTGGCCGATCACCGCCACCAACTTCATGCTGATGCACAAGCAGCCCAAGGATGCGCAGCGCAGCAAGGACACCCTGGCGTTCTTCAAGTGGGCCTTCGAGAAGGGCCAGACCCAGGCCAACGAACTGCACTACGTGCCGCTGCCGGCCGAACTGGTCACCCAGATCGAAGCCTATTGGACCAGCGAGTTCAAGTAAGCCAGACAGCGGGCCTGTGCACAGCGCAGGCCCGCTTTCCTCGCCGCACCACCCTGCCGAACCACCACTCGGGCCCCCGCCTCAGCCATGAATGCCATCGCCCAGCCTGTTCCCGCACCGTCCCTCCGCGACCTGCGTGATGCCCGCAACGACAAACTGTTCCGCTGGGTCCTGATCGCCACCGTCATCCTGGTGCTGGTCGCCCTGGCCTGCGCCGCGCTCTCGATGCTGTGGGGCGGCCGCCATGCCCTGCAGGAGCAGGGCCTGAGCTTCTTCTACTCCTCCGAATGGAATCCGGTGGAGAACAAGTTCGGTGCACTCGCACCGATCTACGGCACCCTGGTCACGGCCCTGATCGCGATGGTCATCGCCGTGCCGGTGAGCTTCGGTATCGCCTTCTTCCTGACCGAGGTCGCCCCGCGCTGGCTGCGTGGCCCGGTCGGTACCGCCATCGAACTGCTGGCCGGTATCCCCTCGATCATCTACGGCATGTGGGGCCTGTTCGTGCTGGTCCCGGTGATGACCGAGTACGTCACTCCGTTCCTCAATGATCACCTGGGCACGCTGCCGATCATCGGCCCGCTGTTCCAGGGTCCGCCGCTGGGCATCGGCGTGCTCACCGCCGGCTTCGTGCTGGCGATCATGGTGATCCCCTTCATCTCCTCGGTAATGCGCGAGGTGTTCCTGACCGTGCCGACCCGCCTGAAGGAATCGGCCTATGCGCTGGGCTCCACCAAGTGGGAAGTGAGCTGGGACATCGTGCTGCCCTACACCCGCTCGGCGGTGATCGGCGGCATCTTCCTCGGCCTCGGCCGCGCCCTGGGTGAAACCATGGCGGTGGCCTTCGTGATCGGCAACAGCGTGCGCCTGTCGCCGTCGCTGCTTGAACCGGGCACCACCATTGCCGCCCTGATCGCCAACGATTTCGGCGAAGCCACCGAAACCTATCGCTCGGCACTGCTGCTGCTCGGCTTCGTGTTGTTCCTGGTGACCTTCGTGGTGCTGGCGATCGCCCGCCTGATGCTGATGCGCCTGGCCCGCAAGGAGGGCAACTGATGTCCACCGCCAATGCCCAACCGCTGTACCTGCGCCGCCGCATCGTCAACGTGGTCGCGCTGCTGATGTCCTGCCTGACCGCACTGTTCGGCCTGTTCTTTCTCGGCTGGATCCTGTGGACGCTGGCCTCCAAGGGCCTGGCCGGCATCAATCTGGATCTGTTCACCAAGATGACCCCGCCGCCGATGCAGGACGGTGGTCTGGCCAATGCCTTCTTCGGCAGCGCGGTGATGTGCGGCCTGGCCATCGCCATCGGGACGCCGCTCGGCGTGCTGGCCGGCACCTGGCTGGCCGAGTACGGCAACTTCCGCAAGACCGGCACGGTGGTCCGCTTCGTCAACGACATCCTGCTCTCGGCGCCGTCGATCGTACTGGGCCTGTTCGTCTACACCCTGTATGTGATGCAGACCGGTGGCCAGTTCTCGGCCTTCGCCGGTGCGCTCTCGCTGGCCTTCATCGTGCTGCCGGTGGTGGTGCGTACCACCGATGAAATGCTGCGCCTGGTGCCTTCGCAGATGCGTGAAGCGGCCCTGTCGCTGGGCATCCCGCAGTGGAAGGTGACGGTGCAGGTGCTGTACCGCAGCGCCGCCGCCGGCATCGTGACCGGCATCCTGCTGGCACTGGCCCGCATCTCCGGTGAAACCGCCCCGCTGCTGTTCACCGCCTTCGGCAACCAGTACTGGAACAGCAACGTGTTCCAGCCGATGGCCTCGGTGCCGGTGGTGATGAACCAGTTTGCCGGCAGCCCGTACGAATCCTGGCAGGTGCTGGCCTGGGCCGGCGCGCTGGTGCTGACCGTGTTCGTGCTGCTGGTCAGCCTTTCCGCGCGCGGCATCCTGCTGCGCAACCGTATCTCCCATGACTGACCTTTCCACGGACATCGCCATGAACGATCTCTCCAACGCCGTGCCGATGCAGCGCATCGTGGTCCCGGCCTCGCATGAAAGCCTGCAGACCCCGGCGCCGATCAAGCTGGCCGCACGCGGGCTGGATTTCTACTACGACAAGTTCCATGCGCTGAAGGGCATCGACCTGGAGATTCCGGAAAAGCGCGTCACCGCGCTGATCGGTCCCTCCGGCTGCGGCAAGTCCACCCTGCTGCGCATCTTCAACCGCATCTACGCGCTGTACCCCAAGCTGGAAGCGCGTGGTGAAGTGATGCTGGACGGGGAGAACATCCTCTCGCCGAAGTACCCGATGAACCGCCTGCGCAGCAAGGTCGGCATGGTATTCCAGAAGCCGGTGCCGTTCCCGATGACCATCTTCGAGAACGTGGCCTATGGCATCCGCCACCACGAGAAGCTCTCCAAATCGGAGATGACCGATCGCGTCGAGCAGGCCCTGCGCCAGGGCGCGCTGTGGGACGAAGTGAAGGACAAGCTCAACCAGAGCGCGCTGGGCCTGTCCGGTGGCCAGCAGCAGCGTCTGTGCATCGCCCGCGCCGTGGCCCTGCGCCCGGACGTGCTGCTGCTCGACGAGCCGACCTCCGCGCTGGACCCGATCTCCACCAGCCGCATCGAGCAGTTGGTGGAAGAGCTCAAGCACGATTACACGATCGTGATCGTGACCCACAACATGCAGCAGGCCGCGCGCGTGTCCGATTACACCGCCTTCATGTACCTGGGTGACCTGATCGAGCACGACCGCACCGAAGTGATCTTCTCGCAGCCCAACAAGCAGCAGACCGAAGACTACATCACCGGCCGCTTCGGCTGATTCCGGCCCACGAACCCTGGATAGAACCGCATGAGCATTCCCAACGACCACATCGTCAAGAGCTACGACGAAGAACAGCAGCGCCTGGTGGCCGAGATCGTGCGCATGGGCGAGATGGCGGTCGCGCAGCTGGAGGCGTCCATGGACGTGATCGAGAAGCGCGACGAGAACGCCGCCCAGCGCATCATCGCCAACGATGAAGCCATCGACCAGCTTGAGCAGCACATCAGCCACGACGTGATGCGCCTGGCGCTGCGCGGGCCGATGGCACGCGACCTGCGCGAGATCCTGGCCGGCCTGCGCATTCCCGCCGACATCGAACGCATCGGCGATTACGCGGCCAACGTGGCCAAGCGCTCGATCGCGCTGAGCAAGGTGCCACCGCTGCCGCAGATCCAGGGCCTGCGCGCCCTGGGCCGGCTGGCCGCACAGCAGGTGCGCCGCGCGATCGAGGCCTACCGCGACAACGACGCCGCCGCGGCGCTGGAGCTGCGCGACGATGACGCCCGCCTGGACGCGCAGTACACCGCGCTGTTCCGCGAGCTGCTGACGTACATGATGGAAGACCCGCGCAACATTACCCCGTGCACCCACCTGCTGTTCATGGCCAAGAACCTGGAGCGCGTGGGCGACCATGCGACCAACATCGCCGAGAACGTGTGGTTCCTGGTGCATGGCGAGCAGGCGCTGCCGCCGCGCGAGAAGCGCGACGAGACCAGCAGTACCGATCACGTCTGAGCGCGTGCTCCAAAAAGGAAGCCAAGAGCCGCTGCCTTCGGGTGGCGGTTTTTTTGTTCCTCACCCAAAGCACGACAGCACCTCAGCGGTACTTTGGATCCACCAGTGTTTTCGCTTGGGCCTGCCGCGGGCGTCACGCCCCGCATCAACCGGCAGGCCCCTCGGCAAATGTCCCCCGGCCGGCGCCTCGCGGCGACGGCCTCCTCCTTGATTTTGCCCAGGGGCCTGCCGGCCGCTACGGGGCTCGCGTGTTGGACGACTCCGCGAAGTCGTGCCTTTCTGTGGGCGCGCAGGGTCTCGAGTCGCTGGGTCGTGATGCCCTTGTGGGCGAACTCAAGGAGGAGGCGCCGGCCGCAGGCCGACGCCGGGGGACATTCGCCGACAAGGGCATCGCGGCCCAGCGCCCGACCCGTCCACCGCTGTTGAATAACGCAACGCACTGCACTGCACTTCACGAAACGTTGAATCCTGTGTGAGGATTCGATGAGCCGGGCCGGGCCACCATGGCCGCACCTGCTGCCCCCACGCAGCCATCCCGGGCCCCGGCCCATTCCAAGGAGCGTTACCCGATGAGCACACCCACCCGTTCGCTGTCCCTGCTGGCGGCCACTGCGCTGGCTGCAGGCCTGGGCGTCACCGCCTCGGCATCCGCGTTGAGCATGACCGAGCTGGCCCAGGGCTACCTGGTGGCTGGACAGGCGGCGACCAAGGCCGCCGAGGGCAAGTGTGGCGAAGGCAAGTGCGGTGCGCATGGCGAGAAGGCCGGCACCAAGGCAGGCGACAAGGCCGCGACTGCCGGTGCCAAGGCAGCCGAAGGCAAGTGTGGGGAAGGCAAGTGCGGCGCCGACAAGGGCAAGGCTGCTGGCACCAAGGCAACGACCGCTGGCGACAAGAAGACGGCGGAAGGCAAGTGCGGCGAAGGCAAGTGCGGTGCCAAGCACTGACGCCCTCGCCACTGGCCTGGGCCGGTCGCCGCTGCCTGCGGCGGCGACCGGACTGGGCCTGCGCCGCGCCCTGCTGCAGGACCTGCGTGACGCGCCCGCCGGCGATATCGACTTCCTCGAATGCGCGCCGGAAAACTGGATCGGTATCGGTGGGCCGGCCGGTGACGCACTCGCCGAACTGGCCGCGCGCCATCCGCTCACCTGCCATGGGCTGTCGCTCTCACTGGGCAGCACCGCGCCGCTGGATACCGTGCTGCTGGAACAGGTAGGACGCTTCCTGGCGAGGCACCACGTGCCGCTTTACAGCGAACACCTGAGCTATTGCAGCGATGAGGGGCATCTGTACGACCTTCTGCCGATTCCGTTCACCGACGAGGCCGTACGCCACACCGCATCACGCATCGCCCGCGTGCAGGACCTGTTGGGCCGGCGGATCGCGGTGGAGAACGTGTCCTATTACCTCGCCCCGGAACCGGCCATGGACGAACTGGCCTTCACCAACGCCGTGCTGGCCGAGGCTGATTGCGATCTGCTGCTGGACGTCAACAACGTCTACGTCAACGCCTGCAACCACGGCTACGACGCCGATGCGTTCATCGCCGGGCTGCCGGCCGCGCGCATCGTCTGCCTGCATGTGGCCGGCCATCTGGACGAGGCGCCCGATCTGAAGATCGACACCCACGGCAGCGCGGTGATCGATCCGGTCTGGGACCTGCTCGCCCGCACCTATGCGCGCATCGGTGCGCGCCCGACGCTGCTGGAACGTGATTTCAGTTTTCCGCCGTATGCCGAACTGCGTGGCGAACTGCAGCACATCCGCCAGCTGATGGCCGCCCATGCAGGGAACGGACATGACTGACGCCCCGGCGCGCCTGCACGCACAGCAGAGGGCGTTCACCGCGCACCTGCGCGACCCGGACCATAACGCCGCACCCGACGGCATGGACGCGCGCCGGCTGGGCATCTACCAGCGGTTGGTGTTCAACACTGTGCTGGGGCTGCTCGGCAACGGCTTCCCGGTCTGCGTGCAGCTGCTGGGTGAGGCGGCGTGGGCCACCCTGGTCCGGCGCTTCCTTGCCGGACACCCGGCGCAGACCCCCTTGTTCACCGAGCTGGCCGCCGAGTTCGTGCAGTGGCTGCACCATCAAGCCGCGCTGCCGCACCCGGCGTTGGCCGAACTGGCCCATTACGAGTGGGTGGAAACGGCCCTCTACCAGCTGGACGCGCAGCCCCTGCCGCCCTCGCCGGGCATCGACCCGATGCACGCGGCGCTGCAGCGCTCGCCGCTGGCCTGGCCATTGATCTATCACTGGCCGGTGCATCGGCTTGGCACCGATGATGCGCCTTCGCAGCCCGCCCCCGAGCCGACCGGGCTGCTGGTCCGGCGCGACCCTGATGGCCAGGTCCGCTTCGCCATGATCAGCCCGATGGCCGCGCAGTTGCTGGAGCAGATCGGCCAGCACCCCGGCAGCACCGGTGCCACTTACCTGCAGCAGCTCGCGCAGGCGCACGGCATGGCGGCCGATGCGTTGCGCCTGCCCGGCGCCGCCCTGCTGCGCCAATTCCACGACAACGGCGTGATCGGGCCCGCCGCGCCCGCCACCTGACCGTTCCACAAAGGAATCGCATCGATGAAGTCACCGCCCCTGGTCGCCCTGCGCGCCCGGCTGGATCACCTCGGCCCGTGGTTGGCCCCGCTCGGCCTGCGCCTGCTGATGGGCTGGGAGTACTTCGAGTCCGGCCGTGAAAAACTGCGAGGCCAGAACTGGTTCGAGGACCTGCAGCAGGCCTTCCCGTTTCCCTTCGATCAGCTGCCGGCCACCCTGAACTGGCAGCTGGCCACCTGGTTCGAGCTGGTCGGCGCAGCCTGCCTGCTGCTTGGGCTGGGGACCCGCGTGGCCGCCAGCTGCCTGCTGGTGCTGACCGTGGTCGCCACCGCCGCCGTGCACTGGCCGATGCACTGGAATGGGCTGGCCGAGCTGGCGATGGGCTATGTCATCACCGATCAGGGCTTTGGCAACTTCAAACTGCCGCTGCTGTTCATGGCCATGCTGCTGCCTCTGGCCCTGCAGGGCGCCGGCCCGTTGAGCCTGGATCACCTGCTGCACCGCGGCCGCGGGCGCCTCCCGGCCCTGGCCTGAGCGCAGGGGGGGTACAGGCCGCTCTGCTAAACTGGCGCGATGACTGACGACCTCCCCCGCTCCGACGCGCCGGCTGCTGCCGACGCACTGCCCGCTGCCCAGCGCTTGATGGCGACCCGCTTCCGCGGCTTCCTGCCGGTGGCGGTGGATGTGGAGACCGGGGGATTCGACTCTGATCGCCACGCGCTGCTGGAGATCGCCGCCGTTCCGATCGAGATGGACGAAAACGGCCTGCTCTATCCCGGCCAGACCGCCAGTGCCCACGTGGTCCCGGCCGAAGGCCTGGAGATCGACCCGAAGTCGCTGGAAATCACCGGGATCATCCTGGATCACCCGTTCCGGCTGGCCAAGGTCGAGCGCGATGCGCTGGACCACATCTTCACCCCGATCCGGGCGGCGATGAAGAAGTACGGTTGCCAGCGCGCGATCCTGGTCGGGCACAACGCCCATTTCGATCTGGGCTTCGTCAATGCGGCCGTCAACCGCACCGGCCACAAGCGCAACCCGTTCCATCCCTTCAGCGTGTTCGACACCGTGACTCTCGGCGGCATCGCCTACGGGCAGACCGTGCTGGCACGCGCGGCCACCGCTGCCGGGCTGGGCTGGGATGCCGATGAAGCGCACAGCGCGGTGTACGACACCGAGCAGACCGCCAAACTGTTCTGCAAGGTCGCCAACAGCTGGCCGCGCCCCTGAGCTGCATCACCCGATAGCGGTCCTGTCGCGCCCTTCGCTCTTGGCGCGGTACAGCGCGCGATCGGCGCGCTGGTAAAGCAGCATCGGGGTGCGGTCGGCAGCGTCCAGTTCCACCAGACCGGCACTGAAGGTGACCTTCAGGCCCGGAATACCGGCCCAGTCCGGATGATCATGGAACAGCCCGCGCAGACGCGCGCAGACCTGGGCCGCTTCATCCAGCCGGGTATCGTTGAGCAGCAGCGCGAATTCTTCGCCGCCCGTACGTGCGGGCATGTCCGAATCGCGGCACGCCGAGGCCAACAGACGCGCCACTTCCACCAGCACCACATCGCCCACCGAATGGCTGTGCCGGTCGTTCACTTCCTTGAAGTGATCGATATCCAGCACCACCAGACACAGCGGGTGACGGCTGCGCTGCGAACGGGCGAAATCGCGCGCCAGCGCTTCATCGAATGCACGCCGGTTCGGCAGCCCCGTCAGCGCATCTTCGCGGGCCTGCCGCTCGAACGCCTCGGCCTGCACCGCCAAGCGGTCGGCCAGTTCGGTCTTCTCCTGATT
This sequence comes from Stenotrophomonas sp. 05L413, assembly GCF_056397945.1. Lineage (NCBI taxonomy): Bacteria > Pseudomonadati > Pseudomonadota > Gammaproteobacteria > Lysobacterales > Lysobacteraceae > Stenotrophomonas > Stenotrophomonas sp. 05L413. The sequence goes on from NZ_JBFTOL010000003.1 coordinate 517,717, forward strand.
GAGTGCCTGCAGGTTGACCGTCTGGGTCTGCAGATCCAGCGTGGCTTCCTGCACCATCCGCGCCAGCCGCACGTTGCTGGCCTTGTAGCGGTTGATCAGATACCGGTACAGCGCCACCAGCCCAGCCAGCAACAACAGCGCGGCGATCAACTGCACGCTGTGGCGCTGCCACAGGAACGGCTCCACCGTGAATTCCCAGACCGCTTCGCTGTCGCTCCAGACACCGCCTGGATGCGCGGCGGAGACGTGCAGCGTGTAGTCGCCCGGCGGCAGGCCGATGAATTCCACACTGCGCTGCTGGCCGCGCTCGATCCACCCCTTGTCCAGGCCGTCCAGACGGGTCCGGTAGCGGATCCGCTCGGAAAGCAGATAGCTGAGGCCGACGTAGCTCACGCTCAGCCGGCGCCCGCCCGGAATCGCATTGTGATTGCTGCCCTGCCAATGCAGGGGCGCGCCATCGACCTGCACGTTCTCGATCACCGCCGGTGGCGCCATGCGCTCACGGAAGCGCTGCAGGCGCAATGGATCGACCGTGCTCAAGCCGCCGGCGGTCACCACCCAGAAAGTGCCGTCCTGGCGCAGGATCGCCGAGGGCCCGGAGCTGCCGTTGGCCTGCGAATTGGCCATGCCGTCAATCTCGTTGTAGTGCTCCACCTCGACCCGTTCGGCGCGGCCATCGGCGACCGCGTTGAGCATCGCCATGTCGGTGCGAAGCACGCCGCGGTTGCTGCTGATCCACACGTTGCCGACGCGGTCGGGCACCAATTGGAACACCGTATCCACCGGCATGCCCTGCTCCAGACCGACCCGTGCCAGCCTGCCTTCCTGGTAGCGGTACAGGCCGCGGTCGGTGCTGACCCACATCGCATCGCCGATCTGCTGGAACCCGAACACGCTGCGGCCACCGCCCAACGGCTGTAGATCGATCGTCTGGACCCGGTCACCGCGCAGCACGCGGATCCCCTCGATGGTGCCGATCCACAACGCGCCGTCGTCGTCATGCGCCAACGCGGTGATCAGCCCGGTCGGCATGCCCGGGATCACCGGCTGCTCGGCCTTGCCGGCCTCGATGCGGACCACCCCCTTCTGGGTACCGGCCCAGACCACCCCGTCGCGATCGATGCTGATCGCACGGATGTTGCCGCCCGGCAGCCCTTCGTCCGTGCCGTAGTCGCGCAGGCGCTGCCCCTGTTCGTTGATCCGGAAGATGCCGTCGCCAAACGTGCCCACCCACAGCGTGCCCTCGCGATCCTGGGCCAGGCTCAATACCGAGGGACTCTTGCCGACGTTGTTGCGCAGTGGCATCGCGCTGAAGCGACCCTGGGCATCGCGCCGGTCCAGCCCGCTGGCGCTGCCGATCCACAGCTGCCTCTGCCGATCCTCGAACACCGTGCGCACGTAGTCGCCACTGAGCCCGTCGCGCTCGGTGAAGCTGCTGAACAGGGTTTCGCGCAGGCGATACAGCCCGCCGTTGGCGCCGACCCAGATGCTGCCCTCGGCATCTTCGCGCAGGCTGACCACGCGTCCGCCGGGCAACGACAGGCCCGGCGGCAATCGCTCCAGCCCGTGCCGCGACAACCGCAGCAGACCTTGATTCTCGGTGCCCAGCCACAGATCGCCATGGCGGTCCTGCAGCATCGCGGTGATGTGGGTCACGCCCGGCAGCCGGTGCTGCAGCAGCGGTGCGCCGTCCTGCATCCGGTAGATGCGCTCGCCAGCCACTACCCACATCACCCCGTCGGGCGCGCGATACGGCCAGACCAGGCCACGCCCCAGCCCCCAGCTGTCCGGCGCACGGCGCAGCACGCCATCGGTATCGCGTACGACCAGCCCGTCGAGTGTGCCGACCCAGACCCGGTCCTGCGCATCCACGACCAGCTTGGTGAAGCTCATGGCCATCGGTACGTCGGCCGGTGGCTTCTGATAGTCGAACGTCCCGTCCGGCGCCAGACTGCCGATCCCCTTGCCCTCGTACAGCAGCCACAGGCGCCCATGGCTGTCCATCTGCATCGCCTGGATCAGCACCTGCGGCGTATCGGCGCGGTGCTCCCAGACCTGCCAGCGGCCGTCCGGGCCGCGCCGGGTCACGTTGCCGCGCGAGTCACTGATCCACAGTCCGCCGCTGCGGTCCACCAACAACGCGCCGACCCCGTTATCGCGCAGGCCCGGCGTGGTGCTGCGGTCGAACACGGTGAAATCCAGGCCGTTGTAGCGGACCAGGCCTTCCCAGGTGGCGAACCACAGGTGCCCTTCGGGCGTCTGCGCGATGTCGCGCAGGGAGTTGTGCGGCAACCCGTTGCGCGAGGTCCAGACATCGATGGCGTAGTCGCGCAGCGGCGGCGGGCCATCCTGCGCCGACAGCGACCACGGCAGCGCGCACAGCAGCAACAGCCACAGCGCTGCCGCCTGCAGCGTTGGCATGCCCGGGAACTTCAGTTGTGCCGGCCGCCACCGGATCCTGCCCCCCCGATCGCTCATCCGTATGGATCAACCTTGGGCAGGCGCCGTGTGCATGGGGGGAACGGCCGTGCACCGGCGCGATGGCCGGCAGAGTCGTACGCTCTCATGGGGGAGACGCTGGAAAGAGATGCCCATAGTAGGCAAATCCTTTCGCTTTGGGGGACCGGCGTCAGCCCCCGCGTGGCCCCGCCGCCGCCCGCGCCGGCGCGGCCCAGCGCACGATCGCTTCCAGCCCGCCCTGCGGATGGTTGCGCAGATGCAGCGTCGCGCCGTCCTTTTCGGCCAACGCCCGGGCGATGGTCAGCCCCAGGCCGGCACCGCCGGTCTGGCGCGAGCGCGAGGCCTCCAGCCGCACGAACGGGTCAAACACCGCCTCCAGCTCGTCCTCGGCCAGGCCGGGGCCGCTGTCGCGGATGCGCACCTCCACGTCCTGCCCGGCCTGCTCCACCCGCACGCGTGCGGTCTGGCCGTACATCACCGCGTTGTCGACCAGGTTGGAGAACAGGCGGTGCATCGCCAAGGGGCGCAGCATGAGCACTGCCCCGCTGGGTTGCTCGAAATGGACATCGGCGCCGGCTTCGGCGGCATCTTCGACGATGCTCTCCAGCAGCGATCGAGGTCCAGCGCGGCACGTTGTTCAGCGCTCTCGGCACTGCGGGCCAGCTCCAGCCCTTCACGGATCAGCGCCTGCATCGCGCCGAGATCGGCGATCAGGCGTTCACGCAATGTCTCATCGGTGACGTTCTCCAGCCGCAGCCGCAAGCGCGTCACCGGTGTCTGCAGATCATGGGTGATCGCTGCCAGCATCTGGGTGCGCTCACCGAGGTGGCGCTGCAGCCGCTTCTGCATGGCGTTGAACGCCTCCGCAGCCCGGCGGACTTCCACCGGGCCGGTCACCGGCATCGGGGCGCCCTGCAGATCATCACCCAGTGCGGCGGCGGCATCGGCCAACCGCTGCAGCGGGGCGCTGGCCATCCGCGCCACGATGTAGGCCAGGATGGCGATCGCCACGACCAGCAAGGTCAGGAACAACGGGTCCACGGCGAGCACGCCGTTGTGCGCCACGGCGGGGGAATCCAGTGCCAGCCGCAGCGGTGTGCCGTCGGTCAGCTGCAGCGTGACCACGCGGCACTTGGGTGGGATGAAGGCCGGGTCGCGCTCACGCGGCGGGTGCCGCATCTTTTCCTTGTCGCGCGGCGGCGGCAGCAGCTCCGGCAACCGCGGCAGGCAGGAGCGGAACGAGGTGAAGGCCACCTGGCTGCTCGCCACCGGGCCGGGCCGGTCATCGAGGATCTCCATCAGCGCGGCATCGGGCCGGCCGATGCGTGCCCCCTCCGGCAGCTGCCGCACACTCGGCCCGCCACTGGTGAGCAGCCGCTGGCGCAACTCCGGATTACCGTCCAGCAGATTCACGAACCCCTGCAGGCGGTCGGCGATGCGGTTGAGGTTCTGCCGCTCGAACTCCTGCTGGCGCTTGGTACTTGCCAGCATGGTCGCGCCGATCGCGGCCACGCTCATGCCCAGCAGCAGGATCACGAACAGTCGCCCCACCATCGAGGAAAAGAAGTGGCGCAGGCGTTTCATTCCAGGGTGACCGCCGCAGCAAGCACATAGCCTTCGTTGCGCACGGTTTTGATCAGGCCGTCGCTGCCGCCATCATCGGCCAGCTTGTTGCGCAGGCGGCTGACCTGCAGATCGATGGCGCGATCCTGCGATTCGTAGTTGCGGCCGCTGCTCAGCGACACCAGTTGTTCGCGCGACAGCACCTTGTTGGCATGCCCGACGAACACCCGCAGCAGCCGGAATTCGGCGCCGGACAACACCACCACGCGTCCATCGGGATCAACCAGATGGCGGTGTTCGAGATCGAAGATCCAACTGGAGAAGCGCGCACGGCGGATCGCCAGCGGCTCCAGGTTGGCCGGCAGCGCCTCGGTGCGGCGCAGCACGTTGCGGATGCGGGCAAGCAGTTCGCGCGGTTCGAACGGCTTGGCCAGATAGTCGTCGGCGCCCATCTCCAGGCCGAGCACGCGATCGATCGGCTCGCTGCGCGCGGTCAACATGATCACCGGCGTGCTCGAGCGCGCGCGAAGATCGCGGCACAGGGTCAGGCCGTCTTCGCGCGGCAGGTTGAGGTCGAGCACGATCAGATCGACGTGTTCGCGCTCCAGCAGCTGGCGCATGCCCTGGCCATCGCTGGCCGTGCTCACCAGGTAACCGGCGCGGCCAAGCTGCTCGGCGAGCAGCTGGCGGATATCGTTGTCGTCATCGACGATCAGCAGTCTGTGCATGCTGTTGGCAGTCTCCATGCAGTGATCATCCCCTGTCGGGAGCTGAACCGCATCTCCTGGTTTACGTACGTCTGTTTCAAGGGGTGATGCAGATACACAATGAAATGCGCTGTGCACCGCAGGGATACATCTTGGTACACGGCGAGCATTGAGCCGGCGGTGAACGATCTTCACAATGCTGACAACGCCGATGCACCGGCCTGCCGAGTTGACGATCATCGTGAAGCCCCGATTGCCCAGAACCCGCCGTGCTCGCCTCCTGCTGTTGCTCGTGGTCCTCGTCCTGATCGCCGCGATTGTGGCATGGATGCTGCGCAAGCCGGCCGCGCCCACCCTGGCGACCACGCCGGTCAGCCGCGGCGACATCGAACAGACGGTGGAAGCCACCGGCGTGATCGACGCCTACAAGCTGGTCAGCGTCGGCGCGCAGGCTTCCGGCCAGGTCACGTCGCTGAAGGTCCAGCTCGGCGATACCGTCAAAGAGGGCGATCTGATCGCCGAGATCGACGCCACCACCCAGCAGAACCAGGTGCTCAATGCCCAGGCCTCGCTGGATCAGGTCAAGGCACAGCGCGCGGTCCAGCAGGCCAGCCTGCGCGAAGCCGAGCTCGAGTTCGCACGCCAGCAGCAGATGCTGGCGGCCGAAGCCACCTCGCGCGCCGAGTTCGATGCAGCCGATGCCAAGCTCAAGACCGCGCGCGCCCAGATCCAGTCCTTCGACGCACAGATCAAGGGCCGCGAAACCGAGCTGGGCACGGCCCGCGCCAATCTCGCCTACACCCGCATCATCGCGCCGATGGACGGCACCGTGGTCGCGGTGGTCACCGAAGAAGGGCGCACCGTCAACGCCAACCAGACCGCACCGACCATCGTGATGCTCGCCCGCCTCGATCTGGTCACGGTCAATGCCGATGTGTCCGAAGCAGACGTGGTCAAGATCCGGGCGGGCATGCCGGTGTACTTCACCACGCTGGGCGATCCAGACCGCAAATATCACGCCACGCTGCGCCAGATCAACCCGGCCCCGGCCACCATCGTCAAGAAGGATTCCACCACCAGCGACTCCTCCACCACCACCGCGGTGTACTACAACGCGCTGTTCGATGTGGAAAACCCGGACGGCACCCTGCGCATCGACATGACCGCCCAGGTCTCGATGATGCTCAAGCAGGCCAAGGATGTGCTGCTCATTCCCGCCGTGGCGCTCGGCCCGAAGAGTCGCGATGGGCAGTATCTGGTGCGCGTGGCCGGTGCCGACGGCATGCCGGCCCCGCGCAAGGTCAAGATCGGCATCAACAACGGTGCCAACGCCGAAGTCCTGTCCGGCCTGGAAGAGGGTGACAAGGTCATCGTCGGCGAAGGCGGTGGTGCACAGGGCGCAGGCGGCGGCAGCCGCGGTGGCGCCGTGCGGATCAGCGGCCCCGGCATGGGCGGACCGCGCCGATGAGCGCGGCCTCGACGGGCACGCCGCTGCTGCGGCTGCGCGACCTGCGCAGGGAATTCCCGGCGGGCGATGACACCATCGCGGTGCTGCGCGACGTCAATCTGGACATCGCTGCCGGTGAGATGGTCGCCATCGTCGGCCAGTCCGGCTCGGGCAAGTCCACCTTGATGAACATCCTCGGCTGCCTGGACCGGCCGACGCGCGGCAGTTACCAGGTGGCCGGCCGCGAGACCGGCCGCATGGAACCGGATGACCTGGCCGAGCTGCGTCGTGAACATTTCGGTTTCATCTTCCAGCGCTACCACCTGCTCGGCGATCTGGATGCGCGCGGCAATGTCGCGGTACCGGCGGTGTATGCCGGCAGTCCCGGCCCGGTGCGCACCGCCCGTGCCGAAGAGCTGCTGCAGCGGCTTGGTCTGGGCGACCGCATGAACCACACCCCCGGCCAGCTCTCCGGCGGCCAGCAGCAACGTGTCTCGATCGCACGGGCGCTGATGAACGGTGGCGAGGTGATCCTCGCCGATGAGCCGACCGGTGCACTGGACACGAAATCCGGCGAAGAAGTGATGGGCATCCTGGGCGAGCTGCATGCCGAAGGCCACACCATCATCATCGTCACCCATGACATGAGTGTGGCCCAGCACGCCCAGCGCATCATCGAAATCCGCGATGGCGAGATCATCGCCGACCGCGCCAATCCGGCGGCGCCGAGCTATCGCGCACAGCGCCAGCCAACCGTGGCCGCGAGCAAGGGCCACAGCTGGCGTGCCGCCCGCGACCGCTTCACCGAAGCGTTCCGGATGGCCCTGCTGGCCATGAATGCCCATCGCCTGCGCACCTTCCTGACCATGCTCGGCATCATCATCGGCATCGCCTCGGTGGTCTCGGTGGTGGCGTTGGGTAACGGCTCGCAGCAGCAGATCCTGCAGACCATCGGCTCGCTCGGCACCAACACGATCGATGTGTATTCCGGTCGCGGATTCGGCGACATGCGTTCGGCTCGCGTGCAGACCCTCAAGGCCAGTGATGCCGATGCGCTGGCCAACCAGAGTTACGTCGACAGCGCGACGCCCAGCGTCTCCTCCTCGGTGACCGCCCGCTACCGCAACCAGTCGGCCACGGCCCAGGTGAGCGGCGTCGGCGAGCAGTTCTTCCGGGTCAAGGGCGTCAAGCTGCTCGCCGGCAGCTTCTTCGACCGCGATGCGGTCACGCGGCTGGCACAGGTGGCACTGATCGATGAGAACACCCGCACCCAGTTTTTCCCCAATGGCGAAGATCCGATCGGCCAGGTGATCCTGCTCGGGAATGTTCCGGTACGCGTGATCGGCGTCGCCCAGCGGCCAGGATTTGGATTTGGCGGCAGCACCAGCCTGAGCGTGTGGGTGCCGTACACCACGGTGATGTCGCGCATGCTCGGCCAGAGCCACGTGTCCGGCATTACGGTGCGGGTGGATGATGCGACCCCGATGGATGCTGCCGAAGCAGCCATTTCCAAGCTGTTGATCATGCGCCACGGCACCGAGGATTTCTTCCTCAGCAACAGCGCTGAAATCCGCCAGACCATTGAACAGACCACCCGCAGCATGACCCTGCTGATCAGCGCCATCGCCGCGATCGCGCTGCTGGTGGGCGGCATCGGCGTGATGAACATCATGCTGGTCTCGGTGACCGAGCGCACCCGCGAAATCGGCGTGCGCATGGCCGTGGGCGCGCGGCAGAGCGATATCCGCCAGCAGTTCCTGATCGAGGCGGTGCTGGTCTGCCTGCTCGGCGGCCTGCTCGGCGTCGGCCTGTCGCTGGTGGTCGGCTGGCTGTTCGGCAGATTCGCGCCGGACTTCCAGATGCTGTTCTCGACCGCGTCCATCGTGGCCGCCTTTGCCTGCTCCAGCCTGATCGGCGTGGCGTTTGGTTTCCTGCCGGCCCGCAATGCCGCCCAACTTGATCCCGTGGAGGCGCTGGCGCGCGAATGAAGATTTCTCCTGCTCTGCTGCACCCCGCATCGCTGCGTCCACTGGCCCTGGCCTGCGTGACCGCACTGACCCTGTCGGCCTGCGTCAGCACCGGCCGCTACCAGGTCGAGGCGCCGGCAGTACCGGCCACCTATGGCCGTGGCGATGCCACCTTGAACACCCCCACCGAGGCGGTGAGCGAGCAGCCGCATGCGGCTGCCGCCGATGTCCGCAGCGATGCCTGGTGGACCCAGTTCGGCGACACCGGCCTGGACCGCGTGATCGATCGCGCCCTGGCCGCCAACACCGATCTGGTCTCGGCCGGCTTGGCGGTGCAGCGCGCGCGCCTGCAGGCCGGCCTGGCCGACAACGCGCTCTGGCCACAGCCCTCGGGCAGCGTCAACAGCAGCGGCAACCGCCCGATCGACCAGCGCGCGGACTGGAACCGCGGCAGCTCGGCCGGCGTGTCCCTGCAGTGGGAGATCGATCTCTGGGGCCGCCTGCGTACCCAGCGCGACATCGCCCAGTGGGAGGCCCAGGCCAGCCAGGAAGACCTGCAGAACACCGCCCTGCTGGTGATCAGCGACGTGGCCACGCAATACTGGACACTGGCCTTCCTCAACCAGTCGATCACCGCCGGCCAGGCCAATCTGCAGCGCCTGGAGCGCACCCGCGAGCTGGTCCAGGCGCGCTTCGATGCCGGTGCGGTCTCGCGCCTGGAAGTACGCCAGGCCGTACAGAGCCTGGAGGCACAGCGTGCTGCGCAGAGTGCACTGGAGCAGCAGCGTGTGGCTGCGCGCAATGCACTGACGGTGCTGCTGGATGGGCAGCCGCTGGCACTGGCCGAGGAACCGCAGCAGCTGCAGCGCGCCGGCAGCCCGGTCGTGGCCGAAGGCCTGCCGGCCGATCTGCTCGGCCGCCGCCCGGACCTGCGCGCCGCCGAGCTGCGCCTGCGCAACAGCCTGAAGACCATCAAGGTCACGGCTACCCAGTACTACCCTGCGTTGAGCCTGACCGGCAGTGTCGGTACCGGCGCGCCCTCGCTCTCGGACGTGCTGAAGAATCCGGTCGCCACCTTGGGCGCGGGGCTGTCGCTGCCGTTCCTCAATGTGCGCCAGACCCAGTTGAACACCCGCCTGGCCGGCACCGATTACCAGATCGCGGCCAACGGGTTCCGCCGCACGCTGTACACCGCGCTGTCGGAAGTGGACAACGCCCTGTCGGCGCGCACCCAGTTCGCCACGCAGGTGGCGGCCTCGCAGGCGTCCTACGACGAAGCAGTGGAGATCGAACGGATGTATGAAGTGCGCTACCGGGTCGGCGCTACCGACCTGCGCACCTGGCTGGAAGCGCAACAGACCCGGCGCGATGCCGAGCTGTCACTGGCGTCCGTGCGCCAGCGGCAGTTGATCAACGATGTGACGTTGTTCAAGGCGCTGGGCGGCAGCGCGGGGTGATCCCCCGCGCCAGGCGCATCACAGGTAGAGCGCGCGGCTTACAGCCCGCGCTGACGCACCGCTTCGAACAGGCTCACGCCGGTGGCGACGGAGACGTTCAGGCTCTCGATATCGCCCGGCATCGGAATCTTGACCAGGCCATCGCAGTTTTCGCGGGTCAGACGACGCAGGCCGTCGGCTTCGCCGCCCAGCACCAGCGCCACGTTGCCCTTCAGGTCGATCGCGTACAGCGACTCGGTGGCTTCACCGGCCAGGCCGTAGATCCACACGCCCAGCTTCTGCAGGTCCTTCAGGCAGCGCGAGAGGTTGGTCACCTGCACCACCGGGATACGGTCGGCCGCGCCAGCCGACGTCTTGCGCACGGTCGCATTGACCGACGCCGACTTGTCCTTGGGAATGATCACCGCCGTGGCACCGGCCGCCGCTGCGCTGCGCAGGCAGGCGCCGAGGTTGTGCGGGTCCTGGACCTCGTCGAGGATCAGCAGCAGGGCCTTGCCCTCGGCCGCTTCGACCAGCCCTTCCAGCTCGTTTTCGCCCCAGGTCCGAGCGGCCTGGTAGCGCGCCGCCACACCCTGGTGACGCACCGAACCGCCCACACCGTCCAGCGCCTGGGTGTTTACCTTGCGCACGTCGATGCCCTTGCGGCGTGCGTTTTCTTCGATCTCGGTCAGACGCGGGTTCTTCGCGCCGGCCTCGATGAGGACCTCGCGGACGTTCTCGGCATCATTCTCGATCGAAGAGGCGACGGCGTTGACGCCGACGATCCACTGGCTTTGCTTGCTCATTGCGGGGGGCGGGACCGGTAAAGGGGTTGGTAATGGTAGAGCATCAAGGCCCACCCTGCCCTGCCGGGCGTTCACAGACCGCCTTCAGCCCGGCGGCCACTCCGCGGTGTCGTGGTCCGGGTGCTGGTGGGAGACGATATGCAGCAGGAAGTCGCCGGCCTCGGCGTCTTCCTCGCTGCGCAGCGCGCTGAGCGACCCCAGGGCATCCACGAACGGGAGCTTGGCCTCGATCCCGTACTGGATCGTCGGCGGCAGGCGGGCCGGTTCGTCGAAGGCGCCGGCCGCGACCGCCACGCCATCGGGGGCTTCGTAGGTCAGCGGTGTGCCGCAGTCAGCGCAGAAGCCGCGCTGGACTTTGTTGGAGGATTGGAAACGTCGGGGCTCACCACGGGTCCAGCGGAAGTCGCTGCCACGGACCGAGACCAAGGGGGCGTAGTAAGCGCCGAAGGCCTTCTGGCACATCCGGCAATGGCAGATCGAGCTGTGGGTCAGCGCACCGACCACGTGGAAGCGGATTGCGCCGCACTGGCAACCACCGCTGTATTCGGGGAGGGCCTGCATGGGATCGCTCCGGTGGAATCCGTGTGCCCACCAACGGTGGGCGGGTAGGCAGCGTGCCGACCAACGGTCGGCACCTGCCGCTTACCGGCCGTGGGCCGGTAAGCGATGATCAGTACTTCTGCTTCTGGCGCTTGGCCGGCTGGCCGCGCGGCGGCAGCTCGGGCAGCGAATCGTCCTTCTCTTCCACCAGGCGGAAGTCGATCTTGCGCTCTTCCATGCTGGCCTTGAGCACCAGGATCCGCACCCGGTCACCGAGGCGGTAGATCTTGCCGCGGCGTTCGCCGTTGAGCGTTTTGCGCACCGCATCGAACTGGTAATAGTCGTGCGGCAGCTGGGTGACGTGCACCAGGCCATTGACCTTGGATTCGTCCAGTTCCACGAACAAGCCGAAGCTGGTCACGCCACTGATCACGCCCTCGAACTGGCCACCGACGTGCTTTTCCATCCATGCGGCGCGGTAACGCTCGTCCACTTCACGCTCGGCTTCATCGGCACGGCGCGCCCGCTCGGAGCACTGCAGGGCCAGCGCAGCCATCTCACGCGGCGAATAGGTGAACTTCTCCGGCGCGGCTCCGCTGAGCGCGTGCTTGATCGCACGGTGCACCAGCAGATCGGGGTAGCGACGGATCGGCGAGGTGAAGTGGGCGTACGCATCCAGCGCCAGGCCGAAGTGGCCCAGGTTGTCCGGCGAGTACACCGCCAGGCTCTGGCTGCGCAGCAGCACCGATTCCAGCAGCGCTGCGTCCGGGCGATCGCGCACTTTCTTCAACAGCTTGGTGAAATCGGCCGGCTGCACCTTCGACCACGGCGGCAGGCTCAGCTTGAATTCCTTCAGGAACTCGAGCAGATCGGCGTACTTGGATTCCGGCGGACGCTCATGGTCGCGGAACGGCGCCGGCACCTGCTTGGCCAGCAGGTAGCGCGCAGCCTGCACATTGGCCGCGATCATGCATTCTTCGATCAGCTTGTGCGCATCGTTGCGCACCATCATCCCGGCCTGGGTGACTTCGCCGGTGTTGTCCAGCACGAAGCGCACTTCGGAGGTTTCAAATTCGATCGCACCGCGGCGGGTACGCGCCTTGGCCAGCACGTGATACAGCTGGTACAGGCGATCCACCTGCGGCATCAGCGGACCGATCGCCTTGCGCGCAGCCGGGTCGTTCTCGCCCACCGCTTCCCAGACCTGGTTGTAGGTCAGGCGCGCGTGCGAGTTCATCACCGCTTCGTAGAAACGCGAATGAATGACCTCGCCTTCGCGGTTCACCTGCATGTCGCAGACGAAGCACATGCGGTCGACCTTGGGCATCAGCGAGCAGATGCCGTTGGACAGCGTTTCCGGCAGCATCGGCACCACGAACCCGGGGAAATAGACCGAAGTCGCGCGCTTCTGCGCTTCAGTGTCCAGCGGCGTACCGGGACGCACGTAATTGGAGACGTCGGCGATCGCCACGACCAGGCGGAAGCCTTCGGCATTGGGTTCGCAGTAGACCGCGTCGTCGAAGTCCTTGGCGTCCTCGCCATCGATGGTGACCAGCGGCGTGTTGCGCAGGTCCTCGCGGTGGCCGATCTGTTCGGGGGTGACCACCATCGGGACCGCGGTGGCTTCAGCCAGCACTTCGGCCGGGAACTCGAACGGCAGCTCATGACCGTGGATGGCGGTTTCCACCACCAGCGAGGCCGTCAGCTTGTCGCCGAGTACGGCGATGATGCGGCCGATCGGCGGGCGGCGGGTGTCCGGCGCCTGGGTCAGCTCGCAGACCACCAGCTGGCCATCGCGGGCATCGCCGGTCTGGTCGGGTGGGATCTGTACATTGCGCTGCACGCGCTTGTCGTCGGGCACGACGTAGTTGATGCCGAACTCGACGCTGAAGCGACCGATCAGGCGGCTCATGCCACGCTCGAGCACACGCGAGATGCTCGCCTCGCGACGGCCGCGACGATCGATGCCGGTCACGTTGACCAGCACGCGGTCACCATGCAGCACCTTGCGCATTTCGAACGGCGGCAGGAACAGATCGTCGCCACCTTCGACCGGGCGCAGGAAGCCGAACCCTTCCGGGTTGGCGATCACCACGCCGGTGATCAGGTTGACGGCCTGCAGCGGTGCGAAACCGCCACGGCGGTTCTGCACCAGCTGGCCGTCACGGCACATCGCGCCCAGACGCTTGCCCAGGGCATCGGCACGGTCCGGCTCGGTCAGGCCGAGGTGGATGGCGATCTCTTCGGCGGTCTGCGGGCCATCGCAGCGGTCGAGCAGCTGCAGGATCGCCTCACGGCTGGCGATCGGCTGCGCATAGCGCTCGGCCTCGCGGGCGGCGAAGGGGTCGACCTGGACCTCACCGTCGAGCGGGGTCGGATGCGGGCGGCGGCGGGTCGGGATCGGCCCGGCATGCGCGGGCTTGGGCCCGCGCTTGTTGCCACGCGACGGCTCAGCAGTGTTCAGGGATTCGGGCATCCAGGGGGGCAGCTTGCCGGCTTTCTTGGCGGCAGCGCGGGGCTTGCCCGACGGACCGGCTGCCTTCTTGGGCGCCGGGGACTTGGGGGCTTTCGCGCCCTGGGTCGGTTTCTTTGGTTTCATTGACCTCAATAGTAACCGCTGCGCGTGTGCAGAACCGATCAGCGGCGCTCCTGTGCAGGATTGTGAAGAAATTTCACAAAACCGTTGACAACCTGCGGGGACATGGCCAAAATTCGCCCCCTGAGTCGCCCAGGTGGCGGAATTGGTAGACGCACTAGCTTCAGGTGCTAGCGGGGGCAACTTCGTGGAGGTTCGAGTCCTCTCCTGGGCACCATGACTCGGAAAATGATCAAACCCGCGCAAGCGGGTTTTTTCGTTTCTGGCGATGACGCTGCATCGAGCGACGAACGAAATTTCCTGCGACATCCTGTTGACACATTCGCGGTTCTCCCGCAGAATTCTCCTCCTGAGTCGCCCAGGTGGCGGAATTGGTAGACGCACTAGCTTCAGGTGCTAGCGGGGGCAACTTCGTGGAGGTTCGAGTCCTCTCCTGGGCACCATGACTCAGAAAATGATCAAACCCGCGC